>CAZUAE010000018.1:52062-80956 GCA_964618265.1 uncultured Spirochaetales bacterium | reverse complement strand
TTTTCAGCGGTAGGGGCTAAATCGCATACAATTTTTCCTAAGGCCATTGATATTAAAACCCCCTATAATTCTCTGACGGACGGAGAAATGGACAAACTGAAAACCTTCTTTCAGGAGAAACGTTTGCTCTAAAAAAACACCTCGGATCGGGCGTTAAATCACCTCCAACTCGTCCTTAGAAGGAAGCCGCGGAAAAGGCGCCGTTGGTAATGTCTGATACCAGCAGGCCACCGATGCAATGTCGTCCTGAAGCGGCAGATACCTTCCTCCGCTCCGCCATCCTAGAGCTTGTATGGTAACCCGCAGGTCCTTCCTGAACCGGACCGGATCGGTTATGTGCCAACGGTACATCCCGAACCGCGTTTGGGACTGATAGACTCCGTCCGGCCGAAGCACCTGGTGGAGACCGGCATAGGGAGTGCTGTACTCCTGATATTGTTTGGTGTCTTTATTCTCGAAATTATAAGAACCGCAGAAGTAGTCTTCCGTCCCGGTACCGCAGATAGTGGGGAAGTCATAATCTCCGTCCAGATAGAACTTAATCTCACCTTCTCCCCACCATCCCTGGTTATTAACACCCCAAGCCAAATAGGTTCCCACGTATTGTCCCTGACCGCGGATGCCGTCGACAATAGTATAGGGCTCTTTGTAGGGAAGGGGATTAACCCGGCGGAACTGGGCATGAAAATAAGCTGCATTTTCCGGGACTTCCGTAAGGCAGTAGTTGATCTGGTAATAGAGGACCATGTCCTTAGTGTCAATATTAGTCAAGGTTATCCGGCACCGTTTCCGGAAAGGCATCTCCCAATAACAGTTAAAAGCGCTCCCGGGATTTACACACACCGCGAGGGAACTCAGGGGAGCAAATTTGCCCCAACCGCTGGCAAAAAAATCTCCCGCGGGACACTCTACAGAGGGATTCTCCTGATCATCCCAATATATACGGAGAATACTGAACCGCCAATTGCCCGTTGGTGTCATCCACATCTGCTGAATAGCTCCGGGACCTTCTATTTCCGCTAAGGTAAAGGTTTCTCCCGCCCTAATAACCACGGAAGGTGATATTTTCCAGCCCACTCCCAAATCCCGGGCACAGTTTTTCCCGGTCCCGTCCTCGGATGCTCCTCCGGCACCTTTTTCACCGGTAAAGTTTTCCGGACTGATAGAACGGGTTTCCGCGTTAGAGAGGAGGGAAAGATTTCCTAAATTCATGTGTAATCCGTTATGCTGTTTCACTAGTATCTCCTTTTTATCGGCGGGACTTGCCCTTACCGGTTTCATCCGGAAGCCACCTCTTTATTATAGTAGCATCGCTTTTACGGTTCCAGTATAACCTTCAGAAGATTCCCGTCGTTTTTATACAGACGGTTGAACCAGACAGCTCCTTCAGAGAGCGGGGCTATGGCGCTTATCATGGAATCAAGGTCGATCTTTCCCGAAGATAGTAGATCTATGACCCCGCCGTACTCACCGCGGGAAGCGCAGGATCCTTTTACAGTGATTTCCCTCGTAACAAGAACCTGCAGAGGTATCTCCACGCCGGGAGACAAATTCCCTACTAAAGCGATTCTTCCCCCTTTCCGCACCGATTCCAACGCACTTTGCACGGTTGGGGTAATTCCCACCACTTCGAATGCGGCATCAGCCCCTCTTCCTCTGGTAATTGTCTTAATTTCACCCGGAACATCCTGATTTTCCGGGTTGATGACCGCATCCGCTCCTAACTTCCGTGCCGTTTCGAGCCGGGATGGATTTACGTCCACCGCGATAACCTGTTTTATTCCGGAACGGCTGAGCAGCTGAATTACCAATAGCCCCACCATTCCGGTTCCGATCACAACAGCAGTATCGTCTAAGGAAACGGAAACGCGGTTTAGGGCATGCCTGGCTATCGCGAGGGTCTCGATCATGGCAGCGTGCCGGAAGGAAACGGAGTGCGGCAGCCGGTAGAGTATGTGTTCAGGTACCGCGACGTATTCGGCAAAGGCGCCGTCCTTCCGGTAGTCATCACAGGATACACCCAGAACCCGGCGGTTGTCGCAAAGGTTGATTTCTCCCCGAAGGCAGTACCAGCATTTGCCGCAGTATATAGTCGAGTCGAAGGTCACCCGGTCTCCCGGAACAAATTCGGAGACGTTTTTTCCGATCTCTTCTATTATCCCCGCCGCCTCATGTCCCATGATAACCGGCGGCTGCCTTCTGCCGGTGGAGCCGTTCATTCCGTGGACATCGCTTCCGCAGATACCGCAGGCTTTAACCCGGACAAGAACCTCGTCCTCACCAAAAGCAGGGGTGTCGGTTTCCCGGAATACAAGCCTGTTGTATTCCTCCAGTACAAGGGCTTTCATTTCTGCTCCTCCCGAATATACTATCTTTGCATACTATCCAAAAAATTCAAACAGTGATTTTTGCAATTGCTTTTAGTATCTTTTATTGTGTGAAGGAGGGTTTGTGACATGCTTTGGGGAAGTATAATAACACTAGTTGTAGGAGGATTGGCGGGATGGTGGTTCGGCCGGAGTCAAATGAGAAACATCGCCAACCGGGAGTGGATGACAGCACTGGACAGCGCTGTTACGGACAACATCATTGACGATCAGCAGAAACGGGATATCATCCGAATTGAGAATTCCAAACGGCAGATCTCCTGACCTTTCATATGAATTCTCATTTTATCCATTGTAAAAATCCCTTTTTTTCCTCTATAGTACACTGATGGAATGGTACATCCGTCTAGCAGAGACCGGTTTTATCCCCGATTTTCTGATCCGGATTGGAATCCGTAAACTTCTTTATAATCACCTTAGAGAGCTTCAAAAGATGAATGTCCAACAGGAAGGTGAATACCTTATGGAGCTGGTGAAAAAGTTTTCCCGGGGGCCGATAGCAGTTTCAGCGGACAAGGCAAATCAGCAGCACTACGAAGTCCCTCCGGATTTTTTCCGCTCCTTTTTAGGAAAGCATATGAAGTACAGCGGTGCGTACTTTCCTCCTGCATCCGCCGGGGGAAGGCCGGAGGCCTCTTTAGATAAAGCTGAAACTGTTATGCTGGAACTCACCGCAAAACGGGCCGATATAAAGGAAGACCAACACATTCTCGACTTAGGGTGCGGGTGGGGTGCTATGAGTCTTTTCCTGGCGGAAAAGTATCCTGATGTAAACATCACCTTTGTTTCAGGTTCGAGAGACCAAATCGATTTTATCCGGAAGGAAACGGATAAGAGAGGCTTGTCCAACCTTACAGGGATAGTTAGTGATATCAATGACTTTGATCCCGAAGATCATTTTGACCGGATACTGTCGGTGGAGATGTTCGAGCATATGAAAAATTACCGGGAGCTGATGAAGCGGATATCATCCTGGCTAAATCCTGAGGGTAAGCTGTTTGTCCACATCTTCAGTCACCGGAGATACTGCTACGAGTATCCCGAAACGGGAAGTTGGATGGCCCGGACGTTTTTCACCGGAGGAACCATGCCTGCCGATAACCTGCTTCTCTACTTTCAGGAACACTTGGTTTTGGAAAACCATTGGCGGGTAAGCGGCAGACACTACGGCCGTACTCTCAGAGCTTGGCTGAAACGGTACGATAAAAACCGCGGATCCCTTCTACCGATCCTGCGGGGCACCTACGGGGCAGGCCAGGAAAAGCGGTGGTTTATCTACTGGCGTCTTTTTTTAATGGCCTGCGAAGAGACTTTCTCATTAAAGAACGGAGATGAATATATGGTCTCCCATTATCTTTTTGACAAAAGAGAACCATAAAGGTCCCATCAATAAACGGGACCTTACGGCTACAAATACTTTCGCGGAGATCCGCACAATTACTCAAATCCGAGTTTTAAATGCGAACCAATCAGCTTAGGAGATATAGATTTGGAAGCTTCAAATCCGTGCTTTATTTCAGCAATTACTATGGCGATCCGCTCCTCGTAGGGACTCTTAATGCACCCCGCTAACTGAATATCGTACAAGGCGGATTCCGCTGAGGAATACCGGTATACGACCTTTGAAGTACCGTCCGATCTTTTTATTCTGACTTGGTACGACTCGATAGTATCACCGTAGAAATGTCCCTCTTCCAAAACAGTTACCTGTTCTATGTGGACGGAATAGGCATAGTCACCGGAAATAAGGGGGAATTCCATCATTTCTATATCCTTCTTTGGTGAAAACTCGTACACCCCTAATGCCTGCTGAAAGACCTTCGGAAATTCTCCCCGTTTTATTCCTGCTTCATCCATTTCCGGACCGCGATTGGTTTTTTCATACATTACCTTATCGCTGCTCATGTTCTGAACAACTACATCCCTTACTAAATCGCCGAATCCATCCGGGTAGGTATCTACAATATAAGCGAACTTACCATCCGAGGACCACCCAACGGGGATGAACACTGCATCCGTCATGGTTTCGATATTATACTCTACATCTTTCAAATTTATAGACTCAGCAATAAGCTGCTGCTTTAATGAGTAAGAACTGAACTCCTCGATCTTCAACGGATCGGCCGCGGCCGATAATATGACAACAAAGGAAAATACCAAGCCGAAAGTTAACGTGGAAATTTTTCTCATGCTACTCCTCCGAGAACTTGTTTATACTATTATTGATAATTCATTTCCGCCGGTTTAGCAAATTTCCTATATTGTTAAAAATCCCTTAGGTGCAAGACTTGTGGCCAGCATGACGGTGTTTATTTCCCAATGGTCCTGCCACATCCTTGTACTGCGGTTTTTAGGCAGGAGCCAGACAGCTTCGATCTCCTGGGCGAGGGAGAAAAACGGTTTAAGATCATCAAGAATACCGATTATCCTGCTTCGGTTTTTTTCGAAACGTGAATCATCTCTTACCAGATTCTCCATGATGGGCAGCGTATGAAGGGAAATAGACAAACCGAGTTCCCGGAAAGCGAGCCGGTGAGATGGCGGTATGCTTTTGCTTTGACGGCTGTATCGGTGTAAAGACGAAAGAGACGCGTCTAACAGATTTATGAGAATATCCGGGTAATCAGCTTTACCTAAGGAAGTCATCGTTACAAGTCTAAAGGTATCGAATAAGAGTCCGCCGATTCCCAGAGGATCCTCAGTCGTCCAGTCCATCCCCCGGAGCATGTCCCGCATCTCCTCAATTTCATTAGGGATATCCGGAACATCCTCATCGGTTGCGTCGTTTATTTCACAGTAGGTGATAAATCCATCCATCGGGTCATGATGTCCCATAGACGGTACTAATGGACGGGAAAGGTCAATACTCATCTTCCAGTACATTCTTTTTTTCCCGTTCACGGAATAGGTAAAATGCTCATGAGCAGTTTTCGCCAATTCAGCAGCCCACCTGAAGAAATCTTTTGTACCGGTCTCTTTTCCGGCCACTATAAGAGCGTGCATCCATTTAGTAAGATAGTGATAATACTGTCCGTCCCGGTCCCACTCCAGCATAGGATCAAAGGATTCATGGGAACCCCGTTCCGGCATCGGTTTTCCAATCCTGAGTCCTCCGGAGGTGGGATGCGCTTGAGCGTTCTCCCCGTCTAAACCGCTGATCCATCCGCTTCTATGGTCATCACCCCGGTGTTTTCCAAGGACGGAATGAACCGACTCGATCAGCTTAAGCCCCGTTTCTTTCATGGAACGGTCTCCAGTAATATCGGATAGAGCAAAGGCGTTACAGAGTGCGAAGGCATCGGTCCAGAGGTACCGCTTCTGTTTACCACCGCCTGTAATTCCGGTCTCTTTGAAGAACTGAAGCATCAGGTCCCTTGCAGTTTTTTCTTTCTCCGTCATTATTTAAAGTTACTTTCTATTAACATAGAAGACAAGGCGCTCTTAAAGGATGCCGTCACTTTAAAAAAGCGGTATCTTATGTAAAGGAGATCGTCATGAAACCGATAAAAATTGTCCCTGTGGACATGAACGCTCAATCCCTTTTGGAAAGACTCCGGGAAGAACTCACAAGAGTATTTGAAACGCATATTATAATAGAAGAAAATCAATCTATTCCCCAGAAATCATTGGACACTTATAGAAATCAATACAACTCTTCTGAAATAATCGATGACTACGCCTCAAATACAGCGCGGGGGGAATACTTGTATCTTTTAATTACAGCCCACGACCTATACTCCGGTAATCTCAACTTCGTCTTCGGCCAGGCTCAAGCCGGTACGGGGGTCGGAATTATATCTGTTGCACGCTTAACGTTTAATCCACGGAAAGAATTAGAAAAGCAAAGCGAAAAGTTTTTTGAACGGGTTCTCAAAGAAGCTGTTCATGAAATCGGTCATCTTGTTAATTTAGGTCACTGCAATGATCCCGAATGTGTAATGCATTTCTCAAACAGTCTACCGGACACGGACCGGAAATCTTACCAGTTCTGCACCGACTGTATAAACCGGATGAAGGGAGTATAGTTCATCACCCGTCAGAATTCAGAAGGGAAAAACCGAACGCTTATTGCTGATCTTATGAGCAAAATTCCCTCGAGAGGATTGGTCTATGTCATGGGGGGTCCTGATACCGGTAAAACCACTCTATGCAGAACCCTTTGGAAATCATTACATGGAAATACAGGATATCTGGACGCGGATCCGGGACAGTCGGTAATAGGTCCTCCCACCACTCTCGGCCTAAAGATAAAAAAGGAATACCTCAGGTTCATAGGGACCACTTCTCCATCATATAATATGCAGCCCACCTTTGATTCATTAGCCCATCTCGGAAAAATAGCAAAGAGAAAAAGGAATATTACTGTGGCAGATTCTTCCGGATTTGCCGAAGAAGAAGCAGGGCACTATTTTCAGCGGCGCTGTATTACTGCATTGCTTCCTAATCTTATCGTAGCAATCCAGCGGCAAGAGGAACTGGAACCGCTTCTCGGCCGGATCGCTAAAGACGGCCGGCCGATTATACGAATCAAACCCGATCCGGAAGTACTTGGGAAGAGCAGAACTGAACGGAAGGATTACCGGGAAGACCGTTACCGTGACTATTTTAAAGATGCAGCGGTTGTACGGATCGACTTACCTAAGGTTAAGCTGGTAGGTACTATTCCGGACTGGGATAATACGGCGGATTACAGGTATTTGCTGGCAGCTCTCTGTTCCCGTCATATGCTCGTTCAGAGTCTCGGCACCCTGATACAATTGGATTCTGATGAAAAACACCTCTATTTAAATGCCGCCCCGGCGGATTTCGGAAAACCGAAGAATCTCATTTTCGGTAGAACGTATCTGGATATAAAAACCGGAAAAGAACTGGGACATAGATAAATTTCATCCAGGCTCATATCGTACGAGTTTTTCTACTACAAGATCAGCTAATTCTTTATCGATTTTTTCCGCCCGTTCCCTGAACTGTTCTGAAACTCGGGTAGCGTCGAAAAATCTATCCGGAACCAGAATGGGCGTCATCTTACCTTGGTAGGGTCTGTCGCCGTCGTCCACATTATCGTGAGTGTATCCGGCATCTCTATACCAGGTAAGGGCTTTTTCTTCCTGCCCCTTGTCATAGCACAGCTGGAAACCGGTAATTTCATCGTTGTCGTGCCAGATGATAAGATCCATTTCACTGTCGGTAAACCACCGCCGGTATCCTTCTCCCGGAATCTGACGGACGTTCTTTATTTCATTAAGCACTTTGTACCGAACCGGAACCAAACACTCTTTGGTGACCAGTCCGAGAATTACAGTGTACTGTATCAGGAACCCGAGACTGCCGAAGACTGGGCCACGGGACATCCGAAAAAAGCGGTAGCAGCGGATGTAGACGGCGACGAACTTGATGAAGTAGTCATTGCCGTCTATTACCTGGCCACTGAAGAATTGGCACTCCGCATTGTGGACTACGATGCGGCCGGCACTACAGCCCGGGAGGTTAACCGAGTTACAATATCCGGAGTGGAAGACACCCTCACAGGTACAGCAGGGGGCAGCGGAGAAGCCAACTCCGCATTGGTAGGCGAATATATTGTATTCGATGATTTAGTAACGGAACCTCAAATGATTTCTCCTCTGCATACAGGCGATATACAGACCACAGCCGAGGCTACCACATTCTATCTCTTTGCCGCGGACGTCGCGACAGGAGACTTTGACGGAGACGGGCTTCCGGAAACAGCCTTCAGCGGAAGAAGGCCGGCCGGTGGACACATGCTCTTTGTGCTGGACACCTCAATGAACTCAAATTCAGAACCTGATTTTTCTTTCGTTCCTTCTATCGGTATCGATAACTACGAAACAGGTCCGCAATACTACGTAACGGGTGTTGCCGCCGGTGATATCGACGGCGACGGAAAAGACAAAATCGCCACGTACCAGGACATATACGTAGTTGATGGTACGGATATCGAATACCATGGAATTTATGAAAACGAAGCACTAATTGTCGGAGCACATTACAGTGAAAACTATCCTCTTTTAGATACCATGCGTGTGGGGGATGTTACGGGGGATAAGAAGGAAGACGTCCTTTTCGTAACCAATGATTCCGATCAAATCTATATAATCAGCACCAACACCGCGGGGGAACTCACCCTAAAGGAGGACTTCTTCGTCAAAGCCGATCCCACGAATGTTACCATAGAAGCCGAAGTGCAGGCTGGAACGGTTATCGCGGGATCGGGTGTTGGATATCAGTACGGATATTCCTATTCCACCTCAGTTACTACCGGTACCTATATCGAAGGGGAGGTTCCCGATATTCCTGAGAACAAGTACGATTCGGATATGCGGTTCCGGTGGGGACTAATGGCATATCCCAGAACACATCAGGGACAGCAATTTACCATTGTAACCTACTGGGCAGATAACTGATTATTCCGATTCCTCTTCCTGAAATTCAGGAAAGGAGTAAAAGATAAACCCCCGATCATCCACCTCCTGGGTAATGTAGCCCTTTCCGGCTATTTCATCCAGGAGCTTTTGGGATTCTTCCATAGTAAGGTCTGTTATGGACGATACCTGAATTACGGTAAGACGCCCCTTGTTTTGCCTGGCCGCCTCTATAAGCTGACGTTCCTGTTCGTGCCGGTTTGATCTGCCGCCTTTTGATTTACGCTTACGGTTAATCAGTTTTCCCAAACCGATACCCAAAGGAATAAAACCGATAAAAATTAGTGGAAAAATCAGCCAGAAAGAACCGAAGTAAAGGAGTGCCCCGCCGAACCCCAAAGTTGCCGCTGTTCCAACCCCGACAAGTTCCTTAGGTTCATCCTTATCATCCTTCTCCTTGCCTTTTTCTTTCGGAGAAAAGGAGTCGCCCTTGAACCACTCCTTATCTTTGATTCCTTGTATGGCTTTCTCTTTTTTCTCCTCCGGCATATTCTCCCAAGCAACTAATGCCTTGTCCAAGGTCCCTTCTACAAATCCGAATATCTTTTTTTTGAAGCGGGACTCGATAGTATTTTCGATATAATCTTCATGGTCCTCTATGGATGAAAGTTCTTTTTCAATGGATTTTTTTATGTAACTAGACAGGCTTTCATCCTGCTCTCCTGATTTTATATTAGGACGCTCCGTGCCGGTGGTTAGACGGTACACCTCTACCGGACGCTGAATATTCTTTAAACGCTTTTCTCCGAGATTCACTGCTTTAACTGAGGTCTTGTTGGCCAACTGATGATACACCTCACCGGAAATACACACTCCACCCGGTGTAGCTAAATCAAGTATTCGGGACGCTATATTCACTCCGTTCCCGTAGATCCGTCTCTCCTCTTCCCAAATATCTCCCATGTGAATACCTATTCGGAGGTGAAATTTTTTTTCATCTATTGCGTGGGTATTATATTCCGCTACCCCCTTTTGAATGTTCAACGCGCAGTTACATGCTTCGAAAACACTGCTAAAAGTTACAAGCAGTCCATCTCCTATGGCATCGATTATGTCTCCCCCGTGTCCCTTAACTAATGGAAAAATGATGCTGTTATGATCCTCCAGTATTTCCATGGTACGGGTTTCGTTCTGCTCCATCATTTTTGAATAGCCGACGATATCGGTAAACATTACGGCCATAAGTCTGGAATGTTTCTTTGTTTCCATAATATTCAGAGTATAAACCGGTTAGCCCGTGGTAGCAATACGCGATAAACATTACCAGAAATCTGAAAAAGCCGGAGAAATCTTATTAGTTTTTGCCTGCGGAATAGTATGATAGTATATTCTATAAAGGGAATTATGGCTGGGATCCTTATAAATAATTTGGCTAAATGGTACGATGATACTCCGGTGCTTCTGGATATCGACCTTCAGATAAAAAAAGGCGAATTTCTGGTTATTCTCGGTCCTTCGGGATGCGGAAAAACCACCACCTTAAGATGCGTCGCGGGGATCGCTGAACCCAGCGGCGGACAGATATACTTCGGTAAAAGGGAGGTTTATTCTGAAATTTCCGGAATCAACATCCCTGCGAAAAACCGGGATGTGGGATTCGTCTTTCAGAATTACGCACTTTATCCACATATGACGGTTTTTAAGAACGTTGCCTTCGGATTGAAAATCCGCCACACCCCTAAGGCTGAACTGAAGTCGCGGGTACAGGCAGCCCTGCGGATTGTAGAGCTGGAAGCTTTTGCCGACAGAAGACCCCGGGAGTTGAGCGGCGGACAGCAGCAGCGCGTCGCAGTTGCCAGGGTTATCGTAAGAGACCCGTCGATCCTCCTGTTTGATGAACCCCTTTCCAATTTGGATCCGAAACTCCGGGGACATATGCGGAAACATATCCTTTCGGTTCATAAGAAACTTCAAGCTACATCTATCTACGTTACCCACGACCAGCAGGAAGCCATGATGATGGCGGACCGAATCGCCGTGATGCATGGAGGGCAGATCGTTCAGGTGGGTACTGCTGATGAGATTTATCATTATCCCGCTACAAAGGAGGTGGCTTCCTTTACCGGGAATCCTAAAACAAATCTCATCGAGGGACAGATCCATCAAACCCCAAAGCAGACGATCCTGGTACCATCAGAGGATCCCTACTGTTTTATACCTTTACCTAAGGACTGTTCATCCCTAACGGGACGGGTAGTGATAATTCATGTGCGTCCCGAAGACATAAGGATGATACCTGATCCAACGGAAGATGAAGGCAGAATGCAGGTTATTTTATCCACTGTACAGGGCGCCGAAGGTTTGACTTATCTCCGGTTAGGAGAAAAGCAGAATCAAATTATCGCCCGTGGAGATACCAGAGAGAGCCTGCAGTACCGGGCTAACCAGCCTGTGGGCATACGGTTTCAGCGGGGAAACATTTACGACCGGGACGAAGACCGTTTAATACTAAGTTTCGATAAGCGGGAACGGTTAAATGCCGCTTCCGGAATGTGATGGAGTAAGCCGCCGTTTTCCACACAACAGAAGCAACAGATAAAAGGCGGAGAAAAATTATGCAGAAACTTTATAATCCTTATCAAAATATGGACGGGTACAACTGTTTCGGGTGTGCCGGCGGAAACGATATCGGTCTGAAACTGGAGTTTTATCTCGATGGGGAGCAGATCGTATCTTATTGGGAACCCCGTGAGGAGTTCCAGGGATATGGAGATGTGATTCACGGGGGGATACTGGGAACACTCTTAGACGAGATCGGGGCTTGGGCAGTGATGGTCCTTTCCGGAACAGCGGGAGTCACCCGGGAAATGACGGTCCGGTACCTAAAGCCGGCCCGCACCAGCAAGGGAAAGCTGACCCTCCGGGCCAGGGTGCTTAAGCAGGAAAAAGATAACACCCGGATCCGCGGTGAAATTTTAAGCAGTTCCGGTACGCTTACTACGGAAGCTGATATCGATTACTTTCTTTTCCCCCTGCATATTGCCCGTAAGCGGCTAAACTATCCTGGCGTGGAGACATTTATCCGTACGCCGGAACAATAAACCACCCGCTTTCATCCTTGCTGTCTACTGATCGTGGCCCTGGGCATCGGGAATACCAATGTGATAATCCCGCTCCTTTTCCCCGCCCGCGGGCAGAAGTGATTCAGGGTAAGCTGTATTTCCAGCGGTGCAGGGATGCCAAACCGCTCCCCGGAGGATTTCAGCGCCTGCTGTACCGTCCGTAAGAGTAAAATCTCTCCCCGCGAAATTTGTAAAACCGGGATCACGGTAAGCGGTAGTTCGGTCCTGTCCTTCCCGAAGCCAATCCGCCCACGGAATAAGAGGCTTGTTTTCCCAGCCCTCCGCGGCAAGTTCCGGAGGTTTGCCGGATATCCTGTGACCGGGACCAGCTGAAATTATCAGGTTCGCTTCCGATACGGCCATGGCGGCGAGGGTTTCGTTCCCGAATTCACCGGGATGAGCTGCAAAACGGTACACAGATTTTCCGCCGGTACAAAATATGTTGGAAATAAGTATCCCGGCACGTCCGATATCTCCGTATTCGGAAAACCACCGTTCCGGGTTCCTCATTACACCGACAGGTACATCACCGGTAAAGGCAATTACATTTCTTCTGTAGATATTCTCACAGTTCTGATGATTCACGATTATACCCGAGCCTTTGATATCATAGATAAGATTGTCTTCGACCACCACATTAGCTGTGGCTGCATCGGTATAGATCCCGTTTCCCCCGTAGGCGTAAAAATCGATATCATGAATACAGTTTCCCCGGAGGGCAGTTCCAGGCTGGATCCCTAAAATGTAGATCCCGCCTAAATCCGACAAAATATCATTACCTCGAATATCATGGATGTGATTGTATGCGATAAGATTTTCCCGGGCAATCTGATGGCCCCTGTTCCAGGTCCATCCGCATGAAATTCCGGTGTACCGGAGATCATAGATGTGGTTACCTAGAACCTGGTTTCTAGACCCAAAACAGATGAGGATTCCGCAGGCTGCGAGAAACACGCGCCCAACTTCCCGGATTTCGTTGTCCCGGATGATGTTTTCCCGAAGATGCAAAACCGGCCGGTCCGGGTCGTTACCGCCGTCGCAGTTCAGGCCTCCTCCGCCGGCATCGGTTACCGTGTTGTCCCGGATGATGTTTCCCCGGCACCCCTCCCCCAATTCAAAGGCGTAATACCCGATATGCTCCACAACGCAGTTTTCTATAAGACAGGAATGGGCACCCCGCAACCGGATAACTCCGGGAACATCGTGGGCTGCCTGGGGAACTGATGCATACTGAAAGGACGGGTCAAACTCATTGTTGTTAACAAAGTGGTGGAATGAATCCCGTTCCGGCCAGTTCTCTTTACCTGTATACGGATCGAAGCGGTATCCCCAGTCGTCTACAGGCTGTATCCAGTCGGTATACCGGAACGTTAATCCCCGAATTTGGACATCTTTTACGGGAGCAAGATTCTCGGCGAATCGGCCCTCCAGCCGGAGAAACTGAAGGGTTACCGGTACCACAGCTTCCATTTTTTCCGGAGTTTCTCCCGGAAAGGGGATTACATAGAGGATCCCCCGCTCATGATCGACATACCATTCTCCCGGTTCAGTTACCGCTTCTCTGACATTTTCAAGAAATGCCCGTTCGGCCTTCCATCCCGAATCTTCTCCGGTAATCCGCTGAATACTCCGGTACGGAGAGGTTATTGTTCCTGAAGCAGGATCATAGGAAGCAACCGGCATACGTTCATCCACCCACTTATGGAGCACCCGGAGTTCCGCTCCTGAAAGGTCCCAGCCTTCCGGAATCACCGCCGGGTCTGCCAGCACCGGTTTGTCAGTCCCCCGAAAGGGATCCTTACGCGGTTCTTCGGTATTGGGTTTCAGGAGGAAGCAGCCTTGCCGGGGCCACCGGGAACGCTTACGGCGTTCCCCTCCCGCAAAAATGGTATGTATCGGACGGCCCAGTTTACTTAACAGCTTCTTTACGTCCCCGGCATAGGCTGTTCTGCCGTTAAATACTGCTTCTTTCCAATCGGTTATTCTTATACCGCCGTCCAGAATGGGCCGGGCATTCGGAGCGGCTTGGATTGTCAATTTGCTGTCTTGGGGCTCGAGTCTGACCGGTTCGGTAACAGAATACATTCCGTCTGTAAGTTCGATTACAGAAATTTTTTCCTTCCGTGAGATTTCCAGGGCGCGGTTTATGGTACCTACCGGATTCTCAATACTGCCCGAATTACGGTCATTCCCTACAGGTGAGAGGAACACTTTATCCATCGCTTGTATCTCCTAGACTGATATGGGAACAATGGTACCAAAGAGAAGGGGTTCTGTCCCCAACAGAAACTTAGAAAAAACACATTACAAAGTTACAGTCTTTTCTAAATTTGAAAGAAAGAATTGACTTCTTACTACTGTTACAGGTGGAAGCTGAAATCACCACTGAAAAAGGGGAAATGGTTCAGCCATCCTCTTAACCTCTTCCCTGATGGTAAGGAGATCGGAATTTGTCTTAATCCGCTTACGAAAACTCCGGATAAACTTGGAACGCTCAGACTTTTCCCGGGGAAGCGTTTCGTCTTTTACGATATCCACAACCCTGGCGATCCACCTTCCGGTCTGCTCCATTTCTTTCTCCTTCATACCCCGGGTTGTTATCAAAGGGGTACCAATCCGTACACCGGAAGGATAAAAGGGAGAACACGGTTCGTTTGGTATGGCGTTCCGGTTTGCATACATACCGGCAATATCCATAGCGCAGGCGGCTTGCGTACCAAGACCGTCGGAAAAGGAGGTAAGATCGATCACCATGAGGTGGTTTTCCGTGCCGCCTCCCACAAGATCTATTCCGGCTTTCCGGAGAGAATCCGCAAGTACATCCGCGTTTCGCCGCACTTGCTTTGTGTACGCGCTGAACTCCGGCCGCATGGCCTCCTTTGCCGCCACGGCTATGGCAGCGGTGGTAGCATTGTGGGGACCGCCCTGCAGACCAGGAATTATAGCGCTGTTGATTTTCTTACCCAGATCAGAGTCCCTGTCGAGACCGCGCCGGGTGGCAAGAATCACTGCTCCGCGGGGGCCCCGAAGTGATTTGTGAGTTGTAGTCATTATAACATCACAGTGCGGGGCCGGTGAAGGATGCTGATCGCCTACGACAAGACCGGCAATGTGGGAGATATCCGCAACAAGCCAAGCCCCGGAGATGTCGGCCACCTTCCGGAATTGGGCAAAATCCAGGGTGTAGGGATAAGAGGTGGTTCCCGCGATGATCAGTTTAGGCTGATGTTTTTCCGCCAAATCCGCCATAGTCTTAAAATCTATACGTCCGTTATTATCCAGACCATACTGAATCGAGTTAAAGTACTTTCCGGAAAATGTCACTTTCGGATGACCATGAGTGAGATGGCCGCCGCTTCCCAGCTTCAGTCCCATTATGGTATCACCAGGTTCCAGAAGGGCAAACAGGATGGCTGAATTAGCGGGAGATCCCGAATAGGGCTGCACATTGGCAAAGGGAACCCCGAAAAGCTCTTCCATCCGCCGGATGGCCAGGTTTTCCAGTTCATCTATAATCTGGTTCCCTTCATAATACCGCTTACCGGGATACCCTTCGGAATACTTACTGGAAAGACATGAAGCAAGAACCTTGGAGACCTCCGGAGAAATATGATTCTCCGAAGGAATCAAACCGATCATCTCCCGTTCCCGCTGTTCTTCGTTTTTAATAAGGGTAAATACATCATCAGTCATGGCATCTCCTCCCAAGCGGTTTTTTTTAAGAACGCGCCGCGGGTTTCCGGAGCTGCACCACCCAGGCAAGCGTCTACATGTGCTGACTTCAGGTTCCAGTCGCCCGAAGCGGTTAAATAATAGCCAATCCTGTCTGCAAGGTCAAGGTACGGATAATTCCAAGCATGACATGAGTAAAACGGCAATTACGCGTCCTCGATTATTTGACAAAGAAAAACTGGAATGGGATAATACATGATATAACATATCAGACATCAGAGGTGATATTTTCACAATGTACTCAGGAAAAACCAAACCGAACGTTATAATCTGCATGACCGATCAATTCAGGGCATTCGATATCGGATGTTACGGAAACAAGATGATCCGCACTCCGAATATCGATAGCATAGCTTCCGAGGGGATTCGGTTTGAAACAGCCCTTTCGAACAACCCGGTCTGCACACCCGCCCGGGCATGTCTCTTGAGCGGACAGTACTCGAGGACATGTCAGGGGTATCTCAGGAACACCGGCGTTGAAAGTCCGGCCTTAGAAAGAAGGATATTCCCCGAAAAAACACTTCCGGAAGCCTTCTCTGAGGCAGGGTACAGTACCGCTCTTATTGGAAAATGGCATCTTGAAGCCCATCCTAGAACCATTGGTTTCGATAAAACAGTCTATCCGAAAGTGCACCATAGGAACAGAAATCAAATCTACCATGACGGCACCGGTAAATCGTATATTGTGAAGGATCTGGCTGAGGAGTATAACATTCAGCTGTTAGATGATTTCTTAGGCGAAAGAGAGAACGTTCGGGAACCTTTCTTTGTCTACTATAATATAGCGACACCCCACATGCCCTTTTTCGATATACCGGAAGAATACAAGACTATGTACCGGAAGGAAGATATAAAGCTGAAAGGAAACGTCTCTATCGACGGTAAACTGCCCTACGATGAAAGATATATGAGTATTTACCTTTGGGATTATCTCTATTATATGGGCGATTTTGATGCGGGAAGCTTTAAACCCCGCATCAGCCTGCCCGAGGGGTTCGACATTCGGGATTTAACCGCTCTCTACTACGGTATGATTAGTTATACCGATTATTACGTTGGCAGAATGATGGAAACTCTTAAGGACCACGGGATGGATGATGATACCCTGGTTGTCTTCACTTCCGACCACGGTGATAACCTGGGAAGCCACCACCTCTTCGGCAAGAATACGGTTAATGAAGAATCAATACGGGTTCCCATGATTTACTGGATGCCCGGGGGCTTTAAGGAGGGAGAAAAAATTACCCGCCTTACTCAGCTTATCGATGTTATGCCTACCCTCCTGGATTTCTGCGGAATCGGAATACCGGAGGGAGTGCAGGGAGAAAGCGCGCTTCCCGCCCTAAAGGGCAATGCGAGAGAGAATGATGGGGAAAAAGTTTACATCGAGACCGCAAAGGGGGAAATTGCGGTTCGGACACATACTCATCTTTACAGTATCATGCTGGACAGCGAAACCCGCACCGTCAGCCAAGATCCCTGCCGGTATTACGATCTTTTAAAAGACCCTTTGGAACTCAGCAATTTAGCAAAAAACAATGATCTTACCGAAGATTCCGCTGCGGAAAACCTCCGGCAGTCGTTGTTACAATGGAACGAGGAGACACCATGGCTTTAATCAATCAGAAGCGTCCGAATTTACTCTTAATTGTAGCAGATGATATGAACTGGGATGCTGTAGGTGCATTCGGCTGCCCTACACCGGATACCACTCCGAATATCGACAGACTTGCCGAAGAAGGAATACGTTTTAACAACGCCCATGTTACCATTGCTGTCTGCCAGCCCAGCAGGTCCGCCATAATGACCGGACTCTATCCCCATCAGAGCGGGGGCGAAGGGTTCCATAATCTCCGGCACCCCGATATTCCGATACTACCGGAATTACTCCGCAGCAGCGGTTATACCGTGGGCATCCTGGGTAAAGTGGACCACTCAACCCCATACGGTGCCTTCGACTGGAACATGATGTATGACCGGAACGAATTGGGCGAAGGACGTAATCCGGAAGTCTATTATCACCACGCCCGCACCTTCATGCAAAGCGCAAAGGATGAAGAGAGACCCTTCTTCCTCATGGCGAACTCTCACGATCCTCACCGTCCCTTTTACGGCAACGACCGTCCGGAATGGTACGAAGAACGGGAAAGCCTGCTTCCCCCGGCAATCCCGCCGTCCCGGAGCTTTTCTCCGGAAGAGGTCACCGTTCCGGGATTTCTCCCGGACCTGAGGCAGGTCCGCCTTGAGATTTCGGAATATTACAACTCCGTCAGACGGTGCGACGATACGGTCGGGAGAGTTTTATCAGCCCTAAAGGAAACGGGGCAGGAAGAGAACACCCTGGTACTCTTCTTATCCGATAACGGCATGGCCTTTCCCTTTGCGAAGACCAACTGCTACTTAAACAGTACCCGTACTCCCTGGATCATACGGTGGCCCGGTGTCATCGAATCCGGCGCCGTAGACGATGAACATTTCGTGTCGGGGATCGATATTATGCCCACATTTTTAGAAGCCGCGTCAATCGATGTTCCGGAAAACACCGCGGGGAAATCATTCATTCTCCTTCTCCAAGGTTCATCCCAGGGTGACCGGAAACACGTCTTTACGCAGTTTAATCAGACCGCGGGAAAAAGGAACTATCCCATGCGGTGTATTCAGTCCAAACGTTTTGGTTATATCTATAATCCCTGGAGCGACGGAAAGAAAATTTTTAAAAATGAATCCCAAAGCGGCCGCGCATTCAATGACATGAAAAGGGCGGCAGAATCGGATAAAGAGATAGCTGCACGGGTAAATCTATTTCTCTACCGGGTACCGGAAGAATTTTACGATTTTGAAAACGACCCCGACGGTCTGGAAAATCTCATCCATCACCCGGAATACCAGGAGCAAGTTTCCCGCCACAGAGTAATGCTCTTAGACTGGATGAAAGAAACCGGTGATCCGGCCCTGAAAGCCTTCGGGGACCGCACATCGGAAGACAGGCGGAAACAGTTTCTCGCGGAAATGAGCCGGACCTTGGGGGGTGAGTAATATGGAGATTTCTGATTTACTTCTCCCGTTCCTTAATTTCCACGAGGAGCTCTTTTAACTCCCGTACAATATCGGGCCTCTGCCGGTACATGTTAATCCGTTCCGGAGCATCAGTTTTAAGGTCATACAGTTCTCCCGGAAGATCAGCATCGGCATATCCCCGCTCCATCCTGAACCAATCCGGTTCCTCATTATCACCGCCGGGAGGATCATCAATCAGGACCCAATCCTTTACCCGGACCGCAAACTTGCCTGAGACGCTGTGATGTACCGCGAGCATACGGGTCGGAGTTTCAGTCTCTCCCTTTAGCAGGGGGAGCATACTGATGCTGTCCCCACCCGCTCCGTCCGGCAGTGCCGTTCCTGTTATTTCCGCGCAGGTAGCCATGAAATCACCTAACCCCACAAGCTGACCGCACACGCTACCGGAGGGAATCACATCCGGCCAGGAAGCGATAAAGGGTTCCCGGTGCCCTCCTTCCCAGATGTCCCGCTTGATGCCCCGGTAAGGGCCCATGCTGTAATGTCCCTTCTCCTTTGCCCTGATGTAGGCGCCTTCATCATCTTTTACCCTGTTTTCCGGCCCGTTATCGCTGGTAAAAATAATCAGTGTATTGTCCCGGATCCCGGCCTCTTCCAGCGCGCCGGTAATCCTGCCGACAAGCCAGTCGATTTCACAGATAAAATCACCGTAAGATCCGATCCCGCTTTTACCGAGAAACTCCTGATTGGGAACAACCGGAGAATGAGGAGATGTCAGGGGGAAGTATATAAAGAATGGATTTCCGTTTCCCTGCCGCTGTTTCCCCCCCTGTTCGCGGATAAATGTTTCCGCCCGCCGGGTAAACTCGGGAATCATCCGGTGATGCTCCCAGCCGGGTACCGACTTGCCCTCATTCCCGTAGAGGTGAGGCGCCTTTTCCGCAGTAGGCTGTTCGGTAAGACGGTCGTCCTGGAACCAGGCATAAGGGGCGAAGTTTGGGACATCGACCCCGAAGTAGGAATCGAATCCCCGGTCCACCGGGCCTCCCCCGATTCGGCCGCTGTAATCGATCATCTCATACCCGAAAGCCTTCCGGGCTGCTCCGGCACCTTCCCCGAACGGCAGTGTTTCGTTGGGATGTCTGCCGTCTTTTGTCGGCCAGTCCCAGCCAAGATGCCACTTCCCGAAACAGGCGGTCCGGTAACCCTGCTGCCTGAGCATTTCCGCTGCCGTCAGCCGGTCCGGTTCTATCAGTGAACCGTCCCATTCCCATACGATGCCCCGTTTCAGCCGGGAACGCCACGCGTACCTGCCGGTGAGTACGTTGTACCTGCTTGGAGTACAGACGCTCGAGCCGGCATGGGCGTCTGTAAACCGCATACCTGTTTCAGCCAGCCGGTTAAGGTTAGGGGTGGGAATCCTGCACTCCGGATTATTACACCCCATATCACCGTATCCCATGTCGTCCGCGAGTATATAGATGATGTTCGGATTTTTCATAGGTCATAATACGGGGTTTTATGCCGGTCATCAACAGCAAAAAAATATGCGGTATTTCCCGGTCAAACCGGTTTAAATTGATATATTATAAATAACCTGCCATGTGCATACTCTTGAAAAATATGTTCCGGCTGAACGGCACCCATCAACCGGGCAGTTCAGATTTCCTTACCGTTTTTATTACCGTGAAAAACAGGATTGTCTTTATCACCCCCAGAGAAATCAGTCCAATCCGCAAAACAATTAAATCCTCGGCCAGGAAGGCTCCTAAAATCAGCATCAGCCACGCGAAGGAGAGTATAATTAATTTCGATTCAATAGTCATTCCCTTGTTATCTTTTAAGGCCCGCATATGGGGTGCGGTAATCCGGTTAGAATAAAGCCAGGAGTGCAGCTTCGGACTGGATGGTACGAAAAAGAAAGCAGCGGCTAATAAAAAAGGGGTGGTCGGAAGGAGCGGTAAAACGATACCGATAATTCCCAGACAGAGGAATACTATACCGAGGAGAATAAAAATGAACTTTTTCAGACAGTCGATATATTGCCTCCGGTTTCTTCTTTCTATATTACTTTATAAAGAAACCGTAGAAAAAGCAATTTTCTTATTCCTGGTAAAATCCAATCATATCATTGTAAAACTGCCGCCGGGTTTCCTCCCTCGTATAGAACATGTGTCCGCCGTAATAATACTTGACCGTCATCTTCTTTTTTTGCTCTTCCGTCAGTTTCATGAGATGACGGATACGCTCCGCGGCGAAATAGGGGGTTACCAGATCAAAAATTCCATGGGTGAGAAACACCTTCATATCGGGATTCAGACTCATACCGTAGCGCAGGTCATCCGTAGCGCCGACCTGCGATTGAAGAGCATGCTTCCGGGTGTCCACCTGCCAGTTTTTATTGACAGTGTTGCTGAGAAGATTGTATTCCCGGTCTGTTTCCAGACCGATGGTCCTACGGATGTGCGCATTGATACCTGCAGCAAAGACCCGTTCCAGCTGATGGAGAGTCGGATCCGGCCCCGACCAATTGTCCCGGTCCGGGTAGGGATCCTGCACACTAACAGCTGCGTCGTAGAGCCCCAGCTGAAGGCCCTTGTCCCGGAGCAGGTTTTTGACAAAGTAATCGATCTCTACCCGTCCGGCTTTAGCCTGAAGTGTCCCTCGGGGAAGACCTAAAAAATCTGCCGTTTTATTCAGTACCTTATTTTTACGTTCCACACCGTAAAAATCTCCAGCCGCCAATACCGGCAACAGTTCCTTCATTGCAAAATCAGCAGCCTTATTGCGGAATGAAGTTAGATCTTCCTCCCCGGTGCTTTTCCTGGTTCTCCCGTGCACCTTTGCAGCCGCTGCCATGGAGGGAAAGCTGTCCAGCCAATGAAGCACATCATAGTCCGATCCGTCCAAAAGGGTAAACTCCAAGGCGGGGGAGATGATGATTACCCCGTTAAGCCCCACACCGTAATCCTGCTGGGCAATTTTAGCGAGTTTTGCCGTACGGAAGCCGCCGTAACTTTCACCGGCAATGTAGAGCGGACTTTCCCACCGATGATACTTGCTTAAATATCTCCGCAAGAATTCACCGAGAGATTCCAAGTCCCGCTGTACCTTCCAGTATTCAGACTGTTCTTTCTTCTCCGAACCTTCGTTCTTTTTCTTCTCACCGCTCTCTTCGTCAATCATCCGGCTGAACCCGGTTCCTATGGGATCGATAAAAACCAAATCGGTAAACTTAAGCCAGCTTTCAGGATTGTCGATCAGCGGGTAAGGCGGACGCAGCGGCTGACCGTTTTCCTTGCACCGTATCCTTTTCGGACCGATCGCTCCCATGTGCAGATACACAGACGAAGCTCCCGGTCCACCGTTAAACACAAAGGTAAGAGGACGTGTTTCTTCCACATCAGCTGTATAGGAGACAAAAAACATCTCCGCCTTAGGTTTTTCCTGTTTGTAAAGAACAATCCAATCCGCACTTGCCTGGTATCCGAATGTCCTGTCTTCAGTTTTTAATTCGTATACCGATTGTGCTCCTTTAGGCTTTTCGTAATCCGCTTTCTTTTCTGCACTTTGTTTGTTTTGTTTGTTTTTTTCATCTTCCATTTTCCTATTCCCCCGAAACATTATAATACCGAAAAAATAACATTTCGAAAACCGATAGGTTAGTGTATACTTAGATGCAAAAAAGAAACAGGAGCATGACAATAAGCAGTTGGTGCCATTTAGGCAAAGATTTTTCAGGATCTGATGAAGAAATCCGAACAACCATGGAACAGGCGGCATCGGCCGGGATTCGGATGCTTTTTCCATTTGTAACGGAGAACACAAAGGCTTTTTATGATTCGCGCTGCACTGAAGATAAGGATGATAGGCTGAGCAGTCTGCTTGCAGCATCAAAGGCTTTTGACGTACAGGTTCATCCAACCGTTATTCCGGCGACGGACTTCAACATAGCTCCGCAAAAAACCGCCCGCATGCGCTACAAAAGCGGTGCGCCCGGGGGTATTTTCTGCGACGGCCGGCCATGTATGTCCTGGGAGTACTGGCACAAGGCCGGCCTGACGATTATTGACGAGCTTCTAAGCAACTATGATATAGACGGGATTCATCTGGACGTGATCCGGTATCAAGACACCGGTCAGTCGCTCACCTGGCCATGTCAGTGCGAGCAATGTAAAAATGGATACCGTTCATTCCTTGGGAAAGAAACCGTCTCCGAAACGGACTTAAAGGATTCGGGTAAAACCGTGAAATTCGTTGATTTCCGCCGCAGCAACATTAATCAGCTTGTTAACACATCATACAATAAAACCTCGAACAAGGGCGCGGCTCATTCAATGGCTGCCCGGGCGGACTATTTCGGTGCCGCCCTTATAGAGGGTCAGGACTGGGTACAATGGACGCGCCAAGGTTTATTTGACTTCATTGCGCCGATGAGTTATTCGACCGACCGCGAAATCCATCGGAATTTTATCAGAACACAGGTTGATCTTGTCGATGGAAACACGCGGGTTTTGGATGGAATCGGGCGCTTGAGCAGCGCCGGCGAGCTTTCTCCGAAGCAAATGCGGGAACAGATGGAAGACGGTGCCGAATGCGGAGCTGACGGCGTAGCGCTGTTCCAGTTCTCAGCTTTGAACGAAGCCGACTTTACAGAAATTAAGGGTTTTGCTGAGAACGCCGGAATCATATAGCTCCGCAAACAGATGTCTTAGATCAGTCAATTAAACCGGAATGGTAACTAATAACTCATCCGCGCCGGCAGCGTTTTCGTAAAAAACCGCCCAATGCTGAATAAAGACTGACTCGTTTGTCCGTGCCAATAGCGATTCAGGATTCGGCAGTTCCGAGGCAGTATGTATCCGTATAGTGTCTTCCACGGTAACCTGAAGCGGTCCGAAAGGTTTTAGCATTTCCAGCAGGTCGTTCAAACCAACTACAATTTCGGTCAGTTTTTCAGGAGAAACCTGAACTTCCTTTTGTATGAATATACTCACTGACCGTGGATCAGAAATAGTGTGTAATAATGTGCCGAGATTTACAAACAAAGCGGAAGGATTACTTAATACCAGTTTGTTTGCTTCTGAAATAGCATGTATCCTGCGGGAAAGGGCTGATGGAGTTCCCAGCTGAATATCATTCAAATAGACGAGGCTTTCAATTGTCTGTAAATTATTCCGCACCCGATGGTCTAAAAGCTGCAGCGTTTTTTCCTGTTCGCCGATTTCTTCTTGTAAAAAGCTGAGCAGGAAATGGGTTACAAGGGAAAGGGCTATTGAAACAAGCAGCATGTTTGCCCCAATGACTGCAATACCCATTATCGAAGCATCGTGAGCGATCAAACCAACTTCATTTAGCATTGCATATCCTGCGATAACTGCCTGGGTCATAAGGATTGTCATGATCATAAACGAGATTTTACCAAAAAGAGCTGCAATGAAGACCGAGCATATAAGCCAGAGATGTCCAGCCCCGCTTGTACCGGTTTGAAATAGAACGGCCGCACCCAGAAGAAGCGTAGTAAAAACGGTACTCAAAAGGCGCAGACGGAAACTAGCCCGGGGGTATAAAAAAACAAATACCATAAATAAATAGGCTGCTGTATCTATTACACCCAGAATAACAAGATTTTCTTTGACACAAGCATAAGTACTCGGTACATAAGCCACGGCGCCGAGGATGACTAACCACTTGATAAGCCGGTTAAGCAGCTGTTCTTTTTTAAGGGTAAACTTTATCACATAGCCCCCAAAGCATACTTTAAGGATAGCTTTTTACCGGCTGCTGTCAATGATTGAATTGAGTTACAGGAGATTGGGGTTAAAGCTGTTGTGCACCGCGCAGTATCAATAAAGACATGCGATCAGCTCTACAGGATGGAGATTGCTTAGAGACAAAGCACGGGGATCAACAGGAAGAATCACTATTAATCCTGCGACCGGTTGACCCGGTCCGCAGAAAAGGCCGGAACACAGACCGATATATATTCAACTTCCTCCTTAAATGGATTCGAATATCTAACTGCTGCTCCCTGCAATACCTTGAGAGATTCTCCGGCATTCAGGATAATTTCATCACCGTCCACAACGATTTTTTTACGGCCCCGGATTACCAGGGTGTACTCATCAAATTCGGGCTTCTGCTCCGGTTCACTCCAATCAGGCGGTGCGATCATGTGGGCGATGCTGATATCATCGGTTCCGGATCCAGCTAAACCAAAATGCTCCCGGATGAGTTTTCCGTCATCGGTTGGCACGGTAAAGGGTGACTTCTGTATGGTATACTTTTTCATTTATTCCTTCCTGAATCTCAGATTCCTCGAGGGCTCGCCAATATTCCGCATCGCAGGAGGAATTCGATTTACGGGATTGCCAAATGTTCGAATCACCCGTCATACTTAAGCAGATCCTCCATGGTCCGCTCGTAATAGGGGGTCCGGACCGGACCTTTCAGGAGCGGATCACCCACCTCCTTCATCCAGGAAAGGAGCATCCCGGACAATTCCGCGACAATATCCGTATTTACCGGGTCCTGACCGATGTCCGTAAGTTCATATGGATCTTCCTGCAGATCGAACAGCTGAAAGAAGGGACGGGTGTCTCCGGTTTTACACCGTTCTCTGTGGGCCGCGAAGGTCTGGGGATGAACCGCCGCCGGATATTCAACCGTCCGCCCGGCATCGAAGTAGCGGATCAGATGGTATCTATCGGTTATGACGGACCGGGAAGTATTGTCCCGTTTCATCTCCGGGGTATACTGGGAGAAAGCGGCTTTGCGAACCGGTTTCCCCGGGTTACCGTGAACGGCGTCCATAAAACTAATACCCTGTATGTTATCGGGCGGATCTACATTTGCATACTCTAAGAGCGTCGGCAGAAAATCCACACCGCTCATCAAATCAGGTACTTCTCTTCCTCCTGAGAATGAGGAACCCGGCTGACGCATGATCAAAGGCACTTCTATACCCGCCTTCCGAACCGTCCACTTAGCACCGGGATATGGAATCCCGTGATCTGATGTCATAACCAGCAGGGTGTTTTCATAAACATCACTCTTCTCCAGGGCTTCCATGATCTCCCCCACCCGCTGGTCGAAAAATCTGATGGTACCCTGAAATTCTGCTAAATCATCCCGAACGGCCTCGGTGTCCTGGAGCCACGGCGGTATGTAGACACCTTTTCCGGTTTCCTTACCATGGGTGAACGGACGGTGCACTTCCGAAAATCCAATCTTTGCAAAGAAGGGGGCATCCATGGAGCCTGCCCTTTCTATAAGGCGGCAGGTTTCCCGGACCGTTTCATGGGGATTTTTCGATTGGGACAGATAATGACGGTATCCCAGCTGATGAGGATCCGGGTTTACATGATTGAAGCCGATCAGGTACGGATCGTATCCCGCGTCTTTAAGAATCGCCGCCGTATGTTTTTCTCCTTCATTCAGCTTCCACCACCAGGGAGCATGAGTCAGACCCATAAGGCCGTTGGACTGGGGATACCTGCCGGTATGAAGACTGCCCCGGGCAGGGGAACAGACGGCGGAGGTGGAATAGAAATTGGCGAACTTAATTCCCTCCGAAGCTAGCCGGTCCAGGTTAGGAGTGTGTACAGTATCCACGCCGTAACAGCCTATGTGTCTGCCGATATCGTGACAGGTAATCATTATGATGTTGGGGTGTTGCAAGATACGCCTCCTTAAAATTATTCTACCCTAAAATAAATAGAAACAAAAGAGCTGGTAAAGCCCTAAAATGTACCTGAGAAACCTGAGAGGCTCTTCGCAGTCATTATACACTGGTTGGTTCTGTAACCCTCTACACCTTGATTCCCACGAAAAGCCCAAGAAAGAATAGCCACTGAATACCTATATATCCCGCCGGAACAATAAAGTTTGTCTTGATCTTCATTTTCTGGTAAATAAAAGAAAAAACAAGGGCAATCAGAAACCATGCCAGATAGTTCTGGAGCGGGACGGTTTCCCCCAGCCACTGCCAGTAACCCAAGGCCATGGCCACCGGTTCGAGGATTATATCGAACCAAAGAGCCCCCAAGGCGGCGGCCCACGCTGAAACAAATGGATTGGAATGCAGCCGGCTTGTCATCTCCGAAAGTGCGAGAATGATTATGGTCCAGTTAAAACCAATCACCAGAGGAACCTTGAATACCATCAATCCCAGGGTAGGGCCATAGTAATAATCACCAAAAACGTCACCCGTAGCGACTCCCAGGGCTTCTAAGGAAAAAATCACCGCGTAAGTGATGACAGCCCATAGTATCAAAGGTTTTCCTCCAGATATAAGAGCCGCGGCAAAAGCCCACATCCCGAAAACAAGTATCACCCAGGGAGTAAGGGTCAACATCATAGGTAAGGCAGGCTTATACCAATGACCGATGAGTCCCACCAGATAGAAAAAGGCTGTAAGGGGAAGGACAATCCGGGGTTCAATCAGCTGCCGGCCGATCTTTTTCAAGCTCATATTTCTACCTCCTGTCCGCAAGTTCCGCGGTGATCTTTCCCGAAAGAACTGATAACGGCTTCATAAGAAACCGAATAAACGGCTTTTCCGTGTTCTAAAAACCGCCGCCGATTACCACGCAATTCACACCTTTTCCTTCTTTAGTTCATAACCGCCGCTGCGATCATGGCCAGGTAATTCTCCTGAGGAACGTATTCCGGTATGCTGTTTCCGGAGCCGAGAGCGTAATAACCCCGTCCTTCTGTCCGCTTAAGCATCTCCGCGGAACGGGTATAAACCGCTTCCGGTGTGGAGCGGCAGATAAAATCGACGTCGATCCCGCCGAATACCGCGATTCTTCCCGTGTATTTTTCGTAGGCATCTTCAACCGGCATGATGTTGTCTTCATACGAATGTTTCGCTTCATATCCGATATCATCAATAACATCTTCCATCACCCGCTCTAGATTTCCGCACGAGTGAAGAATCGCCGGCTTGTCGGAACTGTGTATAGTTTTAACGATTTCTCTGTGCCAGGGAATCACATACTCCCGCATATGTTCTGTGGACAGCATGGTCTGGGTGTTGAATCCCCAGTCGTCGTTGGAGATGAGGGCTCCTACGCTGTCATACCGGGAACATATTTCATAGTACTGAACGAGCCGGGAACCTACCGCGTCAAAAATGTCATAGACCAATTCAGGATCATCTATCACCATATAACAAAGCGTATCATACCCGGTTAGTGCTATCACATTCTCTAAAACACCTCCAGGGCCGTTAACGATCATCTTCATTCCTTCAGGTAAATAGCCGGCTAATGTTTCAAGGCGTGAATAATCAAAATCAGCCGGGTCCTGCCACTGGCAGTTCCGGAAACTTTCCCGGTCAGTTATAAGTCCCCCTTCATTCAGGGATATTGTGGATGAACTTTCCTGATGCTGCCGATTCGTAGGAAACCTGAAATCAGAACCGATTATAGTGGTATAGTCATATCCTGCCGCGGTAAACGCATCTACTCTCTGGTATAACCTCCAAAGAGGATCAGAATAGTCATACTGCTTTCCGAGAGCGAGCCGGGAATCAAGATCATCGTTAAGAAAGAACTCAAACAGGGTGTATCGTTTTGGTTCCTCACCGTTTAGAACAGCAAGCAAGTTAGTAAAATCCGGCTTTCTTTCAATGGCTGAGAATGTGCGGATCTCAGTAAATGAGGGATCGAATGATTGCATAGAATGGCACCTCCAGCTAAATAGATTATCATATAGTAACGGAAGAACGCTTTTACGCCAATCAGCAAAATAGTTTTACTTTCTTGATCATTTTCATCTATGCGGACCTGATAGTCTATTACATCGTTATCTTCGTTTGTTATCCGAAAATAAAGGATGGGATCCGATTTCTGCATCGATTTTATGGGAGGTGAATCCGCTCGGTAGTTCTCTTTATTCCCTGAGTTTCCTTTACAGAAACTATGATTCTACCCACTTCTATTACTTCCCGCTATTGCGGTGTGGATTCAATTCCGTATCCGGTAACGTTTCCTGCAGCATCCGCAGCGACAAGAATCCCGTTTCCGTATGATAATGCGCGGGGTATATAATCAGTATCCCACCGAGCGGCGATCTCACCGGATTCTTTCAATATAAAGTAGACGGTCAAATCTCCACTGCCTGCAATAAGATAATCTCCTAAAACCAGCAGATTACTTGAAACAGGTTCAGGAGGATACCATTCCCAACTATCTCCATCAGAGCCTGGTAGGGCCGAAATAATTCCTCCCGCTTTCATCGGAACAAT
>CAZUAE010000018.1:0-51962 GCA_964618265.1 uncultured Spirochaetales bacterium | reverse complement strand
GCCGTCAGGGACGGAGAGAGCGGCAACAGTCCCTCCCGAATCGGCATGATAATACCTGGAATCATAAAGCACTCCCGGGAAGTAAGCCGGTGCGGGCGCGGAATATGTAAAAATAGTTTTCGGCTTTTCCGGGAGTAAAACGTCTCCGTGGTTGTCTCCCGCGGTAAGATTCCCGCGGGACACAGGAGAAACATAGGTAAGACCGGGAACTGAAAGGGCTTCCGCCTCCCGGGAGGGAGTTATGGGCCCGGCGGGTTTCTCCTCCTTCGGGGATTCACCGGAGGACAGGTCCTCAGCATTCCCGGGGTTTTTGGTACCGGCAGGACTGGAGTCACCTGCATCTTCCCCGGGGCAGCCTAAGAATAAAAAGATACAAACCGATGTCATTATGTAAAACAGCAAGCGGGGCCGTTGAGTTTGCTTCTTCATCAGTTTCTCCATATCAGCCTCTTATCTTTTCAATTTTGTTCATTATTCTGATTTTTTCCGGCCGGGAAACGAATCCCCGGTTAAACGCATCTACTGTCCAATTTTTCAGCGCTTCCAATCCGCCGGAAGCATTATCAAGACGGGTCAATGCTTTATTGAGGAGATCCGTTCTGAGCTTAAGAAAATCAGCCCCGGATATTTTTCCGCTGGAAAGATAACTGTTGATACGCTCTATTCCATGCTTCACGGCATTCGCCGGAGCAAGGTCATCGGCATTCTTTGATATAAAATCTTTCAGCACTCCGGTGTGAAGTTTCCGGTATTCATCGCCCATTGTCTTTTCTATCTTTACCAGAAACTCACCCATTTCTTTAACAACACCTTCCTTGGTTAGAGAAAGGGATCTACCCGCCGGGGTCAGCGCTTCCAGCATCTTCTCAGCTTCCAGCGGAGTCAACTCCATCTTCTCGACCTTTTCGAAAATATCCATAGACTTCTGTATGTGAGCCGGAACCATATCTTCAACCCGTTTCCCGTACTGCTTCAGCCTGCCGGTTATAATCTTGTCGTACTGCTTCTTTGCCTGCCGCATTCCTTCAGCAGCAAAATCAGCCTTCTTTTTCAAATCTTCCGCCTCTTTTGCTTTGTGCCACCAGTGTTCAGACTTGTAAACCACCGTATCCTTATAATCTTCCAGCCTGGTTATGGTTGGTGTTTTGTTCTTACTCATAAAGTCCTGGAGCCGGGCATCACCCACATTGTAAGCTTCCACATGGTATTTGCTGGTTACCGCCTGATCTAATTCATCAGCCCATTCCGCAAAAACATCAGTATCACCAACCTCTTTCCATTTTATACCGGTGGAGGCTTCAAAAAACTCCCGTTGATAAATAGGTTCCGATAAATTATGGTCGACATCAACCTTAAGTATTGTTCCGTCCTTCTGCTTTATCTCAAAATAGTAAGTTACATCCCGGTCCCGTCCGAATTTCGGAACCGCCTTCTGGTTTGTTACTCCCATCACCTTTACTTCCACACCTTCCGCGTCGGGATACCGCTTTTTTATTTTAGTAAGATAATCTTCGCTGTTCAGCTCCCGGAGGACCTTTTTGTCAGCTTGATTGTAAACCCCCTCCATGTACCCCGAAGCCTTTTTGCGGAGCTCTACAAATTCATCCGATTGGTTAATCAGCCCTTGACTCAGCTTATTAGACTGAAGTTCGTTCATAGCCTTACGGACCGCATCAGGATCAGCGGTATCAATACGGTCGAACATCTTTTTCAGGTTGAACAACGATTCCCGGGATTCCTGTTTTGCCTGGGTTAAAACTGTCCGTGACTGCTTTATTTCGGGGAGGGGCTTGATTTTCTTATAGACATCATCGACCTTGTTCTTGAGATTATCCATCTGCCGGGAGACCTGGCGGTATAGTTTCGTTTTAAGGGCGGCATAAGCGCCGTCCAGCTTGGTACCTGCCATCCCCAGCCGTTTTGCAAGCTGACGTCTGGCGGGACCGGTAAGAGATCCTAAGGCATCTTTCAGATTGACCAGGAACCTTTTAGCAGCCGGCACCTTGAGAATTCCGGCAATGCCGATAGGACCCAAATTAAAAACTCCCGTCAAAACCTGTTCCAACCCCGAGAGCTTTCTTCCCGACATGCTCTCTCCGCGGATTGCTCCGTATATATCGATGGCATCTCCGATTAGAGGAATGCCGGAAATTACCTGTTCTGTATACGTCTGATTTGCTTCGATTTGCTTAAGAACAGCCTCGGCATCCAGCTGCAAGGCCTGATCAAACTTGGCCAAAGCTGCAGCTTGACGTTGCAAACCGGCCGTAATTGCTTCTATACTCCCCCCGGAGAGCATCTTCATCCACCAAATATGGGCGGACTTGAGCACCCGCAGACGCCATTCCGTAACTTCAGCCTGTCTCTGCTCATTCTCTGCAGTGATCCAGCCCAACCCTACACTGTCCAGAGAGAACCCGAGGGTTTCGAAATAGCCCGGTAGTCCTTCCGGAGATTCCAGGTTTCTGATCCTTCTCGAGAGTTTGTCCCGGAACGCTAAAAGCTTGTCTATTTTTATCCCCGCCTCACGATAGGCTTCAATCAGCCGTTTTTCAAGTTCCTTATAAGAGTCTGTTCCCGGCTGGGGAAGGATTTCCGGAACTTTTAATTCCAGCAGGTTCTTTCTCTCATCGTTCCCGTCAAAAGCTCCTTCCGTTCCTCCGGACAATACATTTCCACCTCCGGTCTGCCTGTACGCAATCAGCTGTGGACCTGCTGGATTCATCCGGTCAAGAGTACTCCACATCATTAGTCCCAACGTGTATTGGGTATTCCCTCCGACAGCATTACGGTCCGCAATTGTTCCCTCTCTTTTATAAACCCGAACGATCCGCTCGCTGCCGCCCTCGAGCTGTTCCTTCTTCTCCTCCAGGAGTTTCTGCTCCGCATTAAGGACGGTGTGGAAATTCATTTCTCCCGCAACGTGGTCGTCTCCCCGGAACAGTACCACCGCGGGACGCTTGATCCATCTGTCATTGCCGTTTTCATCCTGAAAGGCATATTCCCTATAAGTCATAGTATAATCTGCAAAATAATATCCCCCTAAAAAGTAACTCCGCTGGAGGGAAAAATCTATAGCGAACTCTTCAGCAGCCTCTTTATGCTCCTCAAGGAAATCATGGACCACGTTCCTTTCATCATCCCGAATGACGGTTTCCCGGTATTCTATAAGGCGGGACAATGCTCCGGCATCTTCATCATATCTTTCGCTTCGCCGTGAGTACTCCGAATACCCCAAATCCAGCTCCCGCACATCCATGAGAAGTTCCGGCTTACCATCCTTCCATCTCCGGACGGTAAGGAGGTATTCGTTCTCTCGATCCTCCGGAAAGGGATACTCCTCCCAAAACGGAAGTTTGATGAAACCGGTGTAACGGTAGCCTTTTCTTCCCTGTTCATCTTCACTTTCCGTCTGTCTTCTTCCCGCAGTAAGTGTCGGACCCGCAAAGGTATATTCAGCTTCCGCGCCGCGGTAAAACACATGGATCTTCGGGGTATAATCGACGAGTGTTCCATCGATTCTAACGGTCTGATCATAATGATCCAGGGAAAACCATACATACACATAGCCCTCATGGACCCAGTTATCATGGATACGGAATTCCTTAATGTACCGGTCTACAAGATAGCCTTCCTCCGATTCCTCAGCTTCCCGGTAAAGCGTTATAAATCTACTTTCATTCTGCCAGCCGTCCGCAGCTCCGGACGGAGGAGAACCGGGGCTTCCCCCGTCTCCATACCTAACGGGAGGCGGGCCCGCCGCGGATGCTCCTCCGGGCTCTGATTGAGCGGCGGCTTGAGCAGTAACATCGATGTTCTGTAATGCAGAATCCTGGTATATAGTGAGCAGCTTACGGTACCGGACAAACGCGTTTTGGAGAATTTTACCTGCCGTCTCCCGTTCAGTCTCTGTAGTACTCCCGGTGTACCCTGCCTTAGCATCTTCTAACTCCCTCAAAGCCTGAACCACTTGTGCCCGTGTGACGGTCTGAGGACTAGAACGGTCCTGTGACATCAGCAGAGAAACAGTTATCAGGATCATAAACGGCAGTAAAATGGTTCTTTTTGCGGAAAGAAACACAGGCAGGCCTCCGGATACATTTTTAGGTTACAATCGATACTACCAGTGTAATGGGCGATTCCGTTTAATACAAATTTTTATCCAAACCTGAATCCGAAGAGATCAGCAGATCTGGCGAATAGGCGCAGACGGACGGGCTTATCCTGGAGAGACAAAACATTCGCCCCGCTCCGCCACCGGATTTCCTGCTCCGTATCGTTTCGGTCAGCGGAAATACATTCGGCCAGGGTAAATCCGGGTATACCAGTGCCTTGCGTATTCTGGATCTCCGCCCACGTTTCTCCCCGCGCGCCGCAATCGGCATTTACTGCCAGCCTAGCACCCCGAAACGTAAAATACGGTGTGATTATCCAGCCGCCGTCATTGCCAAATTGGGCAGCGGCAAATCCGTCCAGTCTCTGACGGGACCGGAAAACAGCGGTAAAGGGCGGCTCTCTGCGAAGCTTGTGGGGATACCCTTTCCCCATATAATACTGCGTTATATACTTGCCGTCCCGGATCATTCCCAAACCCATTCGAATATCTCCGCCGCCGTCCTGCTCTCCGATTAATCCCTGCCGGATATATGCGTGCCGAAACCGCTTCCAATGTATGCCGTCCCGGCTTACCGCAAGTTCCGATGCAATAGGTCCATCGTTCGGGATGCTCCCCCGAGTATCCTGGGGGTTTGGGTTGTCTGTATTTCCCGTTGTGTCCGGGTAGTGCCGGTACAGCGGAGGGAAGGCCAGGTAGGTCTCACGGGCCCAGGGATACTTGTGTACCAAGGGTGTATAGAGATCAGAATCGGGAGGATCATCTTTATCGGTATGCATTACCACCGGAAGTTCGCTGCCCACGGGACCGAAAAGACCCCGGGGACCCCTGCTGCGGCCCGGATCGATTTTATATTGCCACGGGGTTTTTAAAAGCGATTCGGTTTCGCACCGACAGATGACCCGGCCGTATGTATCGTGCCAGCCGCGGACGTAGGCGACGTACTTATTCAAGCGGTCATCCCAGAAACACTGGTTCAGGGTATCGCACCAGAACGGTAAAACCGGTTCCGCCGCAGCCCGGTTCCAGATTATTCCATCCCGGGAATTGAAGAGATACACCCCGCCCTCTTTTCCGGGTTGGTAAACCATTCCTTCCGTTTCTTTCCAAAGGGGATTTGCCTCGCCGTTTCCTATCCACCAAAAAGGCGCTCCCTGCGTGTTATTTGGATCGATGAAAACCGTACCGACGCATCCCGGCAAAACAATATTGTTCCCGCGGGTCCCGCAGATATCAAACAGCCCAAATTCCGGTTTCTCCCAATCCAGACCGTTATCGGAGACTGCCAGACAGGTATGCCGCTCTTTTATGCCAAGCTGGTAATTTTTCTGGGGGGCGGTATAGTAGAGATAGTACCGATTCCCATAGCGGATAACCACCGGGAGAATTGTTCCGTAGGGTTCCCACGGGCGGTCTCCCTCGAGAATTCTACCGCATCGTTCAGCTTCCTTAGGGATTATGCGTACACCCTCCGATTCAGCTATATACCTATCATCAAAAAACAGTGCTGTATCGGAACCTATATTAATACTTTGCATTTGTTAGTTGTCTTCTATAGGAAACCGTATTGTCAAGAGGGGGTGCGGTTTACGCGCGAGTTCGACTGTTCCGTCCAGCTGCTCCGCTAACGCCGATATCAGCCGTAAACCTAATGTGGCAGGGTTATCGAAGTCGATATCTTCCGGGAAAGGGGCGCCGGTATTGGAAAGGATAAGAGTCTGCGTACCCGAAACAGTATCCCGGCGGAAAGCTACAGTAAACCGCGGTGATTCATGGCCGGGAAATCCGTATTTAATTGCATTGGTTGCAATTTCGTTGGTGATGAGGCCAATAGGTATGGCTGTTTTTGTGGGAATACGGTGTTCTTCTATTTTATCAATTATTTCCACCGGTCTTTCCACAAAAGACGCAAAAACGGTAGATAATAAGTCATGAAGATACTCCCGGATGGATATATGAGTTATATCTCCGGTAGTATAAAGCTTTTCGTGGACGATCCGGATTGCATCTATCTGATGGATAATATCGTATAAATCTACAGATTCGCCTAAAGCGGCATTCTTCAAATTGATGAGTGAGGTTATCTGCATAAGGTTGTTTTTTACGCGGTGATTCAGTTCCTGCATAAGGGAATTTTTTTCCTGCAAAGAACGATGCAGGTTCTTTTCCATCTTTTTTTGTTCCGTTATGTTCTGTCCGAATTCTACCAAAGCCGTCACAGTTCCGAACTCGTCCAAAACCGGATATCCCCGAACGAGCCAAGATCTCCCATCCGGGGTTTGCTGCTCCCCCTCCTGAGGGGTCTTTGTCTCCCGGGCCTTTACTACCGGACATTCCGGACAGGGGTTACTCCGGCCCTTCCAAACTTCATAACAACGCAGGCCGATAAGCTCCTCCGGATATTTACCTGCGGTTACAGCCGCAGCCTGATTACACCAGATTACATTAAAATCCAGATCGTAAAAAGCGACCATTTCGGAGGTGGAATTGAGAATGACATTTTTGTGCCGTTCACTCTCTTTGATGGTCTCTTCCATTTTTATCCTGTCGGTTATATCACGGCAGGTCCCAAAATACCCGCGGAAAGCTCCCGCGTCATCATAAAGGGGAGTCGCGTTGGTTTCAAAAATAACCGGAGTACCGTCTTTCCTAATCATCGTATCTTCCAGGTTCCGTATTTGCTCATGATTCTGTGCAAGCTTGGAAAACATCCCCAGTACACGCTGTGCCTCCTGAGGTTTCATAAATTCAAAAGGGGTTTTCCCGTAGATTTCCGAAAGCGGATATCCTGTTATTTCCTCGGCATTGGAACTTACATAACAATACTTTCCCTGGGTATCGACCTGCCACACCCATTCATTGGTATTTTCTACCAGAGATCTGAACTTTTGTTCCGATTCCCGAAGCGCTTTTTGGGATTCCTTCAAAGCCGCGGAAACTCTCTTCTCTTCGGTATATGCTTTGTGAAGCTTAAAAGCAATCTTAATGGAGGCGTGGAGAACATCTTTGCTGCTTGCTTTGAGAACATAACCATAGGAATCTACTTTTTCCGCACGTTCCAGTATCTCCGGTTCGGTACGGCATGACAAAAAGATCACCGGTATGTCCTGGTCCTCAAGGATCATTCGCGCAGCAGTCGGGCCGTCCATCTCCTCATCCCCAAGGTCAATATCCATAAGTATTAGATCTATTGATTGCTCGAGTGCCGCTTTTATCCCTTCAGCGCCAGTATTCGCGACTATTACTTTATATCCCCAATCCTTAAGCAATGATGCCTCATTCAGGGCAATAACACTTTCATCATCAACAATAAGTAGGGTTTTTTTATCCCGCATGCGGAACTCCGAATGATGACCAACGTTTTTTAATTATATCATACTTTTCCATTTTAAGGAAAAAAAAATCATGATAGTATAGCATACCATTGAACAGAATAATTGACGAGTAAGACGAGTAAAGAGAGGATACCTTTGATGAGCAATTCTAAACCCCAAAAACTATCAGACTCCGGACGAAAAGACGGCCGGTTCGACACCACTGCAGGTTTCGTTGGATACCTCCTTAGGCAGGATCCGGACCTTTCCTTTAAAACGTCCTTTAATCCAGGGCAATTTGAATCCTGGAAAACCGAGGTGAGGGAAAAACTCACGGAACTGATGGACTTCCCGAAACCTCCGCCTCAACCGGAACCCAAATTGCTTAAAACTGAAAAACGGAACGGGTACCGTTTGGAGGAATGGGAACTCTACCCGGAACCGGCTTGCGCTGTTCCCTTTCTGCTGCTGGTTCCAGACAGTGCCGCGGAAAGGAATCCGGTGCCGGCGGTAATCTGTATTCCAGGATCAAAGCAGCCGAAAGAGGCTATCTGCGGGGAACCATGGGACAGCGAATGGGTAAACAAGTTCGGTGAACACAACTATATGGCTCTTCATATGGTAAAAAAAGGATTCGCGGCCGCGGCCTTCGACAATCCCGGAACAGCTTCAATCTCCCATCCGCAAAACCGCAATCCCCGGAGGAACAGTGAGCAGCTCCTCTGGCTTGGCCGTGCCTATGAAAGCTACTCTGTCTTTCAAAAAATAAAGGTCCTGGAGTGGTTGTGTACACTTCCCTTTGTGGATTCCGGAAAAATTGCCGCATGCGGCCACAGCTTAGGCGCAAAGCCGGCCTTACTTTTAGGGGTCCTTCGGAATGAAATAAAAGCAGTGGTCTGGAACGACTTCGCGAGCGATTGGCGGTACCGGGACGCGGTAACGAACCTTTCTTCCGCTGCACTCTGGCACTATATACCGGGTTTCGCGAAGTGGTTTGATTATACAGACCTTATGGCCGCATTAGCCCCAAAACCGTTTCTTGTAACCGAAGGGGGACGTGAAGAAGATCACGGCCGGATCCGGAAAGCTTATGAGATAACAGGATATCCGGAAGGAATGACGGTTTCTTTCATGCCGAACTTTACGGATCCGTCAAAACGAAACCGGGAACCGATACCGGAAGGAGCTGACCGGATGGATTTCGGAAAGTACGCGAATTACGACGGCGACCATTACTTTAAGGACGAAACAGTAATCCCCTGGCTGTTAGATTTGTTCGGAACTTCCGGGGCGGATGTGTAATCAACAGTAAGGATGGTGTATAGATGAATACCCTGCATTATGAGTTTTCAAAAGATATTCCAATTACTAAAGAAGCTGATGTGGTAGTTATCGGAGGAGGTCCCGGCGGAATCGGAGCGGCAGTTATGGCTGCCCGAACCGGTGCTGAAGTGCTATTGATTGAACGGTACGGCTGCCTCGGCGGTATGGCTTCCTTCGGCGAGGTGCATCCCTTTATGCCGAATGATGTAAAAAACAAACCTTTGGACGGGCCGGTCTATACCGAGTGGATAACTGCTATGGAACGGTATCAGCGCAACAACGGAAACCGCCGGTTTATAAATAAAGCAGCCGCGGCATTAGCGGCGGAAGACCTTGTGCTGGAATCGGGAGCTGATATCCTCTACCACCATGCACTCACTGATGCTTCTGTCAAAAACAGACTAATAGACTGCGTGATTGTCCATTCAAAAAGCGGTGTCAGCGCGGTCCGCGGAAAGGTATACATAGATTGCAGCGGAGATGCAGATTTAGCAGCGTCAGCGGGATGTGAAATCCAGCTGGGAGGGCCAAGCGGCTACTGCCAGCCCATGACTCTCTGTTTTAAATTGGATAACATCGATAAAAATCGTCTTATCCAAGAGACAAAAAAAGCAGGGGCTGATGGTCCCCGTTCATTTATTACCGGAAAATACAAGGAAGCTAAAACGCGGGGAGAGATGGAGTGCCCCCGGGAAGATGTACTTTTCTTCGATTGGTTTGAAGATGACGTATACCACTTTAATACCACCAGGATAATCCATAAGAGCGGAGTGAATGGAGTAGAACTCTCAGAAGCGGAAAAAGAAGGCCGGCGGCAGCTTCGGCAGTATCTTAATTTTTTCAGAAAACATATACCGGGCTTCGGCGATTGCAGGATTCACAGCATGGCCCATCATATCGGTATACGGGAAACCCGGCGCGTCGCGGGTACTTCCTTCCTAAGGCGAAAAGAGTTTGAAACGGCAGCAAAATTTCCGGATGCTATTGCCCGATGCAGATATCCCATCGACATCCATAATCCCGACGGAACCGGTACGGAACTAATCCCCATGAAGGAAGATGACTGGTATGAAATTCCCTACGGTTGTACCGTCAGTAAAGACTGCGATAATCTCCTTATCGGCGGCAGACCCATCAGTGTGGATCACGCTGTTCACAGCAGTATGCGGGTGATGCCCCCGGCATGCTCCATAGGGCAGGGAGCGGGAATCGGCGCTTGCTTGAGCTTACAGCGGAAATGCAGCCCCGCCGAAATTGACGGCACAAAAGTCAGGAAAATTCTTAAGGAACAGGGAGCGCCCCTTTGATCCGGACTTTCTTTCTCCTTGCAGAGGAGAAAAAAAAGTTTTCATACACAAAATTTTAAGGTATAATAATGGGCATGAGAAAAAATGTAACCTGCCTGTTTACTATTTTTAGTATTTTGTTTTTTCTCTTTGTGTTCTCATTTTTAGCCGTTAGAACGTTCCGTATCCGGGCTAACAATATCGCAGTCACCATGGAACAATTCGAAGACCTTACCAACGCGGCATCTGATCTGTGGAAGACCGAAGGGACCCTCGACACGGAAAACTTCCTGTCCTTTATGCGGGAAGCCTACAGGGGATATGAAAGGCTTATATCCTACACTATCTATTCGGAGGATTACGGCACCGTATATTTAAGCGCGCGGAATCCATCATCATTAGACGGGAACATTAATCTGCTGAAGGATCAGCAAAAGGTTCCGGAAATTGAGCATAACCGCTTATACCAGAACAAGACTGTTCTTCCTCTTAAACAATTCAACTCTTCCTTTCTAGCAGCTGGTGTGTTTACAGTTATTAATGAAGAAGATATTTTCCCGCTATTAACAGATGCCCTCTTCATCCTGGCGGGATTCGCGGTACTTACAGGAGCTCTGTTAATCATAAGCGGATTCTCAGGCAGGGAACCCCGAACCGCGGCTGCAGGAAGTTCCGGTAAAACAGCATACGAAAAACAAAAATATCCGGCTGAAAAAATCATACAGTCTCCTCCACCGGAAATAAGTGAAGGGTTTAAAGACTTAAGTGAAGAAAATCCAGGACTGTTCAATCCAAGGACAGGCTTAAGTCACGGCACTTATCTGGAGAAAAGATTAAGTTCGGAGTTGGAACGTTCCGCCGCAAACGAGCAGGATCTTACTTTACTGCTCATGCGGGTCTCCCATATGGAATACGACGACGAGATAGGGGCGGAAGCCGGGAATCTTACCGGTTTCTTTACTTTTGAGGATATGATTTTTCAGTACAGCGAAAATATCTTTGCCGTAATATTAGCAAACACTAATCTTGATGAAGCTATAGGGATGGCGGAACGGTACCAGGAGAAAACATCCGGTGCGGAGGAGCCCCGGCGCTCCTTTGGTCTATCCTCCCGAAACGGCAGACTGATCGACGGAGAACGGCTTATTGTAGAATCAACCTTAGCATTAAAGAAGACAGATGAACGCAACCCAATTGTAGGGTTCCGGCCCGACCCCAATAAGTACAGGGATTACCTCTCCTCAAAACGGCAAAAGGGAAAAGCCGCAAAGTAAATATTTATTCCGCTGTTTCTTTACTCTCCGCTTTTACCAGTATTTCTTCCCTGCTCTTCATTATCCGATTATAGGTGTATTCGCTTATAAGATACCGGTATGGATACCCTTCTTCATTTAGTTTTACGGAACTTTCAGCTAAATACTTATTATCTGCTGCTGCTCCTAAAATAGTGTAGGTTACAGTCTCCGTACTGCCCGTTAAAAAGGTTATTTCCTCCGATTTCTCTGAGATACGATCTACATCGAGAAGAGATACCGCAAATTCCTGAGCACGCAATGCCGCTAACGCGGAGGCTAAATCTTCAGCTGCTTCTCCGTCTAATTCTTCTTCTGTTTCTTCTCCGAACATCCAGCCTTCCCCGTCCGCTGTACGGATTATTGTAAAATCCGGTACCGATATCCGCTGAACATCTTGAGCTGTCAGTTCTTCAGGTGCCATAAGGAGATCTGAATAATACTGTGAACCCTGATTAATGTAAAAACCCGCTGAAGTATCCGATAGAAATACCGTATCCCCTCCTTCGTACCGGATATAACTTTCGTTTCTACCGGCCCCGCTCTTTCCAAAAAAGATTACATGATCCGGTGTTTCCGGTGAAGTGGAAACGGTAAATACGGCTGCCTTAGGACCCAGTTGAAAATTTTCGTATTCCTCAGGGTTTTCAGAGACAGAGGTCCCCCGGTTTGAATTCTTCAGGGCGTTGAGAAGGTTTTGAACCCTTTCCTGATCCGCGGGGAAACGTTTCCCGTCAAGAAGAAGGTGCCAGACCCCCTTGTCGGGCTGTTCCAACAAAATGGTCTCGTCCTCTTTTTGAATACTTAAAGAAGTTATTGCTTCCGCGTCGAATTCCGGTATCAAAGGACGGTCAGCCAATCTTCGAAGCCGCCTTTCCGGGGAAAATACAGTCCCCAGTATAAGGGTAAGGACCAGCACAAGGAAAATAGATGATAGAACGATTATCTTTACCTTAAACTTCATTATTGCGCCTCCCGCTTAGTAAGTACACGTTCCCGGCGTTTAAGCATTCTAATTATCCCGTAAGTTATCACCAACAGGGGAATTAAGAAGACATTGATAAATTGAGCGGTAAAAACAACAAACCGTTTCCGTCCCGGGTTTTCTATATCATTAAGCCGCATGTCTCTAACCGTTCTTGTCTTAATTTCCAAAAGTTCCTCATCGTTTGTTAACCATTCTAATGAATTAGATATGAAAGATAAATTTCCTTCAGGGTTTGAAGCGAACCGCTGAAGCAGAAGATCCATGAGGAAATCGGAATCTCCCACCACCATAATTCTTGTTTCCCCGGTATTGGGTTTGACTTCATTCCAATCCCGTTCCACACCCTCACGCTCCGGGATCCCGCGGCCGGTAAAATAGGAACTTAACGTGCCGGTATATGAAACGGCGGCACTGTATCTGCTTCGGGTTGCTTGAGAGGACTGCGCGGCCGACAAAACTTGATAGGGATGTACAGTGTAGTTCTCCGCCATTACCCAGGCCTCGGGACTGGTTTGAAGCAGAATCTCCGCGTTTTCTACCCCTTCATCAATATTAATCGGAGATGGCCAAAATAGGTCCATGCTGGAAAATCTCGCGGTCACCGGGTGATCCTCAGAGGCTCCGGTATCGGGAACCTGAAACCAATGCGGATAATCAATCCAGCGAGTCATCTGTACGTTTCCCTGATTGGTAGTGGTGGGAAACTGTAAGGCGTATTGATCCAGCAACAGGCTTTTACCGACGGTAATTCCGTTGCCGGAAAGGAATTCCAGAAGGGGAGAGGATACAGGCGTAGGCTGCAGGTTTGCCTGAAGATTTATACGCACTCCGTCTACAGCAAATAGTACTCTGCCTCCCCGCATCAGATACTGATCTATGGGAAAAAGATCGAATGTATCGAGACCGCCGGCACCTAACACGACAAGGGTAGAAATGTCATCCGGAATATCCTCCCCCTGCTGCAACATCCGCAGCGAAAAGGTACGGCTTAATGTCCCGGTAAGGTAGCGAAGCTCCTGATTTGGATTTAGATCATCCCGGCCCACAATAAGACCGATGCTCCTTTCGGTATCCGAAACAAGATGCTTGATCCTGGAGGTTAGTTCATACTCCAAAGTTTCCGGTTGGCTTATCACCGGAATCGTATCCCACCGGTCCAAGTAGCGTATGACAATACCGGTATAGACATTGGCATAACTGACTTCTCCCTCCTTGCGGTCCTGCATCTGCTGGGGAACGACGCCGAAATTGTCTGCCTCGCCTGCCGCATTCTCCTTTACCGGATCAACCACCCGGACCGCAATTTTTCCCCGGCTGTGAGCGGCGTATTCGTTTAGAAGATCTTCAATCTGCCGGAATTGCGGAAAAGCTTCTCCTAACCGTTCGGAAAAATAATAGGTGACAGTAACCTGTCCGGGAATTTCAGTAAATAGGTTTTTAGATACGGAGGATATGGAATAGATCTTGTTCTCCGTCATATCCGCCCGGAAGAAAAACCGCCAGGTATTGAGGGCGGCGAAAATCAAAATGCCTATAACCAGAACTAATGTAATTATTTCCTGTTTCTTCTTGGTCATGTCTGCCTCCTAACTCCACTTCCTGAAAAGAATAACCTTGGCATTAAAGTAGAGAAATCCCGCGGTTACTAAAAGGAAATAGGCAAGATCTCTCGTGTCCAGCAGACCTTTCCTAAAACTCTCAAAATGATAATTCAGGGAGAGGTAATTAAGAAAATCGGCTAACCACCCGGGTAATTCAACAACGACGTTCACGAAACTTACAAGGGTTATGAAGAGCAGTATTACCGCACTGAAAATAAAGGCTGAAATTTGATTGGTGGAAACGGATGAGACAAAGAGCCCTATGGCGATTCCGGCTGCTCCGAGGAGCAGTACTCCCAGGTACTGTCCCACTATCTGACCCGCTTCAAAATCACCTAAAGGGGCCACAGACAATGGAAGCGGAACGGTAAGTCCCACCATAATAAGCAGCATAATGAACGCCGCCAGAAACTTGCCTGCCACTAATTCTCCGATACGGAAAGGAAGGGTCAGGAGGAGCTCGGAAGTACCCAGCTTTTTCTCCTCAGCCCAGCTCCGCATGGTGAGGGCCGGCAGCAGAATAATAAAAATGATAGGGATGATGTCGAAATATCCCCGTAAACTCGCCACATCGGCATCCACAAAACGCTGAATATAAAACAGCCAAACCGAAGGTATCACCAGATAAAAAACAATGGCGATATATGCTATGGGGGAGTTAAAGGCCCCCTTCAATTCTTTCCGGATGATGGGTAAGATTCTATTCATTTTCCTCCCCTCCTTTCTGAACACCTGCCGACGTCAACCGGATAAAAATATCCTCCAAGCTGTATCTGCGGGGATTCATCATCAGTATCTTGAAACCGGAACTAACGGCCCAATCAAAAATAGCTTCTCCATTCCCCGGATCGGGCTGAGCGGAAAGTTCCGCCTTCGTTACATCTTCACCTGCCGGTTCCACATGAATCACATTTTTTACAATGGAAAGATCCGATAAACGGTCCCGGACCTGAGCTGAATCACCCTTTAAAACAAGGGTATAGATATCTTCACCTTTGAGCTCACTTCCGATGGCTTCCGGAGTCCCCTGGGCTACGATAGAGCCGTTATTCAAAATAAGAACGCGGTCGCATACGGCTTCCACCTCCTGCAGAATATGGGTGGAGAGGATTACCGTTTTCTCTTTGCCGAGTCTTCGTATTAACCGCCGGATCTCAATTATCTGATTAGGATCAAGTCCGGTGGTCGGTTCGTCAAGAATAAGTATTTTCGGGTCATGAATGATTGCCTGAGCTAATCCTACCCGCTGTTTGAACCCCTTAGAAAGCTTATCGATACTCCGGTAAATCACAGGAGAAAGTCCGCATTCATCAATTACCCAATCGATACGTTCTTTACGGAGTTCGTTTTTAAGCCGCCTGGAGGATGCGATGAACTCCAGATACTCCATAACATTTAACTCGGTGTAGACAGGGGCATTTTCCGGAAGATACCCTACAACTTCTTTAACCCGTAAAGGCTCCTCCACCACATCGTATTCGTCCAAAACCGCGTTTCCAAAAGTAGGAAAATGGTAGGCCGTAAGGATCCTTAAAATAGAAGTTTTTCCTGCTCCGTTAGGCCCAAGAAGTCCGACAATTTCTCCGCTTCCGATTTCGAAAGAGACGTTCCGGACCGCTTCTACTGTCCCGTATTTTTTTCCAATATCCGTTACTGTTATCATCTCACCTCCATAAACCGGTTTGATCTTAATCCTTCAGGGGAAGGTTGATAATCTGCCTGTCCTTGGTTAAAAAAGTATTGGGAAACTCCTTTTGAGCTTCCTGTAATAACTCTTTAAGTTCGGGTTTAGTATATCTTGGGCTGTAATGGATTAAACCCATCTTTTCGATACCTCCCGCTGCCGCTGCTGTTTGTCCGGCCTGACGGGCTGTCATATGTTTCTTTGATTCCGCGTCCTCCTGAAGATCGCTTTTAAACATGGCTTCACAGATAAACAGATCAGAACCCGCAACCTCAGCAGGTAATTTATCTGTCTTGGTGGTATCCGTCGCATAGGAAAACTTCCGTCCGGGCCGCGGGGGACCCATGACATCACCGGGTGAAACTACCCGTCCTTCCGGCAGTGTTACATCAGATCCGTTTTGAAGTTCCGCCCACATCGGTCCTTTGGGTACTCCGGCATCTATCGCTTTCTCTGGAAAAAAAATACCTGGACGGTTCGATTCCGTCAAGGAGTATCCCACGCAAATTTTTGTGTGTCTCAGCGGAAAAGACCGGACAGAGTAGCCCTCCCCGGAAAAAACCTCTTCCGATTTCGCGGGATCCGGTATTTCCTTTACTATAATGTCGTAGTTTATATACATATCCAGCACTTTTCGGCTCAATTCCACATATTCGGCAATCTTAGGCGGACCGATTATATATAGCGGTTCTTCCCGTTCCACCTGACTGGACAGCATAAGGATTCCCGGCAGACCTGTAACATGATCCGCGTGGGTGTGGGATATGAAAATGACGGATATTTTCTTCCATTTTAAGTTAAGTTTCCGGAGAGAGATCTGGGTACCCTCACCGCAGTCAAAAAGCATCAGCTCCCCTTCTCTTCTCAGAAGGACCGATGTTAGATACCGTCCCGGCAGCGGCATCATGCCGCCGGTCCCGAGTATAAATGCTTCCATGTTCATGGTAAAAATTCCTGATTATAAATACCGGTTTACAACCGATTCGATTCTTTCCCGTTCTCCGGAAGGTACATCAATCTTTCCGAGTCCCATGGCGTAATCCTCCAGTTCCCGGAATCCTACGGCTCCCCGGGCGATCTTTTCCCCAATCCCATGGGTGTACCCTTCGTACCGTTTTTCCACAATATCCTCAAGCTCCCCGCTTTCGTATAAAGCATAAGCAATCTTTAGGGCTTTCGCATACCCGTCCATACCCGAGATATGGCAGTAGAAAATATCCTCAGGTTTGTGAGACTCTCTTCTGGGATGGGCATCAAAGTTGAGTCCTCCCGGGGCAATTCCGCCGTTTTTAAGCACTTCATACAGGGCAAAAACATTCTCGTAAATAGTGGTAGGGAACCGGTCGGTATCCCATCCCAAAAGATAATCACCCTGATTAGCATCGATACTTCCCAGCATATTGTTAATCCGGGCGTATATCAGTTCGTGCCGGAAAGAGTGTCCCGCCAGGATAGCGTGATTCATTTCAACATTAAACTTAAAGTAATCCGCTAACCCGTACTTTTTCAAAAATCCGTAACTGTTCGCGCAGTCAAAATCGTACTGATGGGTCGTGGGTTCCATTGGTTTAGGTTCGATAAGGAATTGACCGTCAAAGCCTATCTCTTTTGCATAATCAGCCGCCATGTGAAAGAACTTAGCCAAATTATCCAGTTCACGTCCCATATCGGTATTGATTAGAGCGGCGTATCCTTCCCTGCCTCCCCAAAAGACATAGTTGAGTCCGTCCAGTTCTTTTGTTATTTCCAAAGCTTTCTTGACCTGCGCGGCGGCGCAGGCAAATACTTCCGGATAGGGAGAGGTTGCGGCTCCGTGCATATATCGGGGATTGGAAAAGAGGTTGGCTGTTCCCCAGAGGAGTTTAGTTCCGGAATCGTCAATAAGTTTCCGGGTTATTTTAACAATCTCATCCAGGTTTCGGTTTGTCTCGGCCAAACTTTCACCTTCCGGGGCGATATCCCGGTCGTGAAAACAAAAAAAAGGTATTCCCAACTTGCCGACAATCTCGAAGGCGGCATGCATTTTGGCTTTAGCCTGCTCCATGGGATCCGTTATATCGAGCCAGGGCCGTTCCACCGTGGGAGAGCCGAAAGGATCGGTACCCGAAAAGTTCATGGTGTGCCAAAATGCCATTGAGAATCGAAGGTGCTCTTCCATGGTTTTTCCGCCCACTGTTTCTTGGGCATTGTAATATTTAAAAGCCAGGGGATTCTTAGAATCTTCTCCTTCGTAGGGAATATTCGGTATTGTTTTAAAGTATTCTTTCATTGCTAACTCCTCGTATAGGATAATACAATTCCCGGTTTTCTTTTACAAGAGTTCAGGTATATCCCTAAAGGTATGTATGTTTCAGAGGAGGGATGCTGCGTATGCCGGTCCATCAGTCGGAAGCTTCAGCAAGTTCTAAGGTTCGGTCCGCCTCCGCGAGTGCTTCATCCATTAGTTCCGCAAGGATCTCCCGTACCGGCTGGACTTTATTTACCAGTCCCACACTCTGCCCCGCCATAAGGGAGCCGCGCTCTACGTCACCATCGATTGCGGCTTTTCTTAGACCGCCGATCCAAAACTCTTCAAGTTTAAGACCCGCATCCCGTACCGTTAATGCTTCCCGTTCCAATTGAGCTATGAGTCCCAGCTGCAGGGTGTTAAAATCGATGGTTCCCTCGTTCTGGATTGCCCGCACGGGAATCACCGGAACCCGGGGATCAAACTGAGCTGTGGGTACGGCATCCTTGGCGTTTGCCTTTATTAGGGCTTCCTTGAAGTTATCGTGAGCGATTGATTCCGAAGCCACCGCGAACCGTGTGCCCAGCTGCACCCCGGCCGCTCCCATTAAGAGGTAATGGTACATGAGCCTTCCCGTGGCAATTCCTCCGGCTAAAAAAACAGGTACTTCCCGGGTATGGGGAAGGATCTGTTCAGCTAAAACCCCCGTAGCCACCGGACCGATGTGCCCTCCTGCTTCATTACCTTCAATGATAAGGGCATCCACACCTGACCGGATCAATCTTCTGGCAACAGCTATAGTGGGGGCAAAACATATCAGTTTGCTTTGGGTCTGCTTAACCTTTGAGATAGCATCCCGGGGAGGAAGAGCCCCGGCAAATATTATGCAGGGAAATTCTATGTTCAGCACATGGTCCAAGTGGCTCCGGAAGTTTGGAGCGATGGATATGAGATTTACCCCGAAGGGTTTGTCTGTCTTATCCAAAGTTTTTGCTATCTCGTCTTTAAAAAGATCCGGGGGCATATTCCCTCCGGCAATGACACCGAACCCTCCTTCATTGGATATAGCGGAGACCAGATTTGATTCGGAAATCCACGACATAGCGCCGCCTAAGATGGGATAGGTAACACCCAAAAATTCCTGTCCCCTTTTTATCAATCTATCGAACAAACGGCGTTTTTTTTCCATGCCTACTCCTGAAGCGGCCCTACAGGGACGCCCTGTTACTCTCCTTAATGATTTGAAGAGCAATCACTTCCCGCTGAATCTGATTTGTTCCTTCATAAATTTGGGTAATTTTTGCGTCCCGCATCATCTTCTCTACAGGATACTCCTTCATGTACCCGTAACCTCCAAATACCTGAACAGCATCGGTTGTCACTTTCATGGCTGCATCGGAGGCGAAAACTTTGGCCATAGCGGAAACTTTGGAGACATTCTTAACGCCCGAATCAACTGCTTTAGCAGCCTGATAAGTTAATGCCCGGGCAGCTTCTACCTGAGTAGCCATATCCGCCAGCATAAACTGAAGCCCCTGAAATGAAGAGATGGTTTTTCCAAACTGCTTCCGCTCCCGGGAGTAAGCCACAGCCCGGTCCAGAGCACCTGCTGCTATTCCCAGCGCTTGTGCCGCGACTCCCGGTCTTGACTGATCCAGAGTCTTCATAGCCACGAGAAATCCTAATCCTTCCTTGCCCAAGAGATTCTCCGCGGGAATCTTTGCGTCTTCAAAGATTAATTCTCGGGTAGCTGACGCTCTGATTCCCATCTTATTTTCCTTCTTACCGTACGAGAATCCTGGAGTTCCGTCCTCCACAATAAAGGCCGAAGCTCCCCGCGCTCCTCTGGAAGGATCGGTGAGGGCTATTACAGTATAGACACCCGCCTCTCCTCCATTGGTAATCCATTGTTTGGTACCGTTTAAAATATAATAATCACCGTCTTTAACCGCTTTGGTCCGGACCCCCGCCGCGTCACTTCCCGCTTCTGCTTCCGTCAAGGCGAAACCCGCAAGCATCTCTCCCCCGGCAAGTTTAGTCAGGTACTTCTGCTTCTGTTCCTCCGTTCCGAAAAGAAGGATGGGTATTGTGCCCAAAGCGGAACCGGCATAGGCCAGCGCGATTCCTCCGCATGCCTTGGAAAGTTCTTCCACCACAAGAGCCATCTCGAAAACGCCTCCGCCGAATCCGCCGTATTTCTCCGGTATAAAAACCCCGAACAAATCAGAATCAGCCATGACCTTAACAATGTCATGGGGAAAAATTTCTTCTTCATCATACTTAAGGGCTACCGGCTCAATCCGTTCTTTTGCAATCTGTCTGGCCAGGTCCTTGATCATCTGTTGTTCTTCCGTCAGGGAATAGTCCATGCATTCCTCCTCCTCAATGGATTATCTCTGCCATTGTTGAGAAAAGATGTCATAGAGTCAAGCCATAATGCAAAACGCTACTGCTTATTGACTCTGATACCGATTTCCCTTCCTCTCCTGTTTATATCAAAAGTGACACTGTCCCCGGCATTGTTCAGGGCACGGTAGAAGGAAATTGCATCGGAAGCGGATTCCCCGTTGATCGCGGTTATTACATCCCCGCTTCTTATACCCGCCGTGGCAACAGGTGTGTTAGACAATACTCTAAACGCAACTACACCTTCGACAGACGAGGGGATACCGGCCTGATTTCTTACTTGATTTGTTATGGGCATTATATTCAGTCCAGGCCAGTAGTTTTTCGGGTTGTTAAGCACCTCTGATTTCGGCTGCTCTTTTAAAGTAACCGACATGTTCTGTTCGTTACCGTACCGGATAAGGGTAAACTCAACGGCAGTTCCGGGAGATTTCCCCCCGACAGCTCTGGCAAAATCGACACCGTTTTCTACGGGATCACCATTTACATTAGTGATATAATCACCCGGTAATATTCCGGCGGAAGCAGCGGGAGAATCGGTGTGGATATTATCGATTAGAATGCCGGATTCATCAGCTACATTCAAGCTTTGAGCCAAACCGGGAATGCCCATCCGCTGAAGATCAAGATGAGTAACCCCGAGCCACGCGTAAATAACTTTACCGTACTCTATAAAGTCCTGTTCTGAAGCACATTGACCTCAACAACAATAGGCAGAGCAGTGTCAGCCACTTTCATAAATATCTGCTGCATCTCTTCGGGGTTGGCGACAACGGTACGGACAACTTCCTGGTTCTGATTTTCCGTCACTTGGTTTTCTTCTCCCTGACCGCCGGCACACGCAACGGATATTGTTGCAAATACTGATATCAACACCCATAAAATAAATAATTTTCTTCGATAATGTATCATTCGATCCTCCTTAAGGGGCCGGTGTAATCTTTAATCAATAATATTTGCAATATCCTTGCCAAGTTAATTCTGCAACACGCAAAACTATCCTCTATGAACAAAGAACATCACAGCCTTTGACACATTCATAGTAAGCGTAATATCTTTTAAATTACGGGGGTATGTATGAATATTGAAGTACAGGTTTGGAACGAATTGGATGAAAAACTCAAACAGCGGATTTTAAACCGCTCGGAGAATGATATTCTCGAAGTTATTTCCGATGTTACCGGTATCGTAAAGGATGTAAAAAACAGAGGGGACGATGCCCTTCGGGAATATTCCAAAAAGTTTGACGGTGTTGATATTGGGAAGAACGGTTTTAAGGTTAATGATTCGGAATTCAGAAAGGCCGAGTCAAATCTATCGTCTGAAGTCAAAAGGGCGTTAGAGTTTTCCATCGAAAATATATATACCTTTCATATTCATCAAAAGCCCTTTGGAATGAACATGCAGGAAGTATTACCCGGCATCTTAGCGGGGGACCGCCCGAAGCCAATAGGCTCCGCAGGACTTTACGTTCCCAGGGGAAGGGGAAGCTTTCCTTCCATGCTCTATATGCTGGCAGTACCCGCAAAAATTGCTGAGGTGGAACGTATATGTATAGCAACCCCTCCGGATGAATCGGGGAATGTTGATCCCGCGTGTTTATATGCCGCGCATCTGTGCGGAATTGATGAGGTATACCGTATAGGCGGCGCTCATGCCGTTGCAGCCTTGGCCTTCGGTACCGAATCACTACCCAGCGTGGAAAAAATAGTCGGCCCCGGCAGCGCCTTTGTTACAGCGGCGAAGCGGATACTCTACGGAACGGTTGATGTCGGATTACCCGCGGGTCCTTCCGAATCGATCATTATTGCCGACGACTCCGCTGATCCCGAAAGCTGCGTACTGGATCTCTTAACAGAAGCTGAACACGGCTCCGATTCCTCAGCGCTGCTCTTCAGTTGGGACAGCAGAATAGCAGAGGAAACAGCCAGGTTACTCCCTAAGAAGATTGAAGCACTTCCGGAGCCCAGAAGGACATTCGTCTCCGAGGTTTTTTCCGAATACGGAGGTATATACCTGGTTACGGATGAGCGGGAAGCAGTAGCCTTGACCAATCGTTTCGCTCCCGAGCATCTGATGATACATACACAGGACCCGTTCGAACTGCTTCCCAAAATTCAAAATGCGGGTGAGATTCTCCTGGGTTCCCGCACCCCATTCAGTGCGGCAAACTACGCGTTAGGACCCAACGCCGTGCTTCCAACGGGAGGAAAGGCAAGAACATACTCTCCGGTGTCAGTACGGGATTTCATAAAGTACTCCTCCGTGGTACACCTTACCCGGGAAGGATTTGAACGGGTACGCTATAAGGCGGCAGTCCTGGCGGATTACGAAGGTTTTCCGGCCCATGCTTCGGCGCTCCGGGATCGAAAAGATGCCTGACCAGATAAAAGCTCCCGATGAAGGATTCGCCTATATCGAATCTTTCCTTAATGTGGAGCGCGGTTTGTATCAGCCCAGGTTGTTCCGGCTGGAACGGATGAAAGCCCTCCTTAAGCGGTTCGATAATCCTCACTTAAGCTATAAGACGATTCATGTCGCCGGAAGCAAGGGTAAAGGTTCAACGGCCGCGTATATTGCTTCAATTTTAGACGAAACGGGATACAAGACCGGACTCTACACATCCCCCCACGTGGTAAGTTACCGGGAAAGGATAACCTTGGCGGGGAAAGATCCGGGTGATAAATTGTACTTGTCCTGTATGAACTCGATACAAGAAGAAATAGCGCGCCTTGAAGACGAGGGTATTCCGAAAGAAGAATATCCCACCACATTTGAGCTTCTTACCCTCCTGGGATTTCTCCTCTTCCGGGAAGCCGGCTGTTCATGGGGAGTTATCGAGACCGGATTAGGCGGGAGACTGGATGCCACCAATGTTGTAAGTTCCGAAGCATCCGTTATTACCCCGATCGAGCTGGAACACACCGAATATCTGGGAACAACCATCGGGGCCGTAGCAGGGGAAAAAGCGGGAATTATTAAACCAGCGAGACCTGTTTTCAGTGCCCCCCAGCATCCTGAAGCGGAAGAAGTTCTCCGGAGAAAAGCTGGAGCGCTGGGCTGCCCCGTCATCTTTCTATACGAAGAAGTCGAAAATATTCAGAGCAATCCTTCCACAGAGGGAACCGAAATAACTGTACATTGGAAATCCGGAACATCAAGCAGCTTTACCATCCCTATGATCGGCCGTATCCAGGGAGAAAACGCGGTATTGGCCCGTATAGCCGCCTCACGCTGCATCACCTTCCCGGAAGAGGTATTCAAACGGGCTGCTGAAAAGACTAAGCTTTTCGGCCGGGGCGAGCTTCTGTCCACTGATCCTCCAGTTCTTTTAGACGGCGCCCACACCGAATCTTCCGTCAAAAGGGTTCTAGACAGTTTTAACACAATATGTCCTTCCGGCAGCATCCTGGTATTCGGGGCTGTGGACGGAAAAAACATTCGGGCAATGGCTAAGGTTTTAGCCCCGGCATTTGATACTGTTTATATAACAACTCCCGGCACCTTTAAAAAAAGTGATCCGCGGCAGACAAAAGATATTTTTACCCAAATCAACCCCCGAACCATCCTTGAATTAGATCCTCCGAAAGCCGCGGAAGCTGCCCTTAGAACAGGAAAACCGGTCCTGGTAACCGGCTCATTTTATCTTGTTTCCGAAATTCGGAAAGAGATACGTAAGGTTTTAAATAATTAAAGAGGAAAAAAAATGAAACAGTTATTCAACGGAAAAATTGAAGTTCTAAAGGGAGATATTACCGCTTTAGAGGTTGACGGCATAGTAAACGCGGCAAACTCTTCACTAATGGGTGGAGGAGGTGTGGACGGGGCTATTCATCGGGCCGGCGGTTCTGCCATTTTAGAGGAGTGCAAAGAGCTCCGTCAGAAGGATTATCCCGACGGACTGCCCGCCGGCGAAGCTGTGCTGACCAGCGCGGGAAAGCTCCACGCGAAAGGAGTAATTCACACCGTAGGACCGGTATGGCACGGTGGAACAAAAAAAGAAGCAGAGCTCTTGGAATCGGCATACCGGAACTCTTTAAGGACCGCATCGGAAGCCGGTTTTGAAACTGCAGCTTTTCCGGCGGTATCCACCGGGGTATACGGATTTCCAAAAGATAAGGCTGCGAAAATTGCCTATGATACTATCACATCATTTCTAGACAGTAATTCACTTCCCCAAAAAGTACTTTTAGTTTTCTTCTCCCCCGGCGATTATGATATTTTTCTCGAAGCCGCCGGGAAGGAAGATATATAGGTGTCCCTCAATTGGAAAGAGATAGACCTAGTTCTGGAGGAACTCGATCTTCCCGGCTGCTTTGTCCGGCAGGTGAAAGAACCGGATTACCGGCACCTTCAAATGGAATTGTACCGGCCCGGGAATAAGACTTTTTTATTGATTTCCCTGGCTCCCGGAAGAACCAGACTGCACTCCGTAGAAAAAAAGAGAAAAACTTCTGTCTCCACCCCGCCTTTTGAATCTCTCCTAAAATCCAGAATAAAAAACGGGAAGATAATCAAAGCATTTCAATTAGGAGAAGAACGCATTGTATGTATAACAGTATCTAAGGGGGAACAGCAGACAAATCTTTGGGTCAGGCTTTGGGGAAACGCGGCTAACATCATAGCGGAAGACGGGGAAGGCACTATCTTAGACGCCTTCTACAGACGTCCTTCCCGGGGTGAAGTTGCCGGCGGGAAATTTGATCCGAAAGAAGCAATAATGAAAACAAGATCCCAGTCAAAAAAAGAGTTTTCTATCCGGAATTATCCTGCGGATATAGGCTTCAATAAGTTTTTGGAAATGGAATACCGCAGGATGGAAGAAGATACCCGGAGAAAAAATCTCGAAAACAGGGCAGTCCAAATCTATGAAGGGATTACCGGAAAAGTTAAGAGAAATTTGACAAAACTACAGAAACAGATGGAAGATTTCTCCGACTTTCCCCGCTACAAGGAATGGGGTGATATAATTATTTCTAATATCCATAAAATAAGCCCCGGTCAGTCCTGGCTGGACGCGGAAGATTTCTACAATGAAAACAGACCTGTCCGCATCCAGTTAGATCCTAACCTTAGCCCCGAGGAGAACAGCGGTAAATACTACGAACTTTATAAAAAGGAAAAATCAGGATATGAAAATCTAAAGGAACGGATTAAAAACCAAAGGCACAATTTAATCCGGCAGGAAAAACAATTCCGGCAGCTGATGGATTCCAACAGCTTGGAGCAATTAGAATCCTATATCGAAAAACACCGGAGAGAATCAAAAAAACCCGAAGATGAAGGAAAACCCGGGCTAACCTTCTCCTCCAACAATTTCACCATACTGGTAGGAAGGACCGCAAATGAAAACGACCAGCTCCTTCGGAAACATGTCCGGGGCAACGATTACTGGCTTCACGCGCGGGATTATCCTGGTGCTTACGTTTTTATAAAGGATATTCCCGGGAAAAGTGTACCGCTGGAAGTACTATTAGATGCGGGGAATCTTGCACTCTACTACAGCAAAGGAAGAAATTCCGGTAAAGGAGAGGTTTATTATACCAGAGTAAAGTACCTAAGACGCGCAAAGGGTGAAAAAAAGGGGACTGTTCTTCCAACTCAAGAAAAAAATTTGTCTATAAGGCTTGATAAGGATAAAATTAGCAATATTATGTAGCGCTTAAGAATTTCCTTCCAAAAAATATTGATTTTAGAGCAGAAAGCTACAATACTATTATATATGGACCGTTATCGGAGGGAATCGCAGAATGATTCCTACATTAGAGAGCCTATAGTTGACTGCATATTCTACCCGGCGACGGAGTACGAGTTAAAAAACAGCATAGGCTCATATATACAGCAATCTCCCGTGATATCGGATGGTGTTCAGGCGATCCTTACTCCTCACGCGGGTTATGATTTTGCCGGTAAATTACTTGCCGGAGCTTATAAGAGCGCCGCGGCAAGAACGATAGATACCGTTATCATAATCGGACCGGTACACAGAGATCCCGAGGAGGCGGTTTACTTTCCTGTCTCCACGAGTTTCCGCACGCCCATGGGGTTAATCCCCACAAACGAAGCAGCCATAGAAGCAATTCTCTACGAAGATGACCGGTTTATCAAAAATGAAATACCTCATTTGGAGGAGCACTGTATAGAAGTTCAGCTTCCGTATATTCAGTATCTATTTCCAGAGGCTGATATTGTCCCTATACTTATGGGAAATGTATCTAAAAATTTGAGTGAATCTTTAGGAAGCGCACTGGATACCACGTTTGGAAAAAATCTGCACTCTACCCTCCTGGTAGCTACCAGTAATCTAACAGCATATCTAGAGTTTAATGAAGCAACCAAACAGGCCGATCAAACACTTGAAATGATCGAAAATGGAGATTGGGATTCTCTTTTTTCAGCGTACAACAAGCGTAAAATTTCATGCTGCGGCTGCGGCTGCCTTTATTCAATCATAGCAATGAAATCAATTGTTAACGCACCGGATCTTCTTCTGCGGGGAGACTCCTGTCAAACAAACGGGGATACCGTTAACACTGTACAATACGCGGCCTTGGCGATAAAATAGACGAAAGGCAGGATATCATGCAGGAGTTTATTCTCTCAGAAAAAGATAAAAAAGTACTTCTTAAGACCGCCCGGGAATCCCTTACATCGAAACTCGAAGGAAGGACCGCCGTCTATCCCGAGCCGACAAAAAAAATCGAAACGGTATGCGGAGCCTTCGTTACTCTTCATAAAAAGGGCCCGGAACGGCAGCTTCGGGGATGTATCGGTCAAATAATCGGTATACACCCATTGGTGGACACCATAAAAGAGATGGCTGTTTCCAGCGGGTTAAAGGACCCGAGGTTTTCCCCCGTGCGTCTCCCGGAGCTCCCCGAACTTGAGTTTGAGATCTCCGCCTTGAGTCCATTACACAGAATCGAAAACCCCGAGCAAGTTGTAGTGGGAACCCATGGAATCTACATTAAAAGCGGGTACTCCTCGGGAGTTCTGCTTCCTCAGGTTGCCGAGGAACAAAGGTGGGACCGCGAGACATTTCTCTCCCACACCTGTTTAAAGGCAGGACTGCCTACAAATTGCTGGAAAACGGGAGTGGCGGAGTTATACATTTTTTCTGCCATAGTATTTGACGAATCTCTTCTAACAGGGTAAATTCAATTCGATTAATGAACCTCCATTCCCAAATAGTATCCGAAATAGGTGGACATAGATGGAAATTCAGAAAACCGGTGAATATACCGCACGCATCGAGAAGGAAGGAAAGCAGTACCTCGGTATAGATACCCGTATAAAAAGCGGGAGTTACGGTCTTAAAAAATTCTATAGCGAGGGGGGTACGGAGAAGGTATGGATTATCTCTCCGCGGGGAATTGAGCAATGGGGGCCGGTTTTGGTAACTGAACATGAGGGGTCTGTATTTCTATACGGGCCTTATTATGAAACCAAATCGTTAGCTTCCGTATTGAACAACCCAACACCGGATGACTTACGTTATCTAGAAATACTGAACAAGGCAATTCAGCTGTATCAAGAAAAGAACCCCGAATTTCAGCGGATTCACGGCAGGGGGGTACTTTTTCTGGATGAAGCCGAGACAGGAATAAAGGATTGGAAAATAATGCTTCTTCCTGAAGAGATGACTTCCATTATCATGGACAATCAGGACACAAAAAAAAGAATGAGGGAGTACGAGGCGTACAATCATCCTGACTTAAAGGGAAATTTAAACCTTGCCTTTGTGTTCGGAACCATGAGCTACCGTATCCTTACAGATGATTTCCCGTACTTTTCCGATTCCGAAGAAGATATCCACGACCGTATGCGGAAAATGCAAATCCTGCCTCCCCGAATGAAAAAACCGGAGATACGGAAAGATGTCTCAGATTTTATATACCAAAATATCACAACTGGCGCGGGGAAAAAAATAAGCACTTTGGATGAATGGAGGAAAGTGCTCCGGGAATGGCTTGAAGGCGATATTTTTGAAGACATTCCGGAGGAAGAGAAAAAAGAAATACTTAAAAGAGCATCGGAGAAAGAATCCAAGTCGGAAAAAAATTACCAGCGCAGAATATTCGCGCAAAAAAACTGGCGCAAAGGATTTGTCATTGCCGCTGCAGCGGTCCTAATCCTCTCCATACCTATTAGTATAATTTCCAACGCTTTAAAACCCCGGGCTACCGCCGGATTCTCCGCCGAGGAGGTGCTCCAAACCTTCTATTACAGTATGAACGAACTCGATCATACCCTGATGGAGGACACCGTAGTGGGAAAAGCCGGAAACGGGGAGGTACGGGAAGTGATGAATCTCTTCATTATGACCCGGGAACGGTATGCTATGGAAGGGGCAACGGGACTTGCGGATCCCAGGGTATGGATTGAGAATGACCGCCCATCTCTGCCTCCGCATACCAATTTATACGGTGTATCCAACTTGGAATATGAAGAAATCCGCGACGGTGATAATAACGAGGAAACAAAAATGTTTCGGGCGGAATATCTAAAGTGGATGCCGATATTTCAGAGTTATTCGGAAAATGTATCTGAAAATATTCCTGAAGATTCCACAGGAGTATATGAAAGGATCGACCGGCTTCATATGATCAAAGACGGCGGCGACTGGGTAATTGACGATATAGACCGTCAGAAAGATGAACTGATAGAAACTCTCTGAATAACAGCATCATTTAAGCAGATAGCCGATAACGATGGCGGCAACTCCTGTGACTGTTATTACACCGCCGGAAATCATAAAGGCATGTCCTAATGTACGGTTCTGAGGTATATCGAGCCAGCTCCATATTCCTTCTCCGGCATAGGCTAAGGCAAAACCCGCGCCTTCCAGGAGGATTCCTCCGGCGAAAAGACCGTATCCAAAACTGAGCGCCTGATAATCCTTGAGGAAAAACTTGACCCTTTGTGTCTCCTTTGGGGGTTCCTTTTCCTCAATCGGCTCCTTTTCGGGAACTTGAATAGGCTCTCCCTTCCTCTCGGTTACCACCGGTCTGCCGGTGATCTCTTCCACCTTTTTAAACAGACCGGGAAATTTTTGATCCAAATTTTCCGGTTCCACCGGCTGTTCCTTAAAATCGTTTACACTCCAGAACGTTATGATCTTCTGAGTAACCGCTGTCTTTTCCGGTTCCCTTTTTTCTTCCGCCTTCGGTTCCAAAAAAACCATTTCATTTTGTTCTATTACCGTTGGTTCTTCATCTTTCAGCCGCACTTCCACAGAACCTTCAAAACAGTAGACTGTTTCTTTCGGGATTTCTTCGGAAGACTCCAGTTCCATGACAACATCAACCCCAAAATCGGTTCCCCGGACTCCGGCAACGGCCTCCTTTCCCCGTATCTCAAACTGACCCCGTCCAGTCAATCGCTGCACCTTTGCCCGGATCCTGCCGTACGTTAAGTTGAACCGGGTCTCACCGCCTGCAAGCCCCTCCACGGTGAAGGTTGTATTTTCAGCCACCTTTACAATAGATTTGGTAGGATACAGCTGAATTTCTAAATAAGTATTTTCTGAAGTCTGTATCATGTCATCCTGAAAAAGAGGCATACCAAAGACACCGTCTCTCCGGATATTTTTAGTCACGTATTCTCCGTTCCGGTAAAGAGAAAAATCGTTTCCTTCCGCGTAAAGGATTACTCCAAAGGGATTCTCATCCTGCGGAAACACAGAAACAAAAGAAAGCAAAAGAAGGAGAATTACAAAAAAAAAGAATTTTGTCTGCATAACATATATTGTAGTACTAAATATTCCCGGAATCAATTAATTCCACATCAATTTTATTTTTATACCGATTTTAACTTGTACCACTACCGTACAAGTTTCTTCCGGAAGCTCTTGTAGTACCAGGTTCGGGCTATCTCCGCGCTTCTATAAGCGCTGTATGCACCTCTTCGGCAGACGAAATCCCACGCACCTGCCCGGTGTACCAACCTCCCGCCAAAGCCTGTTTTAAACCGATAGAGTCCATGCATTGGATGATTAGGATCATCAGCCGGGGGTATTCCAAAAAGATCATAGACTTTGCAGTTATTAAGCTTTGCCTTACGGATCGCCTCCCACTGCAGAGCATAGGGCGGCATCAGATTCCGTTTTTCCGATGAGCTTGCCCCGTAGAGATAGGTTGCCGTATCACTAAAAAATGTGACTACATTACCCGCTAAAAAGTCTCCATCGTGATGAGCAGTATAAAGCCGGAGCAGAGGGGCATCGGCTATATCGCCGGATTCAGCGAGAATAAACAGTTTCTCGTAATACGCAAAACTGTGTAATGCTATCCGGTCACGCCTGGCCGTTTCACGGTAAAGGCTGTACCATTCCTTAAGCCTCTCCGAACCTCCGGATTTAACCTTTATCCCTTTTCTGGCAGCCAGCCGTATGTTATACCGGGTTTTTTTCTTCATGGCGGAGAGGATCTCCTCCTCCGGGCGGGTAAGGTCTATAATAACGGTGTCCGGCGGCTGGACATCTCCGGCTGCCTTCCGGTATCCCGCGCTTTCTGCCTGACGGGAAACGGAAAAAATACTTTCCTCTTGCTGAAGCTGCCAGGGAAGATCTATCCGTATCGATACGGTTGTTTTCGGGAGATGCTTTTTTAATCCGCTGCCTAACTGATTGAGAAACTCGGTGATTTCCGATATTGGCAGTGAAAGGCCGAACCCCGGAGGAATATACGTAATGGAAACACCTGACTGCAACTTACGGGTCAGAGTAAGAAACGTTCCGGTGTGCTTAACATCCCCGGCATTGTAACGGTACACATACCTTACGGGAACCCATCCGAAACTCGATTTGAAGATTCCCCAAAATCCGGTATGCAGCAGGCTTTCCGGTTTCGTCTCCCCTTCCCCGGTTACAAGGGGTGCTTTTTCAAGTTCCACCTCGTTATCCGACTTTGCCTTCCGGTACGGCAGTGGTGTTTACCGTTTTGCCGCCGCATACCAATGGTGTCTCACCCACTTTAACGGTATTTGATTCCGCCACAATGGGTACCGAAAAAAAGGTGTCTATGTCAATTTCTTCAAACGACTCAGGAGAATCTACGCCTTTTACGCGTACCGGTTCCCCCGGGGATGCATCCTCTAAGAAAAGGACTTCCAACTCCTCTTCCCCGGCACCGGTCTTTTGTTCCGCCGCCAACAACATTCCCCGGCTCATTTCACCGCGAAGCTTTGCCGGCTTTAAGTTAGACACCACGACAACGGTTTTTCCCTCCAGTTCCTCAGGTTGGTAATAAGGGACTAGTCCGGAAACAATGGTGCGCTCCTCGGATCCCATATCGATCCGCTCAATATAAAGTTTATCCGCCTTCGGATGCCGTTCAACCGAGAGAATTTTCGCGGCCCGGAGATCCACCGTCCTGGCAAATATCTCTTCTGGACTCATCCTTTTCTTCCGTTCTTCTTGAGTTCCGGAAAATCGATTCCGGAGTGCTTCTATTCTATCATCCTCTAATAATTCAAATAGAATGGCGGTTTTTCCAATCTTATCAATTCCCTCTTCTGAGCCCAGAAGATCCCATGAGAGTTCCGGATTTCCCAGAAACGAAGCTATCTTCCCGGAAGTTTCGGGGATGTAAGGCTGAATCAGGATTGCTAAGTCCCGTATCAGGTAAACCAAAGTTCGAAGGAGGTTTCCCGCAGCGGCGGGATCAGTTTTACGGACCCGCCACGGTTCTCCATCCTGGAACGTCTTATTTCCCAATGAGGAGAGGAGAAATATTTTCCGGAAGGCATCCCGTAAACCGCTGTGCTCCAGAAGACCGGTTATTTCAGCCTCTAGCGTTTTCACCTGCTCCTTAAGCGTATCAAAAGTGTCTTTTCCCGGGTCGAGTTCCGGGACTGTTCCCTTGTAGTACCGGTTGATGAAGGTAAGGGTTCGGTTGACCAAATTACCGAGGTTCCCGATGAGCTCAGCGTTCACTTTTTCCTGGAAATCCTTCCAGGTAAACATGGCATCTGATGTTTCCGGGCGGTTATAAAAGATGTAAAACCGCCAGACATCGGGACCGATTCCGGTATCCATGACATCATTTCCGAACACGCCGATTCCCTTGCTCTTGGAAAACTTCCCGGCTTCGTAATTCAGGTATTCGCTGGAGGACATATGATGCAGCAGGGTCCACTTTTCTTCCGTTCCCAGCAGACTGCACGGGAAGATTACCGTGTGGAAGGGAATATTATCCTTTCCTATAAACTGGAACAGTTCAACTTCTCCGGGATTTCTCCACCAGTTCTCCCAATTATCAGTGTGATTGGCCGTGATGGAGATGTAACCGATGGGGGCATCAAACCACACATAGAAAACCTTATCTTTATATTCTTCCAGAGGAACCGGTATGCCCCATTCCAGGTCCCGGGTTATACAACGCTCCTTTAACCCGTCCCGCATCCAGCTATGAGTCATTTTAACGGCATTGTTCGCCCAAAAGCCCCGTTCCGCGGCGTCTTTCATCCAGTCCTGTAGTTTTGGGAGAATGGCGGGAAGGTCGATGTAAAGGTGATCCGTCTCTTTTATGACAGGGGTACCGCCGCAAACCCCGCACTTGGGATTTATCAAATCGGTAGGATCCAAAAGCTTGCCGCACTCTTCACACTGATCACCCCGGGCCTCCTCATAAGAACACGCCGGGCAGGTTCCCCGGACGTACCGGTCGGCGAGGAACATGCTGCAGGACTCGCAGTAGAGCTGCTTGATAGTTTTCTCGTTGATCAACCCATTCTCATAGAGCTTAAGAAAGATATGCTGTACAATCCGCGTCTGCTTTTCCGTAGAGGTCCTGCCGAATCTGTCAAAGGAGATATTAAACCAGTCGTAAATATCCTTATGAATCTTATAGTACCGGCTGCAGAGCTGCTTAGGGGTAATACCCTCTTCCTTTGCCTTGGTTTCCGTAGCGGTCCCGTACTCATCGGTCCCGCAGATATAGAGGGTATCATATCCCCTAAGACGGCAGAACCGGGCAAAGACATCAGCAGACAATACCTGTATGAGATTACCCAAATGGGGTATATTGTTAACGTACGGCAGAGCCGAGGTTATAAGTCTTTTCTTCATGAATACATAGTAAAGTTTCCCCTTCCTCAGTGTCAACGCCGCCGCCCCGTATTTTCACCCGTAATACCAGCGGGATTCCAATTTCTTGTGCTTTGCTAAAAGAGATGATGATGAGAATAAAGTTCATCAGGGATTTTCTGATTTAAACCGATGAGACACCTAAAAATATTCCGAAACCGATTATTGCGATACCGCAAATCCCGAGGAGAATCCTGTAGATCTTCTCCGTAAGCCACCGTTTCCCCAGATGGACAGCCAGAGAAACGGTGAAGTACCAGGCCAGGTCTCCCGCTTCGTGTCCTAAAAAAAACGCTCCGAGACGGAGAGGTGTCCGGATAGAAACATTATACTGCAGAAGAAAGGCGAACCCAACCGTGGCCCACCAGATCCACCAGTAGGGATTACTCATGGACACAATCATTCCCCCCAATACCGGACTCTTGATAAAATTCTTCCCCGTTTCACCGGATGGAGATTCCGTCTTCCCATCGTCCGATTCGTTATACGCCATTTCTCCGCTAGTACGGTTTGCAGGATTGTCGATTTTCGCGCGACCGAGGATAACATCCCGCAGGATAAAAACCCCCATGAGGGAAAGACATACGCCTCCCGCTATTCCGATCACCATGACAACCGCCGGATTCCTAAGGAGCGGTGCCAATCCTGCCAAAAGGAGCACCACAATGGCGGCCTCAATTACAGCATGACCGGCAATAATTGAAGCACCTATAAGGTAACCTCTGTGACGCTGGTTCAGCGTCCGAATAATAGTATAGGTAAGGAGCGGCCCCGGAGACATTGCCCCGGTAAGGGCAACCAAAAAGGAGAAGGAAAATATCACCCACATGTTCTAACGTTTGCATGTTTTAAAAAAATAATCAAAGGGAAAAAGGCGAATCCCCCCTGAAGTATTCAAACAGTTGTCAGCGACCAATATTTTTTGTATTCATAAATTACAGGAGGAACCATGAACTATATTACACTTTCATCAGGAGATAAAATGCCTCAAGTCGGTTTCGGCACCTGGACCCTTAAAGGTGACGAGTGCCGCGAATCGGTGGAAATGGCTCTGGAAGAAGGATACGATCACATCGATACCGCGGAAGGATACAAGAACCATACTGAAGTCGCGGCCGCCATAAAAAACACAGGGGTGCCGCGGGAAAAACTCTTTATAACAAGTAAAGTGGGAAGCGGACATCTTAAGTATGAAGACACACTAAAAGCCGGAGATGAAACTCTGAGAGATCTGAACACCGATTATGTTGATCTTTTTCTTATTCACTGGCCCCGTTTTATCGATGTTTCCATGGAGGAAACCTTCAAAGCCATGGCCGAACTAAAACGGGCCGGCAAGATCCGGAATGTCGGGGTAAGCAACTTTACCATCGGTCACCTTAAAGATGCCCTGGCAGTATCGGAGGTGCCCATTACCGTAAATCAGGTGGAGTTTCACCCATTTCTGTACCAAAAAGAGCTGCTCGGTTTTTGTAAGGATCATTCCATCGCCCTTACCGCCCATACCCCCATCGCTCAGGGCACAATCTATAAGGACGATGAGCTTAAACAGATTGCCGGAGACCACGAAAAAGGACTTGCCCGGGTAGTACTGAAATGGCTGGCGGACAAAGGAATCATCGTGATTCCCCGCTCCACAAAGCGGGAGCATATAAGGGAGAACAAGGACCTTTTCGGCTGGGAACTCTCGCCGGAACTATCAAAAGCAATCGACAATATTACAAAGGAACACCGGTTTGCTAAACCGGACCACTTTGATCCTAATTATAAAAGCAAGTACACCTAAAGCACGGAACCTAAGGCGGAGTATGCTTTCCGCATAATCCGTTCGGTGGTTTCAAAGGAAATGCAGGGGTCGGTAACGGAGACTCCGTATTTAAGGCCGGAAGGTTTTTCGGGAATAGGTTGATTGCCTTCGAAAAGAAAGCTCTCCAGCATAAAACCCACCATCGCTCCGTTACCCTCGGTCCGCTGACGGATAACGGCATCCAGCACCCGTTCCTGACGGCTGTAATCCTTACGGCTGTTGGCATGGCTGCAGTCGATAACTACTGCTTCGGGGAGTTCCGCTTTCCGGAGCAGTTTCACGGTATCCTCAACACACTCCTCGTAATAGTTCGGTCCCGAACGGCCGCCCCGGAGGATGATATGCCCCTGGGGATTCCCTGTGGTGGAGAGGACACAAGTTCGGCCTTCCTGATCGATGCCGATAAAACCGTGGGACTGCCTGGCGGAAGTCATGGCGTTCAGGGCGATGTCCACACTGCCGTCGGTGGCATTCTTGAACCCCACCGGCATGGACAGTCCCGAGGCCATCTCCCGGTGGGTCTGGGACTCCGTGGTCCTGGCCCCGATTGCGGCCCAGCTGGTAAGGTCGTCCAGGTACTGCGGAACAATGGGGTCCAGCATCTCGGAACCGGCGGCCATACCCATCTCCCCTAACGTCAGCAGGAACTTCCTGGCCCGTTTCAAACCTTCACCGATGTCGTAGGAATCGTCCAGGTCCGGGTCCAGAATCATTCCCCGCCATCCCAACCGGGTTCTCGGCTTTTCGAAATAAACCCGCATCACCGTGAAAATACGGTCCTTGAGCTTTTCCCGGAGGCTGTTAAGCCGTTCCGCGTACTCAAGACCGGCTTTTACGTCGTGGATCGAGCAGGGGCCTGCAATTGCCAGCATCCTTTTATCTGTTCCGCTTATTATGTTCCCGATAATCTCCCGGCTTTTCAAAACAGTCTTCGCCGCTTTTTCCGTTATAGGATACGCTTCCTTTAAAGCTCTCGGGGCAACAAGGGGCATTATAGATTGTATGTGGAGGTCGCTGGTTCTTTTCATGATTAGTTTCCCATACTATACTTCATTAAGATAAAAAGGTATAGGTGAGATGAATATTAAAAAGGTTATTACCGGACTGCTGATTGTACTCGTACTGATGCTCGCGTCCTGCGGATTATTCGTGAAGAAGTATACCGTAACGGTGACGGTATCACCTGAAGGAGCGGGTGAAACCGTGATGGACCCTTTTCAGGGGAGTTACAAAGCGGGGACCCGGATAACCATACATGCCGGCGGCAACGAAGGCTACCGCTTCTCCCGGTTCAGCGGGGATATCGATTCTTCCGAAATGGAAACATCATTTATAATAGAAAAAGACATGCGGATTACCGCGGAATTTATACCGGTTAGCGATTTGACGGTTACTATTGACGGTGAAGGTACGGTAAACCAAACAGTTGTATCAACCCCCGGCAGAACCCTCTACGATACCGGTACGGCCGTGGAACTCGAGGCTGTTCCGGAGGATACCTACGCCTTTCAGAAATGGTCCGGCGGACTTTCCGGTTCAGAAAACCCGGCGGAAATTACTGTTGATTCCGACATGGAGGTAACGGCTCATTTTGTTCCGAAGTGGACCGTCATGGTCTATCTTGACGCGGACAACAATCTGGAAGCCGCGGGTCTTGAGGACATAAACGAGATGGAGGCCGCGGATCTAAGGGAATACGGAATAAATGTCATTGTACTCATGGACCGGATCGCCGGGTATACCTCCGCGGACGGGGATTGGACGGGCACCCGGCTTTATAAAATCAATTACGATTCCCCAACGGTAGACACCGTCATCCGCTCCGCCAGATTGGCATCCGCTGAACTCGGTCTATCCGATGCCGGTGACAACGATGAACTCAACATGGGAGACCCGGAGACACTGGAGAGTTTTATCAGCTTCTGCAAAAGCGAATATCCCGCGGAAAACTACTTTCTCATCCTGTGGAACCACGGAAGCGGATGGAAGGACGTTCCTCCGGGAGAGCAGCCTCACCTGCCCCGCACACTGCAAAAAGGGGAATTCCCTCAACCTCCTCCGCCAAACCAGGCAGTCTGTTTCGATGACACCTCCGATTCGGACCCCCTGTATACCGCGGAAGTCGGGGAAGCCCTCTCCGGAAAGGGTATCAGCGTAGTGGGGTTCGACGCCTGTCTTATGGCCATGATCGAGGTGGCTTACGAAATCCGGAACCACAGCTCCTACATGATCGGTTCCCAGGAAACAGAACCCGGAGACGGATGGGAATATGATTACTTCCTGGAAAATTTCATCGCGACACCCATGGATACCCCGGACCTTCTATCTTCCGTAACAGACGCATACGAGGAACAGTACGGCGGATATGCCGAGGGGACTCTTTCTGCCGTGGATTTATCCAAAGTGGATGATTTTATGACAGCGTATGATGCCTTTTGCGATACCCTCTACGCATCCATTACCGACGCGGCAACCCAGACGTTGGTACAGGACGCGTTATGGGATGCTGAATACTTCTGGGATTCCGAATACGGCGGTGACCACAACGTGGATATCTGGAGTTTTGCTGACGAAATTCAAGCCGGTTCCGATATGGCAGATGCTGAGGCGGCGGCGGTCAAAACGGCTGTGGAAAACATGGTGGCGGCAGAGTGGCACAACACCGGGCATCCCGGGGCAAAGGGGTTGAATATTCATAACGCCTACTTCTTCAATGACTACAGTTACGGATACTGGATAAGTTACACCGCGGGATATCCCGCATCATTCCCCGTCTCCTTTGTAAACGACTCCGCCTGGCCGGGCACCTACGACGAGGGCACCGAATCAATCACCGGTCCCGGCCTGATCTACCGGATCTGGTTCGAGGAGTTTTAGACACTTCGGGAACTTCAGTCAATTGGAAGCGACTTGGGAATCAGTCCCGGGTTGATAAAACGGGCTGCGGAAGAATTTACCTGGGATTCTTACTCTCCCTTTTCGCCTTGATATGAGTAAAAATGAATTTGCTTAAGCTGTTGACAAAACACAGGTAGATGATTCATACTGGATTCAACTTCGCACCAGAGCTACGGACTAGAATCAATTGATAGCAATTTGAATTAGTCGTGCGTATGCCTCTTATATACGCGGGACCGAAATTAATATATGGAGTCAATATGAGAAAAGTCCGTCTCATTACAGCACTGGTACTAAGCTTATTCGGATTTCTGCTTTTTACACCATCCGTTTTTTCCCAGCCGCTCTTCCAAGGGACCTTCGGTATTTCCCCGAATACTATGGGAACCGTAGGTGTTAACGGCTCGCTGACCTTTACGCCCTTTAAGATTTTTTCGGTATCAGCAGCTATCTCCCAGGACAATCTCCTTCAGGAGCAAATAGAGTACGAAAAGTCGGGAGTTACCGTTCTCGGAAACATCGGCAGGGACACTACGACAATCTATCTCAAACCCCAGGTAAACTTCAGTTTAGGACCCTTTCATATCAATCCCTATGCCATCGGGTTTTTCAAGCTGATTGGTACATACCGCATCGGCAGAAATGTCGCTGCGGGATATCCCCAGGATACCTACGGATTTATGGATGTAACGGAGGGGGAAACCATCCTGGATCTCGGTGCCGGGGTGGATATTAAGGTAAAACTCGGGGGCTTTTCCATCGAAGCCGGAGGTAATTACAGCCCCTACGCAACGGACAACTATACAAACGATCTTTTTCAGGAATATCCCCAATATGCCGAAGCTGCATACTACGACTACGTATACCGCCGCATCTACTACGAAATCGAAGGTACCGGTCAGAGCATGAACCTGGATGCCAGCGTGGGCGGTAACATACCATTTATCACCACAAGGGTTTCCGCCATCGGCGCCTACCGGTATTCCCAGTATTTAGGAAACACCCAGGTCCAAAACAGCTGGTGGTATCCCTACGATAACGCAGGTACAACAGATTTCGATGTCTATAACAGTTCCTTAGATGCCCGGATAACCCTGGAATATCGGGAGCTGGAGGCGGGAGCTTCCTTTATTCTGCTGTTCTTCGAAGAAGTATTCAAACTGCCGGGATCTCCCGTTATCGATGTATCCTACGTTAGAGCCTACAGGAAAAATCTTTTCCGGTATTTAGAGGGTGATCTCAGCCCTGAAAGCTGGTCCGAGGATTTCAGCTATGTAAAGTTCGGGCTGAGTTTTCATATATAACAATTTTTTAAGGGGTTTTTTATGAAAAGGGCATGGAATATTGGGACAATCCTATTGGGAATAATGATTTTTACCGCTCTGTCGGGATGCAACATCTTTTTTCCCAAGGGGGACACGGAACCCCCTACGGCAAATATTACAGAACCAGCGGAGGGAGACACACTTTACGAAGTAGCTACTATTAAAGCCGACGCTGCCGACAACGTAGGTGTGCTAAAAGTAAGTTTTTACGTGGACAGCGAATGGGTGGGGGATGACGAATCGGAGCCTTACGAGTACGACTGGGACTGTCTGAGCAGCCGTTCCGGAGAGCATCTGCTTAGGGTGTCCGCCTACGACGAAGAAGGGAATATCGGGGATTCGGAAACAGTTACGGTAAACGTAGTGTCCGGTTCCACCGGGACCGGTACCGGCGACATCGAAGCGCCGTCCGACCTTAGCGCCTCCGTAGACAGTGACGGAAACATCGAACTTACCTGGACAGACAATTCCGATGATGAGGAAGGATTCGGCATCTTCAGGAACACCGAAGAAGCCTACGATACCAGCGAAGTGATTGCCATAGCCGACGTGAACGCGGAAAGCTACACCGATTCCTACAATCTTATCGAAGGGGAAACCTACTATTACTTTGTTGTATCCTACAAGGACGATGTGGAAGTTATTTCGGACGCATCCAATTGGGCATCGGTGTATTATACGCTGGTTACCGAACTCCCTGCGCCTGCCAGTCTATCCGCATCCAACGGGACCTATTCCGATAAAATCGATTTAAGCTGGAACTCCGTAAGCGGAGCGGCTGGATACGTATTATACCGGTCCACATCTTCTTCCGGAACGTATACCGCCATTGGGTACATCGAAGGCGAAAGTGCGACATCCACCGACAACTCCGTTGATTCTCCCTCGGAGTATCCCATTACCCGGGGAGAAACATACTACTATAAAGTATCCGCCTACGATTCCGGGGACAATACGGGTGAGTTGAGCAGCTATGCGGCAGGCTGGACTGCAACAACCCTATTGTGGGAGGAGGATGAAAACAACTGGACACAGGTCTACACGATTGATGATAGCAACAAGGGAAATCATTACTGGTTTATTAAAGCGGATTCGGAACTATACACCTATAATGAATACACAATTAAAGTAAAACGTATCTCTGGAAATGAGGATCAGGCATACGGCGCGGTATTCTACTATTCCGACACCGATAACTTCGTTGCTATTTATACCACCGCAAATCAGCATTTTAAAGTTATCGAATATGTTGATGGTGTCCCTACTAATGTCCTTATCGACTGGACTTATCGGAGTGAATTAAATAACGGATACAATACCGAGAATGTAATTGACATCGATTGTAACTGGAATGATGATGAAGGAAAGTATAAATACGATATCTATTTTAACGGCGATCTATGCGCATGGGTTACCGCCCCCGCTTCCGGCCGCAGATGCGGATTTATCGCGACCATAGCAAGTGATGAGTCTTTTCCCGGTACTCCGGCGGATATGCGGTTTAAAATGACAAAACCGGTTACTTATCCTGCACGGGGTTCCCGGAATGAGGGCGCGGGTGATTTTACCGGCAGTTCAATACCGGGAAGCAGTAAAATGCTTGAAGAAGGAACTACCGGAGAAAGCAAGTTAACGGGAGCCAATCTTGCGCCTTAAAGGCGTGATTGGCTTTTCCTTTTCTCCATAAATCCTGTGGATCACATCCCCCTGTCGGCTGTACTCCGTTCAGCACCTACCTTGAGAGGGATGAGCATGGGAACCTCGTCCTTTATTTCAGCGTACTCCGGTTTGCGGGACAGAAGATGCCTTTCCATCATAGGAATGGATATAAAGACAAAAAGCATTGTCATCAGCACCGGTCCGGCGGCATGCCACGGCCACGCGCCGGGAAGACTGAAGACAAAGATGCCCCACCAGAACAGTAATTCCCCTAGGTAATTCGGATGGCGGGAATACGCCCACAATCCGCTTGTGCAGACAGCTCCTTTCCGATCATGCTCCTCACGAAACTCCCGCATCTGCCTGTCCGCTATCAGCTCCAAGGCAGTTCCGAAAAGGCAGATGACAACGCCGACAACCCTTAATAAGGTAATACCGGAGATGTTTTCGGATAATCCCGCGTAGACCGGGGTGGCCGCGGCAAAAACGATCAGTGTCGGGAAAAGATGGATTCCCAAAAAACTAACGGCCCAATACCAGGTTCCGGAGTTTTTCCGGAAGTCCCGGTACCGCCAGTCCTCCTGGTTCATACCGTTCCATCCTAGTACCCAATTCCGGGTCAGCCGGCAGCCCCACACCCCAACCGCCGCGAAAAGCAAAAGGGGTGCAGCCGCAAAGAGGCGGCTTACCCCGCCGTTTCCTGCGGCCGTAATAAAATAGATAAAAATAAAAAGCGGAAAAATACTCCAGTAGGGATCATAAATACTGGAATTGTCAAAAATCATACTGAAGATAAAAACAACAGCAGTAGCGGCTATATCGGCCAGGAGGACCTGCAGCAGAACATGCATTTCCCCGGCAAAAACATTATTTACCAAAACAAAAACACCTAAGGCAAGTAAATAAACCAGAAACACAATGAGAAGATCCTGTTTTTTTGACTGATGGTTCGACTGTTTTTCCTTCATGGACAGGCATAATACCGGTTTTCCGAAAATACAGCAATAGGGGGGCGGCAAGCGGAAGGGACTGCCGGTTATATTAAAGGGATCGGTAAAGCACCCTTTTTCGTTTATGGACCATTTGGTAAAGTAAACTATGAATAGAAAAACCCTCGAATTGGAAGATCCTGTCCTTATATCGATGTCCGAACCGGAAGAATCCCGGTGGGGATTCCACCAGTTTCCCGCCCTGACCCGGCTTCCCGACGGGAGAATCATCATCATGTGGGCCGATGCTGAGGATGCGAGCGAAACACATGGAAAACCATCGGAAAGCCTGGTAAGTTCAGATGCAGGCAAGACCTGGCAGCCCTTTTCCGGTCCACCCACACCAAAGCGGCCTCACTTTACCATTGCCCCGGTTTTCAACGGGGAATACCTGGTTATGCCTTCGTGCCGGTATTTCGATCTCCACAAAACGGGAATTGAACTTGGACAGCCCATCGCTGAAAGTTTTGTGTACGGCAGATTCCAATGGTGGCGGATACGGGACCTTCCGGAGGCGGTAATCGAGTATTTCAGCCGGATCGATGCACTACGCTGGCTCCCGAATGAAAACAGCTGGGTTCCCGATGAAGTTCATTACGATCCGGAAAATCTTCTGGCAGCCAAACGGCAAAACAGTTCGGTACTGCCCCGCACCTTCTTTGAGCATGCCCCCAGAATGATAGGAGACGAACTGATTCATGCCGATTACCGGATCGGTCATCTTCTGCCGGACGGCACAGCAGCTCAAAAACGGGCAACCCACTGTTTCGTTTCAAAGGACAACGGCAAATCGTTCCGGTACCGGTCCACCATAGGAGCCGACCCTAGCGGGAACGACCTTTACGGTGAACCGCACCTCTCTCCCACCGCCGACGGAAACCTAATCTGCGTCATGCGAAAAACCGACCATGAACAAAAGCCCATGGCTGTATCACGGTCCTCCGACCGGGGTCATACCTGGGAGCAGCCCCGGGAATTGTTCGATTTCGGTGTCTTCCCCTGCATGGAACTCCTCGCAAACGGCACGCTGATTTGCTCTTTCGGAAGGCCGGGAGTCCACATATCCGTCTCTCCCGACGGTAACGGCAGGGAATGGCAGGATCCGGTAACTCTTATCAGCGGGGACCCGGATGATATTTCCCGGGATACCTGCGGGTATACCAGCCTGCTCCCCTTAGACAGAAACAGCTTCCTTATTGCCTACAGCGATTTCAACTACCGGGAATCGGGGGTAAGGCACAAGGCGATTCTTGTACGGCGGGTTTGGGTGAGGGACTAAACCCGTTACCCCCGGTAGAACTCCCGGACCTTCCAGTATGCCTCCTTAGGCTGCCGGTACTCGTTCACAATTCCCTTGTTGTTGAACGAACGGGGACGGGAAAGTTCCATCACCTTAGCTGTTCTGATATCACAGTACTGCCAGATATAGGTGCCGATGATCCTTTCATCGTTTAGGAACAGGTTCAGCGTGTGTTCCAGATATTTTTCCTGATAATTTTCAGTCCATCTGGGCCCTTCAAACGACCGAGTTCCGTAAACAGCGCCGGCGCCGAATTCCGACATAATAATGGGCATTTTTTCTAATCCGTCCGCCGCAAGCTTTTCCTTGAACTTCCCGAGAAACCCGCTCCAGTGTTCCAGGGTGCTGTGATACCACCCGTGGTAGCTGTTAACGCTGGCTATATCAACTAAGGGCAGGCAGATATCATCCAGGGGATGCATGGTAGCGAAGGTCAACGGCCTGCTCGAATCGAGGCCGCGTACCTTCTCGGTAAATTTCTTTGTCAGGTCGTAACCGGCCTGGGTGCGGGTGTCCACTTCGTTGTGCATTCCCCACATAATGATAGAAGGATGATGCCTGTCCCGTCGGATCATCTCTTCATGCATTGCCAAACCGCGGTTCAGAACCGTTTCGTTTGCCAAGGCTTCCTCCGGGAACCCCCACATGGGGATTTCCTCCCAGAACATGATGCCGTGTTCGTCACAGAAGTCGAGAAACAGTTCGGAATTAGGATAATGAGATCCCCGGACCGAATTGCATCCAAGATTCATGATGATATCCAGATCCCGCTTGGTTAGATTCGGCGGAACAGAAAATCCCCAGTCGGGATGTTCCTCATGCCGATTTACCCCTTTAAGGACTACCGGTTTTCCGTTTACAAGCAGCCGGGAATCAGCCGCTTTCACAGTCCGGAACCCGGTTCTTTCTATTATATCGTCCCGTCCCAACTGGACCCGGAACGTGTAGAGCTGGGGATTTTCCGGATTCCATATACGCACATCTTCCAGCACTGCCGTATACCGCAAGCCGCTGTCACCGGGACTTACAGAAATTTCCTCATCAACAAGAACAGTATTTTCCGCGTATATCTTGAGCGGCAGTTCTTTCTTCTGATCGCCTGAATGGGAAAGGGTGAGCATAAAGGCAACATCAGCAGTAGAACCTGACAGCGAGTAATCAATTGTAAATAAATCGATCCATATGGGATCCAATTCCATCACTTCGACACTCCGGATTATCCCGCCGTAATGTTTCCAATCCACCCGTTCTAAAGGGATGGTATCCACGGTGTTCGGCGCACTGTCCACCATAAGAGTAAGGGAATGATATCCCGGTTCGATTCCGGTAACGGAAAAATCAAATCCGGTAAAACCTCCGTAGTGCTCCCCCAGCAAGTTGCCGTCAAGATACACCCGGCAAAGTCCTGAAACCCCGTGAAACCTGAGCTTGATATTTTCCTTTTCGGTCTTGAACCTCCGGAAATACCACGCTTTTCCTTCATAATCAAAAAGTCCTAAAGAAGTGTTCCAACAACCGGGAACCATTTGGCGCCTGCATCCTGCCGGGAACTTCCGGTACCACTTTTCATCTTCACCCTTATTATCCGGATCGGTAATAAACTGCCAAAATCCGTCTAAAAACGAAGTCTTCCTTTCCTGATGCCGTTCGTATAACCGTACCATTCTCCTATTCCTCCTTATTTAGCCGCAATAAACCCCTATATTCATCCAAAATCAGGAAAAATCCAGAATAGTTTTCCGGAGAACATCAGCCTGGGAATCCATCTCCCGGGTATCTATCTGGTTGGTGGTAAACTGCATTAGTTCCGGCTGGACGGCTTCGGCCGCCGGACATTGACCGGAGTTGGTATTCAGACGGTCACCGTCATGACAACGAACTCATACATCACCTTCCATTCTTGATTCGGAGAACCTCCCCGTCTGCGTTCTTTATGACAGGAGGGGTTTCACCGGCAGCTTTCATCCGCACGATAATCCGCTCCCGTAATACTGAACGGATCTCCTCGCAGCCGGGATCAGCCGCCAGGTTATTTTTTTCGTGGGGATCTTTTTCTAAATCATACAGGAAATCTTCCCGGTACTCATCACTGTCCATATCGTCGGTTCCGGACTTACCCGGTGCCCGGATGGAGTATTTCCATTTTCTAGTCCGAACAGCTCTGCCTACCTGGCTCTCTGAAATCTGAAGGAACACTTCATCGTTCCAGTCTGTATCAGATCCAATACTGCGGCTACGCAAGTCTCTTCCCTGCATTTCATCAGGAACAGCAGCACCAGCAGCGCTGCATATGGTCTTCGGCAGATCTATCAAGCTTACCAGATTATTCACCCGCTTACCGGAATTAAAACCCGGACCGTTTAGAATCATGGGTATTCGTATACAGCCGTCATGGCAGGACCGTTTGTACTCACTGTTCCGGGTTTTGAAATGAGAACCGTGATCGCTGGTATAAATAATAAGGGTATCATTCAGTACTCCGATATCCTCAAGCTGGTCTACCAATCTGCCGACGTTCTGATCGATACTAAAGCAGCAGCCGAGATAGTCGGCGTAGTTTTCCCGCCAATTCCCCGCGGTATCCGCAAGATCACCGGGGACTTCGAAATCCTTGAACCGTTCTTTTGAACCGTGCGGGCCTTCGTATCTCTTATGGTCATTCTGATGATGGGGTTCGATATACGAAATAAATAGAAAAAAAGGATTGTCCCTGCTCCAGCCGCGCAAAAAATCCAGGGCATAATCCGTTACACAATCCACCCGGTATCTTCCTTCGGGAAAATCCACCCGCTCCATGTCGGCGTTAAACATGTGTCCGTCGTAACTGTGGGAAGTAAACTCCAGGATGTCGGAGGCAACCCAGTAGTCTTTGTATCCTCCCCGCCGCTCGGGAGGTATCGCCTTCTCCCGGTAATCAATATCTTTATCACCTAACTTTCGGGTAGAAGCAAGATGCCACTTTCCCACATATCCAACATCGTATCCGACCCCGGATAATCGGTGCGCAATGGTCGTTTCATCTAACGGGAGGGCAATTCCGTTACGGAAACAACCCACCTCAGTGGCGTATTTCCCGGTCTGAAGACACGCCCGGGCCGGGCCGCATACCGGCTGGCAGGTAAAGGCATTCTCAAAGATAACACCTGTCCGGGCCAAACGATCAAGATTAGGGGTAACATCGAGTTTCTGACCGTACGCGCCGACGGTATCCCAGCGCTGCTGATCAGAAAAGATAAAAAGAATATTCGGCTGCTTCATGCCTGTAGTATATCAATTACTTCGGGTTTTGGTAACAAGGAGATTATTCCTGAACACCGTTTCCGTTCCGCGGCCGGACTGCCTTCATTATTTCACCCCGCTTTTCCGCTTTTCAATGATCTTCCGTTTTAGAGCGGTCAGCACTGCTTTCCGGAGCCGAATTGATTTAGGGGTAATTTCTACCAGTTCGTCATCCCGGATAAACTGCACCGCTTTTTCAAGGGTGAGGGGAAGAACTGGGGACAGGACAACGGCGTCATCTTTACCTGCCGCCCGCATATTTGAAAGCTTTTTGGTTTTGCAGGGATTCACATTCAGATCATTTTCCCGGTTATGTTCGCCGATTATCATTCCCTCATAAACCGGCGTTCCAGGTTCAACAAATAAATTCCCCCGAGGTTCCAGGTTATAAAGGGCATAGGGGACCGCATCTCCCTGCCGGTCTGAAACCAGGGAACCGGTAAACCGCATAGGGAAGTCCCCGCGGTAGCTTTCGTATCCGGAAAGGAAAGAGTTCATTATACCGGTTCCTTTGGTATCCGTCATAAACTCATCCCGGTAGCCGATAAGCCCCCGGGAGGGTATACTGAATTCAAGCCGGACCCTTCCGCTGAAATGATTGGTCATATTGATTATCCGGCCTTTCCTGCGGGTAAGTTTCTCGGTAACGATGCCGATAAAATTTTCACCGCAGTCTACAAACAGATGTTCGATTGGCTCTTTTTTTCCATCTTCATCATCTTTCATGATCACTTGGGGCCGGCCTACACAGAACTCATACCCTTCTCTGCGCATGGTTTCAATTAATATCACCATCTGAAATTCTCCCCGTCCCTGGACTACAAAGCTCTCCGCGTCTTCTGCTGCTGTAACCCGCATGGAAACATTCAGGAGGGTTTCTTTTTTAAGCCGGTCGAAGATTTTGGTGGCCTGAACAAATCTCCCTTCCCGCCCGGAGAAGGGAGAAGTATTCCGGATAAATTTCATGGAGACGGTGGGTTCATCCACGGTTATCCGCTTCAGCGCTTTCGGAGCATCCCGGGTACAGATGGTATCACCAATATGAACATTCTCAATGCCGGCAAGGACCGTTATATCACCGGCGGCTGCATGTTCCGCGTCACAGGTGGATAACCCCTGATACAGCTGGAGTTTCGAGATCTTTAGGGGCAGCGCGGTGCCTTCCGTGTTTATGCAGACTAAATCATCTTGAAGCCGTGCCTTACCGCTGTAGACTTTACCTATTGCGAGACGCCCGAGATAATCTGAATAGCTTAAATCAGATACAAGCATTTGGAATGATTTTGCCGCATCAACCTGTGGAGGCGGTATTTCATCAACAATCATATCCAGAAGGCAGTGAAGATTGTCTTCTAAAGAATCCGGTGTTCTCCCCGCTCTTCCCTCCCTGCCTACAGCATATATAAGGGGAAAGTCAAGCTGATCATCAGAGGCATCTAAATCGATTAAGAGCTCCTGTATCTGTTCCAGAACTTCAGCGGAACGCGCATCCTGCCGGTCCACTTTATTGATTACTACAATCAAAGGAAGTTCCGCTTCCAGTGCTTTCTTCAGAACAAACCTGGTCTGGGGAAGGGGTCCCTCAGATGCATCTACCAAAAGGACTGAACCGTCAGCCATAGAAAGACCCCGCTCAACCTCTCCGCCGAAATCGGCATGACCCGGGGTATCGATAATGTTTATTTTTATCCCCTTCCATTCCACAGCGCAGTTTTTTGCGGCTATTGTGATGCCCCGTTCCCGCTCCAGATCCATCCGGTCCATAATCCGTTCGTTCATCTCCTGACCTTCCCGGAAAACTCCGCTCTGCCGGAACATGGAATCTACTAAGGTGGTTTTACCGTGATCAACATGGGCAATTATCGCTATATTACGTATCTGTTCATTTCTAGAAAGAGATTTCTCCATATGGTTCTGTCCTAAGAATTAAAATTTGTGATGGGCAAAGCGCTGTTTGGAATTACAACATATGCTTAGCGAAGATACATCCAAATTAGATTTATTTCAAGACTTTTTACCGAAATAATCGTCTCATGCTTTCGACAGCCTATACGCAATCCTCAGAGTTCCTTCAGGATGCCGTCTATTTTTGTCACATACCCCTGAATATCGAACTTACGTTCGAGTCCGGACGCAGTCATGGTACGGACCTTACCGTAGACAGAACGTTCAGTCCAGGGACGGTCGTGGAGTCCGTAGATCCATCCTATGTTGGCGTAGGAGCTGGGATCCCTGCCGTCCAGGAAGTATTTATTATTGAGATACAGGGTCCGCCGGTAACCTTCTTCCGGAGCGGGTGTCCATTCCAGTATTTTTTTACCCCAGTACATCCGCATATAATTGTGCATAAACCCGGTAAGAACCATCTCTTTCATTGCCGCATTCCAGTACTCGTCATGGGTTTCCGCTGATTCAAGCTCTTCAAGGGAGTAAACATATTCCCGGCGGTCCAACTGATGGTCTTTCAGAGTAATCCGGGCCCATTCGGGTAATGCGCCGTACACATCGTAATCCGGTTCATAAAATACGTAGTTAACGGCCAGCTCCCGCCGAACGACCAGTTCTTCCGCGAACTGTCCCGGACCTGTATCCCGGTTTCGGCCGTTATCGGATCTTAGGCTGCTCTCCACTCTTTGGTAGAGCCAGATTGGAGACACCTGTCCAAAGTGGAGGTAGGGACTCATATGGGAGGTTGCATCCAGAACCGGTTCGTTCCGGTCCTCCGTATACCTGAACAACCGGTCTTGAAGAAACGACTCAAACCGTTCTTCAGCCTCCTGCTGTCCGCCCCGGAAGAAAGTATCAGACCGGCCGCCTGCTTCCGGTACTTCCAGGGAATCCACCAATCCTTCTGAACCGGATAAATCGATTCCTACTTCGTGCAGCGGAAGGGACTGTTTTACAGGTTCGATGTGAACCGGAAGTCTGCCGAAGCCGTCAATCTGACTCATGATTTTTTTCCGGATGGTTCTTGCCGCATACTCACGTTTGTCTGATGCAGTCTCTACCGGGACTACGGTGTCGCTTTCGACCTGAATACAGGGACAGTCTACCGCTTCTGAAATCCTCTTACGCCAAACTCTAAGATGCCTTAGGTACCCCCGATCGGTCACCAGCAGAGCAGCGTTTGACGCCGAGGAGGGTACAACCGACACAGGATCCCCTATTCTGACAATAAGTTTGAGCCCCCGAGAAGCCAGGTCATCCCGCACGTCCTTCAGTCCGGAAAGCATAAACCGGTAATGGCGCTTTCCTGCATCCGGATATTCAGGCGCCAAAACAAAAAGTACGAGTACACTCAGGTTAAGACGGTTTGCCCATTCAACGGCGTACTCCAGGGCATGATTGTACCGGCTGCGCTGAGAATGCTGCATCCAGTAGAGTACAAAACTCCCCTCCCGGATCTCCCTTCTATTGAGCCTTTGGATACGTGCTCCGTCGATATATTCGCTGTCTAAAACATGTTCCGTTATTTTCATAGATATACCACCAACCGTGCTAATGCATTAACTTTTTTCCGGACTCCGCAAATCACAATCAAACCGCACTAAGTAGGGCCAAGCCTTATCCATCTTCATCGCTATTCCCCAGCTAATTCCGGGTCCGTATCCCTCGGTAAAATTATCTTCCCGATAAGGACCGGGAGCTTTTGGCGGGACGGTATCCGCAAATTTTTTAAAGAATATGCCGTCTTCACTGTACTGCAGTGTATTCCCCTGCGGACCGGTATCGCATACCAAGCAACCGACACCCCATCCATGGGGCCACACACACACTTCATGGCCGCTGTCCAGAACAGGATTGCCCTCATATTTGATCCAAGGTCCCAGGGGATTCACTGCCCGGGCTAAACCCATTTGAGTGGTTCCGGGAGATTTCCCCCGGGTACGTCCCTTGTAGTACATCCAGTATTGACCGTCCCGCACAATAATGCAGGTATCATCCACCCTGAGGCTGTCAAAAGCCTCCGGGTCATCGGAACAGGTTAGTACAGGATTCACCTCCGCACGCTTCCACGGGCCGAAAGGTGAATCGCTGTACACGGCACCTATAGCGGTTTTTGTTGACTGTCTTGCACCCAGCCAATTCATAGGGACGGCAGTATAATACAGGTAGAAATAACCGGGAGTCAGTAGAACCGTAGGGGTAAATACCCCGCAGGCATCAAAGGCTCCGCCGCTTCCTTTCCCGACAGCCTCTCCTTCCTCATGCCAGGTAAAACCGTCCTCCGATACTGCATGCCAAACGGCGGCGGTATATCCTGAATAGGGGGCGGGGTTATTCTCGTTATTTTTCGAGTACCAGATGTGATACATACCATCCACCGGAATAACCGGCGTGGGATCCCGCCGGGTTATACCTTCTTCATGGGGAATCGATTGACTGTATGTAAAACCATTAAATGAGGGAAAAAGAGTCTGCATGGTCTCTCCTTTAGGCAGGCTGCATGGTCCCGGCAAAAACCAGCCATGCCAGTAAGCTTTTTGCGGTTAAACTGAGCAGGATATATACCTTTTCACCGAACCGGTAATCCTTCCATTTGCCCGTTCCCCGATACTGCAGAACCATGTTTACGGGAAAAAGATTAAAGAGAACAAAATAGGAAATAAGAATAGCATACACAAAACCGGGAATTCGGCCGAAGTTGCCGGACCCTAGAAAGTACATCAGTATGATGATCCACGGTATAATTCCAGCAAACACACCGATGTAAAAACTGGTCCAATTAGTCTTTTCGGTAGTACGGTTGTGCATCTCCATCATAAGCCCCATAAGGTTCATGGTAGCATTCAATCCGAAAATAAGAATCAAACTTCCCAGATCAAACACCCCGAAAAACATGGCAATGAGTACTATCATGACCGAAGAACTTAGGGCGTACTCGTACCACCGGAAATAATTTATACCCTTTTCCAGACCGCGGTTGTAAACTTTATTAGTTCCGGGAAGCACGACCAGAAAATGAGCCAAGGCAGAAAGGAAGAGAAAACTTGAAACAAGGGCTCCCACTGGTACATTGGCAATCTGATCGGTAACCGATACCAGTCTTCCTATAGCCGCGTCGTAGGTCCGAAAAGTTACCCGCAGGGGCAGTCTAAAATCCTTGATGGGTGACGCAGTAAGACCGACGATCAGCATGATTAGTGCTTGCGCAAGATGCAGGGAAAACATCACCCCATTGAAACGCCTTAATCCTTTAAATGACACCATAGATTGATTTTCCATTTTTTACCTCCATATATATAATATAACTATCTGTGTACTGTTGCCAATTTTCTTGTTGCACCTCATCCCCTTGTTAATTGTTAAGTTTGGCACCATGACGAACTACGCCAATAGGTGCTTAGCCAGGTGACCCGGCGGAAGCGCCATAACCTTGTCG
>CAZUAE010000017.1:0-87775 GCA_964618265.1 uncultured Spirochaetales bacterium | reverse complement strand
TGATATATGTGAAAACCATATTGACTGATACTAAAATTATTGTTTTAATAGGTGTAATTGATGAATGTGCTTAACCGTAAGATACGAAGGGAATTCCCCATTCTCAAAGATTATTGTTATCTAAATACCGGCACATACGGTTTGATGACGGAGACAGCCCTAAAAATCTATTTAGATACATTAGTTTGTGCGGAACGGGGCGGAGCTGCTGCTGGTATAAATTTTTCTGAACATAAAAAAAATCTCAAAGAAACCATATATCACCTTCTGCACGCTTCTTCAGGGTATATAACCTTAACCCAAGATGCTACAGACGGTATAAATATTATACTTTCGGGACTATCCTGGAAAACAGGCGATGAGATCATCACAACGGATCAGGAACATGAAGCAATGCGGTTTCCTCTTTCTGTGTTAAAGGACCGGTATGGAATAACAGTGAATCGGATACAGACGAATCCAAAAGGGAGTATATGGATAAGCGAACTTGAAAAAAGTGTTACATCCCGTACAAAGCTTATCGCTGTAAGTCATGTCACCTGTGAAACAGGAACAAGACTACCTGTCAAAGAAATAACTGCGTGGGCAAAGAAGAGGAAGATAATAACCCTTATCGATGGTGCCCAATCGGTAGGAGCGGTACCGGTCCATGTAGACAAAATAGGGTGTGATTTTTTCAGCGGTAATGGCCACAAATGGCTCGGTGGCCCTAGGGGCACCGGTTTTCTCTACTGCAGAAAAAATATGCTGGATAAACTTCATCCAGCCCATGTCGGGGCAGGTTCCTTGGAATACTATGATGATGAGACTTTTTCCGGATCGTTATGGAACACCGGTTCCCGTTTTGAATACGGAACCAGGAACCAGTCGGTATATCCGGGGATGATTGCAGCCCTTGATTGGATGGCGCAGCTGGGATGGGAAAAAGTCTACGGTCATATAGCTTCGGTTGCGTCTTATGCTAAAGAAAAAATCCGGAAGGTTGGGGGAGTAAGATTATTAACACCGGAGAATCATGAAGAGTCCTCAGGACTTGTCTCTTTTTGCTTTCTTAAGAAGGAACCCGCCAATTATAATCCTGTTACGGAATTTATAGAGACTATTCGCACCGAAAAAATCATCGTCCGGTATGTCCCCAGACTTCAAGCGGTGCGTATATCCTGTGCACCCTTCGTGTTTCCTTCAGATATCGACAAATTTACCGGTGTGCTGAAATCCTTTACCGCTATTCGACAATAGAAGGTGTTTTTTGATTTATTGCTTCCCAGCCGGTCACATCTCCCCCTAAAAGACGGTAAGGAATCGGATTAAGTGTAATATCCCGGTCTTTTAACGGCAGCGTTATTTCCCGGTGATTTTCCCGGGCGCTTAGTTTCAGGGCTATAGCGATTTCCAAAGCCTGCCGGTAATCGTGACCGCTGCACGGGGCTTCCTTCCCGCTTTTAAAGCATTCGACTAGATCATTCACCAGGGGTAAAAACATTTCCTTAGCCGGACCCTTTGAAAATTTTGTAAAAAATTCCGGATAAACCGGTGAAGCAGTTATTCCTCTTCCTTGAACTAATGTTGCGTGGGGACGGTTCAACCAAAGGTGCCCATTTGTTCCGGAGATGGTAGTAAAGGTCAGTTTATGGAGATTTGCTTCCGGTCCCGGAAGGGTGCAGGGGACCCCACCTGTTAAAGTAATTGTTCCATAAGCGCCGCAGTCTTCCGGAGAAAAAGCGGCTTTATCCGGGATGGTCCATCCCGTTACCGACTGAGCTTCGAGACCGGAAGCGAATCTTAGGAATGACATTAGCACGCAGCCTAATCCTGATATTTGCTGATGAATACCTGATGGAACGGCTGCTTCTATGATAGTTCCGATATTACCTTCCCTAACCCACTTGCCGATTTCTTTAAGATGATCAACTTCGTAGAGCGCTGTACCGCAGCTGAATGCGGACCCCCGCTTTTTACACACATCCACCATTTTGTCTGCCTTAGCAAGATTTTCAGATATAGGCTTTTCACAGGTGATTACAGGGACGCCGGCCTCAGCACAGGCAATTACCGCGTCGTAAGCAGCGCTTACGGGAAGAGCCGCTGTAACTATGTCAGGTATATCATCTTTTAGAAGGTCATCAATCCTGTCATATTCCCTTTTTATTCCATAATGTTCGGCAAAAACCTTTCTCCTGTCCCGGGCAGTGTCGACTAGAGCGATAATCTCGCACTCCGGATGCAGATTGTAGGCCCTTAAGTAATATCTTCCCCAATCTCCAGCTCCCCCGGCTACAGCTACCTTGCATTTTCCTTTCATCGTTTAATTACTCCTTTCCTGATATACCGGACTTTTCCGCGGGAAATTACTCCCAGAACATTCCTGAGGTGACGGATATCCTCCTCCGGATTACCTTCCAGCACGATTATATCAGCGGTATTTCCAGGTTTAAGTGATCCTACTGAATCCAGCCCTAATAATTCAGCACTTCCGGATGTGGCCGACCGAAAAGCCTGCCGATGGCTCATTTTCCCTAAGCCGATCATGGTTTCCAGAGAGAGGTTAAGCCCTTTAAAATCGGTGTGATCGATTCCCGCGTCAGTTCCGGCAATCAAGTTGACCCCGTCCTCTGCCATACGGCGGAACGGTTCAAATAGATTCCAGCCTTGATGATCAGGGTTGAGTTCTTCCAAAGGCCAGCGTTCGAAGCCGGCAGTGCTTCGGCAGATAACCATGCCCTTCTTCCTCATTTCTGATGCCAATCTGGGATCGTAATGAATACCTTCCGCTGTACTCGAAAGCCAGGAGCAGTGTTCAATACCGTCGAAGCCGGCATCAACAAGCCAGCGTATGCCTTCTATCCCATGCGCGTGGGCGGTAACTCTTTTTTCTAAGCGGTGCGCGTCTCTGGCTATGGCCGCGAGTTCTGAAGCCGAAAATTGACTTCGTCTGACATTTGATCCCGGTGTTGTGCCCCCTCCGGTTCCCATTACTTTAATAAAATCGACTCTCTTTTTATGAAGAGTCCGCACAGCCTGAATTACCGGGATTAATCCTTCCGCTTCTATTCCTATGAAATAGCAGTGACCGCCGGTTGTAGTTATAGGTTCACCGCTCAGGATTATTGACGGACCTTCTATTAATCCGCCGGATACACCTTCTTTGAGGGGTAAAAGGACATCGGAAAAGCCGCCGCAGTCTCTGACGGTTGTTATTCCCGCCTGTAAGGCTTCTTTGAGATTAGTTAATCCCTGAACAACTAATTGTCCTGTAGAAAAAGACCTGGCTTCCTCTATGGCACCGGGCTTACCGTTCCACATAAGATGCACATGAGCATCGATCAACCCAGGACAAACATATTTATCTCCTAAGTTGATGGAAACGGTTTCCGAATTTGCTTCGGCTTCCGCCTGGTCGCCTAATGCGGATATTGTTCCGTTCTTGACGAGTATCCGGCCGTTCTTTATAACTTCATCGGATATACCGTCAACCAGATGATCTGCAGTTATGTATAAATTCCCCATTAAAATCTCCTACCAGTCCATACTGGATGCATTGGGAGGAGGAAATAATCCGGAAAATGCCTGGACAGCTTTTTCTATATGGGATTGTCCTCCCCTTAATGTCCACATTCTATGCCCGGGAAACAAACCTTGGATATTATATCCTGCTAAACGGACAATGTATTTCCGATAGAGATCGGACCTAGATCCCGGCCAATTTCCAATGGTGATATAGCCTCCCACTGTAAGAACATCACCGGGAAAAAGCATCCGGTATTTCCCTGTATCAAAAAGGTAACAGAGACACTCCGGGTTATGCCCCGGAACAGCTATTACCCTGCAGGTTACATCTCCCATGGAAAACGTTGTCCCGTGGCTTAGTATAGTATCCGGCTTCCAGGAAGGGAATACCTCTTTGCGGCTATCAGGCGGAAGGCCTAAAAGATCGAGCCCTAGTTCCCGGGGCGTACCCTTCTCCAAGAGCCGTCCTTCTTCTTCAGATGTATAGACCAGCGCCGGGGCATTCCAGTTATCCCTCAGGGCTGTAACAATATTCGCTGTACCCCCAGCGTGATCCCGATGGGAATGGGTTATACATACTTTTTCGATCCGAGTAAGTTCGATTCCGTCGGCTTGCATATTATCTAAAATCAGATTTGTAGATTCACCACAGCCTGTATCGATAAGGATATACCCTTTCCCTGTGTCGATACAGTAAACATGACAATCTCCCGGATGGGAAAGTCCGAACCCGCCGCTGCCTGCAAGATAAACTCGGTTATTCAGTTTCATTTTTGGCTACCATACGCACGATAATTGTCATCAATCTCATGGATCTGAACAGGCCGTTCCTCTTCTGCTGATTTAATTGTTGCTAATGTTGAAGCAATAGCTCTGATTCCGTCCTCTCCGGTATAGACAGGTTCTTTAGATTCGAGGATACAGTCGATAAAATGCATTACCTGATTTATGTGCCCTTTACTGTAGTAACTGATTTCCGAGATCCAGATATCATCACCCCCTTCGTTAAACCGGAAGCATTTAGGGTCATTCCCCTCCTTATGAAGAATTAGATGGTACTGTTCGCCATTCCGGAGAAGATTACCGCCTCCTTCACCGAGTACCTCGATCATTCCCTCTTCCCCAACGATGGTGGTGCTGAACCCCCGCATGTAATCGTACTTGCCGTTAAGCCGTTCCGCCCGCATCCAGACGCCCTGAAAGGCCGGATCATCATATCTCCACGTTATCATCGGTATGTCTGTCTCCTGGGTCATGTAAGGATCGTGTTTTGCCCCCCTTAACCTTCTGCTTTTAGGATCCCGGGAAGGTATGGCATAAACTTCCTGTATTTTTTTACCCGGAACAAAATATTCGGCACTGGAAAAGAAATGAACCGCATGGTCAAATATCCAGGGATAACCTCCACCTCCGGACTTTTCAGGATCAACCCGCCAATTACGGTCCGCAGGACCGCTGTAGACAACTGCATCGGGCCGTTCCAGCCAGGCACCGTGCCGCTGGCGTATCTGTAACGGACGCCCGATCTCCCCCTGATCAATGAGTTCTCTGGCTTTTTGATGGGCTGAAGTGAATACGTATGTTTCACCAACCAGAAGTGTTTTCCCGGCCTTTTTTACCGCATCAAGAGCAGCTTTCCCTTCACCTAAGAAACGGCAAAATGGCTTTTCACAATGGACATGTTTACCTGCTTCAGCAGCTTTTTGGGTCATTTCTGCATGAAGGAAAGTCGGGGTAGCAATATCGATTATGTCGATTTCCGGATCGGCAATCAGCTCATCGTAGGAAGTATATACCTTGGGGATTCTTTGTTCCGCTGCGAACTTTTCAGCCCGTTCTTTATTAACATCGCATACTGAAGTTACTTCTGCTTTAGGGTGTTTTTGATATCCCTTAAGGTGGGAAGCTGCAACCAATCCCAATCCGGTAATTCCTGCCTTAAGTGTTCTTTCCATGATTATATCCTCCGCAGATTAATTTTTTTTACATCAAAACAGATAAGGTTGTGAATTATCAGCGGCCGATCCTTTCTTGAATGGCTTGATAAATATCCTTTCCCTGAAAACCTGAAAAAACAAGACTATCCATACTACCCGGATATTTTAATGCAGGCAGAACAACGGAATCCGGAAGATCCCGGATCAGCTGAGACATCTTATTGTGAGCGGTTTTGTTAACATCTTTAAGTGCTTGCAGACTGTTCTGCTGGGATTTCTGACGGTGTGCCGGATATCCCTGACCGGAAGGAACCTCGAAAAATCTGTCAAAAAGGAATCGTAGATTGATGTCGGCGGCCCAGCCGAACCCTTTATTCAGGGGAAGGGAGATGCAGTTTCCTCCATTAATCTGTCTGAAAAGCCATGCATCAGCAGGATCAATAATAAGCCCGCAAAATACTCCCGGATACTGCATCGCGGAAATGAGAAAACCTTGTCCCGTTCCGCATCCTCCAACGACTAAGTCTGCTGTACCGGTATTAAGATATAGCGCCGTTAAAAACCCTGTTTGGATATAGGTGAGTTCCGGTTCAGCTCCCTTCTCTTTCATTCCGGCATTAATTATATCAAATCCGCGGTTTTCCAATGCACCTGTAACCGCGGAGTTTTTATCCGCTGAACTAGTTTCGCTTATAACTGCAATCTTCATGGTGCCTCCTTGTTTTTCATAATACAATCTATTTTCATATATATCAATAGATTTGCAGCTAACCAGGCTAACTCTTGTATTTAATAAAGTAGAAACCGATTTCCATTTCCATTACTTCACCATTCACATAGGCAGTTTTTGCGCGTATTCATCTCCCCGTCTTTCGGTAAGGGAAGTATATCCTTTTATGTCGGTAAACATAATAGTCAATACCGCAGTATTCCTGCTTTTTCTGTAATGATCGATGCTTTGTATATCTTCGCTGTTGATGGAGATAAAAGCATCATTATTAACTGCAGATGTTTTTTTATTTGTTTTCATGGGTCTACTTTTAATCTAAAAATTTGTAAAAAAGCAATTCTAAATTGCCAATTTAGAATTGCTGGTCATTTTTAGAAATCTACCGCAACTAGTCCATACCATTCCAGGAGTCCGGAGGACAGAGTGATGTGTAAGACACCTTTCTCCTTGGAATAATCTTCAATATCTATTTCCTCCTTCTGAGGAACCAAAAAGCGCACTTTCTTGACTTTTTTACTGCGAAGCTGCTTTGGAAGATCTAAGGAAATGTGCCATTTCTGTCCTTTACCCAGCTCGGGAAAAGGAATAAGATCTACATGACCGCCGGTTTTTCCGTCCGGAGCTTTCAATGTGTCTTTAGTATTCACAAGATGAATCGCCGCCATGGCATCTTTATAATAAGCTGAACAGTAAATATCATCGGGCACATCTTCTATTTTGAGAGGAGATCCCTTAGGAAGGAAATTGATGATAAACTGGGCGATTTCTTTCTGTGCTTTTTGTTCGGTTTCTCCCCAGTTCGGAACGGGAACTCTGTTTGATTTTTCTCTAAATCGATCGGTATTTATCAGCCGCCAGTACGGCTCCAGTCCGTAATCTCCTGGAGTGAGGATAAGTTTTCCCTTCCCTGCCGTATGTTCTAAGAACAGACTTCCATCTTCAGGAATGCCGGGAACATCGGAGCCCCATATTTCTTCTAGATAACCGGGAGAACGCTTGGTAAAGTCTTCTCCCCGGATGCTGCCCGTTTCTCCGGTCCAAATGAGGCTGCCGCCCTCTTGGACGAACTGCTTGAGAGCATCAATTTCCTCATCAGAGAGAATAGCTGTCTCATTCAGGATAATCAAATCGTACTGTTTAAAGCGTTCCTTATCTTCCGGCTGTAGAATGTCCACGGGGATTCTGTTTAAAAGAAGAGACTGCATCCAGGTCTTAAGCTGAGGGAGACTTCTAGTTTCGGCATGTTCGTATAACCGTCGGGTATCCCGGGATTCGTAGAACGTTATTTTAGCTATTGATTCCGGTTCCTTAAGATAACTGCCGTATGTGTTTTCAAACTGCCGAAGCGGTTTTTCATCTTCATTTGCCGTTGATCCTTCCGGGGTGGCCAGGTACATCTGCCCCCAGCTTTTAGCGAGGGCCCAGGTGAATCTCACCGTATCATTCCGGTCGGGATAGAAGAGGGACATAGAGGGAATACCTCTTCTCCGCCCCACGCAAAACCGGTGTTGGGCTTCAATCATCCACTCAGGCCATGAATATCTAATGATATTGGAGAAGCAGTTTTCCTGGAAAATCCAATCCAGATCCGGGAGAGTATCCAGACAATAGGCGGTAGGATTCCGGTTAAATACGGAGGACCGGTAATTCGGACGTAGGGGTCTTAACCCTAATGATTCATAGTGTTCTTTAACGGCAACATGAAAATCCCTGGTGGATCTATGTTTGAATGATATAAATGCGGCAAAAGAAGGATCGGAGAAGTTGCCGTACCAGTTGTTCCAGCCTTCACCCGGAGCCGGCAGGCCGTAACCCGTTTCCTCACTGTATTTTCTGCGGCAGTAAGGACAAGCACAGGCGTGGCTTCTGTGATGCTCATCCATGCCGTAATACTGCACATCATCCGTCATGATTCCGTCAACGCCGGTATCATAAATGGTTTCCAAGTATTTAAAATAATTCCTGCGATATACGGGGTTGTTGAAGCACATACCCCAGCCGTGATAATTGCTTCGAGCCCATTTTCCTGTCCTGCCGTCAATTTGCCGAAATGATGACAGAGGCACTCCATCGATTATCGGGTCTGCATCACAGTCCTCCAGTAACATAGGCCAAGATTCTATCCGGGAATTTCTTTTCTTCAGTACACGTTTTGTGTATTCGACGTCTGCTTTATTCAGTGGATTGAATGTAAGATGACAAGAATGATGTTCCGTAACAGCTATTTCATGTTTGTGGCAAGCTTCCACAATTTTAGCAACAGTTTCCCCGATTAAGTCCCAATATCTCCGGAAGGACCACCGGAAATGGGTTGAGCTAAAGGTAATTACGTGGTTGATTCCCGCGTCAGCAAGCTGTTCAGCTTCCTCTGCAAAGTCCTCAGGTTTATTCCTGAATATTTCTGCATCATTATACCAATAAAAACCGAAATTAGTATCCCAAAGATCTGGGTATTTCATAATTCCTCCATGTATTCCTCTATTCAGCAGTTCTTCCCTGCATAAATATTTTATAGTCAATATCATTTTTTATTTTTTCTGTATTAAAATCTTTGATGATATTGTCCTGTATTTTTAATCTATCCAGCTTTGCTCTATAGTGATTTGGAAGCCTGGTAAATTTCCCCTGTAAATGATAGAAAAAGTCTGTAAGCTCCTTTGGCGGATTTTCTGAAAACATTACAAAGGCAATGGTTTCCAATATACCTAACTCTGATATGCATATTGTTCCGTTTTTTATTGGTGATTCCTTTTCTGCCCGTATTGTTTCATATGACGATCCTTTTATCCGCCATGCTTTTAACTCTTTCCCTAATCCTGTCACATTAAGGTCGATATTTGCTGTTACTCCTACAGAAGGAAAAGAACGGCTCTTCTCTCCTCCGCCGTTGGAAAGAATAAGCAAAGCATCTGAGTCACAGACATAGAGTGAATAGAACACTTCGGGATTATCCAATGTTACCGCTTCTGCTGTTAGATAGTTGTAGAAGCGGCTCCGATGAACGGGAAAGCATCTGAGCACCTGCCATAGCGGAAGTAATTCTTTTTGGTGAGCGGGATCAAAAGAAGCAATGACTGATTTACCCATAATACCCTGACCAACATGCGGAACTATTCCTTCGCGGACTAATTGAGGTATTGTTGCACGACTGCGGAATTCTGCTTCTTTACGGCGATGCATTGCCCACAGAGTCGGTGTATTGCCATAATGAACTTTTAAAGTTTCAGGTTTTAAACTCTCTTGTGCTTCTCCCGTAAGGCATCCGTCGAAGCCTTCTATAAAATCGCTTGAGGTTGAAATGCTTCCTGCATGACCAATCATAACACGGTCATTACCCAGGGCTTTTCGCCATTCTCTAATAAGTTTTAGGTAATCATAAAAATTGAATAAGCCCGGTTTATGACCGTGGGAAGCATTGTTGCATATACCCATAGCAGGCCATGCCCAATCAACATAAATTCCGTCCATCCCGTAAAGTCTTAGAAAATTAACTACTCCGTTATAGATAAAATTATAAGCAGGTTCGCAGCGAAGGCATAATTCGTCACAATCGTAGTTGTTGTTTCTTTGGTAGAAAATGATTTGTGTTTCCGGCTTGCTATTCCAAGCATCGATATTGCTGGTCCTGTACTGTTTTAACTCGGAAAAATAAGGAGCATGTCTTGAAATAAGATATGGCTGGCAGTAGAAAAGGATTTTCATACCGGTAGAATGAGCATGTTTTATCACCCGGTTCATCTCTATTGGGTCTATGGGTTCGTTCCCGCTGATATACCTAAAGGAGGGCATGTGGAGAATTAAGTAAGAGCACCCATATTCAGCCATCTCGTCCAGATGATCGTTAGCGGGATAAGGTGGAAAATGACCATACCAATGGTATATTCTCTGTCCCCGAACAGGATTCGGTTTCCCGGATACCCCGGAGATAGTTAGGGCCCAACGGTTTGAATATTTGAAATTTTCAGAGACTTGATATGCAGCAGGATTTATTTCCCATGAAAGAGTTTTAGAACTGCCCTGTTCTTTTATTTTTTTTCCGCAGGGACGCATAAGCGTAGTATCCAAATGATATTCCAATAAAAGATTGATGCTGTTGGTTATCGGTCGTTCATCTGTACTAAAATCGAGACCTAATGCCCGAGGAAAATTACGATCCTGTAAATCGGTTAAGTTCACAGCGTTGAAATGATTATCAAAGACAGGAACCTTTAAAAGGGGAATATCAATTGATAAAGGAGGCAGCAACATATTGTCTTTCAGAGTTTTAATAGTAAAAGAACAGATTACATATCCCCGGGGATAAATTTCGAAATTCTTTTCTACTTGCCAATCAGGAGAAGCGCACAGGACATTTATGGTATAGTTTTTTTTGCTGTCAGTCCAATTGATTGATTTAACCGGTAAATCCCACGAAAGACCGCAGCGGCTCTCGTTTGGAGTAAGATCCTGCCACTTGCGATCATCAAAGCAAGATATTTGAGTGAAAGATCCCTTTTCTTTGCTGAACCGGAGAGAAAAATTTTCTCCCGCTACAATTATATCATTTCCGTCTTCACGCACCATCATAAAAATTATATCATGTTGCAAGTGATTATGGCATACCCCTTTACTTTTTTATCCCGAAGAGGATAGGCTATTGCATAATGCTGAGAATGCATTAAAAAGGGGGAATGACATTATGAAGGCACTAGTGCTTGAAGAAAAGGGAAAACTCAATATTCGGGACATTGCTATAGAAGAAAAGCTTGGTGATGATGATGTTAGAATCGATATAAAGGTAGTCGGAATCTGCGGGAGTGATATCCATTATTACGAATACGGTAAAATCGGTCCTTTTGAGGTGAAAGAACCTATGGTATTAGGTCATGAAGCCTCCGGTATAGTAGTTGAAACCGGTAAAAACGTCACCAACCTTGAGCCGGGAGACCGGGTATGTATGGAACCGGGTATCCCGGATCCAAAAAGCAGGGAATCAAGGATGGGTATGTACAATCTGGACCCCTCAGTCTCTTTTTGGGCCACACCTCCGATACACGGCTGCTTAAGACCCCAGGTGATCCACCCGGCAGACTTTACTTTCAAGCTTCCTGAAGGAGTTTCTTTGGAGGAAGGAGCGTTAGTTGAGCCTTTAGCTATAGGTATGCATGCTGCATCAAGAGCGGAAATAAGACCGGGGGATATTGCTTTGGTCATAGGGGCTGGAACCATCGGGATGGTTACAGCCATGGCTGCTCTTGCCGGCGGCTGCAGCAGAGTGATCATAACTGATATTAAACAACCAAAGCTCGATATCGCTGCAGGCTTTGGGCCTGTAACAACCGTGAATGTTAAAGATAAAAATCCCCTAAAGGTCGTTGATCAGGAAACGGGGGGATGGGGAGCAGACATTGTATTTGAAGCTAGCGGCAGTGAGAAAGCGGCAGAAGGATTGTTCGGATATTTAAGACCCGGCGGGAGAGTTGTTTATATAGGGATGCCGGTTGAGCCGGTAGAATTGGACATCGTAGCAGCTCAAGCCAAGGAAGCAAGGATTGATACAATTTTCCGTTATGCCCACGTTTATCCTCGGGCTCTCAATCTGATGGGATCCGGGAAAATTGATGTTAAGCCTCTTATTACAGAAACATATCCTTTTGAAAAATCTCTCGAAGCCTATGAATACGCATTATCTCCCAAAGAAACCAGTATAAAAATACAGATAGTATTTTCCTAGGACCTGTTTCCTCCGAGGAAATTTTTTAATACACCTTCGATCTCTTTTCCGGCCTTTTCGATTCCTTCACCGATATCGACGGCAAGACGGTCAATAGGATTTCCGGAATTTTTTAAATCCTCTTTGTATTTTCCCGCAGCTTTCTGAAATTCCTCTTTCCTGCTTCTTGGATCACCTTTCCGGGGGTATTCTCCCGCGAGAATCCTCTCGTATTCACCGGAATCCCTCCAAACCTTAAGCTCCTTTAACCTTATTACAGGGAAAGGGTGATCCTGACCGAGAAGATTCATAATCTTCTGCACCCCCTCTAGAAATGTGCCTGAAGATTCGTAATCCATAGCCTGCTGCATAAATTCCTCTAAATTCATTTGTCCGATTTTTGAACCACCCGCTGTTTTCATGAGGGTGCGGTAACAGAGATCAGCATTTTGAACAGATAGAAGTGAAGCCCTGTCGGCGCTCAACTCGCTTTTCCTGCTCCATTCCCTAAGAAGCAGAACCAATGACTGAAGTACTGCCTGCCCGCCGGGAATCTCCTTTATTAAGATCGATGAGGCGTTCACTAAAAACCAGAGTATTGTCTTGTAAGGTCCGTGTCCTGATAAGGCATGACCTAATTCGTGGGAAACCATTACTTCCAATTCATCTTTATCCAGTAGTTCTAAAGCTCCGGAATTTATTACAATAAAAGGTTTGTCGAATCCGTAAGTAGCACCATTTACCATCGGATTCTGGGAGACATAAACTTCCGGAATCTCTGAAGCATCAAGAATATCAGCCGCTTCTTCAATGAGTTGATGTAAATGCGGAAATTGACTGGATGTAACCCGGACAGAAGAGGCAAGAAACAGAAGCCGGATAGATTGTCCGGAAGTAAGACCGAGAAAACTTTTAAGGGTATTCATGATTCCTTCAAACTTGTCCAACGCGCCCATAGCTGCCCGGTCAGCGGGATGCTCCCACGCGATATGGTCTATACCAGGAAAACGTGTTTTATCAATACTGTGCATAGGATAAATGATAGACAAATATGGGGATATAAACAAGCGAATAATGCCGGTTCTGCCTAAAGGAATAAAATGAGAATTCCTCTGAGAGTAAAAACCCGGGTTGACAGATATAGGAATATGGGTAATCTTTATGCTAAACTTGGTAAATTAAAAACGCGTAGCTGTCTTTGAGGAGGAATAGAATGGTAGCATTATTGGTGGGAATTGTTTTTGTGCTTTTTTCAGTTTATTCCGTGCTGGATGTTCAATGGTCTCTCCAGTGGTGGGATGAAGTCCTCGTTTTTCTGAAGGGCGGTATTCCTCTTATTGCTCTTCTTGTCGGATTAATTGCGATTTTTATTGGAATAGCAGATCTCAAGGATAAAATCGAAGCAAAAAAGGAAGAAGCTGCAGAAAGCGCGGCGGAAGAAAAGGAATCTTCCGAAAGCTAAGATTTATTCTTCGAAAATACCTGTCTACATAAGCTCTCTCCATTAAAGGCTTCTCGTTGAGAAGCCTCTTTATTATATCTAGACAACTTCTGTTTTATATAGAAACTTCTACTGCCAGCAATTTCCGGTGATCACATTCGCATTAAAATTTATAAATTGTTTTATTACAAGCAATTACATAAATCGGCATCACCGGGAATTGCTGTTCTACTGCAATTGAAATCTGAGTTATTCGGGGAGGATTCCCCGCAGTTGAAGCGGAGGCCTTCTCCCGGTATAGTTACTGCATGGAAACACACAGTACCGAAATACGGGTAAGGTATAAAGAAACAGATCAGATGGGTGTAGTGTATCACTCCAACTATTTAGTATGGATGGAAGTTGGACGCGTCGAATTACTGCGTTCCCGGGGACATACCTATAAGCAGATGGAACAGGATGGTTTTTTTTTGCCGGTGAAGGAAGTGCATGTAAAATACCGTCAATCGGCAAAATTTGATGATATCATTGTAGTGGAAACGGTTATCGAAGAATATAGGAAAGCGAGTTTAAAAATTGGATACAGAATGTACCGAAAAGAGGATGGTAATGAAATTGCCGACGGTTACACAATCCATCCCTTCATCGATCAAAAAGGGAAAATACTGCGCTTTAATGAGCGGCTGAAAGCGTATTTTCAAAAATCATTATCTCCGGAACCCTAATTAATCCGTAAAATAAATTCAAACATGCTGTTTTAAAAAAGTGACCATTTCCGGATATGCTTTCAGCTTGTTTTTAAGTTTAGCGAGTCCGTGGCCTTCGTCATCAAACACCATAAGCTTTACCGGAACTCCGCGTCCCTGTATACGGCTTACAAGCTGTTCTGCTTCCGATAAGGGAACCCTGGGATCGTTAGCTCCGTGAATAACGAAGAGAGGAGCTTTTATCCGATTCACCTTCCGGATGGGGGAGATTCCTTCAAGAAAATTTCTGTTCTCTTTAAGGCTTCCATACTCCGCCTCCCGGTGAGCTCTCCGATAGCTGCTGGTGTTCTCTAAAAAGGTTACGAAATTGCTGATTCCTACAATATCAACCCCGGCAGCCCACGTTTCAGGATATTCCGTGAGGGCCGACAGCACCATAAATCCGCCGTAACTACCTCCGTATACTATGAGGCCTTCGGAATCAATCTCGGCCTGTTCCTTCAGCCAGTGTGTGCCGTATTCCAAATCTGCAACAGAATCCATCCGTTTTTCCACATCATCCAGGTGGCTGTAAGTTTTTCCGTAACCGGTAGACCCCCGCACATTCGGGATAAAAACCGCAAAGCCTGAATGGAGAAAGTATTGAATCAGCCCGTTAAATGCAGGACGCGCTTGTCCTTCCGGGCCTCCATGAACTAACACGATTACAGGAGATTGTACTTCATTTGATATTGGAGGAAAATAGTAAGCGGGAATTTTTTTTGAATCGAATGTTGAATAATGTATAAGCTGTGGTTCCTGGAATAATGAAATGGGAATTCCTGCGTGGGAAGAACGGGTAACAGCTGTATAGTTAGAATTGGAAAATTCCCAAGAATAAATATCACCGGTACGGGACGCGGACTGCATACTAAAAACAACTCTGCTTTCATCTTGGGAAAAATCAAGTCCTCCCATTATCCCCGGTGTATCAGTCTTTGGCAGAGGATACTCTGTTCCGGATTCTAAGTTTTTAATAGCTAACTCGCTGAATCCGTCAACATTAAAAGAGTAAGCCAGGAACTTTTGGGAGTCAGAGAGTTTCATCTTTTCAATATCCCATTCCCGGGCTATTAAAGGAGTAATATTCAACGTTGTAAGATCTAATTTTGCAATATATAAAAAATCTGAATTATAGTCAGTGACGAGATATAGAAAGGAACCGTCCTTGCTGTATTCTACTCCGTTAAACCGGACTGTTCCCTCTGCTCCCCCGAGAACCCTATATGATCCATCGGTAAGGTCAACTTCTAAGAGAAAGTTTTGGAAGGATGCCGTATTCTTTATTACTATAACTTTTGTCTCATCAGGAGAAAACTTGGCGCCTTGTAAATACCCCGGTTCATCGGATTTTAGAATGATTTTTTCATTGCCTTTGAAATCGGTGATGTGGAGATCAAAAAGCCCTTTGTCCCGCCGGTTTGCGGAGAAGAGGAGCCTTTTACCGTCATCACTCCATTGACCGAGTCCATGCATCGCGGTTTCATGCCCTTCGGTCAGTTTTACATCCATACCTTCCCGGTTTATCATACTGAGCTGGGCGTTTTCATTACCGCCTAAATCTCTGGTATAAATGATCCGGCCGCCCTCTTTCGGTTTTTCAACACTGTAGGAGATAATGCGTTCTGCACCAAAAGTTATTTGGTCGGGCCACGGGATAACCGAACCTTTAGTTTTTACCGGTATAGAAAAGAGCTGCGTAATACCGGTGATGTTTGTAGTGAAATAAATCTTTTTGCCGTCCGAAGAGAATCGGGGAGATGACGCTGATTGTACCGAAAGGTAACGCTCTAGAGGATATAATTTATTTTTCATAGATTTATTGTAGGGTGATGAATGATCGGGGTCAACACATTACTCCTGGACCACCATATCTTTATACTCCGGGTTTTGATCAATCCACCAGCGGACATAACTGCAGGCCGGTATTACCATTAAATTATTTTTCTTTGCCCATTCCATGGCAGTTTCAGTCAATTCTCCGGCAATCCCCTGATGGCGGTAATCTTCCGGGACATAGGTGTGATCAAATGCGACTTTTTTATCATCTTTCTTCTCATAAGTTAAATAGGCTATTTTCCCATTTAGACGTACAGCGAATCTATTAGCTTTTTCTTCAAAGTTGACCTTTATATCTTTATTTTCTTTCATGACAGAGCCTCATGCAAAACCTGGTTTTAAGCAAATTCTTAGACAGATAAAAAATACTAATAATTATTCCGTCTGTAAATATGGTATGGTCCCTTCCAGGCTTTACATAGGTAAAAAGCCGATTCTAAATTGTGTATTTAGAATTGCTGGACAGAACCTGTTTCTAATCTATGAATTTACCGATATAATAAAGTGGTGGTAGACAATGAAGAAGCAATATATTAAGGAAACATTTGATGTTGCTGTTGTAGGCGGAGGAATGTCCGGGCTGATTGCCGCTTTAGCTGCGTCCAGACATGGAGCTAAAACCGCTCTGATACAAAACAGGCCGGTTTTAGGGGGAAATGCATCCTCAGAAATACGTATGCATATCTGCGGTGCTTTGGGTACAAGTCACAAAAGACCAAACGGCAGAGAAACCGGCATTCTGGAAGAGATAATGCTTGAGAATGCATTACGTAATCCAAATCATTCATTTTCAATTTTTGATACAATACTTTGGGAAAAAGCTGCTTTTCAGAAAAGATTAACGCTATATCTTAATACTCATATGACTGATGTTTTTACCGCTGGAGGTATAATAGATAATATCCTGTGTGAACAGGTAACTACTGAGAAGTCTTTTCAAATTCACAGTAAACTATTCATTGATGCTACAGGAGATGGATTTTTAGCTCATTTGTCGGGTGCTGATTCGTTAAAAGGAAGAGAAGGCAGGGGGGTGTACAATGAACCGCACGCTCCGGAAAAATCGGACAATTGTACCATGGGAAATACCATTCTCTTTAAAGCTGCTGATGTTCAAGAGCCCGTCAAATTTATTAGGCCGGCATGGGCTAAGGTGTTTAAAGATAAAGACTTTAAATATCGTAACCTGTCAGAAATAACCTCTGGATATTGGTGGATCGAATTGGGCGGTGATGATCTTGATACTGTCGCGGATAGTGAAAAGATACGGGATGAATTATTAAAAAATCTCTATGGAATATGGGACTACATCAAAAATTCCGGTCGGTTCGATGCGGAGAAACTTGACTTGGAATGGGTTGGGTTCCTGCCGGGGAAGCGTGAAAGCAGAAGGGTCCGCGGAAGATATCTTCTTACCGAAAATGATATATTAGCGCATAAGTCTTTTGATGACGTTATAGCTTATGGCGGATGGCCTATGGATCTTCATGTAGTGGGGGGAATAAAGAGTACGGAAAAGCCGACGCATTTCATTGATGTTCCTAAAGTTTACGGCATTCCTTACCGTTGTCTTCTCCCTTTAGGAGTTAACAACCTTATCATGGCAGGGAGAGCCGTTAGCGCGAGTCATATCGCATTCGGGTCATTAAGGGTGATGGGCACTACATCTGTTATTGGTCAGGCAGCAGGTACTGCCGCCGCGTTGACAATCGAAAGGGGAGGGGATCCGTCGAAGCTTCAGGAAGATATTGTTGATTTACAGCTGCTCCTTTCAAGGGACGACTGTTTTTTACCGGGTTTTCATGAGCACGACCCGCAGGATCTTACTGTTGGCTGTAGTGTAAAAGCTTCTTCAGAAGTCCCGGGAGGAGAAGCCGAAAATGTTATCAACGGGAGATCCAGAAGTGATGAAAAAAACAGCAACTGCTGGATCTCAGGGCTATTGGCAGAGAATGGGGAGTGGATAGAATTAAGCTTGCCCGATAATCCGGAAGTCGTCGAGGCGGATATCAGGTTTGACTCTGGACTCTCCCGGGAAGTAATGCTTTCTCTCTCCGAGGAAGCTCGAAAAAAATACTTCCGGGGTGTACCTGAAGAACTAGTTAAGGATTATCGGTGCGATTTTATATTGGATGATACGGTGCAGGAAACAATCCAAGTAAATGAAAACTATCTTCGGCACCGGGCGCATTCCCTTAATCAAAAAGTGAGATGTAATAAATTCCGAATAACCGTTCTTGCTACTCAAGGAATTAATGAAGCCCGTATTTTCGAAATACGATTATATGAGCAGCCCCGGAATTCTTTTGCTATGTAAATTTAAAAGGGGCTGTCGAAAGACAGCCCCATCGGTTTTAATTTCTGTTTTAATATTCCCTTGCCGCGAGATACTTGTAGGTTTCCCACTGTTCTTTAATATTCTGTTTAGCTTGTTCTAAATACTCCTGTGCCTGTTCCGGTTTAGCCTGTTTTAGGGCCCGGTAACGGATTTCGCGGTAGATATAGTCTTCCACATCGACGCTCGGTTCACGGGAGTCCAGCTGTAAGGGATTTTTCCCCTGTTTCTTTAATTCGGGATTGAATCTGTACAGCGGCCATAACCCTGCGTTTACAGCAAGCTTTTGCTGTTCCATTCCGATATTCATGGCAATACCATGGTTTGGAATGCAGTGAGAATAAGCAATTATAATGGATGGGCCGTCATATGCTTCAGCTTCCTGAACCGCCTTGATGGTTTGTATTCTATTATATCCCATGGCAATCTGGGCGACGTAGACATACCCGTAACTCATCATCATCATTCCCAAATCTTTTTTCTTAATGGGCTTACCGCTTGCCGCGAACTTTGCAATAGCTCCGATAGGTGTAGCCTTGGACATCTGACCGCCTGTGTTCGAATAGACTTCTGTATCCATGACCAGGGCATTTACATTACGTCCTGAAGCCATAACATGATCTAATCCGCCGTACCCGATATCATATGCCCATCCGTCGCCACCGAATATCCAAACCGATTTCCTTATAAGATAGTCTGAAGCACTTATCAGTTCTTTTGCTTCAGAGGAACCAGAGGATTTCAGCTTTTCTTTAAGTTCGTCAACGTACTTTCGCTGTTCATCAATTTCTTCTGAAGAAGATTGGGAATTTCCGGTTATTTTTTCCGCTAATAATTTATCGATGAGTCCGCTGGAGACTGCATTCTGCAGCAATTCCAAAGCGTATTGGTTTAGCTTATCCGAAGTAAGGCGCATACCAAGTCCGAACTCCGCAGCGTCCTCGAAGAGCGAGTTGGACCATACCGGACCTCGTCCGTCTTTTCGGGTTGTGTAGGGAGTTGTGGGTAGATTTCCGCCGTAGATGGAAGAACATCCCGTTGCATTGGCGATGACCATCCTGTCACCGAAAAGCTGAGATAGCAGTTTGATATATGGTGTCTCACCGCATCCCGCGCATGCGCCGGAAAACTCAAAAAGAGGTTCCAGAAGTTGTGTGCCCTTGGTGGTTCTGCGGTTGATTTTTGAAGGATCCGTGTTAGGGATAGAGAGGAAATAGTTCCAGTTTTCTTTTTCCTGATCCCTCAGCGGAGGCTGAGGCGCAAGATCTATGGCCTTTTTCCCTGTTTCCTGACCGTCTTTCTTTTCCTTTGCGGGACAGACATTAACACATGTTCCGCATCCGGTACAATCTTCAGGTGCAACCTGGATTGTCATTTTCATACCGGAAAGATCTTTTCCTTTAGCATCTGTACTCTTGAATGTTTCTGGAGCATTATCCAGATAAGAAGGATCGTAAGCTTTTAACCTGATGGTTGCGTGGGGACATACAGCTGAGCAGTCTCCGCACTGGATGCAGATATCGGGTTCCCATACCGGAATGTTTTCTGCGACATTTCTTTTCTCGTATTTAGTCGTGCCGGTGGGATAGGTGCCGTCTTCCGGAAGCTCAGATACTTTCAGGGTGTGGCCTTTCCGGGCGATCATTTTACCCGTTACATTTTTGACAAATTCAGGAGCTTCTTCAGGTACGGGAGGCTGCATACGGATATCTCCAGAAGTTGATTCCGGATAATCGACCTTTTCAATCCGATCCAGCGCAACATCGATTGTGGAGATATTCTTGTCTACGACATCCTGTCCTTTACTGCCGTATGTTTTAACAATGGATTTTTTAATCAGTTCAACCGCTTCATTTTCGGGGAGAATACCTGAAATCTTGAAAAAAGCAGTCTGCATGATTACATTAATGCGGGAACCCATTCCGCTTTCTTCAGCTATTTTATAAGCATCTATAACGTAAAAGTTTGCTTTTTTATCAATAATCTGCTGTTGTACTTCCACGGGGATCCGGGACCATGTTTCATCTTTCCCATAGGGAGATGCTAATAAAAAGGTACCCTCTTCTTCCAGGCCGCTTAACATGTCGAACTTTTCGAGGAAGCTGAACTTATGGCATGCTAAAAAGTTAGCCTGCTGTATGAGGTAGGTTCCCTTTATTGGAGTTTTTCCAAACCGGAGATGGCTCTCTGTGGTTGCTCCTGCTTTTTTTGAATCGTATACGAAGTATCCTTGAGCATAGTTATCTGTTGCATCACCTATTATTTTTATGGAATTTTTATTTGCTCCTACTGTTCCGTCGGAACCGAGACCAAAAAACATTGCCCGGTGCAGTTTCTTTTCTGCAGGACTAAAGGAGGAGTCCCAATTGAGACTGGTGCCTGCCACGTCATCAACAATACCGACAGTAAAATGGTTTTTCGGCTTATCTTGATCTAAATTATCTAATACAGCTTTTGCCATGCCGGGAGTAAACCCGTGCATATGCAGTCCCAGCCCGTATCTTCCCCCGTATACTTCAGGAGTAGAATCAAATTTTGATGAACCGGATGCAGCAGCTTCAATTATCGCTGTTTTAACATCTTCATAGAGGGGTTCTCCTAATGAACCCGGTTCTTTCGTCATATCTAAAGCGGCAATGCGTTTTACTGTTTTGGGAAGCGCGTCGATCAGATGATCTACGCTGAATGGGCGGTACAGATGGACCTTAACAACTCCAACCTTCTCACCCTGTTCTGAAAGGTACTCTACAGTTTCCTCCACAGTCCCGGAACTAGAACCCATGATGATCGCTACACGTTCTGCGTCGGGTGCGCCGTAGTAATCAAATAATTTATAACGGCGGCCGGTAAGTTCGGCAAATCTATCCATCGCTTTTTGGACGATATCGGGAGTAGCATGATAGTACTTATTCACCGTTTCCCGTGCCGCGAAAAATACATCGGGATTTTGACTGGTTCCCCTTATGGAAGGATCTTCCGGATTTAAACCCCGCTTTCTATGCGCCTGTACATGCTCGGGGTTTATCATCTGTTTCATAACTTCCTGCGGAAGTTCGACAACTTTCTGGATCTCATGGGAAGTCCGGAAACCGTCGAAAAAGTGAAGAAACGGGACTCGGGATTCCAGAGTGGAAGCCTGCGCGATAAGAGCCATATCCATTACTTCCTGTACAGAATGGGAGGAAAGCAAAGCAAAGCCGGTGGACCGTACAGCCATTACATCGGTATGGTCTCCGAAAATTGAAAGAGCCTGGTTAGCTACTGCCCGTGCTGCAATATGAAATACCGTCGGGGTAAGTTCTCCTGCAATCTTGTACATGTTGGGAACCATCAGAAGCAGTCCCTGACTTGCAGTGAAAGTTGTGGTTAGAGCTCCGGTTGTAAGTGCGCCGTGGACAGAACCAGAGGCACCTGCTTCCGACTGAAGTTCAATTACATGGGGGATGGTACCCCAAATATTCTTTTTCCCTTGTGATGAATACTGATCGGCTAATTCACCCATGGGAGATGATGGGGTGATGGGATAAATCGCCACAACCTCATTCGTGGCATGGGCAGTGTGGGCCGCGGCGGTATTCCCGTCAATGGTCACTGTTTTTTTATCAGACATGGTTTTTATTCCTCGTTTCATGTGAATTTTTTTTGAAAAGGCATACTAACTATACCTATTATTTACTGTAATTTCAAGCCGGCGTCCTGTTCCTGTCAATGCGTCCTGTTCAGCAGCAAATCCCGGTGAGGAATTCCCGTTTCGAAAGGTATTTACAGTAAATTATAACTGTTCTGGGAAGCGTTTTCTTAAAAAATTATGCTTTTGCGGCCTAGTGTGTCTTGATTATCTCAATAGATACTAGCTGGAGCACAGCTTTAAAGCTTCAATTTTTACCTGTGTTCCTTAAAAGGCCGTGAATTTTTTTCTAATATCTAACCCACTTAATAATTTCACTCAGACTGGGTCTTTTCCCGGTCATCAGCACTCCTACTCTGAATATCTTTGCCGACAGATAAACCATTCCAGCAATAGTTATAATCTGAATACCAACTGACAATAGAATTTCCCATAACTGGGGATCGGATATAATTATCCGCAATAACATGACGATAGGCGCGGTAAATGGAATATATGATAAGGTTACGGTAAGCGCACCGTCAGGATTCATTATCATTGCCGAAACCAGAACCAAAGGCAGGACTAAGAGCATGATAACCGGCGTCTGAAGCTGCCCTAAATGCTGATCATCTTCGGCTCCGGAACCTAATGCCCCGTAGATCGACGCGTAGAGGAAAAAGGCTAATATAAAAAATAGTATCAAGTATACAAGATTAGATACAGTAAGCGATGCCGGAAGGGAAAGGTCAAAGGCGGGACCTGCTACGTTAACCAGAATAACCGCAACGATACCCCAAAAGAGGTACTGTAGAATACCGGCAATACCTTTGCCGAATATTTTACCATAGAGAAGTTCTAAGGGGAGAACAGATGAAAGCATTATCTCTACTGTTTTGGAGGTCTTTTCTGAAAGAACAGACCTGCCGATCATTTGGCCGTATAGGAGAACTGTCATATAGATAAGCATGACAAAGGCCATACCCGTCATCAGGAGTCCCATAAAATCCTGTCCGGTTTCTTCTCCTGAAGCTTCAATCTTCCGAGCCTCTAATCCGGGGGTCTTTGTTAAGTACTGTACCCGTGCGGGATCAAGGCCTTCCTGGGCAAGTTTCTGGTTTACCACGATATTGCCGATAATTGCTTTTAACGTTTCGTACACCCCGAAATCTGAGCCGCTTTTTGAATAGTATACATATGAACTTGCCTCAAGGGGTTTGTCTTTAGGAAACACAACGATTCCGTGAATATCACCATCCAATACCCGCTCCTTTTGCCGTTCAAGATCGGATGCTTTGGATATAACGAGATTAGTTTGAGACACAGCTGATTCAAGGGAGGAGAAAATTTTCTCGGTTCCTCCCACTACAGCAATTTTGGTTCCTTCTTTAATGGCGGGTCCGGATGTAGCCAAAAGAGTCGGGAGTACCGCGATGGCAAGAATAAGGAAGGGACCTATAATGGTTATAATAACAAAAGCTTTATTTGCTGCTGTAAGTTTAAATTCCATAGCTGCTACATTCAGGATTTTTTTCATACTCATGATTATACGCCCTCCATTTCTAATTTTTCTTTTGCTATTTCTTCGGGCTTTTTCCCTACTAGATCGACAAATATCTTGTGGAGAGAGGGTGTAGTAATTTCAAAACGCCTTACAGAAACATTTTCTGCCAAGTGTTTTAATAGTTCATCAGGATTCCCATTATCAGTGAGTTCTATCTCTAAAAACCTTGGGTAGGTAATAACCTTTTTTACCATATCCAGATTTTTTATAAAACTACTGTCTCCGTCAAATTCCACGATAATGGAACGTTTGCCGTGCCTATCCTTGACGTCTTCGAGTCTGCCGGAAATTACTTCGGTACCCTTATTAATGAGAAAGATGCTGCTGCAGATCTTCTCAGCGTGTTCCATTATGTGAGTTGAAAAGAGGATTGTCTTTCCCTTTTTCCCCAACTCCAGTATTGAGTCTCTCAGCTGATCAGAACTCACCGGATCAAGACCCGCGAAGGGCTCGTCCAGGAAAATGAGTTCCGGATCGTGCACCATGGATGCGATGAACTGTACCTTCTGGCTCATTCCCTTTGACAATTCCTCTATCTTGCTGTCCTTCCATTTCTTCAGATCGAAACGGTCCAGCCAGTAATCAATTCTCTTTTGGCTCTCCATAACATCGGCGTTTTTTAACTTTGCAAGATAGATAAGCATTTCGTTGACTTTGACTTTTTTGTACAGTCCCCGTTCTTCCGGTAAATAGCCGATCCGCTCCTTATCTTTTTCCCGGATTGGTTTACCGTCAAAAAGGATGCTTCCCTCATCAGGAATCAGAATATTCATTATCATTCTTATAGTGGTGGATTTTCCGGCACCGTTTGGTCCGATGAGTCCGAATATCTCGTTTCTATTTGCGGTAAAGGAGATATTCTCAACCGCTTTAAGAGAACCGAAATATTTTTTAATGTTTTTAACTTCTACCATAGCATTTAACTCCTTAATAATTATTACACTGTATCAACAATTTTATTCAATCAGGCAACAGAATTCCCCGTTCCATATTAGTAAGAAGGCAATTCTAAATTGTGAATTTAGAATTTGCTGGAATTATACGGTTCGTAAAGAGGCCGCAGATATTCAGGTTTGGCAAAAAAAGTTACTATATTTGTTTCAATCTCTTTTTGTGATTTTTTTATAGAGAAAACGTCCTCCTTTGAAAAACTATGTAATACATTCTCTATCTTTCTGCTGTAGGGTTCATAGCCATATTGTCTTTCCAGCAGTGTCAGGTTTCTCACTGGTTCATTAAAAGGTCCTGGGAAATAGGATCCTATTATATTTTCATTTATTCCTCTTAGCTCCTGCCGAAAAGCAGGATCCTGCGCGCTTTCTATTTTCTTTACTTGGGTATCGGGATCTAAATCAGCAAAATCGACCGTTTCAGCCTCAAGCCGTTTTGGTATTTCGGCGGCAATTTTTGTAACTGATTTTTCTGGAAGGATGGAACTCATTTTTTTCAGCCGTCTCTTATACCGGGAGAGTAAGTTTTTTCTTTCTGTATTAGCGATAGGTACTTTAAGATTATTATAGAAAAATGCTGGATATTCCTGCCAAAGCTGCTCCATACCATTAAGTATGTCGAGACTGCGGGCGAATAATGGTTTTTGCCATAATATGGGTTCAATGAATTGATAACCGAAACCTTCCATTATTGAGGTGGAAATGATCCCGGAAACAGCAGTTGTAAGTTCGGAAAAATTAATACCTGATTCTTCTGAAGCTCCGATGCCGAAAATTCCTTTCACCATTCCCCGTCTGAACACGGATTCTGTGAGTTCTGAATATGTTCTTTCCTGTTTTGAAACTCCGGGAAGAGTTACCAGTAGATTTAATTCTTGATGAAGGACAGTAAGAAGTACTGCTTCAAGAACGTTTTTTCTCCGAATGCACCGCACGGGATACATAATAATCGGCAAGGCCGGATCAAAATTAGGGAAAGTTTTACCGAATTTTTTAAAGAGACGGTTTCCTAAGGAAGAATTTGCCTGAACATCTTTTTTATTAGTTTTTGTTTCCACAGGATTAGACAGTTCGAAAACAGTCTTTTCAGGCAGACCGGATTTTATAAGGATGTCATAATCTCTTTTATTAATAACGGCATAACGAATATTGTCTTGAACCGGATAGAGGGGGAGGGAGACTTTCTTTTTAATTATCTCCATGTTTTCAAAACGCCCGCATTCAGGAAAGTCGTGAATATGAAGAATTATCCGACTGTTTTTATGAGTGTCGGCGATTCTTAACAATGCCTCCGTAAACGCCGGGTTTTTACCAAGATGATAATTATGGACCCACCAGAATGAATTGGTGTGGGGAAGATTTTTCAAAAGGAGTTTTACGATTTTATCAGGGGCGGGATCGTTAACTTCAGTTTTATACCCAATTTCAGGTATTACCTTTACCTGTATGTCAACATCTTTCATTTTAGGAGGGATTTTTTCTGCTCCTTCACCGCTTCCCGCTGCCAAAATAATTGAGGAAACATCCGGGAGATAACAGCTGCAGACTTCCAAAAATTTTCGTATTACTCCCGTGACTCCGCCGGGACGTAGATGATAATGTAGTATAACGATCCTCATGGTTGTACCGTAACGGTATAACAGGTAAAAATCCAGAGGGGATCATACCAATTGTAATAATATGGAGATTTGATTTGACGGGGAAGAATCCGAAAATTCCGTCTCTTGGAGGCGGAGGATTAATAACTAATTATAACTGTCCTTCAAAATGTGCCCACTGTCTTTATGCTTCCAGTCCTAACCGAAAAGCGGATTTTATAAAACCTGCTGCATTAGAACAGATAATCAGTCAGCTTAAGAGAAGAGGAATTTCTGCTATCCATATCGGAGGCGGTGAGCCGCTGCTCTATCCCGAAAAACTCTCAGAAGTCTTGGCTGTTTCCCGTTATTACGGAATGTTCATTCAGTATGTTGAGACTAACTCTTCCTGGTTTCGGGATATCGATTCCGCCTGCCGCATTCTGGAGATCCTTATGAAGAAGGGGCTCAGCACCATCCTCGTTTCCATTAGTCCGTTTCACAATGAATATATCCCTTTTTATAAAACAAAAGGTGTAATACGGGCTTGCGCTAAGACAGGTATGGGAATTTTCCCCTGGGTGGAAGGTTTCGTCTCTGATTTAGAAAAATTTGATACCGGAAACACCCATGATCTTTCTGAATTCGAAGAAAAACTCGGTCCTCATTATCTTGAAAAAATTCCCGGCCGGTATTGGATTACTCCCCGCGGGAGGGCTCTATACTTTCTTAAACCTTTCCTTAAGGAATTACCTTTAGAAGAAATAATTGAAAGGAATCCCAGGGAGTGCCGAGAGCTCTACGACACGAGCCATTTTCATATTGATCTCTACGGAAACTATATTCCGGGACTTTGTTCCGGTTTTTCTCTCCCCTTTACGGAAATATCCGCACCAATTGATCCCGAGCGGTTTCCCTGGCTCCATACCGCAATAACAAAAGGGATTCGCGGTATAGCGGATTTTGCCGGAAGAGAATTATCGTTCCAGCCTCTTAGTAAGCACTATGTTTCTAAATGCGAGCTATGTCAGGAAATCCGCTATACCGCATTTATTAAGTATCCGGGGAAATATCCGGATCTTGCCCCGCCGGGATTTTATCGTGAAATCATACAGAGCCTCCTGAACCATTAAGATACCCTCATCTTGATGAAGTAACAGAAATTTTAATGGCTAATTCCAGGAAATTATGCTGTCTTTGCTGCGTGATGGAATAAGATGAGAATTTCTCATAAAGTAATTCGACTTCTTGTTTTTTTTGGTTTTCTGTTATATTCTAACGGTATGAATAAAGATGTGGAGGATTTAGTTCAGTTTATCTATGAAGAGAACGCGGATGAACTTATACCTCAAATAGATTTCATACTAAAGGAAAACAGAAGAAAAATCGATCAATACAGCCGGCAGGAAACTTCCGGAGATTTTCCTTTAGACCATTCTGATTCTATTCTTATAACGTATGGTGATCAGTTCCGGGGTCAGGAAGAACCGGATCTTCGGTATTTAAAAAAATTTATAAATTTTCTGGACGGTACCGTATCGGGTGTTCATATTCTGCCTTTTTTTCCTTACTCTTCCGATGACGGTTTTTCCATCATCGATTACCGTCAGGTGAACCCAGCATTAGGCACTTGGACCGATATATCTGCAATCGCCTCTCAAGTAAAACTTATGGTAGATCTTGTTTTAAATCACTGCTCAGTAAAAAGCGGATGGTTTCAGTCTTTTTTAAAAGGAAAGGAACCCTATGATGAGTATTTCATAACAATTGAACCTGGAACTGATTTGTCCATGACAGCTCGTCCCCGTTCTCTGCCGCTTTTAACGGAGTTTGATACGGTAAATGGTAAAAAGCAGGTTTGGACTACTTTCAGTAGTGATCAGGCGGATCTTAATTTTGCTAATCCACGAGTATTCCTGGATATGTTGGAGGTGTTTCTCTATTACATTGGAAATGGCGCACAGGTGATCAGGCTGGATGCAATTGCTTATCTATGGAAAGAGCCGGGAACTCCTTCGATACATCATCCTAAAACTCACGGGCTGGTCAAGTTATTCCGGGCGGTAATTGAAGAAGCAGCTCCGTGGGTTGTAATTATAACTGAAACAAATGTACCGCATAAAGACAATGTTTCTTATTTCGGCAACGGAACTGATGAAGCTCACTTAGTCTATCAATTTTCTCTTCCGCCTTTGGTTTTAGATGCCTTTATTAGAGGGGATGCCGATCATCTGTCAAAATGGGCTGCTAATCTGGAATTACCTGGAAAACGCGCGTCCTTTTTTAATTTCCTAGCTTCTCACGATGGAATAGGATTGCTGCCGGCTGCCGGTATTCTGTCTCAGGCGGAGATTGATGAAATGATCAGGGTAGTAAAAAAACGAGGGGGGAAAATTTCTTACAAAAATGCGGAAGGCAAAAACATACCATACGAGATGAATATTAATTATCTTAGTGCAGTATCAGAAACGGACTTACCGTTAGAGATACGAGCCGAAAAGTTTCTCTGTTCTCAAGCTATTATGCTTGCCATGCCGGGAGTTCCTGGTGTTTATGTACACAGTTTAGTGGGTTCACAGAACTGGGATAAAGGGGTGGAACAGAACGGGGCGAATCGATCCATTAATAGAGAAAAATTCAGATATGATGCTGTTCTTAGGGAACTTAGCTCTCCCGGCAGCCTTAGAAATCTTGTATATGAAGGTTATAAAAAACTCCTTACTACCAGGAAAAATGAAGCTGCATTCCATCCGGCAGCTCCCTTTAAGGTAATAAATGGTAATAAAAAAGAGATATTCGGTATTCTGCGAGGTAATCAAGATGGCTGGGTTCTGTGTTTTCATAACATTACTGGAACTGAACAGATATTCCGTTGTACCGATGCTCCCTGCGAATATCCGGTAAAGGGTGTGATTGATATTGTTACGGGGGGAACCGTTTCTATTTCTCCGGAAAAAAACGAATATGGTACCGGTTTTACGGTCAAATTAGCCCCTTACCAGGTTTTGTGGCTCAAGCCTCGATGATGCTTGCTGTGTTTGCAGGCATTGGAGTTTTTTCATCACCCCAGAAGGAACGGACCAAGGACCAAAGTTTCGATTCTAGCATGCTGTAAGAGAAATACTTTAATCCGAGAAGATAATTCCTCTCGGTCATTTTCCTTATAATTTGAGGATTATTCAGGACATGCCGTGTGTAGTTGACTGTTTCATCGGTGATAAAGTTGTCCATTTCTATGACATCAAATCCTTTGGGCTTTATATCGTGGGAGTAAATTGTATAATTATTGACGAGTATCGGTTTTCTAAAATAGATTGTTTCTAAAAACGCGTTTCCGAATCCTTCGAATATGGAAGGATAGGTAACGAGATCCGCATGAGGATAGATGTCGTATAAAGTGTAGATTTTCCTTCCATCCTCTGTCATTCCTCTCTTCTCATCAATGATGTGCTGTACAAAAAGTGTCTTAACCCCTAACAGGTTGGCATAATCGTTGACCCTTTGTTGATATTCGTATCCTTCATCTCCCGAGGCATGGCTGATAACAAGCGTAGCTTTACGGTCCATTCTGGCCACTAGTTCTATGGCATGTTCTATTCCCTTTCGCTGTACTATCCTGGTGGGCTGAAGTATAAGCAGTTCATCATCAGCGACTCCAAGATTTGCTCTCGCGTCTGCGGCGTAATCATCCGGAGGAGCCGGCGGTTCTTCGAAGTTCATCACATTTGGAATGAGAGTCGATGCGATTCCTGTCCTGAGTGCTAATTGGTTTTGTCCCGATGTATTAATAACTGCGTGCTGTATATGGGGAATATGCGGAGGATAACAGGAGTTTAAATAATCCCATACGCAGTTTGTCAGGAACCGTTTACGTTCCCAGAAAAAATCGTGATGATGAGCGATGGTAAATATTCCGGACTCTGCGATTACTTCTGTCAGGGCCATTGCTAACGGAATATTCAATGGAATGGTCAACGAATTTTCCGGAATAAGCAGATCGATAGAAAATGTTTTTATAAAGTCATATATTCTCTTTTTTAGTTTTTCCCGGTAGTGGTGAATCTTTACTGTTAACTTTTCAGGACGTAATCGATTGTCAAAACAACTTGTGTATATTTCTCTTATCTCCGGATGCTTAAAATGGGCTTCTTCGACGGTATAAGACGACTCTTCCGGTGTATCTAACTCTCCTCCAAAGAAGTAACAATGGCATCCGTTTTTAGTAAATATATCAACCCACTTTTGGGTTTCCAAAGAAACGCCGTCTGTTCCGGCAATTCTAAATGAGACAAATCCTATGCTTTTTTTCATTTTTACCTCATCATTTTTTCAAATATGTATCGATTTTAGCAAGCGCTTCGCAGGCAGTGTTTTGTATAAAGATGTCAGTTATTGTATGAGTAAACTGTGATTCTGACGGATTAATTTCTATTATTTTCGCTCCGTGTTCCCGAGCATAGGAGGGGAGCATTGCCGCGGGAAAAACTTCTCCTGTAGAGCCGATAATAATTAAGGTATCCGTTTTTTCCACAAGCTTCCAGGCCTCGTTTGACTCTTCTTCAGGAATACCCTCTCCAAAGAAGACAAAGTCCGGCTTTAATATTCCTCCGCAGCTGCAGGAGGGAATTCGCCGGGCGATGATTTCCTCCCGCGTGTTATAGTGTTTACCGCAGGAAAGACACATAAGCGTCCTGGAATTACCATGAAATTCAACCACGTTTTTACTTCCGGCTTCATGATGAAGATTATCAATATTTTGGGTTATTATTCCTTTTACAAAACCCTCCTGCTCCCAATTTGCAAGAATCTTATGGCCCGCGTTAGGTTTCGCCTTTTCAAAGAAGCCGTAAAAAATTTCCTTTATTGCTTTCCACGAAGGCTCCGGATTATTCTGAAAAAAAGAAATCTCTAAAACTTTTGGATCATAGGTCTCCCAAACTCCTCCCGGTCCACGAAAAGGAGGAATATTACTTTCAACAGAAATGCCTGCTCCTGTAAAAGCTGTTGTAAAGGATGAGTTAGCAATCAATTCAGCAGCATTTAGTGAAGCACCCATAAATCAATTTCTCTCTTTTACCAAGCTGGAAATAGTTTTAAACTGCGGTGTTCCCGCTTTCCCGCATAATTCAAAGAGAAGCGATTCGGCAGTGGTTACTATCGCTCCATGGGACAGTAACCTGGATAAAGCAATCCGTTTTTCATACCTCCTGGATGATGATGTACAATCCGCCACAATAACGGGTGTATAATTATGGTATAGAAGATCTTCTGCTGTCTGAAGCACACACACATGGGTTTCCGCCCCAGCAATTATTACAAATTCCGAATCATAGCTCTTTATTTTTTCCATAATAGGAATATTGGAGCAGCAGCTGAATTCGGTTTTTTCCAATGGTAAAAAATTTTGTGTTCCTGAATTTGAATAAAAATTTTTCCAAGCCGCGTCTTTGATTGATGATACTGTGGGGCCCAGTCCTTTTGGATATTGTTCTGTTACTATCCCGGGAATACCGAGAATTCCCAATCCCTTGATGAGAAAGACGGAGTTTTTAAGAAGCCTGTCCTTTTTCTTCAGTATGGGTATAAGGTTTTCTTGTAAATCAATAATGAGGGTACAACACTTATGAGAAACACGCATTTTATTTTCCTCCTAGTAAATAGTATAAATTATTTTTAAGAGTTTGATAAACAGCTCAGGGAATTCCTCGATGCGCGCGTTTCACGCTTGACAGGAAAAAATGGGTTAGGATATTCTCTTTCTAATGAATTTTTTTAAGCAGCTTGAAATATCGTGTAAGAAAAGGGACAGTCTTCTCTGTGTTGGACTTGATCCCAGAATTGAAGACGCTAAGACCGGTGATGTTAAGAAGAAAATACAGGACACCGTATTACCCATCATAGAAAAAACGTTATCCGTTGCCGCGGTCTTTAAACCGAACATTGCTTTTTATGAACGTTTTGGTCCGGAAGGGCTGGAAGCTTTGGAAGATATCCTGTTACAGATACCGGAAGATACTCCGGTAATACTGGATGCCAAGCGGGGTGATATCGGTTCTACAGCTGAAGCTTATGCCGATGCTGTTTTCCGGTTTCCAAAGGTGGGAGCCGTAACACTAAGCCCATACATGGGTACGGATACGTTTGAACCTTTTTTAAAGAAACCCCAAAAAGGTGTGTTCATTCTGTGCCGTACAACAAACCCCGGGGCTTCACAATTTCAGGAATCCGTCACTGTTCTAAACGGAATGGAAAAATCTCTTTTCCTGCATGTGGCGGATCTGTCGCTGTCAAGTTCATATTCAGACCGGATAGGGCTTGTCGTGCCGGGGAACGATCCGGAAACATTGGCTTTGATACGAAAAAAATTTCCAGACGTGTGGTTTTTAGTCCCGGGAATCGGTGCCCAGGGAGGAGATGCCCGTGAAGCTGTGGATGCAGGAATCAGGGATGATGGGATGGGAATAATCATAAATGTCTCAAGAAGCATTGCGGGAGCTGAAAACCCAGGCAGGAAGGCGGACTCTTTACGGAAAGAAATCAACCAAGGGAAAAAAAGGATAAAACCCTTTATAAAAAAAGAGAGTTCACTAAAGGCAGAATTCCTCGAAGGATTGATAAATGCTGAATGTTTTAAAACGGGAGATTTCATTTTAAAGTCCGGTAAACACTCACCTTTCTATATCGATTTAAGAAGAATTATCTCCTTTCCTTTTCTTCTTTCTATGGCCGTAGAAGCTTATGCTTCGCTGGTCCGGGGACTGGATTTTGATTGTATCGCAGGGATACCCACCGCGGGACTTCCTTTAGCTACCGCGTTGGCTTTGCGGCTGCAGGTACCTATGATTTATCCGCGAATTCCTGTTAAACCTCACGGTTCCGGAAATAAAATAGAGGGAGAATACAGAAAGGGAGATGTAGTTCTCCTGTTGGATGATCTGATTACGACCGGAAAGAGTAAAGAAGAAGCCGTTGAATTGCTTAGAGGTGAGGGACTCAATGTGAATATGCTAGCGGTTTTAATTCAGCGGGGAGCTGCCGGTGTGAAAGACATGGAGAGAATTGGGATAAATCTTTGCGCCTTTGCGCAAATAGAGGAGTTTTTGCCCGTTTGCCGTCGCATGGGATACATTACTGAAGAACAGGAACAGGAAATGAATGATTATGTGAGGAAGGATTAATGTGGAGGAAATAATTGGTTTTATTACTTCCCCTCTAAAGATAGGAGAAACGGTCTTAACGTTTTCAATTGTGGAACTACTGGTAACACTGGTAGTACCTATTGTCTTTTCAATAATTTTTTATCGGATATTACTACTATTAATAAAACGGCTCCTTAATCAGTCACAACTGAATGAAAGACTAAAAGAAAATATTTATAAGTGGATTAGGATTATTCTTCGTATTTTCATCGCGGTGCTCTTCGTTGTGCTGCTAGCCAGATTGTTTGGCGCGGAAATGTTTACCTACTTAGGGAAGGTTTTCTCCTTTTTAGGTAAGCCTTTTTACGAAAGCGGGTCTACTAAAATATCCGTCACTACTATTCTGCTTACTATTCCTGTTTTTTATTTGGCAACCTGGCTATCGAAAATTGTAAAACGGTTTTTAGAGAATACTCCCGTTACGTCCAATTTGGATCCCTCCCGCAGGTTTTCTCTCCTTAATCTAGCACGATATCTGGTAACCGCTCTTGCTATTATTGTTGGGCTTTCAATAATTGGAATTAATGTATCTTCATTGGCTGTCTTGTTTGGTGTTCTCGGTGTCGGACTGGGATTTGGGCTCCAGGGTGTCGTTGCAAACTTCTTTGCGGGATTGGTGATTATCGTTACCCGGCCAATAAAGGAGGGAGACCGAATTTATATAAACGGAATGGACGGTACGGTTATAACCATCAGGCTTATTTCTTCGGTTATAAATACCCTTACGAATGAAACGATAATAATCCCCAATTCTCAGATTGTTGATAATTCAGTCCATAACTATAGCTATAATGATAAACGCATCATCATCAAAAATGATGTACAAGTCTCTTATAATTCTGATTTAGACAAAGTGATAGAGGTGCTTACGGCAATTGCTGAAAGAAACCCCTACAAACTGCCAAAATCAAATATAACCGTGAGAGTTGTGTCCTTTGATGATTCTGGAATTACCATGTCTTTGTGGACATGGATCGGTGATGCAAGTGAAAAATATGCCGCGTTGAGCTGGTGTAACTTAGAGATATGGCGTGTTTTTAAGAATAATGATATTGAGATACCCTTTCCTCAGGTTGATGTTCATATGAAAAAAACAAAAAAAGGGCAGATCGGGGCAAGTAAAGAAGAGAATTAATCTTACCTATGTTTCCGGCTGCGGGTCATCTCCACAACACTATAAAGGTCAATTTCTTCGAAGTAGGTTTGGATTTTTTCGGTTACTGAGGACCATAAATCTCGTATGATACATTCTTTTTCCCGGTCGCAGCTGTTTCCGTTCCTGGAATCCACTGGTAATTGGCACGGCGCTAGAGCAATCTCTTCTCCAGCCGCATCGAATATCTCTTTTAAAGAAATTTCCTTCAAGTCCTTGTTCAAGCTGAACCCTCCCCCCGGGCCGCGCACGGAACGAATAATACCCGCCTTTTTGAGTTTGAAAAAAATCTGTTCCAAAAACTCAGGGGATATATCTTCCCGCCCTGCAATCTTTTTAATGGGTACAGGCTTATCATCATCCGACAATGCTAAATCGACTATTGCCCTAAGGGCATATCGTCCTTTTGTTGTTACTCTCACTTATCTTTCTCCCCCTGCTTATTCAGCGTCTAATGCCATAAATCATTTAAATATTTATAACCGCCGTCAGCGAAAATTGATACTATCAGTTTGCCTCGGAACTCATCACGAGCAGCAAGAACTTTTGCTCCCCAGGCTGCTGCCCCGGAAGATACTCCAACCATGAGCCCTTCTTTCCTCGAAATAAGGCGTGTGGTTTCAAAGGCATCTGCCTCATTAACCTGAATTACTTCATCAATTAATTCAGTCTTTAGAATAGGAGGTATAAAGCCTGCTCCAATGCCGTGAATCATGTGTCTGCTTCTCTTCTGATCCGAGAGAACAGCTGATTCTTTTGGTTCAATTGCAATTATTCTAATCTTAGGATTTTTTTCTTTTAAGTATTCTCCAATGCCGGTAAGAGTTCCTCCTGTACCAACTCCAACGACAACAGCGGCTACATTTCCTTGAGTATCTTCCCAAATTTCATGAGCGGTCGTTTTGCTGTGTATTTCGGGATTCATTTTATTATTGAACTGACTTGGCATAAACGAGTTCTTTTTATTCTCCGCCATTTCTTTCGCTTTGTCCACGGCTTCCTGCATGCCTCCCTCGGATGGGGTTATGACAACTTCAGCGCCGTATGCTCTCAATATCTTCCTTTTTTCCTGAGAGGTAGTGTCGGGCAGACAGATTATGAGCTTAAGATTTAATAACGCGCAAATTGCCGCAAGACTAACCCCCATATTTCCGCTGGAAGGTTCTATTATAACAGTATCTTTATCAATTTTGCCTTGTTTTATGGCACCATTTATTATACTCCAAGCAGGTCTGTCCTTAAGGCTGCCGGAAGGATTAAGATATTCTAATTTAGCGGTAATGATTCCCGGTATATACCGGTTTAGATGGTTGAGATATACCAGCGGGGTTTTACCGATGAGTTCATGAAAATCCTTTGCTATTCCTGGTAATTCCCTCAGATTGGACATCTTGTATTACGTATTTACCCTTTCTACGTATTCGCCGCTTTCCGTATTCACCAGGATTTTCTCCCCTTCTTTAATAAAAATGGGTACTTTTACCTTTAAACCTGTTTCGGTAGTAACAGATTTTGTTGCTCCTGTTACGGTATCTCCCTTAACAGCATCTGCGGCTTCGGTTACTACCAGGACCATTTTCAGAGGTATCTTAATATCGATGGGATTTTCTTCCCACATGAGTATTTTATAAGTATCTCCTTCCTTTATAAAATATCCCTTATCCTCAAGCCCTTGCTCCGCGGGTACTATAAACTGTTCATAGGTTTCTGAATCCATAAAATGGTATCCAAGGTCATCAGCATAAAGATACTGAGCCGGTCTTTCATAGATATCCGCTTCTTCCACGGAGTCACTAGTTTTGATTGTTTCTCTTAATACTAATCCGGTTTTGAGATTTTTAAGTTTTAATCTTGTAAAGGCTGCCCCTTTCCCGGGATTGACAAAATCCCGTTCAGCTACTAAATAAGGCTCATCTTTAATGATGAGGCACATCCCCTTATCAATTGAACCAGCTTTAATCATACTATCGCTTCCTCTTTATCGTTTTTTCGGATTTTTGTTCTTATCCGCGAATTGGTTTTTCTGCTTATCGTTATAATATATCTGAAAAGGGGAAGAAAATCACCCCCTTAATATCGGATTGACCTAATAAAACCATCATCAACCTATCCATTCCCAATGCCGTTCCCGAGCAGAGCGGAAATGGAGATGAAAATATGTTTAGAAATTCTTTATCCGGGGGGGCCAGCAGTTCTCCTTTTTTTCTTTTTATCTCATGCTGATAAAAGTCACTGATTCTGTCAGGATTATCTTCTTCAGTATAACAGTTTGCAAGTTCTATACCCCGGTAGTAGAGTTCCCATCGTTCACACCAAGGAGTTCCGGGAATTTTTTTTGCCAGTACCGGGACTTTAGATGGGTAGTCGTAAAGAAAAATAGGTTGATCATTAGGTATGTTGGGTTCAATTAGGGTTACAAATAGTCTGTCGAATAAATCCGGCCAGTTATCCCCGGGTTCTGTTCTAATTCCTTTTTTATTGAGAAATGATTTAAATTTATCCGTTTTTTGAAGTGATTCCAATGAAGCTCCCGCATATTCATGGGTTATTTCCTCGATAGAAATCTTCCGGAATGGTTTTTCAAATTCTTCTCGTTCCAGCTGAAGGTTTTTTATTAGGTGGGAAATAAATCTTTCTGTTAATTTCATTGAATCTTCATAGTTTTTCTCTATCGCGTAATATTCAAGCATAGAGAATTCAGGATTATGCTGGGCTCCAACAGCTTCTCCGTTCCGAAAGGAACGGCAGATTTGGAAGATGCTGGGTGATCCTTCACTAATGAGTCTTTTCATCCATAGCTCCGGCGACGGTATTAGATACAGTTTTCTACGTTGACCATAAGGATGAAGGAAAGTAGTCTTGAAAGGGGTAATAGGACCTTCCGGTATCAGGCTGGGAGAAAGAAGCGGAGTGTCTACTTCTAAAAACCCTTGAGAGTAAAAGAAATCTCGGGTCTCTTGAAATAATCTGCACCTAAAATGCATAATATCTGTGTTCATAGCTTAGTAAAAGTACTATAAACTGTATGGCCCGGAAAGGGGCTTTTGGATATAATGCGGTTATGAACACGGATTTTGATCGAATTATTAACAGGCAAAACACAAATTCTCTTAAGTGGAGCTATCCTAAAGGAGATGATATTCTGCCTTTTTGGGTTGCCGATATGGATTTTTCTGCTCCTCCCGCAGTTATCAACGCATTAAAGAACCGTGTAGACCATGGAATATTTGGTTACACACGTACCCCGGAGGAGTTGTTTGAAGTCTTCATCGATTGGAGAGAGCGAAGAAACGGTTTAAAAATATCCCGCGATCAGGTGATACATACAGAAAGCGTTTTAGAGGCAATGCGGATTGCGCTGAAGGCTTTTACCTCTCCGGGGGACGGTGTTATAGTGCAGACCCCGATATATCCACCCCTGTATAAAATGCCGGAAAAGTTCGGGAGAACATTAATAGAAAATCCCCTTATTATTCAAGAAGGTGAATACCGGATGGATTTGACGGATTTACGCAGTAAATTGAAAAAAGGAGTTAAAATCCTTTTTTTGTGTAATCCGCATAATCCGGTAGGCAGAGCTTGGAGAAGCGGGGAATTATCTGAACTTATTTCTGAGTGCCGTAAATATAATGTTTTAATTGTTAGTGATGATATCCATGCCGATCTAATCATAAAGCCGAATTCTTATTCCACCTACTGCTATTCAGGGGAATCCGATTATAATAAAGTTATTATCTGTTTATCTCCTAATAAGTCTTTTAACATTGCCGGAATCCCGTCCGGCTTTGTTGTAATACCGAATCCTCAGATTAGAACGGCATTTTTATCGGAAAGAGAAAAAACCGGGGTGTCTCTTCCCAATCTTTTGTCCATTACTGCCGCGAAAGCTGCTTATCAATGGGGAGACAAATGGCTGGATGAGGTATTAGATTATATTGCCGGTAACTACCGTTTTTTAAAAAATACCTTAGAAAAGGAAATAAAAGGTGTAAACATATATCCTCTGGAAGGAACATATCTGGTTTGGGTTGATTTTTCTTGTCTGGGTTCTAAGGCCGCGGAATTAAACGATAGATTAAAAAACGAAGGAAAGATTTTTTTAAGCGACGGAGCAGCTTTCGGTACCGGCGGTAGAGGTTTTCAGCGAATAAATATTGCATGTCCTAGGGCTTTGTTAAGAGAAGGTGTCTCCAGAATCGTTTCCACATTGCAGGGATTGATATGATACTCATTTTAGGCGCCCTGGATTGTGAAGTTGAACTATTTAAAGAGAACCTGGAAAACCGGGCTGCGATAACTTGGGGTAAGCGTAAGTTTTTCCCCGGCAGTCTTGAAGGACGGGATGTTATAGTAGCAAAATCAGGAGTGGGGAAAGTTTTATCCGCAATGGTAACCCAGCGGCTTTTGGACATGTACCGCCCATCCGCGGTTATTTTTACCGGATTAGCCGGGGCGTTAAATCCGGAGCTTAATATCGGGGATATTGTTATAGGAATCGATGCTGTTCAATACGATATGGACGTCACTGTGATGAATTTTAAACGGGGGGAGATCCCTTTTACTGGAATAAAGGAAGTTTATTCGGATCAGCAATTGATAAAAGCTGCAGAGGAAGCAGCTGAAACTGCCTGGGGTATTAACTTCCTAAAAAAACATTCAATATACAAGGGCAGAATCCTTACCGGCGATAGATTTATTTCCCGCGGTATAGATGATCCGGATTATTTTGTTTTTCGAAACAGCCTAGCCGGAGATGCGGTAGAAATGGAAGGCGCGGCAGTTGGATTGGTCGCTTTTAGTAACGGCATCCCCTTTCTGCTTATACGGACCATTTCAGACCGGGCGGACTCGAATGCCAAGAAGGATTTTTCACGTATCATGAAACGGGCTTCTCGTAACTCGTTCTATTTCGTGAGTCATGTAATAAAAAATATTCCTGAGCATATAATCAAATGATGCTATGAAATCCTGGAAAAGAAATCTTATTACTGTTTGGATTACTCAAATCTTGTCCCTGACGGGATTTGGTTTTGCATTGCCTTTTCTTCCTTACTATATACAGGAACTTGGTGTTACTGATCCCGCGAGAGTAAGGTTTTGGACCGGGATAATTTCATCTGCTCCAGCGCTCGCGATGGGTGTTATGGCTCCTATTTGGGGGACATTAGCCGACCGGTTCGGAAGAAAAATTATGCTTATCAGATCGATGGGTATGGGAAGCATAATTATTTTTCTTTTAGGGATTATCAGAAGTGTTGAGGCAGTGGTTGTACTGCGGGTCTGTCAGGGTTTGTTTACCGGTACGGTTGCTGCGGCCGCAACTTTGGTTGCAGCGGAAACTCCCTCCGACCGCCAATCTTTTGCTTTGGGATTTCTTTCATCTTCAACTTTTATTGGTTTATCCCTTGGTCCTTTTCTCGGCGGTATCCTGGCGGACTTAGTAGGATATAGAACTAGTTTTATGATAGGTTCAATAATTTTAATATTCGGTTTTTTACTTGTGTTGTTTTTTATTCAGGAACATAAAAAACCAATCCGAAGGAAAATTAATATGCCGGGAGCTAAGACTCCATTTAAAGATAAAATGCGTAAATCTTTTAAGCTGTTTCTCCAGCCTGAGATAATCATTCTTTTTTTTACTTTGTTTCTCCTAAGATTTATCCGCACCATGGCTAATCCCTTTATCGCACTCTATATTCAGGAGATCAGGGGTACATTGGAAGGGGCTTCCTCCATTACCGGATCAGTATCCGCCGCTGTGGGATTGGCTACAGCATTGGCAGGTCTCACCTTAAGCCGATTAGGAGATCGCAGAAGTAAAACACGGCTAATTGTTGTTTTTTTATTACTTGGCGGTATATTTTATTTCCCAATATTCTTAACGAACGCGTTATGGAGTTTTATTATTCTTTATGTGATTGGAACTTATTTCATGGGCGGAGTGGAACCGATTATTCAATCCTCCTTAAGTATAAAAACAGAGCCTAATAAACGGGGATTACTCTTTGGTGTTCAGACTGCTGTGGGAAGCCTGGGATGGTTTCTCGCTCCTATGGTTGGAAGTGTGATTTCTATAAATTTAGGTATACCATACATATTTTTGTTTTTAGGTATATTCCTTCTCATGGGACTGGTTGTGAATTCTTATTACATTTTCTTCAGAGAAAAGGTTATGCCGCGTTAAGTTTCCTGGACAAGTTCAAGTCTGTTAATATTGTTCATACGTTGATGAAAATCACGGTATATCCTTTCCAAATCCGTATTCCTGCTGACGTATATTATCATTTTGTATTCGGTTTTATCATGTATCACATCCTGCCGGATATTTATGTTTCGCACTCTTGTCTTGTTATTTTTTAAAATCTTAATTATTTTATCCCGATGAATTTCTATTCCTTTACATTCAATGGTAAAAACTTTAAGTTTTTTAGCGGGTAATACCTTTTTTTCTAATTGTTCAAGTATGATCAATGCAAAGAGGAGGAAACCCGTTGTAATCAAGGCTGCTGAATACATCCCTCCTCCTACCGTCATACCGATCGCCGCGGAAGCCCAAACGGATGCAGCAGTGGTCAGTCCTCTTATATTGACACCGAACTTAATAATAGCTCCTGCTCCCAAAAATCCAATTCCTGAAACTATCTGTGCGGCGATTCTGCTTGGATCGCCGGGTTCCGTACCTTTATATCCCTGTGTTATAAAAAGAGAGAGCAGAGTCAGAAGACACGCACCGGTAGATATTAGGATGTGTGTCCTCAAGCCGGCTGGTTGATGGTTCAACTCCCTTTCCAAGCCGACTAAACCTCCGAGAAGAAATGCGAGGCCAAGCCGGAGTACTATTATCGATATATCTATTTCACCAATCTGTAACATTTCATAGAAAACCATAAAAACTCCTTTAATCTATCAACCGCTTTTCCAATCTCCAAATAGCAATGAAACCAATTATAAATGTAAATGCAATTATATATCCTACATCTAAGAGGTGAATTACTGATATATCTCCTAGGCTAAAGGCCCGGGCAAGTCTTACTGAATGAGTTAACGGCAATGCTTCGGCTAACCACACAAGGGCAGAAGGCAAGTTTTCTATTGGAAATGCAACTCCGGAAAAGAAAAACATGGGAGAAATGAGTCCGGATACATAAAAGTTGAAATGATTTATATTATTTACAAAGGAGGTAACCAGCAGTGACATACTGGCGAACATAATTCCTGTTAGAAATCCCACCAGAGGAGTTGGTATAACCGCTCCTACAGGCAGTATCTGAAATGCTGCTACAATTATAACCACAGCAAAGGTGAAAAACAGCCCTTTGGTTCCTGCCCAAAGAATTTCTCCTACCATTAGGTTTTTTGCGGTGATGGGGGCACCCAGCATTCCATCGTATACTTTGTCGAACTCCAGCCGAATAAAAGTTCCAAAGGAGCACTCGAAGACAGAAGTATACATGGCTGCCGTTACGAGTAGACCCGAGGCAAGATATTCAAGATAAGGAATTCCGTTCATGTCCTGAATATACCTTCCGAGACCCAATCCAATGCCTGCTAAAAAAATAAGGGGCTCTAGAAAAGGAGGAAGCCCATTGCTCAGCAGATTTTGAGAATACACTCTTGCATGTCTGAACCAGACACTGAAGATCCTGCTTAAAAAGGAGGGATAGTATCCTACCTCGATCCTGCCGTTGTTATTGCCGCTCATGTAATTTCCTTCCAGTAGCTTTTAAAAATAGATCCTCGAGATTGACCGGCCGAAGATGGTAATCACCGAAATCAAGGTTTTTCGTCATTTTTTGAAGGATGGCAATATTCTTACTATAGTAGAGAATACGTTCGGAAGATTCTTCTTTCCGGAAGGGTTTTCCATCAGCTTTTTGTTCGACTGTATTTGCCAGTTCCCGCTTTCCCAATTCTAATACATGAGGTTCGATATTCGTTGAGAGCAGCTTCTTCGGGTTCCCCTGGAGCACATTCCCCCCTTTATCCATAATTATCAATTCATCTGAAAGCTGAAATGCTTCATCCATGTAATGGGTCGTAAGAAGTACGGAGACCCCTTCTTTCTTTAAACTACGGAGCTTATCCCAAATTAACTGCCTTACCTGAGGATCAAGACCGGTAGTTGGTTCATCTAAAAAGAGAAGGAGGGGGCGATTTAACAGTGAACGTGCTATTACTAATCTGCGTTTCATCCCGCCGGATAACTCTTTTATTTTAACTTTCTTTTTTTCAGATAACTCCATAAATTCCAAGAGATAATCGATTCTTTCATTCCTTTTTTTTTGAGATAGATTGAAGAAATTTGCATAGATGTTGAGGTTCTGTCTAACATTGAGTTCCTGATCAAGACTGTCTTCCTGAGAAACCACGCCGGATATTGTCTTAATTTGGAGCTCCTGAATCCTGGGGTCGAACCCAAAAACCTCCAGAACAGTTTCTCTGTGATGATCAGGTTTTGCTTTCCCGTAAAGAACCTTCATCATACTTGTTTTTCCCGCTCCATTGGGTCCTAATAGACTGAAGCAGGTGCCCCGTTCTACAGAAAAACTAAGATTTTTAACCGCCTTCACCTTGCCGTATGATTTATAGGCATGTTCCACATTTATTATTCTGTTCTGCAATTAAACCTCCAAAGGTCAACTATAGTTATGATTCCGAACTGAATGAATCCCCTTTAGATACCTTAAAGAACTGAAATTGTTTATTTCCAGCTGTTCAAAGATAAAGCCTTCATGAATTTGCGTCAACTCAAAACTAAATCAGCTCGGTAATTCTAAATTTACAATTTAGAACTGCCTTCTTCCTAGTATTAAAGGGGGAATTTTAGAAAATTATTTTTTCGGTTGCTTGATAGAATAAAATGAGAATTCCTCAGGTCTCTTGATATATAGGCTGTTCTTCTCTATAATTTTGGAATATGAAAGGTAAGATCAATATTTATGATAATCAGGGTAGAGTTGTACATTCCATCCAAAGTCTTATCACCATAACCCATAAGGATGGATTTGTTATCATCGAATATCAGGATGATAATAATATGATGAGGACTCTCCAGACCAATATGCACTACATCTACTGGCAGGATTGAGGAGAGCAATACTAAAGAAATGATAAAAAGACTATTTATCCTCGTTGCCGTTTGTCTGTTTATTTTTATCAGCTGTAACAGGGAAAAACAGGATCCCTTCGCAGTCACTGAAAAATCACCGCCGGAACCTATAACAGTCACATTATACAGTAGACGTACTGCTACGATGCTGGATTCCAACATCGAGGCGATAGGGCGAGTTATAGCGGAAATACGGGAACGCACAAATGTTACATTAGAATATAGTACCGGTTCATGGAATACTAATGAATTTGTAAGCAGTCTTAAGAAACAAAAACAATCAGGTAATCTGCCGGATATTATATTTCCTCCCTCCAGATCCGCGGCTCGTATCATGGCCCGGGAAGAGATGATTGTTTCCGCGGATTTTATTAAACGGGATTTTCCTCAATTCTACTTTTCATTTGAAGAAAATGATTGGGTTGACGGTCAAATCGATGGAAATAACTACGGGGTTCCTTTCCGTATTTTTGAAGGACCAGTTATATGGATTGTGGACGGTGAAAAACGAAAAGCCGTTGCCGATTATCCCCTGTCTACCTTCGCCGCAATTGAACGGAAGGCTAAGGAGTACTCAAAGCTTACTGGAAAAAAGAATCTTCTGAGACATGACCGAGGAGATCCGTCTGCGTTGTTTCGGCATTTACTCTATCTAGAAAAAGGATGGCGGCCATTGCCGTCTATGAACAATTCCATGATTCTTTTTCTTAAGGAAAATGAACCTCAAGTATTTTCGCTTTTCAATGAGATGAATAATGAGATTTATTCCATTCTCAGAAAAGCCATTAATCTTTACCAAGAGCAGTACTACTTTGGTCAGCCTCCAAGAAACGGGCCGATATACTCTTTTATGACCTATAATCCCCTTACTGCTGATGAGTGGTTTGCGTATAGAGTATCTTCTAACTCTTTTTTAATGGATCCTTATTATACCCAAGGTGCTGTTACAAATCTTTCAGGATACGAATTTGTTTACGATAAAAACGGCGGAAGACCTCCATATACGATAGATGCGGTAAATCATCTATATTTGGGCAACACTAAGCAGATTCCGAGGGTTATTGATTTTCTCTCTACTCTACAGAGCCGGGAGTTCTTTGAGCTTATTCAATATGGTGTACCGGGTATTGATTGGATTTCTGATGAAGACGGAAGTATGGAATTATTACCTGATTCGAGATACCCCACCGGAAGCTATTGGAGAAATCCTCTCCTCGTACTGTCCACAAACTTCCAGTTTTGGCGGGATAATTCCCGTTGGCCGGAAAGCCTGAATAATATAGTGAGTAATTTTATTTCTGATTTTTGGGAAGGACCGGAAGATCTTGTCGACCAAGTTCAATTTAATTTTAATACGGTAAATAATGAGTTGGATATTTTTAGAGAAAAACTCTATGAAAATTATTATTTAGAGTTATTTAAAACAACTGAGGAGTTGGAATACAGGTGGGATCAATTCCGAGATGCTGGAGAAGACGTAATAGAAGTTATCCGTAATAATCTGCAGAAACAACTTGACGATTATTTATCAGATAAAAGAGAATAAGGAGTACTTGTTTCGGTTACTGAGCCTGTTCTGATTGAATCTTCCAAGAGATACCGTGGAATTCGCTCTGGAAATTCCTGTATAAAATTTCCCTTTACCGAGATAAGATTAACATCGAAACCATCGTCATCTTCATGGAGTATTTCGATGTATACTTTAATTCCGTTTAGTTTATTAATGCTAAAAATTTTCATAACCCTCCTGCTTAATTATAGTATCGACCGACTCAGTCATACAAATTAGTTGAACTGAAAATTTGATACGCCGTGCCGGCCAAAAAAACAGAAACTTTTTTATATAGGGGCTTTGAAAAATGGTAATTTTGGAAGAGCCTCTATAAGCTATTTTTATGCAATTGATTACCTAAAGAATCTATATATACTTAAAATTGAATATGTTATTTAGGAGTAAAAATGGCTACTGATACCATGGGAGAGTTAGTGCGCGCGGGATCTCTTCTTTCTAATAGCATGGATGGGAACACACTCATATCGATACTGGTTGAGCAGTCGCTTGATGTTACCTATTCAGATCTTGCCTGCTTTTATATCTTTGATAATCCGGAATCAAGAACCGGATCCGCCGAGTTATTATATAAGCGAGGAAGGTATGATGTCCCCGCGGCCTTTTATGAAGAAAATGATCTTCTTGATTTTCTAAAGGATTGTAAAGAAGCTGTTGTTCTTCTGTCAAAGGAATCTATTCATTTTAAATCGATTTTGCTTAATCCTGAAATGAAAAGCGGCATTGCGCTTCCTGTTTTTTCCCATAACATATATATGGGAATTTTGATACTCAATTCACGGTATTCTGCCTTTTATAACAGAGATAAGTTTGAGTTCCTCGATTCCTTTTCTGCGTTAGCTGCGGGTATGCTTCATAATGCTAAACTCTTTAACGATCTTCGCAACCAACTGCGTTATACCGAGGAATTGGAACGGTACCAAGAAAATATTTTTTCATCCATGACGAATCTGCTTATTACCCTTGACCCACAGGGAGCTATTCGTTATGTAAACAGCGCGGCAGCAGTTCGGTTGAATTTGCATAAAGATATCCTTGGTGAATTATTTTCTGATGTGATGAAGAAAAAGCTGTCAAAGAAAATATTAAATTCTCTGCAGAAAGCCGGGAGTGAAGATAAAGAGCTTCTTGGGCTTGAGGGAATTATGAAGCTGGAGGAGAGAGATATTGATTTCTCACTGAATATTTCTCCGCTTCGGGGAAAACGCGGAAAAGATGAAGGTACTGTGCTGCTTTTTACTGATCAGACACGGGAGCGGGAACTCAAAGAGAAAATTGATGTCGCAGTGGAGGAACGAAGAATCGTTAAAGACATGTTTTCACGGTATCTCTCTCAGGATATTGTGCAGAACTTGATGGATAAACCCGAACTGGTGCAGTTGGGAGGTGCAAAGAAAACTGCCACTGTTTTTTTTGCTGATATTAGAGGCTATACTTCTTTTGCTGAAGGTAAGGAACCTGAATATATAATTGAAGTTTTAAATGAGTATTTCAGTGAAGCCGTGGAGGTAATTATAAATAATAACGGTTATATAGATAAATTTATTGGTGATTGTATTATGGCGGCATGGGGTGTACCCCTGATGTCGGAAGCTGAAGACGCGTTTTCTGCTGTTTCCTGCGCGTACGAGATTCAGAAGATGGTGGAAAAAAAAGACCGTAAGTTTTTCCGGGGAGAAGCCGCGGATCTCAGAATAGGTATTGGAATACATTCAGGTCCTCTTGTGGCAGGTAATTTAGGCAGTACAAGACGGATGGATTATTCAGTTATAGGTGATACGGTGAATATTGCTTCCCGCTTAGAAGGCATTGCAGAGTCCGGAGAAATAATCATTACAGAAAACACAGCAGATTTAATTGAAGATTCTTTTTCTGTAAAAAAACTAAAGGCGGTTAATGTTAAAGGTAAAACAGATCCGGTTACAATATTCAAGATTTTAGATAAAAAATAGGTTGATGTGAGGAGTATGACACATGGGCAGTATATCGATTTTTCTTACAGGTCTTTCGTTTTGGGTTTATATTGTGGCGGGAGTGATTGTTTTAGGGATTATTATTTTTTTTGTTTCTTTAGTAATGTTAAACCGTCTGAGAATTGAAAAAGCAATAAAATTGTTAGAACAAAGCCATACTCACCCCCTTGAAGAAATATCGAAACGTACGCTTCTCCGTTCTTCCCGGTATATTATTAGGATGGCTAGGAAAAAAGACACAGAACTCGTTCAAAAATTGGGACTCCCGGAAATCTGGATCGATCAGCTAAAAAATAACGGGAGAAAAAAAGATTTAAAACGGGTGTTGTCTTTTGCGCCTGATGAAGGTCTGTTTTACTGCATGAAACTTGTACTTAAAAAGAAAAGGTATTCATCTATTTTCCTCGGATGGCTGGACAATCATGGAGATCTTCTTGTGCTTAGAAGGGTGGCATTATCGGGTAAAGGTGAAGATTTCAATGGTAATGAAGCTCTTTCTCTATTTGAAGACCGCCTCGATGAGATCAGGGAGATGACGGGCGATCCTGAGTGGGCAGCAAGGTATTTTGCTGTAAAAATATTGATTCACCATAAGGCAGGACAAACATCAAATCGGTCACAGAATTCAGTTAAGGAGCTTTTTTTAGATTCGTACCCATTGATCCGTGAAACGATTTGCCGGGAATTTGAGCCTGTAGAAAGAAAGCACTTTTCTGCTTTTTTATTGGACCGTTACATAAAAGATCCTGTTTATGAGGTGCGTTACAGCGCAAAGAAACGTTTGTTGGAAGATTTTTCTGAATTTTACCAATTGGATTTTAAAAATCATTTAGATGTTGAAATATTGCATATATTAGAATCTTTATATACTACTTCAAAGGAAGATGAAAATATCTCTATTCAGTTTCTCCCGTCAAATAATATGGAACTCCGATTCCATGCTGCCTATTTTCTAAATTCCGTAGGAACCCTCAAGAAGCTGTTTACGGGTCTGGATCAAGGGGATTCGGACTTACTAGATCGTTCTCATCAGCTTTTGGAGTGTGCCTGCAGCGTTGGTGTGAACAGCTTCTTAAGTGAAATTTGCTGCAGTGAAAAGGAAGAGGTATTAAAAGTCGGGGCATTACTCTTGGAAAAATATCCTGACCGCCGCTATATCAATTCTCTTGCAGAAAGGGTGTTTAGTATTGGAGACTCATTACAAGACAAAAACATATATCTGGTTACGGTGAATACTATATCGAGTCACGGGAATGAAAAATCATACATACTGCTGAATCAGGAAATCTTGAAGCAAAGAGATAATAAAGAAAAGCTTGCTATATTACTGCCGCGGTTGCCTCAACGGGGTGATTATATTTTTAGAAATGTTTTACTTGATTTTTTAAAAAGGCCCGATTTCCCCCATTTCAGGTTATTAAGAGAAGCTTTAATTCAGTTACCTTTTTCTATGGTTCTTCCTGAATTAATTAAAATAATCAAATCACCTATAGATACATATCACAGGCGCGTCCGCATTGAGGCATTAAAAACCTTAGGAGCCATGAATCTTGTATATACTATTCAGTTTATTTTGGAAAATATCCATATTCTAAGCGTTGATGACGCGCGCGACTTTTCAAAAATTCTCAATGAGTTCAAGGCGAAAGATTATGAAGAAAAGGTATTAAACCTGCTGGATGGAGATGATGCCAAGATTCGTTCTTCTTTGATAAGTTGTATATCCGTAACGGGTAATAAAAACTTTCTTCCCCAAATCCGCAAGGGGGTGGAAGATGCTGATCCGGATGTAAGGGTAGCGTCTATTTGGGCCTTAGTAGATTATGGAGATACGCGGAGTCTAAATCAGGGAATTTCCGGCTTAAGGGATCCTGTGGACCGTGTTCGCGTTGCCACGGCTAAAGCATTGGGTAAACATGGTTCTGATAATACTTTTAAAGAATTGAAAAAAGTATTAGCTGATAAAAATGAAATTGGGCTAGTTAAATCAGCTGTCATTTATGGTCTTGGAGAATCCGAAAACATCCAATCGTTAGAGATACTTGTGGATACTCTTCCTGAAGAAGAAGAACTTGCTGATGAAATTACGGATGTCCTGAGTAAAAAGAGAGGGAAAAAGGAACTTGTTGCTTTGATGGAACATTTAAAAGATGCAAGTCCTGATTTGCGGGATCAATTGATTGCAGTGTTTACAAAAATGGGTCAAAGAGGACGTCTGGCTGCCATTGATTTGCTGGAAGATGATATACCTTCTTTGAAGCCCCTCATCAGCGAAATACTGGAAAAAACGGGAGCAGTGGAAAGTGCTATACGAAATCTATCAAACCGTAATCCGGAGATTCGCTGCGGCGCTGCGGAATTTCTCTCTAAAGTTGGTACGGTTCAGGCTTTTCGTGGTATCGTGCTTGCAGCCCGGGATCCTAACCGGGATGTAAGGATTAGAGTAGTAAAAGCTTTAGAAAGGCTTAATACCCAGTCCGGAAAGGGAATATTGACGGAACTGCAGGAAGATCCTGATAAGAGGGTGCGGAAATACACAGAATGGGCAATGGAACGTATTAAATCCAAGTCCTTATAAATACTGATTAATTCCAAGCATGACATGAGTAAAATGGTAATTCTAATTTGCAAATTTAGAATTGCTCTAAAGACACAATACCTGGTTGAGTCGTTCTATTGCCTTAGGATAGTGTTTTCTGGCAATAATGAATTGAATATTTACTTGACGCAATGATTGGGAAACACATTCTATATTTATATTATTCTGCGATAATATCAATGCAGCCTTTGCTAATATACCCGGTTTCGCAATATTGGATCCCATAACGCAGATTATAGCGGACTTTTTAAGACTCACCATAAAGAAACGCTTTTTCAATTCACGGATCATGGGCTGTGCTTTGGGGTTGTCTTGGATAACCATGGAAATTGAATTCGCGTTAGTTGCTTTCATGATATAGCTCATATTATAGGCGGCGAAAACCCGCATAATTTCCATATCAAATCCAATAGCTCCTACCATAGATGGATCGTGTATTTCTATTACGAGTACTTTATCGTTACCGGAAACAAGTTCTACCTTTGATGCTTTTCCTAAATAATTTTTTGATATCAAAGTTCCGGGATGTTCAGGATCAAAAGCATTTTTTATCCTTAGATCTATTCCTGCAAGTTCCAATGCCTTTGATACCTTAGGATGTACTGCTTCCATCCATATATCGGCCAGTTGATCAGCAACATCGTAATTGGTTTGGCCCACAGGTATCGCTTTTTCAACGCCAACGATCTCTGGATCTGCGGAACAAAGGTGATATTCCTTGTGAATAATGGCTTCCCTGGCACCGAGTTCTACAGCTGTCTTGGCGAAAGTGACTTCAGTGTATCCCCTTTGGAACTCCCGCATTATTCCTTCTGTTCCTTTTGTGTATCCCGTAGCAATGGGAAGGACTTTTGAAAAATCTATTCTTCTAAATGATCTGGCAATGCGTTCGTCTATGGTTAGATAATCGGAATCGTTGAAACCACTGAGATCTACAAGTACCCCGTTTATCCCCCGGTTTTTTAGGATATTGACAGTATTGAATGCTGAATGAGCTTCTCCCGCTGATGCAAGTATTTCCCGGGCTGCTAAGAGGATATTACTTTTATCCGCATATCCTGATGCTATTATTTCAGCAATGTTTCGCAGATAACTACAAGTTTGCTGTATTCGATCTTCGATAAATCTATCCGCTTCTTGTACATTCAATCCGATAGAAGAAAAGGTTCGATTAATATCCTTAAGTTTAACTAATAAGGATGCTACTAATTCTTTATACTTTTCTTCCCTGGCAAAGGCAGTATATATTCCTCCCTCACCGGAATGCTTATTTTCCAATAAAAGATTAGTAATCCCTGCGTATGCGGAAACTACTATCACTCGATTATACTGAGCGTTTTTATCCTTGATGATAATATTACGGAGAACTTCTCCAAACCTCGACATAGAGGTTCCGCCGATTTTTTCTACAGTTAGCATGATGTCCTCGAATTCTAAAAGTATTATTCTGTTGAGGCACTTTCAAAATTTTCAAATTTTGAAAGTGCCTGTGTTAAAGTTGAATGAGACTCAGCCGGGAGGCCACTCCATTTGTCTTCCCCCGAGAAGATGCGCGTGAAGATAGAGAACACTCTGTTGTCCGTGTTCTCCTACATTAAAAACCACCCGGTAACCATCTGACAGTTCCATCTTTTCGGCCACCTGAGCAATTTTCTGCATCAATGTTCCAATGTATTCTTTATCTACATTTCCGAGAGCGGCAAAATCCCGTATCTTTTTCTTTGGAAGTACGAGTACATGAACCGGGGCTTGGGGTTGTATATCCTTTATCGCCATGACCTCATCATCTTGGTATACAATATCCGCCTCCATTTCCCCGTCAATTATTTTTTCAAAGATTGTTTTTTCCATCTGCCTTTACCTCCTCATTTAATGTTTTATTTTTAGCCGGAACTGGTTACTATTTCTTTACCGCCCTCTTCAGCAGATAGATAAGCGGAATAGATCACATCGATAGTATCGTAAGCTAGTTGCGAGTATGGTGTAGTGTATTCTTTTTTGCGTATGGATTCATAAAAGCGGCTTAATTCCTGGACATATCCGGACATCCAGTTTTCGTCAGGTGATGGTTTGCTCCATCCTTGTTTTGTGCTAATCTTCTCCACCAGGTATATGTCTTTGAATTGTTCTTCTTTGGGATTATAGGTTTCCATTGCATCCACAGGGTTTATGTTACAGCGGCTTCTATGATTATTTGCAAAAACTTCCAGCCAGTTATGAACACCTCCCATAACTATCTCCGAGGCAAAAATATCAGCCACGGTACCGTCCGAGAATACGATATGAATTAGTCCAAAATCTTCTACGTCTGTATATTCTTTGCGGATGAATCCCTTGTCCTGATAATCGGGAATCCTGGTTAATTCGTGTGTGCGGGATGAGATCCCTTTGGGCCGTATTGGCTCTCCGGAACGTTCAATACCTTCTAATGATTTTAAGTAGAGAACTGCTGTAAGGGGATGACATCCTTTCCCCATTAGTGAGCCTCCTCCGGAGTATTTCCATATGCCGTATGTTTTTGAGTGTGAACCTGAGTGACTCTCTTCGGCAATCATCCAAAGTATTTGAGCTTTTGTTTTTTTTATGATCTCTGCTTCCCGCTGTATGACCGGGGCCCATAGCCAATTTTCAGCGTAAAAAATCTGTCCTTTGCTTTTTTCTTCGCTTTCCACAATCCGGGCAGCACTCTTTAACGCTTCCTTGCGCATTTCGCTTTTTGGAAAAACTCGCGCATCGAAGTCTTCTCCGGTACCGAAATATCCAGTAAAGGGTTTTTCAATTATTACATGAAGGTTCCTTTCTAACGCGGCAATTGCCGCTTCTTCGTGGGCTACCGGGGGAGAACAAATATGAACAACATCTACTGATTCTAATAGTGATTCTAATGAGTCATAAGCTGTAATCCCCCTCTCTTTAGCAAACGCATTCCGATGTTCCAATGTCGGGGAATAAACTCCCATTACCTTGATATCAGAACCACCTCCCGCTAGAAGCGAAGAGTAGTGAAAATCTGCGGCAAAACCTGAACCGATAAATCCTGTTTTAATCATAGTGTAATCCCTTTCAAATACATCTACAATATACTAATAATTCTTCTTGTGAAAGATCCTGCAATTCTGAATTTGTGATTTAGAACTGCCGGACTTATTATATAGTACATTGACACAGCTGTTTAAAGATGGTAGATTGCATTGCACGTTTATATGATGCCCCGTGATATCCGGGGCTTTTTTTATACAGGAGATTCCCATGAGGATGAATAAAGCCTTCGGCAGGACCCTGCGTCAAGACAGCGCGGGGGTTGAGGTAGTTAGCCATAAACTGCTGCTCCGAGCAGGATATATTCGGCAGCTGGCTTCCGGTATTTTCAGTTATCTGCCTTTGGCCGTTAGGACAATAAAGAAAATAGAAAAAATTATACGGGATGAGATGGATGCTATCGGAGGTCAGGAGATATCTATGCCTGTCGTGAATCCCGCGGATATTTGGAAGGAAACCGGAAGATGGTATTCCATAGATGCCGAGATGGCCCGTTTCTCCGATCGCAGCCAGCGGGATATGGTCCTTGCGATGACCCACGAAGAGGTTGTAGCTTTTCTGGTGCGTTCAGAAATTACCTCCTATCGCCAGCTTCCCGCAATGGTTTATCATATTCAGACTAAATTTAGAGACGATCCAAGACCAAGAGGCGGATTGATACGGGTAAGAGAGTTTGTGATGAAGGATTCCTATACACTCGATGCCGATTGGGAAGGATTGGACCTTCAGTATGAGCATCATTACAAAGCGTATTTCAATATTTTTCATAGATGCGGACTTCCCGTTATAACTGTAAAATCCGATATAGGAATGATGGGGGGCAAGGAAGCTCATGAATTTATGTTTCTCAATGAAGTTGGGGAAGATACTCTCATTATCTGTGATGAATGCGGTTATACTGCTAATCGGCAGGTAGCAGCTTTTAAAAAAGATGCTCCAACTGATAAGCCCATGCCCTTAGAAAAGGTTCATACTCCTGGAACTACTTCTATTGAAGAACTTTCATCCTTACTCAAAATAGAACCGAAAAAAACCGCTAAAGTTATGTTTATGGTATTTACAGTTACTGATGATGCAGGAAATGAAGAGGAAAAGTTTGCCGCTATTCTCATACGCGGTGATCTAAATCTTAATGAAACAAAATTAGCAAATCTGTTAGGAGCATCGAAGTTAAGACCGGCCGCTTCTGAAGAAATTGCAGCTCATGGAGCGGTTCCCGGTTACGGTTCAACTATGGACTTGAAAAATACTGTTACGGTTGCCGATGATAGTATAGTCGAATCATCCGGTTTTGTTGTGGGAGCCAACGAAAAGGATTATCATCTTAAAAATGCTCGCCTTGGCAGGGATTTTTCAGTCCAGTTCCATAGTGATGTAGCTGTAGCGGAAGAAGGTATGGCTTGCCCCTCTTGCGGAGCTTCCCTAAAAGCCAGAAGGGGAGTAGAAGTAGGCAATATTTTTAAGCTGGGTACGAAATACAGTGATGCTTTAGGGTGCGCGTTCCTTGATGATCACGGAAAGGAAAAACCGGTAATAATGGGCTCTTACGGAATCGGTATTGGTAGGCTTTTAGCTTGTATTGCCCAGGAATACAATGATGAAAAAGGGCTGCTGTGGCCCATTTCTGTGGCACCTTATCAGGTTTATCTTATAAATCTATGTAAAGACCCCGTCAAGGCTGAAGAAATCTATACAAATTTGCGGAAGCAGGGAATAGAAGTCTTGTTCGATGACCGGAATGAGCGAGCCGGAGTGAAATTCAATGATGCCGATCTGTTGGGAATACCTCTGCGAATAACGTTAGGAGAACGTTCCTTGAAACAGGGTGCGGCGGAATTGACAGTACGGGAAACCGCTAAGACAGAAAATATACCGTTAGAAGATCTTTTATCGGTAACTGAAAATAAAATATCAGAACTGGCTGAAGGCATTGCAGTCCGTTTTGCTGCCACATAACAATGAATTTCCTGTGTAAACATTGTTTTACCTAAAATTAAAAAAAAGAAAAAAATTACTTAGCTTGCGTCCGCGGCAGTCACCCAATATAATTAAAGAAAGATGATGTAAAAAGGTTCCGGACGCAAATTGTGGAGGTATATTGATGCTTGAGCCGTCTTTACGGAATGAACTGATAGAACTCATTTCAGCAAATTTTAATCCCGATGAAATGGATGAACTTGGAACCCTTCTCTTTAGAGAATATGACAGCCATAGCCTAGCTGAGGAGATGTTTAATATAACCTTATCACGCCGCCGGGCAGCAAAGTTGTTGGTGGACTTTACTGCAGAGAAAGATAAAGTTAAAGACCTTATAAAATTGATTGCTGAATTAGATAATAACCTATTCCGGGGACGCCGGAGATTAATAAATGGGATAGAGAACTATTTCTATAATCTAGCAAAAAGCGGTATTATCTATAATAGCCAGAAAAGGAAGCTCTATTTCACTAAAGATGAAATTAGTAAAATGAAGAATTGGGGATCTTTAAGAAATGGCCGAACCTATCCTGTAACGATAATGAGTGTAGATGTTGTCGATAATTCCGCCTTAGTCCGAAAATATCGAAGCAGAATTGTGGAGAAGATGTATTTTGGACTATGGGGATTTCTTGAACGAAAATTAATGGAATATGAAGGAAGAATGTGGAACTGGGCCGGTGATGGAGGTATCTTGGCATTTGCGCTTAAAGGTCATACGGAACGGGCAATAAAATGTGCAATAGATATTCAACGTTCATTAGGCCTATTCAACATCTCTTCGGAAAATCCCATTCCGGAATTCGTGTCTCTCCGTATCGGAGCTGATACAGGTAGTGTTAAATTTTTCTTGGAAACAGGAAAAATCGTTTCAGATGTGATTAACTATGCGGCACATCTTGAGAAGAAAGCAGCAACACCAGGGAAAGTAGCCATATCTGATAGAATTGTGTCAGATTTGGATCCGAAAATTCTATCCATTTTTGAAAATTGCGGTGAGTTTGAGGGTACAAATTATTGGACAACTACAGAACGTTTAGATTTACTTTTTACGAATTCAAGAGAAGGATGTACGGAAGCTCCTGTATAAAGTGGTTTTATTTCGGTTTCAGCAATTCTGATATGCAAGAATACTATGAGAATTCCTCTTCCAGTTTAAGGCAGAGTTCCCATCTCTTTCAAACATCGGCGAATCCGTTCTAAGCCTTCTAAAAGTTCAGACTCACAGAGGGCGTAACTAATACGGAGTCTGTCATTTGTACCAAACCATTCACCGAGGTAAGTAATTACTTTATATTTTCGATATAATTGCACTACCGTTTCTCTTGGATTAGGCACCCTTGGCAGCACATAGAATGCTCCTTCGGGTTTCCACAGATCCAATCCTATATGCCTTAAACCATCATATATAAGATTTCTTCTGCGAATCCATATATTAAGCTGATTTTGTATATAGGAGGGAGGAGCTTTCATTGCGTTCAATGCCATATCCTGTCCAACAAGATTAGTGTTCATAGATGTATGTGTTTTGTAGGCAATAATAGAATTTACGAGATCCTGGTCTAAACTCCATAGATAGCCTACCCGCACTCCGCACATTGCGTATGTTTTAGAAAATGAGTTAACTGTTATGACGCGGGAACCTTCGATAAGGTAATTTTCTCGCTCGTAAATCAGGTCTTTGTATACTTCATCGGAAATGACATATATCCCTAATTTTTCTGTAACTTTTTCAATTTCTTTAAGGGTATCGATGTTTTCTATCCGTCCCGTGGGATTAGAAGGAGAATTTATTATTACTGCTCTGCAGCCTTTGACTTTCTGTTTAAAATCCTCCAAGTCTATTCTTCCCTCCACAAGATCTGTGTAGACAGGCTCCATCCCTGCAAACTTTACAATATGGGGATAGGAGTAATAATAAGGTCTTGGTATAAGAACCTTCCCTGAACCAAGCACTCTGAATATTAAATCCAGCGCTTCGGAAGCGCCATTAGTAATCACAAAGTTATGTGCTTCCGATGCAGGATATTCTCTGGAGAGGGCTTCTCTTAGGGAAAGTTCGCCCTGAATTAAGCCGTAACGAAGATCGTGTCTTATGTTGAGATCATCCGTTGCTTCTACAGGTGGAGGAAGGTCTGGTTGTCCTGAACCAAAACTAATAATTCCATTCCCTTGTTTGCCGATAAATGCGCTTGGGCTTTCAAGATTAAGGGTATCTAATTTTTCTGTCATGTGTGGAGTATACAGCAATTAGAAATTTTCAGCAATTCCAGGCTTACCATTATGTGGAAATGGTATTGACCGGGAATTGCTGTTATTAAAAGTCTATTCTTGTTCGTGTCTCTTTTTACACTGAATACAGTAATGTGCCTCAGGCTTTGCTTTAAGACGACCTTCATCAATCGGGGCTCCGCAGGTTTCGCATATTCCGTATTCTCCGTGTTCAATTTTATACAGAGCCGATATAATTTCACGTAATCTTTCTTTATCCTGCATAGATAGAGAGGCAAAGGTACGGTAATCATTATGCTCATCGGCGATACCTACCATATCCTTAGTGGAAAGGTCCTGAAGAAGTTGTCTAAAATCTTCTTGTTCCATTGCAAATGTATTTCTGTATTCTTCTTGCATGGTTAAAAGTTTGTTTTTCATGCTGTGTATGAATGTTTCATCCATAAATAACGCTCCTTAAATTTGACTATGTTTTGATAGTACTAATAGTAAAACAACTTTCAAAATCAAAAGAGGAATTCTAAATTGCAAATTCAGAAATACTGAAATCATAAGATTTTTTTTCCTATTGATTCTGAAAGCAAAATTCATAGACTTATTTAGTAAATACAATATAACAAGGAGTTTCATAAATGAAAAAATTTTCTGTCTTAGCGGTTACAGCTTTGCTTCTTCTAACTTTTGCCGCATGCTCAGGTGGAGGGAGTGATGATTATGGTCTCAACGATTGGACAAAAGCATTGAAGGAATACAATGGTAAATTAGAGAAGGTAGACAGCGCGGAAGATTATGCAAAAGCTATTGAAGCGTATGCAAAGGATCTTAAGAAAATTGAGGGAAGGCTGGAAAAATTAGTGGAAGATTATCCTGAACTCTTTTCAGGGACTGCTGATCAAGAACTGCCGAAGGGTATTAGCGAGAATGATCTTAAGACTTTCGGTGAAGAATTCGGAAAGTCAATGCAGATGTCTTTTTCCATGATGAAGTATTCCGAGGATGAAAAGGTTAAAAAAGTATTAGAAGAGTACGATGATGTAATGGATTTCTTGGAATAAAATAGCAAGATTTTACGCTGCAAATATGGGGATTGCTCTTAAGGGGCAGTCCCTTTTTTATAAATCGCGTCAGAGAATTCTATTCTAAATTCTATTCCGCCTCTATGGGTATTTTTAAAGGTTGCTTTTCCGCCATATGCTGCTATTCTCTTGTGTAACGATGTAATAAGAGAGTCTGGGGATTTACGGAAAGACGCGTCTAATTGCATGTTTTCAAGTGTGCGGTTGTCATGGATCAAAAAGATAAGGTTTTTTTGTTCATTTTTCAGAGATAATGATATTTTACTAGCGTCAGATTTTTTTATAGAATCTGTAACGAATATTAGCGCGCTGCGATATATTAATATTTTAATGTGGTCTTTTATATCTTTTTCATTTATTTGGTAACTGAGTTCGCAGAACATAGTAGTTTCATTTTTTAAGTAAATAAGGAATTGTTCTAATGAATCATAAAGGCTTTTTCCATCCGCTAATGGAGAATGCATCTGATTAACAAGGGAATCTGTCTTCCGAATTATCGTATCGGTCTGTCTTTCCAAATTTTTAAATATTTTTTTATAATCCATATAATCTGTTTTTTCATCACTATCTATTTGCGTGATCCTTTTTCGGAGATGAATAAGAGATTTTTCAATGGTTTCTCTTATTTCTGAAGCCGCCTGATTACGAAATATCTCCTCGGCTTCGGTGAAATCACCACACATGACACGTAATTCTTCTCTTAGACTTTGAGAGCCGTTTTCTTTTCCCGTTAGCTGATCGCCGAAAAAGTAATACTCTGCTTTGTCTCCAAAACTCCTTTTTCTAATTTTAAAGGTCATTGTTCTTGCAGTTTTATCTCTCCGTACATATTCCAATGATAGTACGGAAAATTCTTTACCCGCTTTTTCCATGTGTTCAAAAGATTTTAAGAGTCTGAGATAACTTCCCGGAGTTAAAAAGTATTGTATGGGAATGTCTAAGATTTCGGAAGCAGGAAACTGAAGAATATTTTTTAACTCTGGATTTACATAGCTAATCACAAATTTTTGATCCGTTATTATAATAGGAATACTCACATTCTCTGCAATTGTGAGAAAGCGGTATGGAGCCGTTTTGATCTTTGATGTCATGTCCTTCATTGATTGACTCACTTTGCAGATATTATTTTTATCGGGACTGCTTATTTCCTTTTCGGTAAGAGATTCGTAAAATTCGACCGATTGTTTAATTTTAAAATAGGTAAGAAGGAGAAAAAGGAAAATGACAGTTCCGATAATTGCAATGGACTGTCCGGTAGTTTCGACCAAAGGTTTCAGGGCTTCTGATACTGATTGCTGAATACCCGCAAACCAGCCGGTATTATTGACGGGTGATAGGGATATATACTGTGTATTACCGGCAGTATCTTGTGCCTGTATTGTGAATATTTTTTTCGATTTATCGATTTTTGATCCTAAAAATGCGGGAGAGATGAATATCTCTGCTTTTTCCGGAAATGCTATGAGTTCAAGTGATTCTGAAAGAAGCAGCCCGGCACCAGTTTTTCCTATTGAAATCGAATCTATGAGATTCCAAATGTTATGAAGGTCTATTACTCCAGTGAGATACCGATACTTATTAAAACCTACTATTTCTATACTTATCGTAATGTGAGGAATGTGTTCCTCATTAAACCATACTTCTGATATATATATCTCTTCTTGATTAACCTGGATTTTTCTATGTCCTTCGGGAACTTCCTCGTCGATTGAGAAATAAAGAGTGCTGAAATCTTTTGATCGTATTGCCGCGTTGTTAAGCAGAACTTCAGCGACCCAGGGATCATTAACAGCTCCCATGATCATATCCGATATCAAATTCAATTCATTTACCGTATCGCTGATGTAATGGTCAATTCGATTAGCTGTTTGCTGCGTGATGGTTTGATTACCCTGGAGGATATTTCCTTTGAGCATGTTACCGGATAGATTTAATATAAGGAGGCCGGGGACCACCGCTGCCGCAAGGGTGAATGACATATAAATCAAGTAAAACGTTAACGATATTTTTTTGTTCACCTTTGTGTCTTTCACATGCTGTGTGACAGCCGGTAGTTGAATTTGATATTCTCTTTGACAATGTATTCCATATAATCCTTTTGGCATACTCGTTTGTTTTCATCCCCGTAAAGAACAAAAGACGCATAACTGCATCCATCTCCACAGAGTGGAACATACGGACACCGCAGGCATTCTTCTTCGATATTCCGGGCCGGCAGTCTTTCCTCTTCTCCCCGGTAAATATCACCAGAAATAAAATTATTATATCCAACAAAAGCAGGACATCGAAATATTTTCCCTTTTGGGTCAATAACAAACATCAATGGATTGGTCGTCATGGAACAAAGGTCCATCCCCACAGTTTTAAGCACTTTGAATCCACGGATGCGTGCCTCTTTCCACAATTTGAAAACAGTATGGGCAGTTTCCGGATCTGCATAGTCGCACCTAAGTTCTGTTCCAGGACGTACGGGGTTTTCGATATCCGGAATTGACTTTGAAATAGGTTTGAAGCTTACCATGGCTATTTTGTCTCTTAAGCCGCGAGTGTCAAGTTCTTCCAGTAGCTGAATCATTGAATCCGCGTTTTCTCTATCAAAGTTGCCTCCTATGTGTACAAGGACTTTCGTGGCTGCGTAATCTATATTATTCATGATAATATCATAACTGGGTTTCCCGTTCCTAAAGGGGCGACGTTTATTATGGAATTCTCTAGTTCCGTCCAGGGTAACCTTTACCTGCCTGAGTCCCATCACTTTCAGTTCATCAACTTTTTTAGGAGTTAGAAGGGATCCATTAGTAATTAATCGGAAAGAAAAGGGAATTCCCCTTTCTTCTGAAAAACATCTTACCTGAGAAACAATAATCTGAATTGGTTCTTCATTTAAAAGAGGTTCTCCGCCATAGAATACTAGATCAACCATTCCGGGTTGATGTTTTTCGAATTTTTCCCGTACAAATTGGCTTGTCCGGTAGGCGGTCTTATTATCCATTTTGATGTCCGGATGGTCCTCACCTTCCACGCAGTAGGTACATGCAAAATTACAGCTGTATGTTGTCAGTATGGTAGCCTCAAGGGATTGTCTCTTATTCCGTATAGTTTCAAACCATTTCCGGATCAGTGCATCTTCATCAAAATCCTCAAAGGTTACTATTCCCATCCTCTTCAGTACTTCCAAAGTTTTTTGCTGCTCAAAAGATGTTTCATCCGGGATTTTTTTGAGTAAAGCAGCGAGTTCTTCGTCTCCCAATATTTGAGCCCTGGTTCTAGTTTGAAAGTAAAGTGTTTTGCCCGGTTCAGGAAAGTCCGGGATTTTTAATAAATGTTTTGATAATTTAAATCTCTGCATAGTTTCAAATTGGGGGGAAGGCGGGATTTATTAATCCCGCCTTTTAGAGATTAGGCTATAAACCAGTCACCTACTTCCCACCAGCAGCAGAAGGCTTCGATGTCAATTGCATCTTCGACCCCCTGGTCTACAACTTCGATAATCATAAAGCACTCCTCTTTTAAAAAATCATTGTTCTTTTATATACCAGTCCGCGATGGTCTGGTGATACGATCCTGGAAATACCTGGACACCCCCGATCCTCGAAGATATCCCGATGTTTTTCTTGAGAAAAAAAAGAAAAGCAGCTGGAGCGTCCTCAGCGATGATACTGTGTATCTCATGGTAATAGCGCTTTCTAAGCTCCGGATCCATTTCACTTCTTGCCTTTTCAATGAGATTGTCGATCCTGTTATTCGAATACCGCGGGATATTAGTTAAGCCTGTATTTTTGGAATGCCAGAAAAGGGTGAGGGATTGATCCGGATGTCCTCCGTGATTGTACCGCAGGAGTACTGCCTGAAAATCTCCGGGAATAAGTCTTTTTTCAAAAAGTTTTCTCTGGGTATAGGAAGTGGTTTCCGTTTTAATACCCTGTCGTAATAATTGCCATTTTAGCCGTTCTATCAGTTCGTCCTTAAGTCTGTCCTCATCTGCAGATATGACCGTTAAGGAAAGGTCAAGGCCGTCCTTTTCCAGAAAAGGGTCCGAATCGGTGTTTTCCCATCCTTGTTCGGCAAGGAGTTCTTCCGCCATTTCCGGATCGAAAGACTGAGACTGCACATTCCGGTTATAAGACTCGGTAGCCGGATGAAGGGGGCCTGAGGTGATTGTTCCGTGACCACCGATTATGGTGTTCCGCATCAAATCATCCCGGTCCACACAGGCTTGTATTGCTTTTCTCATTTCCGGTTTTGAAAAAAGAGGATTTTCCAGATTGAAAACCAAGGCGTAATAGAAGTTAGTTATATAACTGTAGACTTGATAATTCTGCTCCTCCTGTTCCAATATTCCGTAATCTAATTCGTCTATCTCTTCTACAAGATCAATCTCTTTTCTGAGCAGCGCCGACCAGGCAGCATCAGTATTCATCAGACGGATAAACGATACGCCGTCTAGAAATGGTCGGTTATCATGATAACGCTTGTTAGCCTCAAGTTCGATACGGTTCGCGGACCAGGATTTGAATACAAAGGGACCGCTGCCGACAGGATGTTTAGAAAAACCCTCCGTTTTTGAAGGGTCCGAGAGAATATGTTTAGGTAGAATTGAGTATGTTAAAAGCATTCCAAAGGGAGCATAGGGATATTGTAATGTAAAAGATACGGAGTAATCTTCGTCGGAGGAAATTTTATCTATTACTAAAAAACTTCGCTGAGTAATTGGAGAGTTAATATGGGATTCATAGGTGAAAATAACATCCGCCGCGGTGAGAGGTTCTCCGTCATGAAAGGTAATCCCTTTTTTTAGTTTCAGGGTCCATACCAGACCGTCTTCGGAAACAGTCCACTCTTCCGCGATATCTCCCTTTATTTTCCGGTCTGCGTTATATTTAACAAGGGAGCTAAATATCAATGTCTCCAGGTATGTAGAGGCGGTGTTTCTACTCTCCAGGGGATTCAAGCTTTCCGGCTCTTTGTAGTATGCAATCCGGAGGTTTCCGCCATAGGAAGGTTTCTCGGGAGTTTCCTTCCTGGAAGATGTACAGCTATTAAAAGTTAAGAAAATGATAACTGCATATAATAATAATTGTTTCATCAACTTATGATATTATCTTTTTGCTGATCCCGCAACCCAATTCGTAAAATTTATATATTATCTTATTTTAGAGTTATTAACCGTTATCCAATGTTCAGAATGAGTCTGGCTGTTTGAAAGTAAATTGTCAATCCTGCTACATCGATTACGGTGGCCATGAGAGGACCCGCCATCACTGTGGGATCAAACCCCATTTTGTGGATGATAAGAGGGGCGGCCGCACCGATAAGCGAAGAAAATAGAACCACGAAAGACAATGCTATTCCGATTGCCGCTGCTTGAAACCATTCTACACCGGGGGGGAGAAAAACACTGCGGAGAAAAATGACAAAGGCTAAAATAATACCCATTATTAAGCCCACTAAAAATTCTTTTACGATTATCTTGGTAAAATCCCGTAGATGAATCTCACCTGTGGCAATTCCCCGTATCATAAGAGTTGCACTCTGAGTTCCGGAGTTACCGCCTGTTTGAGTAATGACAGGAACAAACCATATAAGAAACGCGGCTCCTAAAAACAGAGACTCATATAAAGCTAATACGTTCGTAGTGATTGTTCCCGCCAAAAGCAGAATCGTTAGCCAGGGAATCCGTTTTCTAATTAGACCCCAAATAGATGTATCCATATATCGCTGGGTGCTTCCATCCATAGCACCCATTTTGTAGACATCCTCAGTTTGTTCTTCCCGGATTACGTCAATGATATCATCAAATGTTACAATTCCTAAAAGGCGTCCGTAACGATCTGTTACAGGCAGCGCAAGAAGATCGTGCTCCTCTAGTGTGCGGGCTACCTCTTCCTGGTCGGTTTCCTCCCGGACTGAAATTATATTACGTTCCATGATAGTTTCAATACGTTCTCTGTCATCGGTAAAGAGGAGATCCCTTAAAGATACCACGCCTTGAATCCGTTTCAGTTGATCGACAACGTACACGTAGTAAACGGTTTCCACTTCTTTGGCATCCCTTCGAACTAAAAGCATTGCCTGACCAATGGTGAGGTTTGAGCGGACTGCGGCATAACGCGGCGTCATCAGCCCGGCAGCATCATCTTCATCAAATTTTAAAAGAAATTGAGTTTCCTTTTTTGCTTCTTCGCTTAAAGATTGCCAGACTGCTTGTCTTGCCTCAGAAGATACGGTTTGTATTATATCTACAAGATCATCCGGTTCCATTTCATCGAATATACGTTTTGTATTTTCAATGGAAAGCTCTTTTATGAGGATCTCTTGGTCAGCAGGGGATAATTCATTTATCAATTCGACCTTTTGTTCCAGGGGAAGGAGAACAAAGAGTCTTCTAGATTCATCAGTATTCAAAGTGTTCCAGAGATCTCTAAGCTCTGCGGGACTCATATCGGTAAGTATTTTAATTAGTTCTTTATCTTTTAGGATATCCATATACTGTTTGACATTATCAAAAAGGTTATCCGACATAATTCCCCCTTTTACAAAGCGTTCTCATTAAGCTTCCCTTATAATTAATCCCAATCCCCTACCAGTTTTATTTCCCGTTCTAAGGCAAGCCCGGTTCTTACGCGGACCTCTTTTTCGATGAACTCTAACAGTTTCCGGGTGTCCGACGCGGTAGCTTGGTCTGCATTTACAATAATATTTCCATGAATATCAGATATTTTTGCATCACCTATCTTATATCCCCTCAGTCCTAAACGGTCAATTATTTTACCGGTGGGTTCGCCAAACTGTCTGTTGTTTTTAAAAGCGGACCCCGCCGAGAGAAAGCGGTAATGTCCCTTATTTTCTCTATCTTTCTTATGGCTTTCCATAGTAAGCCATAGATCATTTTTTTTACCTCGATCTAGAGAAAAAATAACACGGGTGATAAAAAATGATTTTCCCTGAAAGGGGGATTTTTTATACCCGAAGGAAGAAAAATTTTCCATCCTGCAGGTATTCCCTTTATTATCTATATAATGAACCGAATACAAGATATCCGATATAGAGCTGCCGTAACACCGGGCGTTCATAACAACTGCGCCGGCCGCAGTTCCCGGCATGCCATAGATAAACTCTAGTCCCGAAAGATTATTATTTGCCGCTAAACGGGAACATTCTGTAATCGGAGCCCCTCCTTCCGCTATTAATAAATTATCCTGCATATCTATTCGGCACAGGTTTACCGTATGAATAACCATTCCCGGAATTCCCCGATCTGAAACCAAAATGTTAGATCCCTCACCCAGAATAAATATAGGAATAGTAAATTCCCGGGATAAGGTAAGCAGTTGACAAAGATCCTCATCATTAACAGGTGCGGCATAAATATCCGCATACCCCCCGATTCTCAATGTGGTGTGCTTAGACATCGGTTCATTCACCCGGAGTGTACCCTGTATGTTGATTTTTTTGATTATTTCATTTATGGTAGCTTCATACGGTCTATTGTTTTTCTTTGTCATATCGGGATTATACTCCAATATGGTTTTTTTCTCTATGCATTGATTTATATGATTATTGTTTAAAGCGGTTATCCGGCTGTTATATAGGGGATAAGAATGAGCAAGAAAGATTTACCTAATCTGCGCCTATACAACACATTGTCCCGCAGTATAGAAACCTTTACGCCCCTTCACGAGCATAGGGTTGGCCTTTATACCTGCGGACCCACGGTATACGATTATTCTCACACAGGAAATTTCCGAACCTTCATAGAAGAAGATGTTTTAATACGTCTTCTTAGATATTTAGGTTATAAGGTAACCCATGTAATGAATATTACCGATGTTGGCCATCTGACGGATGACGCGGATTCCGGAGAAGATAAAATAACAAAAGCTTCAAGGGAACGAAACACGTCGGTCTGGGATATTGCCTCCTTTTACACTAAAGCTTTTTTCCGTGATTCCTCCCGTCTCAATATTGTGCCTCCCGATAAATCGCCCCGGGCTACTGATCACATTGCTGATATGATTGAATTGATTCAGCGGTTAGAAGAAAGAGGATTCACCTATACCTCGGGCGGTAATGTTTATTACGATATTTCAAAATTTCCGGAATATGGAAAGCTGGCATTATTGGATAAACAGGATTTAATGGCAGGTGCCAGGATAAAAATTGATCAGGAAAAAAAGAATCCCCACGATTTTGTCCTTTGGTTTACGAAATCAAAATTCGAACACCAGTCGATGATGTGGGATTCCCCCTGGGGCCGAGGATATCCCGGATGGCACATCGAATGCTCCGCAATGAGTATGAAATACCTCGGGGAACAATTTGATATTCATTGCGGTGGAGTTGATCATATTCCAGTTCATCATACCAATGAGATAGCTCAATCAGAGGGAGCAACAGAAAAAAAGTGGGTTAATTATTGGGTGCATATCGAATTTCTTTTAAAGGGCAGAGAAAAAATGTCAAAATCAAAAGGTAATTTTCACACGGTGGATCAGCTGGTTGAAGAAGGGTTTGATCCTATAGATTACCGCTATTTCTGTCTTCAAGCTCACTACCGCAGCCAATTGAAATATTCAAACGAAGCGCTTGACGGAGCAAAAAAAGCAAGACAAAATCTTAACGAAAAAGTTATTGAATTGAAGAATTCTGATACGGTACCTTTGGAACACCTTTCCTCTTCCGGAAGGGAATATCATCAATCTTTTTTCAACGAGTTAGCGTCTGACCTGAATACACCAAAAGGACTTGCTGTTTTATGGAAACTTCTGAAAGATGATAATCTTTCCGATTCAGAAAAAAGGACCCTCCTTTATGAGTTCGATGATGTTCTTGGGTTAGGACTGCAATATTTACCATCAAAAAACATAGAAATATCACCGGAAGACCGGGAATTGATTCGGGAACGGGAAGAAGCGAGAGAGGCAAAGGATTATTCCCGGGCAGATGAAATTCGGGATATATTGAGAAAAAAGGGTATTATACTTAAAGACAGCCCTGACGGTACGGCTTGGAAAATTGAATGAATCGATTAAAATTCTGTAACGATGGCGGGAGACGGTTGTTTTATTTATGCAGAATAACAAGAATGAATCATTATTTGATGAAGTATATGAAAAAGTGTTTCCCATTATTTACCGGATCATATTTAAGATTACAGGCAGAATAGATGTTTCGGAGGATTTATGTCAGGAAGCATTTATAAAATACCATCAAAAAATGGTATCAATCCCGAACGCGGAACAGGCAAAATTTTGGCTTATTCGGGTAGCGAAAAATCTTGCCTTAAATTATCAGAAACGGAAAGGAAGGGAACGGAAAGCGTATAATCGTATTATTAAAGAACCTTCTAAACCCGTTGATACTGGAGAAATTGAAGCTTTAAAGAAGGAAGCTTCTAAAAAAGTACAGGCGGCATTAGAAGCATTGCCGGAAAAGCTTAGGATGGTGATGATTCTGAAAGAGTATAGTAATTTAAACTATAAGGAGATAGCCTCGACCTTAGGAATTAGTGAAGGTAATGTGAAAGTACGGGTATACAGGGCCCGTGAACATCTGTCAAAGCTGCTTGATAAGGGAGAAACGTATGTGCCTTGATGATGCATTAATATCAGCATATGTAGACGGAGAGATCCCGGAACCTTGGAAGAGCAGGATCGAAGAACATTTTTCGATCTGTAAAAAATGCCGGGATGTAGCAAACAGATATTTCCAATTAGATGAATTAATACTCCGAGATAATAAAATTTCGGAAGAACAAGTTGCTGCCTCTTCAGAAATAGTGCGTAAGAATATTAGTAATCAGATAAAGAATAACATACATAAACATATTCCCGTGTGGAAACGTAAATATCCAGTCGCGGTTCCTCTTCTTGCTGCTGCGGCTGCACTGATTATCGCATTATCCGGTGTGTTGATAGTTTCTAGAGTAAACCGGAATCCTTCACCGCGTTTAGATAATAATGTTAATATTGCGCTTGATGTGAAGGATATCGAACAGTTGCTTTCGGCCTTAAAATCTAACGATATGGAAATATTCATAGAGCTGCCGGAGGAACCTACGTTTCGTTATTTAAGTGAACCGCAGCTAATAAAGGCTTCTGATCATGAGGTATACAAATGAACCGGAAGAAAATGATTTTTTCCCTTTTGGTACTTTTTCTCGCTGCTAACCTGAGTTTTAGTGAAGAAGAGGAGAAATGGGAAGAACTTATAGATCTTCTCGATAAGGCTTTTAATATCTCATTAAAGATAACGGTTCAGGAAGGTGATAACGAGACTGCCTGGACTTTGGATGTATCCCGAATAACAATTATAGGCCGGACTGTCCGGGTTAGACTTGTAGGAAGCAATATTATTATCCTTGCTAATCTTACCCCGTATCAAGATCCGGAAGATAAAGATAAAATAGATTTAGTTGTACAATGGCAGACATGGATAAGCTCTTCAGGAAAGGGCGTTGTTGAATATAAACCGGCAATGCGGACTATTCCGCTTAATCTGGGAGAATCCGCACTGTTTTTCCCTCTAGGTTCCGGTGAAAAGGATGAAGATTTTAATTCCTTTAATATTGCCATAAAACTGCAAATCAATCCTTATGTTTCTAAAAAGGGTAAGCTTAATTAAAAAATGAAACGGTTTTTACCTCTCTTTATTTTCCTATTCCTTTTAGGATTACTATTTACGGTAATAGCGTTATCCAATCCGGATCCTGTTATAACGTCTATCCATCCTCAAGTTGCATTTCCAGGAGAACGCTTAGAAATCCGTGGAGAGAATTTTGGTAAACAGAGGGAATATGGATATGTCAGTATTTCAGGTGTTAGAGCGACGGCTTCCCACTATTTAGAATGGACTGATTCAAATATCCGTATGGTAATACCCCCGGAGATTAATTCCGGATTAATTTACGTTCATACAAAGGCCGGTAGAAGTGATGGAATCTTTTTCACCAATGAAGCATCGCTTCCGGAAATTCCCGATAAAAAAACTCAAGCAACGAATAACCCGGCTATTATATCCGTATCACCGTCAGGTGCAGCCATAGGTTCTCGTATTCGTATTACCGGTAAAAATTTTGGTATATATAAAGAGCAGTGCAGTGTAATTTTCCCGCTAAATTCGGAAAACGGGTCTGGAGAATTAATGGCCGGCTACAGTGAATTTGAGTCTTGGAAGGAAGATGAAATTATATTACCGGTTCCGCCGGGAGCTAAAAGCGGTCTTATAAAGGTTAAAACAAATAATAAGGAAAGCGAGCCGTTCCCTTTTTCCATTCCCACCCCGGGGGGAACGATCCTCTATTCAGAGCAAGCTGATTATCATATAAATATGGTTTGGCGTATTGATTCCGCACTTTTGCTTCATTCCTGGGAGCCCTTCGGTACTCCTCCGCGTATTGCGACGGAAATGATATTCAATGCTGCACCCCTGCTGGAACAAAAGAAGAGATTCCCGCTTTCATTACCTCAAGCACAAAATAATTTATATTTTTGGCTTCCTTTACTGCAGAAAGTTCCTTCTCAAACAGGAATAGACATCGAAACACCTTCCCTAACCCCTTATTTAGAAATGCCTGAAGCTTTTTTATATAAAATAGAAAATTTATCATCCAATGATTTTTACACCTTCGAAATGAAACCTTCCGTTAACCGATATACAATAGAAACCCGTATTAATACTGACAACATTCCAACTCATTATAACAAGGGCGACCCAAATTATTATCAGTATGTTGTTCCTGATCAATTTGTCCCTTCTGATCATCCGGATATAAAAGCAGCGGTTGGTCAGGCAATTACCTATAAGACTCCTTATTACAGATCCATGCAGATGTATGAATATATTAGAAACACTTTGGAATTTGATCCTCATGCCGGAATGAGAAGTGCAATAAAAACTCTAAATAATAAAACCGGCGGATCATTCGGTTATGCGTCCCTTTTTACTGCCATGGAGAGATACGCGGGGATTCCTTCCCGTATTGTAGGAGGGGCCTTGCGTCTCTCAAACGGTACTTGGGCTTCTCATTTCTGGTCTGAGTTTTATTTAACTGGGGTAGGGTGGATTCCCGTCGACCCCGCGCTTGGGGATAATGCTTACGGTATTACTTCCACCGATAAACTGTATTATTTTGGCAATTTGGATAATAAAAGGATTACCCTATCCAAGGGGATTTTGAATACAAAAGTGATGGGAGCGCGGAATAATTTATTGATAATTCCGGATAAAGGCTGTTCTCTTCAGTCAGTTTATTGTGAGTATAATGGTGACCTTCTGGATTTTAATTTAGACTGCTCCATACTCGAAGAGGACAACTAAGTTTCGGACCCCTCTCCGTTATCCCCGTTAGTTTGATAAGTTTTTAGTAAGGAATCCAGATCATCCATTCTTGTCCTGCTGTCGTCAGACATTTTATTTATTTCGGTTACCGAAGATAAGATCTCTTTCGTACCTGTTTTTATTTCATCCATGCCCTGGGTGACTTCATTGGAAAGGTTTGTTGTGCTGACCATGGCGGTATTGATCTCGCCGATCCAATTCTTGATTTCTCTGGACCCTTCCTGAACATCCTTTGTATTCTGGGAGATTGCGCCGGTGGTCTGCAGCAGCTCATTGCTCCCTTCAGATATTTCCTCCATGCTTGCGGAGATTTCTTTGAGGGAATCCGCAAATCTTGTTACTTCATTTTGAATATCTTCAAAAGAGCTGTAACTTTCATCACTCATATGGAGAGCTTCTTTTATCTTACTTGTTATAGATTTGAGGGAAGCTTCTATGTTTTTGGAATTCTCTGAAGTTGATTCTGCTAATTTTCTGATTTCTTCCGCGACAACGGCAAATCCTTTTCCCACTTCTCCGGCATGAGCACTCTCAATTGCTGCATTCATCGACAGCAAGTTGGTTTGTTCAGAGATTGAATTTATTATTTCTATTATCTCTATTATATCGCTTATTTCGTGGGAAACGGATTTAATCATATCGTTTGTTGAAGAAACCTTTTCCCCTCCCTGTACGGTTACGTTTAATAGATTATCTACTCCAGCCCGTCTTTCATCGGTTAGTTTAGAAATATTTTGGATTGATGCATTCATCTCTTCTATAGAAGCGGAAGAGCGTGAAATGACATCAGTTTGGTCGTCAACGCTTTCCGCTAAGGAGTTTATTCTCCCGCCTATATCACCAACCCGTTGAGTAGCAAGCTGGATGGTATCATTTAGGGAATTGATTCTTTCAGTGATGGATTCAATGTTCTTGGATATTTGGTTTACCGCTGATGCGGATTCGGCGGTTCCCGCGGAGAGGGTTTCTTCCATTAAACCTATCTGGGAAGTTGTGTTTTTTACGGTAGACATAAAAGCAGATAAAGACCCCATTACTTTGTTAAGGTTAGAACTTAAGCTTCCGAGTTCATCGCTGCTTTTCAAATCGGCCCGTACGGTAAGATCTTTAGCGGCCGCCTCCCGCATTACTGATTCGATCTCTTGAATCTTAATAGAAAGGTTCTTTGAAAAGAGGAGCGCAAAAACAGCTGATCCTAAGGCTATAATCCCCGCAAAACCTGCTGAAGCTGCTTTGCTGATACTGCTTAGTTTTTGACTCTGATTACTTATCTTATTTACAATTTTGGAAATATTGGAATCCATAAAATCACTGGCCGTTTCTATGAGTACAGAAAAGCTCCTGCTTGCCTTAGCTGCATGATATCTTGCCACCGGGTCCAGGTATTGTTCTTTTCGCGGGTCAAGAAGCATTCGAACGATTCCAATGAGTTGTTCATTAGGAATTTCTTCGTTATCTATAACCTCATTAAGGTCTTTATTCGTTTTATCAAATTCTTCATTCATGTGATCCCATAATTTTACATTGTTATCCAGTTTTTGGTTGGTCTCTTCAGTGAGATAAGTTCTGGCGGGATGATCTAATATTGTATTCAATCGGTCCTGAGTTGCTTTTCTATGGTCATTCCATTTTCCCCAAACAGGATGAATACTGCTCTCGCTTACTAATATATCTTTCGTTAGACTATTTAACTTATACATATCCGCTAGGAGAAAAGTTGCCTGGCTTTCCAAGTTTTGCAGTTCATTAGAAACAACTCCGGTAAATATGAGCATGATGATGGCAGCAACAAAGGCAAAAATGATGATAAAGACAGATCCATTTATTTTAGTTCTAATCCTCATTTGCAATACCTCCAGTCTCAAATATAATTTGAGTTCATTATGCGTAATAAAATTGTCAACGGATCTACTTTTTTTATTGAAGTTATCGGTAACAGATTATATGCGAAACCTGAAACTCCTCTGAAGTATTATATATAATGGTTTATTTTTCAATACTATTTTTTAAGGAATAAAAAATATCTCCGTATTATGTGATTTTTCTGCCCAGCATTGACAAATAATCAAGCTGAGCCGTATACTAACATTGATAGATAGGGCTCCGAATGTAAAAAAACTTCGGAGGAAGGAAATTGGTATTGAGATGACTACTCCTTTACAGCTTTCCATTGTCAATTTCAAGAAAAGCGCTTTTATTGTAGTTGAAGGAAAGCAAAATGCAGACGCGTTTTTTATCATCCGCTCCGGAAAGGTACGTACCAGTAAAGAGGTGGAAGTTGTTGCCGAGGAGGGAGGAAATATTCTCGGGCCCGGCGATTTTTTTGGTGTTGTTGCTACCATGTCTTCCCACAGCCATATCGAAACTGCTCAAGCATTAACTGATGTTTCTCTAATATCCGTTCACAGAGACCAATACGGAATGCTGATCGAAAAAAACACACCCGTAGCAATGAAGATTCTTGAAGGATTCTCCCGGCGGATGAGATATCTGGATGAAGCTCTGACCCGTTTAAGTCTAAAATCTGAAAGTCCTACCCATGATCCCAACCATCTTTTTAAGCTTGCTGAGTACTATATTAAGCAGAATCAGTATAATCTCGCCTATTATGCATATTATCAATATGTAAGACATTATCCAAAAGGCGAAAAAAGCCAGTCCGCGAGAGAACGGATGGTAAAAATTAAGCCGTATATAAAAGATATCCACCTCGAAACCGACTCAGCTGAGTTTACTCGAACGTATCCTAAAAACACAATGGTTTTTGCTGAGACCATGCCGGGTCAGGAGTTGTACATCATACAAAAGGGAAGCATCAAAATCACCAAATTGATGAATGATAAAGAAGTATTATTGGCGGTGCTCAAACCGGGAGATATATTCGGTGAAATGTCTCTCCTGGAAAATAAGCCAAGGTCTGCTTCAGCTATCGCCTTTGAAGAATCGGTACTTTTAGCTGTAAATAAAGACAATTTTGGAAGAATGGTGACCAGTCAGCCTCAAATAATATCCCGTCTGACAACTCTCCAAGCGGAAAGGATCTGGTTTGTGTATAAACAACTTGCTAATACCCTGTTAGTTGATCCTCTAGGAAAGTTATACGATGCGCTTTGGATACAAATTGAAAAGGCAAAGATTCCTATAAAGCCGGGAGAATCATACTCTTTTGATTTTGGACCGAAAGAGTTGGTTAATATGGTGGGTATGCAGACAGGTGAAGGAAACCAGTATATACGGGAACTGCTGAAAAATTCCAAAGTAAAGGTAATAGATAATAGAATGTTCACCTCTGATGTAGCGGAGGTTCGTAAACAGGCAGACTATTTTAGACGGAAACAGAAGCGCGAACGGGCGCGGGAAGAAAATAAACAATTGTAATTAATGTTTAAAACGAAAACCGGCGACCCCGGAAGGGATCACCGGAAATAGGTTTTACTGTCCGTTACTGCTTTCTGATGCAGGAACTGGTTCAGTTTTCTTTATCTGTTTATTTGCTCCATTTTCATTACCTCTTTGAGGAAGGTATTTCATTTCAGTGATTCCGTGTTTGTCTTCGAGGGGGGCAGCGGTTTCTTCAACTTTGAAAAAGGCTATAGTTGAGTTGAGCGATTCTGCTTGAGAAGATAGTTCCTCCGCCATCGATGCCATCTCTTCTGAGGAAGACGCATTCTGCTGAATCACCTGATCAAGCTGTAGAATTGCCTTATTGATCTGTTCTGAACCGGAATTCTGTTCCTTACTGGCTGCGGAAATTTCTGCTATTAATTCGGCTGTCCGCCTTATGTCGGGAACGATATGGTTAAGCATTTCTCCTGCCTGTTCTGCAATTTCAACACTGTTTGATGAGAGATCCGAAATCTCTCCCGCTGCTTTCTGACTTCTCTCGGCAAGTTTACGGACCTCGGATGCAACAACAGCAAATCCTTTTCCGTGCTCACCCGCTCGGGCCGCTTCAATGGCAGCGTTTAAGGCTATGATCCGTTATTATCCCATATCTCCCCGCAGTTTATTACCAAGTATTACCTGTTCGGCGTTATCGACAATCCCCTGAATGCCTAAAATCGTCCAAACAGCGAGAAGAACAAGCAGCAATAGAACAGACCCAAACCCTATGCCCAGTTTTAAACTGAGCTTAAAATCCTTCCATCCCATACTACCCTCCGTATATTTCATATTTTTTTTTGTCAGGATAAATCCTTCAACTCAATTATATGCGGCTTGCTAAAAAAAGCAAAAAAAAATATATTCCTCACAATGATTGAAAAACTTGTTCTAGGCCCTGTTGCAACTAATACATATATTCTGCAGAAAAAAGATGGAGATACCGCAATTGTTGTAGATCCTGCTGACGAATCCATAATTTTACTCTCTAAATTGGAAGAGATAAGGGCACGGGAAGTAACGGTACTCATAACGCATGCCCATTTTGACCACATTATGGGAGCAGAATTCATGCGGAAAGAAAGGAATGCAAGAATTGGACTGCATGAAGATGATCTTTCCCTTTTGGCAATTAAAGGCGGGGCTGATTTTTTTGGTATTCACGGTCCGGACATTAGAGAACCGGATTTTTTGGTTGCCCATGGTGAGATAATAAATTTGGGCAACTTTAACGTTCAGGTTATACATACTCCGGGTCATTCACCGGGACACGTTTGTTATTATGATACCCGGGAAGGGGTGCTTTTTTCGGGTGATCTCCTTTTTGCCGGGGGGATCGGCCGAACAGATCTTCCGGGAGGAAGTTATGAACAGCTTATGGGCAGCATACGGGATAAGGTGCTTACGCTTCCGGAGGAAACAAAAATATTTCCGGGTCACGGCCCTGAGACGACTCTGGGTGATGAGATACGGAATAATCCCTGGCTTAAGGGCAAGAGGTAATTAGTTCAGCAAATCCCGGTCAATACCATTATTGATTTTGGAGAGGGCATATGTCTATATTTCAAGGGAGCGCTATGAAATCTGTAACATTAGCAAAAGCCTATAACCCCAACGACTTTGAAGAGCGGATCTATTCATTTTGGCAAGAGCGGAAATCCTTTGAACCGGATATGCGGTCTCAGAAATCATTTGTAATTGTAATACCTCCTCCCAATGTAACGGGAGTGCTTCATATGGGTCATGGATTGAACAACAGTCTGCAGGATATCATCATTCGATACCATCGGATGCGGGGAGAATCGACTCTATGGCTTCCGGGAACCGATCATGCCGGCATTGCTACTCAAAATGTTGTGGAGCGTAAACTTAACAAGGAGGGAAAAGCCAAGGAAGAGCTGGGCCGAATGCGATTTATTGAAGAAACCTGGAAGGTTAAAGAGGAACATCAGAGAGTAATAAGAAGGCAGCTTGAAAGAATTGGATCTTCCTGTGATTGGAGCAGAGAACGGTTTACTCTGGATGACGGTCTTTCTGATGCGGTACGGGAAGTATTTGTTAGGCTTTATGAGCAGGGATTGATTTATAGAGGGAATTATCTGGTTAATTGGTGCCCCTCCTGCGGTACTGCCCTTTCAGATGATGAGGTGGAGCATTCCGAAGTCCGAGGCGCTATGTACCGGTTCAGATATCCCCTGAAAGACGGTACCGGTTTTCTTCTTATAGCCACCACCCGTCCCGAAACGATGCTGGGAGATACCGCAGTTGCGGTTCATCCAGATGATGAGCGGTACACCGAACTTATCGGTAAAGAATTGGATTTGCCTTTAACTGAACGTACTATACCTATTATTGCTGATGAGTATGTGGAACGGTCTTTCGGCACGGGTGCTGTGAAGGTAACCCCAGCTCATGATCCGAACGACCGGGAGATTGGGCTAAGGCATGGACTCGACTCTATTAATATTCTCAATCCTGACGGTACGTTAAATGAAAATGTCCCCGGTAACTATCAAGGCTTAAAGGCCGCTGATGCACGGAGAAAGGTGATTAAAGATTTAGAAGTCCAAGGATTTTTCGCCGGATCAGAAGACCATCTGCATCAGGTTGGACACTGCTACCGGTGTGACTCAGTGGTAGAACCGTACCTATCGGATCAATGGTTTGTACGGATGAAGCCTCTTGCAGAAAAGGCCCTAAAGGTATGGGAAGAGGGAAAAATAAAGTTTTATCCTAAAAAATGGGAAAATACTTATACCCATTGGCTTCGGGGTATCCGGGATTGGTGCATTTCACGGCAGTTATGGTGGGGTCATCGAATACCTGTTTGGTACTGTGATGAATGCGGGGAAGTTATAGTCTCCCGGAAGAATCCGGATAAATGTCGTGTCTGCGGGAATACCGGGATAAGGCAGGATGAGGATGTGCTGGATACTTGGTTTTCCTCCTGGCTTTGGCCTTTCTCCACGTTAGGCTGGCCTAAGGACACCGAAGATCTAAGAAAATTTTATCCCACTACTGCTTTGGTCACCGCCTACGACATTATATTCTTTTGGGTAGCAAGAATGATCATGGCGGGGGTGGAGTTTATGGAGGCACCCCCCTTCCGTGACATCTACATTACCGGATTGATACGGGACATCAAAGGCCGTAAAATGTCAAAATCCCTTGGAAATGGAATGGATCCCCTGGATATTGTTGATGAGTTTGGCGCTGATGCACTTAAGTTTACCTTAGCTTTTATAGCGGCCCAGGGACAAGATATACTAATCGAAACAGACACCTTTAAAATTGGTTCTAAATTTGCAAACAAGATTTGGAATGCCGGCAGATATCTTTTAATGAACCTTGAAGGCAGAACGCTTATTCCTCTGAATGAAATTGAAAAGAAACCGATTGACCTTTGGGTCTACCATCAATTAAATGAAACGGCGAAACGGATTCAGGAAGCTTTGGCTTCTTACCGTTTTAACGACGCATCCGGAGGAGTGTATGAGTTTTTCTGGAACGATTTCTGTGACTGGTATATAGAGGCTTCCAAGTTGTCTCTCTATTCAGACGACCCCCGTGAAAAAGACCGATCCGTGTCTCTGCTCCTTCATCTTTTAGAGGAATCCCTTAGGATGCTTCATCCTTTTCTTCCCTTTATTACGGAGGAGATTTATCAGAAATTACCATCCGAATATGAAGGGTTTCGTTTTCCCGATGTGATTAATGCTCCCTATCCTCTTCCAAATAAAGAGAGAGAAAATTATAAAATAGCAGAGAGATTCGGATCACTTCAGGAAGCAGTGCGTTTAGTGAGAACATTGAGGAGCGAACTCACGATACCGCCTGATAAGAAGATCACCCTAACGATCATCGGAGAAAACGGCTTTGAAGGTCTTCCGTTTATGGAGCAGTATTCAGAACTGATTAAGACCTTTACTTCCTCGTCCGTTGTCTATTTTACCCGAAAAATGCCGGAAAAAGAAAAAGGTGTCGGTATGGTGGGTACTGGATTCGAGATACGAGCGAATATACGGGATGCCGTAAATATACCGAAGTTGAAGGATAAGCTTGATAAGGAGCTTAAGAAGAACAAAAAACTTTTAGAGATATCAGAAAAAAAACTGGCTAATTCCTCGTTTGTTCAAAATGCTCCGGATATGGTCGTACAGAAAGAGAAAGAGAAGCTGGAGGAGTTTGCAAGAAAGATAGAAAAAGTGAAAAGCTATCTCGGAGATCTTACGTAATGAAGAATAGCTATCTATCTATTGATATTGGAGCGGGTAGTGGAACAAAGGTTGCACTTTTCCGCGGGACTGAATGCTTTATACAGGAGAATCTTCCCGTTCGTTCGTATGGTTCTGCTTATGATGATTATTTTGCTGCTTTATATAACCTGATAGAGTCGCTTGTTTCAAAGGATGATAGAGTACCGGCGGGATGCGGTATTGCCGCTGCAGGAATAATTGATAGGGACAGAACTTTTAAGAGCGTTGCTAATATTCCTGTTTTAAATGGGCATAACCTGTGTGATGATCTCCAGCAAAAGCTTGAAATTCCCGCAGAAGTTATAAATGATGCTGACGCAGGTGCATTGGCTGAATGGAATGTATTAAAGACAGAGCTTCTCTATTGGGTTTTGGGAGGAGGGTGGGGCGGCGCCTGGATATCGGATACCGGTGATTTGCTTTTTGATTCAAGAGGGTGGGATGGGAAAGATGAATCACTGCACTATACTAACGAACCCGGTTACTCCATTCCTTTGGAAAAAAACGTGATTCATAATCGTTTTAAGAGTCTTGGTCTTTCTTTGACTGCATATCTTTCTAAGTGGGAAGAAATTTTCAAAACGAAAATTCCGGAAGGACCTTCCGGGAGAGATGACGCGTTAAAAGCGGAAACCCTTATTTCTGGGAATGGCAGGTATGTTCTCTTTCTTACTGCCCGGGATTCCATATACTACGCGGATGTGAAAGGTGTTTCACCGGAGGTGGAAAAACTCCTGTTAAATCCTTCTCGAGCAGGTTCCGCGATTAATTTTCTTTCGAAATGCGGTAATACGGCAGCCCGGGTTACCGACTTTTTATTTGGTAAAATATTGGGGTATGCCGGGCTGAAAGTGTTTTCTTCTATGAGCGGCCAGTATAATCCTGTTCCGGTATGTTTGGGGGGGATGCCTTCGCTGGGGCTTCCCTATTTTGGACCTGCCGCGCAGTTATATCTTTCAAGACATGGCTGTAATCATTACCTGCGTCCTTCAGTGTACCTGGAAAGAGGAGGCAATGCAAATCTAATTGGTGCAGCTGTCTTAGCTGAACAGATTACCCGGGCTTTGTAATTCCTTCAAAGCTATTCCGTCCAAATACCTTCCTTTGCTAACTGATTAGTTACCGCTTCCGCCCAGCCTTTATTAGCTTTTGGGCTTGCCGGACTGGGATGCAGTATTGTTAAATGTTTGGGTGGAGATTTTCTTCCGTTATCCAATACTGCTTCAATTCTTTTTGATGCAAAGTTACCAATACCTACGACCCAATGAGGATTTAATAGATCAATAATGGTATTTATATGAGCGTCGCACACTGCGAAAAGAGCTTCCCGATCTCTTTTATTCAATTTATCGGGGGTTTGGTTTTTGCCGTCTTCCTGAAAAAAGAGAAGGGGACAATAGTTTGCGGTAAAACAGGAAGCGAAAAAGTTTTTTACTTCTCCATAACGTTCATGCATCAACCCCCAAAATCTCTTCCCGCTTATTTCACGGCGTGAGCATTGGAAGCCTTTAACCGGTCGTTTAGGATGGATCTTTTTCGGCCTTCCTATTTCCGCTTGTATTCCCATCCATTGCTTTACCGCTTCGATTTCTCCAAAAGGAACACCGGTTTGAGCCATTCCCCAAGGCCCAGGATTCATCCCCACAAATAGCAGTTCCTTTTTACCTTCTTGCATAAGTTCGAGGTATTTTTTATATCCTTCCCGGGCATATCGTAATGGATTATAAACAGTACTTACCGGACTTGAAAAATCCAGTTCACCGCATTCCTCTGAAAGTTTGTCAGCTGCTGCTAATAACTTATTTTGAGTTTTATTCATCTCCACATCTTAGTGGGGTGATGGGAATAAGGCAACAGCTATACACGATATTGGTGCGGCCCGAAATTCGCTTCATAAAAGGGGCTTGCCATTGTGCCCGGAGTTATAATGCTGTCAACTTTTTCTTTGTCAGCATCCGTTATAGTAATGTCCGCAGCCGCAAGATTATCCTCTAACTGTTCCATAGTCCGCGGACCAATAATAGGGCTAGTCACAGCTGGATTTGAGGAAACCCAAGCCAGAGCAAACTGGGACATGGTTATGTTTTTCTCCTCCGCGATGGGTGCAATCCCCTCTATTACGTCAAAAAGCCGGTCGTTGTATCGCGCGCTTTCTTCACGTCCTTCGAACCTGCTGCCCTTTGGGGCCGGTTCATTTCTCCGATACTTACCTGTTAATAGTCCTCCCGCCAGCGGACTCCAAGGAATTATTCCGTATCCGAATGTTTGTGCCATAGGAAGGAGTTCTCTCTCGATTCTTCTGTCTAAAAGGTTGTAGGGAGGCTGTTCCGTTACGAACCTGTTAAGTCCCAACTTTTCTGAAACCCACAGTGACTCCACTGACTGCCAGGCTGAATAGGTGCTTGTCCCGATATACCGAACCTTACCGTCTCTAATCAAATCGTCCAGTGCTCTTATTGTCTCATCAATAGGTACATCGGCCTGAGGCCGGTGTATCTGATAAAGGTCTATATAATCAGTTTGAAGCCTTTTAAGACTGGCTTCGCATTGCTGAATGATGTGGCGACGGCTGTTCCCCCACATGTTGGGATCCTCATCGTCCATTTTTCCATGAACTTTAGTAGCCAGTACGATATTACCGCGCTTACCGTTCCTTTTGAGGGCTTCGCCGGTGACTTCTTCACTCCTTCCGCGGGAGTACACATTCGCTGTGTCGATAAAATTTATACCAGCATCTATTGCCTTATCTATGATGCCGTAGGAATCTTCCGGCTCTGTTTTTCCGCCAAACATCATACATCCCAGACATTGTTCGCTAACCTTTACTCCTGTTCTGCCCAACTGTTTGTATTCCATGGTTACCTCCTGTATAGAATATAGTTAAAATTTTCTGAGGAGAAAAATAAATAGACGAATTCTCATTTAATTTCTTTAGAGAACAGGAAGGGGTGTGATTTCCGCATAATGCCGTAAAATAATCGAATAAAATGGGAATTGCTGAAATTAATATGAAGTTGTTTGGAGTTCCCGATTAAAGTTTGAAGGCCCCGCCGAAGATTATTTCAATCCCGCTGTAATCCAGGTAAGCATTGTTTAAATATGACGGTGGAGAAGATTCTTGCACGCCATCGTGGTAATAGGAACCGCTTAAGGAAAGATCAGCCTTTCCCAAGTAGTAATTTGCACCTGCCGATATCCCTATCGGTCCGATCCAATAGGTAAGACTACCGCCGAAAACATACCCCCATCCCAGATTGCCATTATAATTAAAATTGGATATAACGGAATCGTACCCCCCTTGAGAGGCTATGTATCTATCCACATCTCCAGAGAGAAGTCGAAAGTTTGGGTTGTAGAAACCGAATGCCCCGCCTCGGCCGGTAATTTCAAAACTGCCGACGGGAATCATAATTTTCGCGTATAATGACCCCTTCGTTGATAAAAAGGGTCCGGCCATAGGCCCGTCACCCAATATATTTCCATCAGAATTCTTTATAGCCATTCCCGAAACGGAATCCAGGGAGACAGCAGCGGCTATACCAAAATATTTCCCAAAAGTAATACCTATGTCCCTTAAAGATAGTGGTGAAAAAGGAGTGGAAAGATATCCTTTACGGGGTATGAAGAAAGAAAAATTTACACCGATTGCACCAACTGAAAGAACACCGAATACAAAAAATACCAACAATAGGGCTGCAATCTTTTTTATTTCCACGCTCTTATTTTTTTACCATATGGATTGTAGGAATGCTTATAACAGCATCTGTTGCTATGGATTCCTTTATGTAGAGGTTTCCTTTGGTTTCAATCTTTTTTTCAAAAACTTCAGTGTCATAGTCTTTATGTTCTACTATGATTTTTAGAATAAAAGTTTCTTGTTTGTTACTGCTTTTTTGAGCCCGGGGCCAAAAGCTATATAGGCCGTTTGTCTGCTGATTTGTGATATATGGATTTATCCACCCTGGTTCAGCCGGTTCACTTGTTTTGTCATTTATTTTTAATGTAATGGTAGCGTGAAGCACCGGCTGCTTCGTCTTTTTATCAGTAACCTTCCCAACGATTTGTGGAAAGTTATGAATGTACTCCCGTTCATTGTTCATTACTGAAAATATATTATCTTTAGATTTTTTATTAAATTCGGCTGCGGATTTTCGTCGTTTTTTAACTAACTCAATACCCTTATTAATGAGGATCATTAATTCAATTACGTTAACCAGGTTTTCATCATCCTCGGATTCCACATAATGTTCTTCTGCTAGACGGGTAAAACCCCGCTCACTCATTATATATTTTGGCGGCATTCGGTTGAGCACATATGCAGCTATATCATTTATAAATGTTTCATCTTCCAGATACTCTTCCTGATCTTCCAGGGCAATTTCGATAGCCTTTAGAACGACATCTTCTTGATAATTCTTTAGCTTCATGTATAAGAACCTTCCCAAGATTATTAAGCTGTGATATCAGTATATCATAAAATAATTGTTGATGGAAAGAAGCAATTCAATTTATCGAGGGATTCTCAGCAATTCTAAATTACGGTTGCTGCAATTTATATATCGATGTACCGTTATGCGCAGAAAACAAAGGTGTTACTATTTTTGTCCCTTATTTATATGTTCTTTAGCTATTATTACATGCAAAATAACCCCTCCAGTTCCAATTCAAAGTGATTTCTATGAAAATATCTACTATGTTGACCGTATTAGAGGTAATGATACATACGACGGCAGATCAATGAAGTATCCTTGGAAAACACTTGAAGCAGTAAATAAAACTGTTTTTTCCGCGGGAGACGCCATCCTGTTTCGACGGGGAGGTGAATGGCGGGGGAATGTCACTTTAAAAGGCTCCGGTACCCGGAACAAATCTATCTATGTGGGTGCATACGGCAGAGGGGATGATCCTGCATTAATAGGTGACGGACATAAAGCTGCAATTACCATTGAAGATGAAGATTGCTGGATTATAAACGATCTAGCTATAAGAAATGATGGGTCAGGGACGAAAAGTGTATATGGAATATTAATGAGAGCCTTAGAGCGGAATGTTTCTTGCATACGTATAGTAAATTGCAGAATATCTCATGTCGGAGATGAGGCAGCTGATTTTAACGACTTTGAATCTGCCGGAATAGGTCTTTTAGCGGAATCAAAATACGTTAAATCAAAATTTTCAGATATTGTAATATCCGGAAACCTTATTGAACACATTGAAGGAACGGGGATCCTGTTAGGATCCCTCTGGAATCGGTGGTATGGTGAGGAATATTCATACCCCTCGGAAAATGTACGAATAAGCGAAAATAATATTTATGATACTGCTTTTGATGGTATTGAGCTAATGTCATTGCATGATGGAGTTGTTGAAGCTAATGTGATTAGGGGATGCTGCCGTTCATCTTACAGCTTCTTTTCAGCCGGAATAACGGTATTTGATAATACCGAAACGGTTATTAGCAGTAATACCATTACTGGAATTGAAGAGCGGCGTTCTCCGGCAATCCGCATTGATTATTTTAATCTAAACATCCATGTTGAACGTAATTATTCTTATGCAAATACAGGCGGTTTCTGTTCCCTTGAAGGGGGGGATGAGAGCCGTGAGTTCAATCATGGAATTGTTATCCGCTATAATATTGCTGCCGGAGAGGGAAATAATATTTTTAGATTCTTAGGCTCAGTATCCGCTGCCCTGGTTCATAATAATACCGTTTACATATCCTCTATGGATACACCCCTTATAACAAATAACGCAGAAGCAGCATTTATAAATAATTTAATTATACAAACCGGAAAAAATAGAACTGAATTAGATTCCTCTGCAAATAACTGGTTTTGGAATGGATCAGTTTATTCTGATCGTAATCCGTTACTTCAGGGTTCTGTAGAGCGGTTGAATAAAAACAGATCATCTGCTTCTGTATTTATGTTGTCCGAAAATTCACCTCTGATAGATAAGGGGGTTAATCCTGTAACTTCAACTAAGGTGAAAGATTTTGCGGGCAATCAGGTTCCCTCTGGAGATGGTTATGACCTGGGCGCATTCGAATACAAGGAGACCGAATAATGGAAAGAGAATATTTTCCTCATCCAATTCCTATGATGAAAGATCCGCGTGAGATGTTTTCCGAATATATTGCTAACTATGCGATGGATCAATTGGAAAAGGCTAACGAGCAATGGGAGAATGTGTTAGAAGAAGGCAATGCGGATGATTATATAGAAAAAATCCGCCGTAAAATTATAACTTCCTATGGCTTTATGCCTTTCCGGCAAACGGGTAATCCTTTAAAGACAACTATGGTGAGTAAATTCGGATTACCTGATTGTACCATAGAGAATGTGCTGTTTGATTCTTTTCCAGGATGGAGAGTCAATGCCACAATTTATACACCGTTAGGAAAAGGTCCATTCCCGGCTGTAGTTATTCCCGTTGGTCACAGCGGTAAACAGTTCGCGAATTATCAGATACCGGCCCGGGCATTTGCCTCCCTGGGGTATATTGCCGTTACCTTTGATCCGCCTGGGCAAGCGTCGGAAAAGCAAGTTGGAAATGATCATTTCCATGATGGTGTCAGGTGCTACGCTGCTGGAGCTGCCTTCAACCGGTTCTTTGTTTTGGATGCTCTCCGCTGTATTGATTATCTGGAGACCCGGAATGACGTCTATTTGGAAAACGGTGTAGGTATGACCGGTGTAAGCGGCGGCGGTGTCACTACCCTTTATGCATCGATATTTGATTCAAGGATAGCTTGCCAAGGTCCCAGCTGCTGTTTGACTTACGCGGGAGACCATCCTGTGGGAACGAGATATTCGGGTTGTCCGGAAACTATGTGGTATGGAAGGTTTGCAGATGGAATTGACGGACCCCAGATCGCTGCCGCTTCATTACCGGTTCCTCTTCTCTATATGGCGGGATCACGGGATGAAATTTTCAGTTCTGAAAAGACTCTCCGCTTGGTAAAAGGAATCAGAGATCTTTTTGAAGCTGCCGGATATACTGATAGATTTGATTTTTTTCATGATTCCAGTGGTCACGCCTATACGCTTAATCAGGTTTCCATGTTCACTTCATGGATGGAACGCTGGATATTTAACCGGGAGACCTCTCCGGTGAATCTTGAATTAGCTGATTTTCCTCTTTTGGAACGTGAAATGCTGAGATGTTATCCGCCGGAGAGGGAAAACACCTTTACCCTCACGCGTAAGCAATCAAAAGAGGAGCCCCGAAGGGGAAATCCCCTGCATTCTTTAAAAAAGATCATTCCCGACCGCGGACCGGGAGAATGGAAAGTGACTCGTCCGTTTCAGATGTGGACACAAAATTATTATGAAGGACTCCACTCAATCCATGTGCCTTCGACAATTGGTAATATTTTGCCTTTAGAATCTCCCTGTTCGGTATTAAATCCTTTAGAAAAATACGGAAAACAGAAATGGGTTATCTTGGTTTCGGATAAGGGAAGACGGTATCTATTGGAATCCGGCGGATTGGCAATGCGGATATCAGGACTCCTTAATCGGGAATCATCCGCACCTCATCCAAATATGGTGATTCCGGATCTTCCGGGTATTGGTGATACTGAAGGTGCTTTGCTTCCGTTTTCCGCAGCCCCCTGGGGAAGTATCGATCGGTATCGAAGCTATGTATCGAATGCCTCCGGCGAAGGGGTGATTCCTCTGCAAACTATGTGTCTAGTTTCCCTTTTGCGGAAATTAAAAGAAGAATATAGTCTATCTTGGAAAGATATAATCCTTTACGGTCAGGGAACAATGGGAGTTGCTGTTCTGTTCTCAGCAGCAATGATAACTGAAGTTAGAGATGTGGTCCTGGATGAAACACTTGTTTCATTCCAGGAGTTACTAAATACGGATGATTATGCCTGGCCGGCTTCCATGTTTGTACCGGAGGCGCTTAAGTATTTTGATATTCCGGACTTGATTAAATCAATGAAAGATATGGGGATGAAGATTGATGTAATAAATTCCAAAGACGGAAAAAATAAGCTCGTTGAAAAAGAAATAAAAGATCCGGAGGAAGTTCTGAAACATATTCTCAACGCCACAGTATAAATGCTGCCTGATGGAATAAAGATGAGAATTCCCGATTGATTGATTTGAATGATTGAATGATGTGATAGGTTGACAGATTTGGTTAAGACCAATAGCATCATCAGTGTGAATATACCGAACAGATTATCAATTTTAAGAATAATTCTTGCCCCTCTCTTCTATGTTCTCTATTTCATCCCCCAGTGGACTGGAACCTTCTCTTATGGTTCTCTGATTTTGATTGTGATCCTATTCATCGGCATGGAAATCACCGATGTGTTAGACGGGTATATTGCGCGAAGACAAAATCTAACTTCAGATATCGGTAAGGTTCTTGATCCTTTTTCTGATGTGATTACCAGGACAACCTTCTTCCTCTGTTTTACACTTGATAATATTTTCCCCGGCTGGCTTTTTCTTATATTTCTGTATCGGGAAATTGGAATTATCTTTATTCGCCTTCTACTGATTCGAAAGGGTATTGCCTTAGCGGCACGCCGGGGCGGTAAGCTTAAATCACTCTTCTACGGATTTAGCGGAGGAGCAGGCTTGCTGTATCTGCTTTTTGTCCGGTTAGGGTTCACGGATAAAATAATTACTTATACAAGGCTGGGTGCTTCGATAATATTCGGTATTGCCGTTTTGACCGCAGTTCTTTCTTTTGGCGACTATCTTACAGTTTTTAAAAAACATAAGGAAAAACCGGAATCCTGAAATGGTGCAGCAGCCGAAATATTTTGAAGAAATTCCATCAGAAGACATAAGAAATATAAGAATAATAATGACCGATATTGATGATACTCTAACGGAGAATAATAAGCTTCTCCCGGAGGCGTTTTCCACTCTATGGAAATTAAAGGAAAAAGGTTATGCCGTTATACCAATAACTGGTAGGCCGGCCGGGTGGTGCGACATGATTATCAGGCAATGGCCGGTTGATGCAGTGGTGGGAGAAAACGGTGCCTTCGCGTTCTATGTTGATGAGGGGGGAGCAGTGAAGCATAAATATCATCCCGCTGTGGAAAAGGATGCAAAGAAAAAGCTGGAACGTATTGCTTCCGATGTTCAGAGGCAAATACCGGGAACCCGCATCGCGAAAGATCAGTTTTCCCGGCTGTTTGATCTCGCCATAGATTTTAGAGAAGAGCCCCCCTTTTTAGATTACTCTGCTGCTGAAGATATAAAGAAAATTTGTGAGAGTCATGGGGCTGAAGCAAAGATAAGTTCCATTCATGTAAATACATGGTTTGGTCAATATAATAAATTAAGTATGAGTATGACGGTACTCCAGGATATATATGGTTTTACCGAAAATACTGCCAGGAAAGAGGTGATATTTTTTGGTGATTCTCCAAATGATGAACCTATGTTTGATGCTTTCCCTAAATCATGCGGAGTAGCAAATATTATTTCGTTTTTACCCGCTTTGAAATATCCCCCTGCTTATATAACACATAACAGCCATGGAAGAGGATTTCAGGAAGCGGTGAATAAAATAATTGATGCTGCCTTTCTCTAAATATCCCTGGCTTTTTTGACGATATCTATCTAGACGGAAAAATTTTTTAGCGCTTGCTTAAATCAAGATTTCTCCCGGAATTAAAATTCCGGTTGACACTTTATTCAAGTTTTGTTACATTGCAGATCCTACATGAGAAGAAGAACATGCTTCTTTGAATAGGTTTCTGACCTAAGCCTGCTGTTTTTAAAATTGAAAACCGAATGGCTTGACAGAATAAGCAAAAAATGCTATTTATTAAATCTTGTGTCTGCGATTAAATCCTATTAAAAAATGGATTTACGGGATGCATTATCCTTGACCGCAAAACGGTCAAGAATGATCTTTTGAAAAAACAGGGAAGGGAAGAGAGAGCTTAATAGGTAAGGAAAAGA
>CAZUAE010000016.1:8945-94398 GCA_964618265.1 uncultured Spirochaetales bacterium | reverse complement strand
TCCGGTAACCCACACGGTTACGGCGGAAGACGGCAGCACCCAGGAGTATACCGTTACGGTTACGGCAGCGCCGCCAAGCGCGGAAAAGGAGATAACCCGCTACAGTTTTCCCGCGGCGGATAACGCGGAACTCTACACCGATATTGCCGGCATAATCTCGGGAACTGAAATAACGGTAACGGTTCCTTTCGGCACTGATGTCACCGTCCTTACCGGGGCTTTTGTTACAAGCGGGTACTCGGTTACCGTAGGAGGAACTGCGCAGGAAAGCGGGGTTACCGCCAACGATTTTACCGATCTGGTAACCTACACGGTTACGGCGGAAGACGGCAGTGTCCGGGATTATACAGTTACGGTGAGCATATCGGATGCCGCGGAGGGGCCGGGTTTCGCGAATGCCGACCACCCCGGGGATGGCGGCACATTTTTATTGGGTGACCGGGAGGTACTTATTACCATGGTCTATGCCCAGAACCGGGAAAGTATAGCTGTTCCTGTGGGCTACACAGCTGAGGTTCCCACAAACGAACCTAATTCCAATTATGATGACGGAGTAGTAATACTCACCGTGCCGTTCTGGATAGGAGAAACCGAGGTGACGAACGCAGCTGCCGCGGCTGTGCTTCAATGGGCATACGATACCGGCAGATTATCAAATAATGTTTCTGATCATAACGGATTTGATGGAACCACGGTAAAATATGGAGGACAGGAACTGTTTGATCTGGATGCCGCTGAATGCAGAGTTACCAGTTCGAAAGGATTTATTGTGACATCATCCGATTATGATGATCACCCTGTTACTAATATTAGCTGGTACGGTGCGGTGATGCTGTGCAACTGGCTTACTGAAATGCGGGATGGTCATTCAGGAAATGTGGTATACACCAACATAGATACAACCTGGGAAGATCATGAGACGGAAGCGGACACAGCCAAGAATGGATACCGTCTCCCGTCAAGCGATGAATGGGAATACGCGGCCAGGTACCGGGGTTTGGATACAACGAATACGGTGAGCGGGTACAGTAATCCGTATTTTACCCAGGGGGATTCCGCAAGCGGCGCGACAGACGATTACACCAACTCCAGCGCTTGCAGAGAGGTGGCAATTGTTTTTGAACCCGATGAATTTGAAGTCAAAAGTCTTGGTATTACCGGAGCTAATACCCTGGGGCTGTACGACATGAGCGGAAATGTCTGGGAGTGGTGTTTTACGCCGAGCGATGCCGGAAGAATCGACCGTGGAGGAGGCTACGATGCAGCCGCGGCTAACGATCTAAGAATCGGTGATTGGTACGAAGGCAGTTCCCTGGAAGGACGCGACAACCTTGGGTTCCGGCTCTGCCGGACCGCGGACTGATCCCGGGTCAGCAATTCCCGGTTCTACCCGGAGATCCCGGGTTGTTCCGGTTCCTCCGACATGATAGAATATTTCGAGCAGAGGAGCCTATGATCAACTCGTTTTCCATCACCGACTTCGGAGCGGAGCCGGGTGACCGTCACATCAATACTGCTGCCATTCAGGAAACGATTGACGCCTGCGCCGAAGCCGGCGGCGGCCGGGTTGTCATTCCCCCGGGGAGGTATGTTACCGGGAGCTTCTATCTCAAGAGCAATGTGGAGCTCTTTCTTTCAGCCGGCGCCGTTCTCCAGGGAAGCTCCCGCGTCGAAGATTACCGGGAATTCAGCGCTCCCGGGCTGAATATGGAACGTCCCCCCGAGGGATTCGCTCACTTTTTAATCGGTCTCATACAAACCGAAAACTCTTCGATAACCGGACCCGGCAAAATAGACGCCCGGGGTGAGGTTTTCTTCAACACTGAAAACTGGAAACCAGGGGATAAAAACTTCGGGAAACCGGATACCCCGAGACCCCGCCCCTTGATGTGCTGCCGGTGTACCGATTTAAGGATCGAAGACTGCAGTTTTACAGATTCACCGAACTGGAACATCTGGCTCATGCAGTGTGAACGGGTAAAAGTCAGGGGAATTCGGATTTCCGGAGACTGGCGGATGAACAACCAGGACGGGATCGATATCGACGGCTGCCGGGATGTATCGGTGACCGGATGTTTCATCAACTCAGGCGACGACTGCCTGGTCCTCCGGGCGATGCAGCGGTACTACGATACCCCGGCGGTCTGCGAAAATGTGGTGATCAGCGGCTGCACGCTGGAAAGCGGCTGTCAGGCCGTCAGAGTAGGGTGTCCCGGGGACAATATTGTCCGGAACTGCGCCTTGTCCGATTTGATTATCACCAACACCCGGAACGGGATTCGGTTTGACAATCCAAAGCGGTATCTCCGGGAAGAAGATACAACACGGTGTGCTGTTCACGATATTCAGTTTCAGAACATCATTCTTGAATGCCGGAACATACCGATAGGTATGAATGTGGAGGAGGGGATCGCCCTGACCAGGCTTTCCGATATCAGTTTTTCCCGTATGCGGATTAAAGCAGATCAGCCGGTTAGGATAACCGGGAACGGAGAAACAATCATCAGGGACATCTCTTTTTCCGACATCAGCTTTAGTACGTCCACTCCGAATCCTTTTGAGTTCCGGAACGTCCGGAATGTAACATTCGAATCGGTACAGCTAGCAGAAATGGAAAATCCGGCTGGATTTTGACCGCGAAGAGGTTCTTTACGACAAAAAGATGCACAAACTCCGGATCTGAGGGCTCTGAATACTAAAAAATGGAAGTATTGATAATTTCTGAATTCTGGTCTTGCAAACTTGTCTGAATTCCGGAAAGGGTGTAAAATATAGGTAACTGGGAGGGAGCAAATCTCGTAAACCGCTCCATCATACTACAATACAACATTTCAGCAATTATACGGACTTTTATATGACAAAACAGGCAGTCTCGTATGACGAGAGTAAGATAAAGACCTTGAGTTCCCTGGAGCATATCCGGCTTCGGACCGGTATGTACATCGGGCGATTGGGGGATGGTTCCAATCACGATGACGGAATCTATATCCTTCTCAAAGAGGTTATCGATAACAGTGTGGACGAGTTTATCATGGGACACGGAAATACTATCCGTATTTCACTGAAGGACAACACCCTTAAAGTCCGGGATTACGGTCGGGGAATCCCCCTGGGCAAAGTCATTGAATGTGTTTCCGTCATAAACACGGGAGCGAAATACAATGATGATGTTTTCCAATTCAGTGTGGGCCTCAACGGGGTGGGCACCAAAGCGGTAAACGCTCTCTCGTCCCACTTCCGGGTGGTTTCTTTCCGGAACAGCTCCTATTTCGAGGCTGTTTTCAGCCGGGGAGAACTGGTTTCAAAGCGTTCCGGCAAAAAGAAGGGGGAACCCGATGGTACATACTTTGAATTTACTCCGGATACGGAAATTTTCAGCGAATATCATTATAATCGGGAGTTCATAGAAGCGCGGTTATGGAATTATGCCTATCTCAATACCGGTCTGACCCTTTATCTGGGAAAGGATAAGTTTAAATCCGACAAAGGGCTTCAGGATCTGCTGGAATCGGAAGTTGAAGATGAGGGAATGTACGGAATCTGTCACCACCGGGGGGAGCATCTGGAATTCGCGTTTACCCACACGAGTCAGTACGGTGAAACCTATTTCTCATTCGTTAACGGGCAATTCACTTCAGACGGGGGAACCCACCAAAGCGCCTTCCGGGAGGGGATTTTAAAAGGGGTAAACGAGTTCTTTAAAAAGAATTATTCCGGTGTGGACGTACGGGAAGGAATTGCCGGAGCTGTTTCGGTAAAATTAATGAATCCGGTTTTTGAGAGCCAGACCAAGAACAAGCTGGGCAACACCGAAATCAGAAGCTGGATTGTGGGGGACGTAAAAACCGCTGTCGCGGACTTTCTTTATAAAAATAAAGAAGTGGCGAAGAAACTGGAAGATAAAATCACCAGTAACGAGCGGCTTAGAAAAGAACTGCAGGCGGTAAAAAAAGAAGCCCGGGAGGCAGCAAAAAAAATTGCCTTGAAAATACCGAATCTCAAAGACTGCAAGCATCATCTTTCCGACGGTGATAAAGGCAAAGATTCGACGATCTTTATAACGGAAGGACAGTCCGCTTCGGGATCCATGGTGAGTGCCAGAGATGTCTATACCCAGGCGATATTTTCTTTAAAAGGAAAACCCCAGAACGTATTCGGACGGAAACGAGCCGAATTATACAAGAATGTGGAGCTTTACAACATGATGATGGCCCTGGGAATCGAAAACGACCCCGAAGAACTCAGGTACGCCCGGATTGTGATTGCCACCGACGCGGATCATGACGGATTTCATATCCGGAATCTGCTTCTAACTTTCTTCCTCAATTATTTTGAGGAACTGGTTGTGGCTGAGCGGCTCTATATCCTGGAAACCCCGCTTTTCCGGGTCAGAAACAAGAAAGTTACCCATTACTGTTACAGTCTCAAAGAACGGAATCAGAAAATGGAACAAACATCGAATCCGGAGGTAACCCGTTTTAAGGGACTTGGTGAAATAAGTCCCAAAGAGTTCGGGCAGTTTATCGGTGAAGATATGAGGCTGGTAAAGGTCAATGTAAAATCAATAAAGAATGTTAAGGACACCCTGGAGTTCTATATGGGTAAGAATACACCGACCCGGCGGGATTTTATAATGGAGAATTTGGTCTGATGGCCTATGTAAACAAACTTTTCGATACCAACTTCATTGAATATGCCTCCTATGTTATCAAAGACCGGGCAATTCCCCATGTGGATGACGGTATGAAACCGGTACAGCGGCGCATTATACATTCACTTTTTGAGATGGAAGACGGGAAGTTTCATAAGGTGGCCAATGTGGTAGGCCACTGCATGAAGTATCATCCCCATGGCGACGCGTCGATTAACTCCGCCCTGGTAGTTCTGGCAAACAAAGACCTTTTTATCGATAAGCAGGGGAATTTCGGGAACGATTTGACCGGTGATCAGGCTTCGGCGGCCAGATATATCGAGTGCCGGCTTCTTCCGCTGGCTAAAAAGGTCCTTTACAACCCCGAATTGACCGAATTCGACGACTCATACGACGGCAGAAATAAAGAGCCGGTAACATTTCCAGCGAAAATCCCGGTTGTGCTGATACAGGGAGCCGAAGGGATCGCGGTGGGAATGTCCACCCGGATTCTGCCCCACAACTTCAACGAAGTGCTGCAGGCGGTAAAAGCTTCTCTTAGCGGGAAAACCTTCGAGCTGTTTCCCGATTTTCCTTCAGGCGGTTTAGTAGATGTTTCCGGGTACGAGGACGGGCTCGGAAAGGTGCTGGTCCGGGCTAAATTGGACACATCGGACCCCAAGCGGATCATTATCCGGGAGCTCCCGTTCGGGTCCACAACGGAAAGTCTAATCAGCTCTATAGAAAACGCCGCGAAGCGGGGCAAGATAAAGATATCGAGTATAAGCGATTTTACATCGGAAAATGTGGAGATCGAAATCAAGCTGGCCCGGGGAGAGTACTCCCAGGATACGGTTGATGCCCTTTACGCGTTTACCGACTGTGAAACCGCAATCTCCGTAAACCTCCTGGTAATCAAGGACGGAAAACCGGTCATTATGACCGTGACGGAAATCATCGATTACCACGCCAAGGGGCTTACGGAGATACTCCGGAAGGAACTCAAGCTCGAAGAAGGCAAGCTCAAGGACCGGCTCCATATGCGGACCTTAGAGCAGATCTTTATCGAGGAACGGATCTATAAACGGATCGAAACCATGCGTACCCAGGAGACAGTAATCAAGGCGGTGATCGACGGATTCAAGCCGTTCGCCTCCCAGATTAAACGGGAAGTAACCGAAGAGGATGTGGAACGGCTTCTGAAAATCCCGATCCGGAGAATATCCCTTTATGATATCAACAAGGCCAAGAAGGAGATGGAGGAGATCAAAGCCCGGCTTAAGGAAATCAAATCCCATCTCGCTTCCATCGTAAAATACGCCCTCGATTTTCTTGACGGCGTGATGACCGATTACGGTAAACCTTTTGTCAGGCGCAGTGTTATCGGTTCCTTTGATAAAACGGATGTCAGAGAAGTTGTTGACCGGGATATACCGCTCCGGTACGATGCCGCTAAGGGGTTCCTTGGAACCGGTATCACCGAATCGGCTAAGACGCTCTTTAAAGTATCTCCCTATGACCGTCTTCTAATCATCCAGAACGACGGGACCTATTACGTGACCGATGTTCCGGAAAAGCAGTTTGTTGATAAAGGGCTGTGTGCCTGTCTTTTAGCCGATAAAGAGATACTGAAAAAAACCATATTTTCGATAGTATACAAAGATAATAAAAACAAGTATCCTTATATTAAGCGATGCAGGATCGAGAAATATATGCTGAATAAGAGGTATTCTCTTTTGCCGGAAAATACAAGGTTTCTTGATATGACAACCCGAACTGATATGGAGCTAAGGGTTAAGTATGTCCCCAAGCCCCGGTTAAAAATATTGGAAGAAACGTTTGATGTAAAAGATTTTTTGGTGAAGGGAGCCCGGGCCGCCGGGGTACGTTTAGCTCCCCGGCAAGTTAAATCGGTCCGTTTTTCAAAAATTAAGAAGAAACCCGCAAAAAAAACCTCCCCAAAAGGGGGAACGGGTACTTCAAAAAAATAGGGAGGTAATATGCTCCTGAATGAAAAAAGTTTTCATGGATTCACCATTCATGCCACCGACGGGGATATGGGTCATGTGGATCAGTTCTATTTTGATGACGATACATGGACTATCCGTTATATTATTGTAAAAACCGGTAAGTTTTTCTTTGGTCACAAGGTACTCGTATCGCCGATTTCCTTGGAAAAATTGGATACTGAAAACCGGAAGGTCTTCGTTAATCTTACCATGGAACAAGTCAAACATAGTCCCGACATTAATACGGAAAAACCCATTTCCCGGCAGAAGGAAGCGGAATATCTCCGGTACTACAACCTTCCTGCCTACTGGGGAGGCATAGGTCTGTGGGGCAGGGAGATGTATCCGTCCGCCCTTGGTGCCGTGGAAGCAGAAGAGGCCGCGGAAGAAACTTCGGACCAAAGGGAAACTCATCTCCGGAGTACAAACGAGGTGCGGGGGTACACTATCCGCTGTGTTGATGATGACGCGGGACACCTGGAGGATTTTTTTATCGACACCGATACGTGGACAATCAGGTATATGGCGGTCCATCTGTCCCGAATACATCATCAGAAAATGGTCCTTACTGTGCCGAGACTTGTTGATAAGGTTCTCTGGGCAAAGGCAACGGTATTTGTAAATACATCGAAAAACAAGCTTCTGGAAGCACCGGAATATTCCGAAGGCGGAATCATTGACCGGGAGATGGAACAGGAAATTTACAACCATTTCTTACTGCATCCCTATTGGGACGCCGATTAAAATTGGAATGGGGAAAATACTCGATTTCTTTTTGGGCCGTAGAATTGATACCCTCGGTTTAGCTCTCGGCGGAGGTGCTGCAAAGGGATTTGCCCATATCGGAGTGCTCAAGGTAATTGAAGAGGAGAATCTTCCTGTGCGCCTTGTTGCGGGAACCAGTGTGGGTAGCATCATCGGGGCTCTCTACTGTTCAGGCATGAATTGGCGTCAGCTCAGGGAAGAAGCTCAGAATATTAAATGGGCGGATGTTCTTAAGATCAAAATGGGGAAAATGGGGCTTGCCGCGGGGACCAAACTTGAACAATTAATAGAAGACTTAACAGGTGTCAAGAATATAGAGGAACTCAAAATACCGTTCCGGGCTGTTGCCGTGGATTTGGTTTCCGGGAAGGAGATTGTCTTTGATCATGGACCCTTGGGGAAGGCGGTCCATGCAAGTTCCTGTATACCCGGAATTTTTACTCCCGTAGAAATGGGCGAAATGTGTTTGGTGGACGGCGGGATTAGAAGTTCCGTTCCGCTTGATGTTGTAAAACGGATGGGAGCAGACGGAGTTATCGGAGTAGATTTAAATGTGGACCGCCGGGAGGCCAGGGCGCCGCGGGATGTATATGATGTGATCATGTTTTCTTTGGGCATTATGATGAGCATCGCAAATACGACAATCTATGGCGGTTCTGATTTTGGTATTTTCCCCGACCTTTCTGAGTATACTTATTACAATCTCAATCATATAGATGAAATGATCCGCAGGGGAGAACTGGCTATGCGCTCCCGGGTTGGAGAAATTAAGAAGAAATTGAAGAAAAATGCTTACCAGCAAAATGATTCATTAATAAAAAAGATTTCGTGATCCGAATAAATATTAAAAGGAATTCGGTATGAAGCTTGAAAAACAACTCAATACCCTTGCAATCTTCTCCATAGGCGCGGGAGCCATGATCAGTTCGGGACTTTTTGTACTGCCGGCTATAGCCTACCGCACCGCGGGGGCAGGTATTCTCTTTGCCTATCTGCTTGCGGGGGTTCTGATGCTTCCCGCGCTTTTCAGTCAGTTAGAATTAGCAACGGCCATACCGAAAGCCGGAGGAACCTATTTTTTCCTTGAACGGATTCTCGGTTCCGCTGTCGGGACGGTTGCGGGTGTGGCAAACTGGTTTTCCATCGCTTTAAAAAGCGCTTTGGCCCTGGTGGGTATCGGGATATTCGCTACCATTTTATTTCCCGGGATAACTTCCTTTGAAATTAAGCTGATTGCCTTGGGAGCGTGTCTCTTCTTTGCTGTTTCAAATATATTCAGTGTTGAAGCTTCCGGTGTTATTCAAGTAATTCTCGTATTTCTGCTGATCGTTATTCTTTCGGTGTTTGTGATAGCCGGTTATCCTTTTATCTCTTTTAACCGTATCGGCGGAGCCGTTAAATGGGGCATTCCGGAACTTCTTACCGCAACGGGTATGGTCTTTATCTCCTACGGAGGGATTACAAAGATTGCGAGTGTTTCGGAAGACGCAAAAGATCCTTCCCGCTCTTTAGTACGCGGGGGATTCGCCGCTTTCATCGTCGTACAGATCCTCTACCTTCTTGTTGTTCTTGTGGTTATCGGAGTAGTAGAAGCTGAAAATTTAGTGGTTTCCCTCACTCCGGTTACTGAAGCGGCTAGTCGAATTCATCCGGGGAGCGCTTTCTCGAAAATATTAGGTATCCTTACAGCCGGCGCAGGAATTCTTGCATTCATCACTACAGCAAATGCCGGTATTATGTCGGCATCACGGGTACCTCTTTCTATGAGCAGGGATTCCCTTCTTCCCAAATTCATAGGAAAAGTCTCAACGAAAAGAAAAACCCCCGCTCCCGCAGTTATAGTGACCAGTCTCTTTATGGCCCTTATAATTATTTTTTTGGATGTGGAGAACCTGGCAAAAACCGCGTCTGCCTTTATGCTTCTTCTTTTCTTTCTAATCAATCTTTCGGTTGTCGTAATTCGTACATCCCGCTTTGCCACTTATAAACCCGCTATAAAAACACCTTTTTATCCTGTGATTCAGATAATCGGGATGATCGCTTACCTTATTCTGTTGTCACTTATTGGTATGCTTGAACTGATCCTTGCCGGTGGAATAGCTTTTGCTTCGTTATTATGGTATTTCATCTATGCAAGAAAAAAGGTCACCAGAAAATCCGCTTTGATCCACATGATTCAGCTGCTCACCGAACCGGAAAGGGAAGGAGAAGAACGGGAACTGGAAAATGAACTTCTGGAAATACTCTTTGAGCGGGATGAGATAACGGAAGACAGATTCGACAGGATTATCCGGGAAGCTCCGGTATTGGATTTTCAGGCAACCATCAGCAGGAAAGAACTCTTTGAAAAAATGGCGGAAATTATATCCGATAAATGGTCGGTGGATCCGGCAGCTGTTGTAGAAAAACTGGAGGCCCGGGAAACTGAAGCTTCCACACTGATATATCCCGGAGTAGCCCTTCCCCATGCCGTGCCGCATATTGTCCTGGAGGGAAAAGGCAGATTCGATATTATCATTGTGAGAAACCGTTACGGGATTAAATGGAACGAATCCGGAGATGTTGTCTATACAGCATTCGGAATGATAGGAACCAAGGATCAGCGGGATTTTCACCTCCGGGCCTTAATGTCCATTGCTCAAGTACTTCAGGATACCAAGTTCCACGAGGAGTGGCATGCTGCCCGAAATCCGAAAGAACTGAGAACCTCAATACTGCTCGCAAAACGCCGGCGGGAGTCCCGGTAGGCCGGAGCAATTCTAAATTTGCAATTTAGAATTGCCTTTTTACTAATGTAAAGCTTGGAATTCTCATTTTATACGATTAATTTACGGCATTTTTTAGAAATCACGTCTCTTTCTGTTACCTAAAGGTATAAAATGAGAATTCCTCGGTAGGCCGGTGGTGTTCTTTTTAAAAGATGATGATATAGTAAGATTCAGGAGGAAAAATGGCTATTCGATTTGCATTTACAGGTTTTAGACACGTACACATATACGATTTATACCGATCCGTTGAATCAAGGAACGACACGGAAATTGCCGGTGCCGCGGAGGATCACGAACCGACTGCTAAAGGGCTGGCTGAAGAAAACATACAACTCACTCATGATTCTGTTGAAGCATTATTGAATGATACTGATTTATACGATGTGCTAGCTGTGGGAGATTACTACGGCAGACGGGGTGAATTGGCCGTCAGAGCATTAGAAAAAGGGAAGGCCGTCATTGCGGACAAACCTCTCTGCACTTCCCTGGATGAATTGGAAAGGATTAAAGAATTACATCATAAAAAAAATCTTCCCGTAGGGTGCATGCTCAACATGGGAGATCAACCTCAAATCCGCAAAATGGATGAGATAATAAAAGAAGGAAAACTCGGGAGTATCCAAACCGTCACCTTCCTCGGGCAGCATCCCCTTATCTACGGAACCCGACCCATGTGGTATTTTGAAAAGGGGAAACACGGCGGAACCATTAATGATATTGCAATCCATGCTATCGATGTTCTTCCTAGAATATTGGCCGTGCCTTTCTCAGAAATAATCGCCGCCAGGGTATGGAACGATCGGCTTTCTGAGCATCCCCATTTTCAGGTGGGAGCCCAGCTGATGATGAAGATGAAAAACGGCATCGGAGTATTGGGTGATGTGTCCTACCTTTCTCCGGACAGTCAAGGATATACCGTTCCACAGTATTGGCGCTATACGGTCCATGGTGACAAGGGATTGCTGGAAACTTCGAAAACGGCCGAAACAGTTTCCGTATGGTTAGACGGCGATAAAGAAGGTAAGGAATTGGCTCCCGCTCCGAAACGGGTCGATGGGTATTTAGAGGATTTTCTAGCAGAATTACGGGGCAGCCGGAATATAGGTGAACTGCAAACTGCCGGAATCCTGGAGTCCGCAAGGATAACGCTGCTGACCCAAAAAGCCGCTGAATCAGGGCAGACCTGTGTACAGCTTTAAATCATAATTGATTTAAGTAATCCCGGTAATACGGTTCGATCTTAGCTGTTTTTTCACCCGGAGTTTTTTCAAAATAGGTACCGCCTGTATAAAAGCAGGCGAATCCTCCGGAAGCAACACCCCAGGCGCAAGCTTCCATTAGGTTCAGTCTGCCGGGACATTTCTTGGTAAGCTGAAGTGCTAATGAGGCAAGAACTCCTCCCGCAAAATTGTCGCCGCATCCTGTGGTATCTCCGGGATCAATTCCCCGTTCCCGCTGCTCCTGAAGATCTTTCTTCACCGCCTGGGAAACAGGAATTTCCGTGACTCCCCTGGCAGAGAAAAGTTTAGAACTTGAGTAAATCAGCAGGTTCTCTGCCCCCCTGGTGATGATAAAAGCCCCCGCTCCATTTTTGATAAAATAATCTCCACACTCCCGGATGGGGAGTCCGCTTATCCGCTCAGCTTCCTCCTGATCCATGATGAGGAGATCGATCAGAGGCAAGGTTTTTTCACCTTCTCCTAACGGCCACGGTTTAGAAGGGTTCTTTTTTTGGTTCCTGAAATCGTATACCGTAGTTACAACCGTTACAGCCTCCCGTTCTTTAGCCCTTTCTAAGAGAATGTGAATATTGTCATGAATCCGCGGAACTAAAGCCGTTCCGCCGAATACCGCGACATGTGTGTCATAAAAATCTATTCCTAAATCGGACGGCAGCAGATCATCTGCTGCACCGATAGTGTTTATAAAGGCTCTTTCTCCATTGCCGTTATCGTAATTGGGATCGGAAAGTACGGTAGTAGCGGGGGTGATTCCCTGTTTTATGAGATAATCCGAGGCATCGACAGGTGTTTTGTCGATGAATCCCTGGAGTGTTTTACCCGTTTCATCGTTTCCCCTTATTCCTTTAAATTTTACCGATATATCTCTGCCGAAAGTTAGTTGCGCGGCATTAATCAAAGAAACGATTGCCGGCCCTCCCAGATTAGTTGTGTCGGGAGGCCGGTTTCCGGCAGCTTCCTTTATAATGTCAGGCAGTTTTTTTCCGCTGAAGCTTTCCAATTCCTTGGTAAACACAAGTTTTCCCGGTGATAAACCGCCGTCACCGTCGGAACGGGACATGAATCCACGGAATTCATCACTGGAAAAATCAACATTATTGTAAAGGAAATCAATCAGAGAGCAGCCGGTACCGTTTATCCTGATTTTCATGATGGAATATACCTCTTATAATCGGCTGCTAAGAGGTAGAGCGGGTCCGCATCTTCGGTAATCTCAGGAAACCTTCCGCCTGCTTCGTAAAAGCGGTTATCTTTGCTGTCATCGTTTACCGTACTGACCTCCCCGCATAGTACAGGACCGTGCCCTTCTTCAGCAAAAAACCTATGATACTGTCCTTGTTCAAGGCAAATGCTTTCTCCCGGATGGAGAACAAGGGATTCACCAGGCTCAAACGTCCGGGTTATGCCGTCAATCTTTACTGTTACCGGGGTATTTGCGAACTCCTCATCTTCCGTCGCGTTATAGAGTTCCATTGCCAAATTCCCTCCCCCGCGGTTAATGATATCTTCCATCTTCGACCAATGAAAATGAAACGGCGTTTCCTGGTTTTCCCGCACCATCATTATTTTTTCGGAATACGGTTTTTTATATTTTCCGGGAATTCCGTTTCGGAGGGTAAAAAGAAATAACCCCCGCCGGTAATAATCACCGCTGCCGAAATCGGTGATATCCCATCCCATCATAGTTTCTATTATTTCGGTGCTGTTTTGATAATTCTCTTTCCAATCTTTAGGACTGCGGAATGCCCAGGGGGGTAATTTAAAGTTCATGGAATCAAAGAAGGCAATTCCTTCTCTAAGAAGGGTGTTCACTTGACTTCGTTTCATTTATTATTTTCCTTATAATCATTGAAGCTTGATAGTTATTCTACTAATCGATTTTCCGGGAAGTCAATAGGCTTAATATGACAGTCCGCGGTTTTTTCTTGGAATTAACTCATTACGCCGTTTTAAGCGGAAAAGATCGGAGAGAAATATGGAAGATCTAAAATTCAATGCCTTCACCGATGGGTATTTCGATAACGAAGACCTGGTCCCGAGGTACATAAAAGGCTTGGCGGACCACTACTTTGAAAAGGAATCCCGGGAAAAGAAGACTATTGCTACCCGGGAGGATCACAGGAGACGGATAGCATATCTTAAAGAGTACTTTATTAATGCGCTGGGAGGAATCCCTTCGGACGGTATCCCCATGGAAAGCAGGATAACCGGAAAATCCAAGCGGAAGCACCGGGAAGGACATTTTACCATAGAGCGTATCGTGTACACGAGTTTACAAGATACATGGGTAACGGCCAATCTCTATCTTCCCGGAAAAAGTGAGGGCCCTGTTCCGGGGATACTGTTCCTCTGCGGGCATCATCCCCTGGGAAAGGCTTGCCCCGCCTATCAGGCGGCTTGCAGCGAACTGGTAATGAGCGGGTTTGCCGTTCTGGCAATAGATCCTCCGGGGCAGGGAGAACGGTATGAATATTGGGAGAAAGAGCTGAACAGGGAAACAGTTTCTCCCTGTACCGATGATCATTCAGCAGCCGGGTTCAGTGCCGCATTGGTGGGGCATAATATACTGCGCTACTTCCTTAAGGATGCCCAGAGCGGGATCGATTATCTTTCAAGGAGAGAGGAGGTTGACAGCAGCCGAATCGGTGTTACCGGAAACTCGGGAGGCGGTACGCAAACAGCGAATTTACTTGTTCTCGATGATAGAATTACCGCGGCCGCGGTTAGCTGCTATCTTACCCTGCGCCAGTCCTACATGGCTGCGAACCAGGCGGCCGATCCCGAACAAATACTCTGGGGTGCGGTATCACAAGGTTTTAATCACGACGACTATGTTTTTTGTTTTGCTCCGAAACCGCTCTTAATCTGCAGCGCCGAATATGATTTCTTTCCTATAGAAGGCGCCCGGGGTGTGTACGAGCGGGCAAAACGGATATACCGGATTTACGGAAAAGAAGAGAATATAAACATGGCCGTTTCACCATCCGTGCACGGATTAAACAGCATATTAGTCCGGGATATCCAGGAGTGGTTTTCCCGGCATCTTTTGGATCAGGAAAAAGTACGGACTGGACCGGTGCCCCAGCCGCTCCATCCGGAAGAGTTGCTCTGTACGGGACCTGGACAGGTTCGGGAAGCTTTCGGTTCAAAGATGATACCCGATCATACCGCGGAAGAATCCAAGAGGCTGCGGAAACAGCGCCGGAAATACCCGAAAAATCCTGAGGAGCTGCGTACTGTTGTCTCTGAAACGTTAGCTCTAAAAGATCCTCAGCGGAAACCTCTAGAACCGCAGATTCGAATCATACAAAGTGAGGAAGTACAGGGTATATCTTTGGAAAAACTATTCTATTTTACCGAAGAGGGTATTATCAATACAGCCCATCTTCTCTCGCCCCATGGAGATACCGGGGGCAGAAAGAGCATTATCTTTCTGACACCGGAAGGCACGAATGAGGTCGAATCCTTCCTGCCTTCCCTTGTACCTTTAGTCTCCGAAGGAACTGTTGTTTTGTATCTTGATCCTAGAGGTATGGGCGGGAATAAGACAAGAAAGATCAATCCCCGTGATTTTTGGGATTACTACGGCACAATCTATAAATTGAGTTTGGATCTATCCATGATGGAACGGAGTCTCTTGGGGGACAGGATTTTTGATATTCTGATTGGAACGAGGATCCTTAGACGGGGATTAGATACCAAGCCTCCGGTTTATACGGGTTTTGGTTATGGTGCGTTTTTGGCCTATATAAGCGCGGTTATGGACCACCATTCTCCCGGAGCTGTTTGTGTTGGAGCTCCCCTTTCATTCAGTGATATAGCCGAGACAAGGGAGAACTATTTCGATTTTAGGTACTATCTCTTCGGTCTATTAAAAGAGTGGGACCTGCCGGAACTCACCCGCTGCTTTGAAGGAAGAAAACTGCGTCTTATCGACCCTGTAGACGGTACCGGAACTCCCTCGGTTACATCCGCGGGGGCCTATCCGGAATATTCCGCAGAAGGTTGTTCAATAGTATTTTCTCAAGGAACAGCAAACTTGGAGTTGTGTTGGCGTCATTCTCTGGAAGAGGCTTTCCGCGGGTGATAAAGCAATTTCCGGGAATACAGCGATGCGCGGTGGATGCGTCCTCGATGATTTATATGCTTAAAGCCGGATTTCTCGGTTACACAGGGGCTGCAATTGAGCTGATTACAGTTCCGCCGGTATTTAAGGAAGTGGGGTGGCCGAAGCTGCCTGTGAAAATTTATCCCCTTTCTGAAGATATGGATGCGAATGCAAGTAATGATTTTACATTAATTCTTTTAGCAAAGGAGCTGAATATAGCTGTTTTATCGGAAGATAAAAAGCTGCTTAACGAAGCGGGGAATCTGGGGCTTTGCTACTATAATTCCCTGATGGTTCTGGTATATTTAAGAATGATTGGGAAGGTCAATGAGAATCAATACCATGAGTTTCGGACGCGCCTTATTGCGGCGGCCCGTTATTCCGCTGAAGTGATTCAGTATGCCGATGATCTGCATCGTGCCATAAAAGGAAACCTGTTATGAGATAATTGCCTTCTTCCTCAGATAATATCTAATAGAGTGAGAGCGTTTTGAGGAGCGTACCCATTCTGGTCGTTATCAAAGTAACAGTAGATAGTTTCGGTGTCACGAGCCCAACCCGAAAAGGTTTGACGCCACTTTGTAAGTGTTTCTCTGTCATAGGAGCCCTGGTATTTCCCGCCGGGACCGTGCAGCCTGACATAGGCAAAAGAAGCGGTATGGACCGTAGGAGTAGTGACATCTCCTAATTGATAGACACAAAACGCGGCATTTTTCTCCGATAATACCTTATAGGTTTCTTCATCAAACCAGCTCTCGTTCCTAAACTCAAAAACGTACTGATATTCCGCGGGAAGCAGGTCGAGAAAACGTTCCAGCCGCTCTATGTTTTTTGACAGATTGGGAGGAAGCTGAAACAGTATCGGTCCGAGCTTAGCGCCCAGTTCCGCCGCCCGGTCCAAGAATTTTTCCAGGCTGTCCTTAGGCTCTTTCAGTTTTTTCATATGTGTTATGTAGCGGCTTGCTTTGACAGAAAAAATAAAGTTTTCCGGAGTTTCGCCCTTCCATTTTTGAAAAACCTTTTTTTCGGGAAGGTTGTAGAAGGTATTGTTTACCTCTAGCGTATCGAATTTTTCTGTATAATAACTGAACCACTCATCTTTTTTCAGTTCTTCCGGAAAAAACGTATCCCGCCAATGCTTATAGCTCCAGCCGGAAGTGCCGATCCGGTAGTCTGCAGAGCCCATTCTAAACATTACCCTTATGTATATGCTTGATTCCGTATTTCTTTCCTGTTTCTTCCGCCATGTAAATCGTTTCAAGAGGGGTAGCTTTGGCGCGGGTATACTGGTAGTCGGGATGGAAACGGGAGATATGCCATGGAATATCCTTACCCGTTTCGCTAATGAATTTTGCGATGGAATCTATTTCTTCCGGGGAATCGTTATCTCCGGGAACGATGAGGGTGGTTACCTCAATCCATATGTCCAATTCTTTCATCTTCGTAATGGAATCCAATACCGGCTGCAGCCTGCCGCCGCAGGTTTTTTTATAATATTCATCCCGGAAACTTTTTAGATCCACATTCGCGGCATCAAGATACGGAGATATTTTCTCCAAAGCGTCGGAAGTCATAAAGCCGTTAGTGACAAAAACATTTTTAATACCTTTCTCATGAGCTAAAACCGAGGTATCGTACGCGTATTCAAAGAATATTGTGGGTTCGGTATAGGTGTAGGCAATACTTCTGCAGCCGTTGCCCTCTGCGGCCTGCACAATCATCTCAGGGGTAACAGTTTCTCCGTCTCTGATATTGCCGTCGGAAAATCTTGTCTGGCTGATGCGCCAATTCTGACAGAACTCACATTTAAAGTTACAGCCGATGGTGGCGATTGAAAACGCGCGTGTACCGGGGATAAAGTGGTAGAGCGGCTTCTTTTCTATGGGATCAACATGCATGGCAATGGGATTCCCGTATGCGAATGTAAAGAGTTCTCCGCCTTCGTTTTTCCTTACCCCGCAAACTCCAAAGGCATCATCCTTTATCTTACACCGGTGAGCGCATAACCTGCAATTAACCCGGTTATTATCGCCTTTGGTCCAAAGTATCGCCTCCTTTTTCATATCACCTTCCTATTCCAGTATTTCCGGGTTCTCCTGTTTCTTCTTTTTTCCCGGCTTATCAACTATCTTAATTGAACTCGCCTGAAGTCCTTCATCACCCATCTCTTCGAAATATGTTACCCCGGTTCCCTCTTCCATACGGTCAAAATCGTTATGCAGCACGCTATTTTGATGAAAATAGACGTCCTGACCGCTCAGATTCTTTATAAAACCGTATCCTTCTTCTTTAAAAATCCGGTCCACTAACGCAGCCGCCTGCTGGGCGGGGTGCGTTTTTACATGTCCCTGCTGCTTATCCACTAAGTCTTTAAGCTGTCTCTTCATACCCTTAAAGACATCCCGGATTACTGTCTGTAATTTTTCATGCATCTCCCCGTCCCCGGGTTCTCTCCGGGAAACCAGCTCATGCCCGGGGGGCACACGAACATCAACTCTTACCCGGAACGGACTGCCCGATTGCTGATGCTCCTGCAGTTTTTCAACCGCGATACGGCAACTGGAAATGTGGTCACAGACCCGTTCCAAGCTGTCTATTTCTTTCTGCAGCAATGATTCAATTTGATCATTTTTTTCTACATTCCGGTAGGATATTTCTGGTGGTATGTTCACAATCGCCTCCTAAAAAGAATATCTTTTATTTTAATATAATGTAGAATATTCAGCGGAGGCAAATGTTATTCCCGCCCAATCTTCCTTATAATCTCTTTTGTTAGGGACTGCTTGATTGTAAAGTAATCTTGCCATGGGTCATGTTTGAGCTGAGACAACCGTTTGTTAATATTGGTCATGGTATACTCCCCCGGATCTTTTAAAGAAGATAATTCCTCCCAGGTAAGGGGTGCCGATATAGGCGCGCCCCTTTTCGCACGGGTGGAGTACGGCGCAACGCTGGTTGATCCCTGGGAGTTCCTGAGGTAATCGATAAAAACTTTCCCTGATCTTTTCTCTTTACTCATGGTGTCAATATAATGTTCCGGATCCCGCTTCATCATTTTTGTTGATACCGCATGGGCGAAATCTCTTGCTTCCTTCCAATCCGACCGCCGTTCAATGGGAATATACACATGAAGGCCTTTTCCGCCTGAGGTTTTTAGGAAACTCACCAAACCTAAAGAATCTAGTAATTCCTTTATATCGCCGCCGGCTTTTTTTACTTCCTGCCACCCCGTTCCTTTTCCGGGATCCATGTCGAATACAATAAAATCGGGTTTATCTAGTTTGTCTTTTCGGCTTCCCCAGGGATGTATCTCTAAAGTACCCAGCTGCACAAGATCAATAAGCCCTTGGGCATCCCTGACGGAGATATACTCCTGATCATCTCCGGGTACTTTCACAGGATATATTCCTTTCCCCATGGATTCCTTAACATGTTTCTGAAAGAAACAGCTTTTTTGATGCCCCGACGGACAGCGTACGATGCTTAACGGACGATCTGCAATGTGGGGTATAATTCTGCCAGCTGTTTCTTCATAATATTCCGCCAATTCACCTTTTGATAATTCCGGGTCCGGGTAGAGGATTTTATCCGGATGAGTTACGGGGGAGGAGGAAGGATTAGCGGATGGCGCAGCACTTTTTGTGTCCTCCCTTTTAACGGATTCAGGTTTTTTATCCTCCCGTAGTCCAAGATACGCAGGCTGTCTTAATTTGTCATCTTCGGTCCATTCTTCAAATTTTACTTCACAGACAATATCCGGTGTTATCCAGGATGCCAGATCTTTTTCTTTGGGGGGATTTTTAAAGGGTGATGTTTTCCGCTCCATTTGTTTAAAACGGTTAGAAAGGTTCTTTAATTCTTTGTCGGTAAAGCCGGTGCCGACCTTTCCCGCAAAGATCAGTTCATCGGAGGCGTTATAATATCCCACCAGAATGGATCCGAGTCCCTTTCTTGATTTCTTCGGTTTTGTATATCCGCCAATGATGAATTCTTGCCGATGTAAGCATTTTATCTTCCGCCATTTTTTATTCCGTTTTCCGCTGTATTTGCTGTCCGAGCGCTTTGAAATAATTCCCTCCATACCCTTAGTACAAGCTTCATCCAGCATTTTCGGACCTTCTCCTTCCTGATGTTCAATCAGTTTAATCCGATTAAGTCCTTTTCCTTTGGACTCGAGCAGGCTCATTAACGCCTTTTTCCTTTCCAGAAGCGGAGTATTAGTCAGATCATAACCGTTTAAATAGAGGATGTCGAAAACATAGTAGAGAATTTTTGTGTTTTCCCGGCCTTTCATAGCGTTCTGCAGACGCTGGAAATTGGATAGACCGTTTTTATCCATTACTACCATTTCACCATCTAGTATGAATTCAGCGTCAATAGTGTCTGCTTCTTTAGCCACTTCTTGAAATCGATCGGTCCAGTCCTTGGATCTTCTGGTCAGGATTTTAACCGAATCCCCTCCTTTTAGACACAGTATCCGGTATCCGTCCAGTTTCCACTCATGGATCCATTTCCCGCTCCCTGGAACTTCCTCCACAAGAGTTGCAAGCTGAGGTTTCGGTTTTTTTGGGATAGATCCTTTTTTTGCATTTTTTATATTTGAAACGTTTATCAGCCGTTTGCTCATTCTTTTCCTCCCTCTTCCTCAGCTATTTCATCTAAGGTTCGGCCGCTGGAAGCACTTTCAGGTTCCTCAGAAACAACATCGTAATTGGAGTCAGCCGTATCATCCTTTTCTTTAAAGAAGAGCCAATTATCCTCTCCTCTTTTTTTTCCTTTCATCTTTACTAATGCCCAATTCCCATTCAGTTTATTTCCCCTTAACGTGAAGGAGATTTTACCTTTTTTCATACCTTCTTCAGGATCCCCATGGCATTCCCATTCACCTCTATCCCAAATCATGACAGTTCCTCCGCCGTACTCATCTTCCGGAATGATGCCTTCAAAGTCTGCATAGTTTACGGGATGATCCTCCACATGAACTGCTAATCTTTTCTCGGAAGGATTGTAGCTGGGACCCTTTGGAACAGCCCAGCTTGCAAGAACCTCCCCTATTTGGAGACGGAGATCGTAGTGGAGTCTGCTGGCTTTGTGTTTATGTATAACATAGGTGTTTCCGGTTGAGGTCTTGCTTTCTCCTTTTGGTTCGGAAGTTTTTCGAAAGTCCCGTCTTTTATTGTATTCCTTCAGGCCCATCTGTACTCCTCCTTTCATTAAAGTTACTGACTCTTCCAAGGTGAAACAAGGTTCAGTAATTTTAAATTGCACTTTAGAATTGCCTTCTTCCTAAGATAAAATGAGAACTCCTCAGCAAGGTTGACACCCCCTTACCCTTTCCCTAGAATGGGCTCATACGGAACACAGAGCGTCCTCTTTCGTAATAATTAACGACAAATCATTTTCGAGGACCGGGAGGAAATTTTGTACAAACCTGTTGAACCTAAAGTTGATTTTCCAAAGATGGAAGAGAAAATTCTGGAGTTCTGGCAAAATCACAATATTTTCGAAAAATCAATAAGTAATCGCGAAGGGTGTGATGAATATATATTTTATGATGGGCCTCCCTTTGCTACCGGATTGCCTCATTTTGGACATTTTGTTCCCGGAACAATAAAGGACATCTTTCCCCGGTATATGACTATGAAGGGGAAAAAGGTGGATCGCCGTTTTGGATGGGATTGTCACGGATTACCGGTAGAATATGAGATGGAAAAAGAACTCGGCATATCCGGCCGAAGAGAAATTGAAGAATACGGTGTAGCTCTGTTCAACGAATCGTGCCGGTCTATCGTCCTTCGGTATACAAAGGAGTGGGAAAACATTATAACCCGTTTAGGCCGATGGGTAGATTTTGAACACGATTATAAAACCATGGAACCTGATTATATGGAATCCATATGGTGGGTGGTAAAACAGCTTTGGGAAAAGGATCTGATCTATGAAGGGCATTACATCTTACCCTACTGTCCCCGTTGTTCCACTGCACTCTCTAACTTCGAGCTCAATCTCGGAGGTTATAAAGAGGTTCAGGATCCCGCCGTTACCGTGAAATTCAAGGTTTCGGAAAGAGAAAACACCTATATATTAGCATGGACCACAACACCATGGACCCTGCCGTCAAATCTGGGCCTTGTGGTTGGTCCTGAGATAGATTATGTGGAAGTGGAGGACGGAGAAGAACGGTATATCTTCGCAAAAGAACGCCTCGGGGCTTATTACCGGGAGGAAGATGAGTACCGGGTTGTCTCGGAAATGAAGGGGACGGACCTGGAAGGGCTGTCCTACGAACCCCTTTTTCCCTACTTTAGTGAAGTTAAGGAACAGGGCGCTTTTAAAGTGATAACTGCCGATTATGTTACGGTAGAAGACGGTACCGGGATAGTCCATGCCGCTCCGGGATTTGGCGAAGAGGATTACGAGGCCTTTCGCGGAACCGATGTTCCCGTAATTACTCCGGTGGATGGGGAATGCCGATTTACCGATGAAGTTTCCGACTTTAAGGGGGAATTTGTAAAGGACGCGGACAAAGGAATACTGCGGTATCTTAAGGATAAACAGAAAATAGTACGGCACGATACCTATCAGCATCCTTATCCTCATTGTTGGCGGTGTAAATCTCCGTTAATCTACCGGGCTATCTCTTCATGGTTTGTCAAAATCGATCCGATAAAAGATAAAATGATAAAAGCCAACCAGCAGATTTACTGGATGCCGGAACACCTAAAAGAGGGAAGATTCGGTAACTGGCTGGAAAATGCCAGGGATTGGGCCATCAGCAGAAACCGTTACTGGGGCAATCCCCTTCCTATCTGGAGGTGTAATGATTGCGGAAGATCCGTCTGTATCGGTTCCCGTGAAGAATTGGAAAATATTTCCGGAGAGAAACCCGAGGACCTGCACAAGCACTTTGTAGACAAGATTACCTGGAAATGTAAGTGCGGGGGCAGTTTTACGCGCATCCCGGAGGTACTGGACTGCTGGTTTGAATCGGGATCTATGCCGTACGCGCAGAATCATTATCCCTTTGAAAACAAGAAGTGGTTTGAGGCGAATTTTCCTGCTGACTTTATCTCCGAAGGATTAGATCAGACCAGGGGATGGTTCTACACACTAACAGTGCTGGCGGCTGCCCTTTTTGATTCCCCCGCCTTTAAAAATGTCATTGTTAACGGGCTGGTTCTCTCAGAAGATGGTAAAAAGATGAGTAAATCGGAACGGAACTACTCCGATCCGGTGGACATCATGAATCAGTTTGGCGCGGACGCACTGAGACTCTTCCTGATGAACTCTGCCGTGGTAAAGGCGGAGGATCTCCGCTATTCTGATGAAGGGGTAAGGGATATTCTCAAAAGCATCATCATTCCCTTATGGAATGCCTACAGTTTCTTCGTAACCTACGCGAATATCGATCAAATTTTTCCTTCAGAAGCACCGAAGGATCCTGATAATCCTCTGGACCGGTGGGTCCTTTCCGCGGCGGAAAGTCTTACGGAGGAGGTAACCGCGCAGCTGGATCTATACGATCTTACTAAAGCGGTGGATCCTGTCGTCAAGTTCATCGATCAGCTTAATAACTGGTATATCCGCCGTTCCAGACGAAGATTCTGGAGAAGTGAAAATGATGCTGATAAGGAACAGGCCTACCAAACCCTCTATGGCGTTCTGCTTAAAGTAGTGATGGTAGCGGCTCCCGTCATTCCCTTTATAACCGAAGAGATTTATCAAAATCTAAAAGGGGAAGGAATGAATGAATCCGTACATCACTGTGATTATCCGGTTCCAAATAAAGCACTCATAAATAAAGAACTGGAACGCAAAATGGATATAACTCAGACGGCTGTACGTTTGGGAAGGGCCATCCGGAGTATTCATAATTTAAAGATCCGGCAGCCTCTGAAGGCGATACATCTTGTTACCAGAAATCTTGAGGAACGAAGAATTCTCCGGGAGATGGAAGATATCATCCGGGAGGAACTGAACGTAAAGGACGTAATTTTCCGGGAAAACGAAGAAGATCTTGTTGAGTATTCCGCTAAACCGAATTATAGAATTCTGGGAAAAGAATTAGGGAAACATATGAAGGCCGCGGCAAAAAAAATAGAGGCATTGTCGATGCAGGAAATACAAAGCCTCATAGAAGGAAATGTACTGAACATCGATCTTGGTCCAGTGGAGTTTGATATTACAAAAGAAAACGTAGAGATTCGAAGGAGCGAGAAGGAAAATTTAAAAGTTCTTAATGAAGGATCCCTAACGGTAGCTTTAGATCCGGAAATTACCGAAGAACTTAAAAAAGAGGGGATGGTCCGTGATGTAATCCGGGGTGTGCAGAATCTTCGTAAAGATATAGGTCTTGATGTTACCGACCGCATCGAGCTCTTCCTGGATGGTGATGAGTATGTTAAGGAGGCCGTAGAAAGCTTTCAAGATTATCTCATGAACGAAACCCTTGCAGTTTCCCTTTCCTGGCAAAAGAATGATGATGCCAGGAAGATTGAATGCGGAGATAAAGCCTGTTATGCCTCGGTACGAAAATCAACGGAGGATTAACAGATCAGCAGGAAAGGGCTGTTTTGTTATATTTCTCTTCTATGTAATTCTTTGTCTTTCCTTATCCGGATGCACCAGTCTTCCTGAGCCGCCCGGCAAAGACAAGTATTTCTCTCTCCTCACGATGCTTCCCGAAGGAAGACCGGTATATTTTTCTCTAAGACCTTCAGATAATAGCCAGCTTTTAGTAGAAGTTTTTAATAAAAGCGGTCCCATGGAATCTTCAACCGTAATGGAATTACTTGAGCGGACAACTTTCGCTATCGGTTCTTTAAAGGAGCTTCCTGAACAAGACACAGGTGCTGTTCCCGCAATCGATGCTGTTTTTCTTGGGGCTTATCCATCCACCATCCTGCAATTGGGATTATCCCTGGATATGGGGTGGCTCCGTAGACAAATATCCGCGGAAAACGGCATCAGAGAAGTATGGGTCAATACAAAGAGCAGCATGTTTCTGATTCTCCTGAATAGGCGGACAATTTATGCCGGAACCGGAGACCCCGCTGAGGCTGTCAGCAGAATAGCATCTATAAAACGTGAAAGATCATTCCCTGAATTTGTTATGACCGCATTTTATAATTCCAGTGCCGCGGTATACCTGGATATGAGCATTTTAAGACCGGAAGAACCGATGGCTGACTCAATACCCTTAGGAGCCGGATTATTTGAAGGTGTTGATTCCCTTAAGCTTCCTATTCAGAATACAGGTTTGCGCCTTAAGGAGAATCCCGAAATTACCGATGGTGATAAAGCCTATGAGTTATCAGGTTATTTCCGTCTATCTTCGGAACGTCAAGCAAAAGCTTTCCAAGGCACCTTCCGGTTTATCATACTTAGCTGGGCCATCCGTAATGGTTACGATACAAGGGAAATAACTAAAAATGTTTCCATAACCCGTACGGGAGATAAAGTGAATTTTGAAGGTATATCCATTACCCCTGATGAGATAATGGGTTTTTTTCCAAAGGAGGAAACCGTTGAAGAGTGAGCCGGTTACAGCAGTTGTTGACTACGGTGCAGGCAACCTGAAGAGCGTGGAAACCGCGCTCCGTCATATCGGAGCAAAGTTTATAATAACCCGCGATCCAAAATTTATAGGACAAGCGGATAAGATGATATTTCCCGGAGTAGGGGGGGCTCAAGCAGCCATGAAAAACCTGTCTGAAACGGGGCTTAAGGATGCAATAATCGACTTTTTTCGAAAGGGGAAGCCGATTTTAGGTATTTGCCTCGGCTGTCAGATAGTGTTTGAACACTCAGATGAAGGAGATACGCCATGTCTCGCGCTCATTAAGGGAAACGTTGTAAAGTTTCCGAGAAGGACAGGATACAAAATCCCCCACATGGGGTGGAATATTGTTAATCCCCAACGCGATCACTGGATTTTCCGGGGGATTCCTGACAAATGTTCCTGCTATTTTGTCCATTCATATTATCCTGCACCGTCTGATTCAAAGAGTATCATTGCTTTGACGGATTATTGCGTCAGTTTTTCATCTGCTGTACAGTACGAGAACCTGACGGCTTTACAGTTTCATCCTGAGAAATCCGGAGAGAACGGATTAAGGATGTTATCGAACTTTATCGCGCAGTAGACGGTAAAATTACGGAGGATTCTCCATGCTGCAGAAAAGAGTGATTGTTTGTTTAGATGTCCGGAACGGTAAAACCACCAAGGGAATAAAATTTAAAGAGAACATAGATATCGGAGACCCGGTGGAAATGGCAGCCCATTACTACCGTGAAGGGGTTGATGAGCTGGTTTTTTACGACATAACCGCGTCCGCCGAGCAGCGGGGAATAATGATCCAGGTGGTGGAACGGGTAGCCGAAAAAATATTTATTCCTTTCTCTGTAGGCGGAGGAATCGGTTCTGCAGAAGATATGCGGCGGGTGCTTTTAGCGGGAGCGGAGAAGATCAGTGTAAATTCCCAAGCCGTAAAAAAACCTGCAATTATCGAAGAAGGCGCGGCTCTTTTCGGCAGTCAATGTATCGTATTAGGGATGGATGCCGCTGCTGATAATGAAATGCCTTCCGGTTACCGGGTAGTAATAAATGGCGGCAGAAACCCCACCGAGCTTGATGCTTTAGAGTGGGCATTAATGGCGGAAAACTTAGGAGCCGGAGAAATCGTGCTTAACTCTATCGATGCTGATGGAACTAAGGAGGGGTACGAAATAAATCTGACTAGGATGATATCGGAGCATGTCGGGATTCCGGTAGTGGCTTCCGGGGGGGCGGGTATCCCGGACCATTTAGCGGATGTGTTCCTGAAGGGGAAAGCCGATGCAGCCCTTATTGCTTCGATGGTCCATTTTGGTGAATACAGTATTGCTGATATAAAAGAACGTCTGCAGTCACAGGATATCTCTGTTAGAATATGAAAGCATTTTTAGAAAATTATGCGCTTTCTGCTGCCTGATAGAATAAAATGAGAATTCTTCAGTTATAAAAGTTCTTATTGCCTTTTTGTATTCCATCTGTTATATTCATTTCTAACATATAGAAATTCCATAAGGAGATCGGAATGCCCACCTATGAATACGAATGCACCTCCTGCGGTCATAATTTTGAAGTTTTCCAGGCGATGTCTGACGATCCTGTCTCGAAATGTCCGGAGTGCGGAAAAAAAGTCAAACGCCTAATAAGCGCAGGAATGGGAATAATCTTTAAGGGAAGCGGATTCTACGTAACGGACAGTAAAAAGTCTTCCGCTCCTGCTTCTTCTGAAGCAAAAACTAAAACTAAGGAAGGAGTAACCGGGGGAAACGGAACAGGAGAAAAATCAGGAGAGAAGAGTAATAATCAATCGGCCAAAAAGGAAACAAACAAAGAAAACGCTTCTTCTAAGTGACCTAAGGTACAAGAATTATCCATGGATATAGGAAGCCGGCCGAAAATGGCCGGTTTTTTTATCGGTCCAACAGGAATGTCCTGTCTGTTTCTTGCACTGCTTCCTCCATCAATGTATCCAGATTTAAAGAATGAAACGAATCACGGATAGCCTCGTACTCCGGATTAATCATGGGGTGTTTAGGGGTAAAGAGGGTACAGCAGTCCTCGTAGGGTAAAATCGATGTTTCATACGTACCAATATCTTTTGCGGTTTTTATTATTTCTTCCTTGTCCAATCCGATGAGAGGGCGGAAAACCGGTAAATCCGTCATGCTCCCTGTAAATCGTAGGCTGTTCTGTGTTTGACTTGCCACCTGGGATAGGCTTTCTCCGGTGATAATGCTGTAAGCTTCATGCTTCAGTGCTAAGGTATGAGCAATCTTCATCATACATGCCCTGTTTAACAGTGTGCTCTCCGCGGGAGGCGCCTTTTTCTTTATGAAAAGCTGAATCTTTGTGAAGGGAACGATATTCAGATTCCACAAGGTTTGGCTTTGGGCTAGTATTCCGGCTATTTTTTTTGTTTTTTCCAGTGCGTCTCTCGAAGTGTAGGGATAGGAATGAAAATGCACCCCTTCTAATTTCAGGCCCCGTTTAGCCATCATCCATCCTGCAACGGGAGAATCTATTCCTCCGGACAAGAGAAGCATACCTTTTCCCGCAACCCCGACGGGTAAGCCTCCGGCCCCGCGCTGAGAATCAAGATACAGGTATGTCTTGTTCCGGACCTCTACGGTCAAAATTATATCAGGTTCCGTCATATCCGCCGTCAAGTTGGGGAACTTGTCCTGCAGGACATCACCTAAACGGCAGGCAATTTCATAAGAGTTAAAGGGAAATGATTTATCAGTCCGTTTAGCCTTAATCTTAAATGATGTTCCGGCGGCGGGATTTAATCGTGAAAAAAGAGAAAGGGCGGTTTTTTCGATGCTGGAAATATCTTTATCTGTTATTACCGCTTTTGCAAAAGCATTTACACCGAATATTTTTCTAAGCGGTCCTTCAGCCTCTTTAGGATCAACATCCTTTAGGCTAAGGTAAAATCTCCCGCTCCGTATCTCTACCCGAGGCGAGTTATTTTTGAATACCCTCTTTAAATTATTTTTAAGGACTCTTTCGAAGAAGGAGCGGTTTTTGCCCTTCAGCATGATTTCGCCTGGCTTTAATAAATATAATGTTTCTTCCATGGGTGCTCCGTTTTACTGTTTGAGAATGTGTATTGCTTCTTCTAATGCTGAGAGAAAAGATGAAATTTCTTGGGAGGAATTTCGGTATCCCGTTGATATCCGAATAGATGCATTGATGAGTTTTCCATCAAACCCGCCCGCTTCCAGAACCCGATTGTCCCTTTTTTGAGAGGAACAGGCGGAACCGGTAGAAACCTGGTATCCTCGGTCATCGAGTACACGGAGCAGTACTTCTCCCTGCACGGAAGGAAAGGAAGCATTGATTATAAAAGGCGAAAAATCAGTATTTCCGGGAGTTCTTCCTTGGGGTAGAATTACTCCATCGGTTAACCTGTCAATTCCTGACAGTATCATCTTCTCTAATTCCAAGACATGGATGTAATGCCTTTTCCGTTCATTGCTGCTTCGTTCCAAAGCCAATGTCATCCCGAAGATACCCTGCAGATTTTCAGTTCCCGGTCTAATTCTCAACTCCTGTCCTCCACCGGAAAATGGAGAATCAATAGTTTGTCTAGAAACCAAAATCCCCACGCCCCGCGGACCGCTGAATTTATGTGAACTGACCGCCATAGTGTCCGCAGCGGCAATAAAAGGTGAAGAATCGATCTTTCCCGCGCATTGCACGGCATCGCAGTGAATATGAACCTTCCTCCCGTTCTTTTTTCCAAGTAGTTCACCAATTTCCCTTACCGGCTGGATGGCGCCAGTTTCGTTGTTAACACCCATAACGGATACCAGGAGAGTATCTTTGGTAACGGCATCTATGACCCGCTGCGGATCGATGATTCCCCTGGAATCTCCGGGGATTACCGTTACGTCAAACCCCATCCTCTTTAAAAATTGTACAGGTTGATATGCCGATGCATGTTCTATCCCGCTTGTTATTATGTGCCCCTTCTTTTTTCTTGAAAGCAGGGACAGAATAGCGATATTATTGGATTCTGTGCCGCCTGAGGTGAATATTACTTGCTTACTTCCGCATCCTAAAGCATTTGCACACCGTTCCCTGCATTCTTCGAGTAATTCCCGGGCTTTACGCCCCCGGCTATGCAGTGAAGACGGATTACCGAATGTGTCTGTTATTTTCTTGGCCGATTCTAACAGTATATCTGTATAAGGCGGTGCTGTGGCAGCCCAATCTAGGTAAACGGATGTCATGGTTCTTGTTCTGAATATATATTTTTATAGTAGTTTCTTCAATTGAACCGGGTATCTTTTTACCGGCAGTTTGTATAGAATAACCGCAAAAATAATTAATTGCAGGAGAATAGAGTTGGAATATCAGCTGGAAAATATTCCGGTATGGAAGGCGTACGAAGAAAAGGCTGCGTGTCCTCTTTGTTTTTTAGGAAAAAAGGCGGACGCGCAATATGTTTCTTTTTATTTAGGAAATTCGGTTATGGCTCCGGAGATTCGGGTAAAGGTAAATAAAAGCGGATTTTGTCCAAATCATTGGAAGAAACTATTGGCCGGCAGGAATAAACTCGGAATGTCCCTCATGACTTCAACCCATTTAGATACGTTAGTTCCTTTTTTGAAAAAAGGGATGGAAAATGAAATAAAAGCCGGAAGTAAACGGGGTAAGCCGGAGGAGTCCGGAATTACAGAAAAGACAGAGGAATGTCCCATATGTGACCGCCTTGATCATACTTTGGGAAATTATACCTATACAATAGTGCATCTGTATAGAAAAGAGGAAGAATTCCAAAAGATATTTGCTAATTCTAAAGGTTTTTGTCTTCCCCATACCGGCCGGATCGTTTCTATGGCAGCTAAATTTATGAAGAAGAATGAAAAGTCCGCCTTTATAGAGGATTTAAAATCTCTTTATCTCCGTAGAATTGAATTAATCTCCAAAGCTCTTTCCGGATTTCAGCAGAAATTTGATTACCGGAGCGGCGGAACGTCAATGACGAAGGCTGAACAGGAATCTTTAAAAGAAGCTGTAATTTTTTTATCCGGAGAATAGAGCTGAGGACTGAGGACGAAATTGGTGCCAAAAATCTCCAATATTTCCGACTTGATAAAGTTTTCAGGAGATGGTATTTTGTTAAATATACTATGAATAATGTTGAAATCTGCTCCGAAGAGAGCATAATTGAGCATGCCAATAAACTGAAAGTATGCGGTCATCCGCTCCGGTTAAGACTCCTCTGTATGATTGCCCGGGAAGTTAATCCCTGTGTTTCTGAATTGTGGGAATGTCTCGATCAGCCTCAGCCTGTTATTTCCCAACACCTTTCAACCCTAAAGCGGCATGGCATAGTCACTGCCGAGATTAGCGGGAACAAGAGGATATACTCCATAACCGATCCATTCGTACAGAAAGTGATAAAGGCTATGCAGTAAGTTATTTACGTCTTTTATTCCTCTCAACGCGTAACTTTGGGCAGTGTGTCTACTATAAAATTAATTAACGATGTTGCGACACCAATAATACCGGCAGCCCATCCCGTGACTACAAATATATTGGAAAAGGCTTTCTGACTTCCTGCCCACAGGTTTTTCCCCACCAAAATATGATCTCCCGGTTTGACCGGTGCATCTAAGTCAACCTTCCTTTTTACCCGGTCTGCAGTTACAATATAAATCTTCGAGAGACTTCCGCGGTCGGGATTTATTCCCCGGGCCCTTTCGATGTAATCTCCAACGGTGTATCCTTTTATATAGCCGAATGAACCGCCCGAGACAACCTCTCCAGTTACCAAAACATTCATGTTGGTAATGGGAATAACCAGGTAATCCCCGGGAAGCAGCGGAATGTTCTTGTTTGTATCGTTTCCGTCCCAAATCTCTTCCAGTGCTGGAACCGGTATCCGTTCTCCCGTTTCACTGCGGAGAATAAAACTATTCTCAGGTTCCGCGAAGGGCGTAGGCCCGCCTATCTGTTTCAAGGCTCCCAATAATGTAAGACCCGGGCGGTAAGGTAAAGCGAAGCGCAGGGAAGCCGTAGGTACTTCCCTCGGCTCATCCCCCTTTTGGGGTTTACCGTAGATAGCACCCTCCACAATAACTTTTTCTTGAGCGTCGACCGCGGACGGAATGGTAATTTTATCACCGCTTTTTAAAACTAACTGGAAAGGTTCTTTGTTAAGGGTACTAAAATTGAGTTGTCTGTAACCCTCATCTTTTCCCAGTCTTAAAGCATAAGCCTCCCCGATCCGGGCTGCGGGCTCCAAGCCTCCCGCCAATGCTAGTATATCCTCCAGCTTTTCATCCGGAAGGATTTCATACAATCCGGGTTTAACCACGGCTCCGTCAATTTCAATATATTTTTCAATTTCAGGGATAAAAATTTTATCTCCCGGACGGACATAGGGATTTTCTAAACTATCTCCATGGGTATAGAAATCCAGCAGATCGTATGTTTTAGTTCTTTCATCGCTGGTAACCCGCACTCTCCGTTTACTTCCGTTTTCTGTAAAACCGCCGGCATAACCTATTATTTCCGTTAGGCGGGTAAAGGAATGAGCCCTGGTCCAGCCGGGATAAAACACACTTCCGTAAATGATAACCTCAAAAGGAGCGGGTCTATTTAACCGGAAATCAGCATATTGCACCAGCATCATTTCTTTGACTTGCTGAATAACAGCTTCCCGGAGTTCCTGGAAATTAAGACCTTCCGCGTCCAGGGATCCAATTATTGGTATCTCGATGGTGTAATTATTCTGTAAAATCAATGGATATTCCACAATGTTTGCTCCGCCTTCGGTAGCTCCGAAATCTATTAGAAGCAGGTATTCATCTCCCGGAAAGGGCATGTAATCCTCCATGTGAAGGATTTGTCTGCTAAAATCGTTCGGAAGCTGACTTAGGCGCGGAGAAAGGGCCGCTTCGGATTCTTCTTCCCCGGAAGTACCATTTGAACTGCTTCTTTCCTGAGATGATATGGGAAGCATGGTAAAGAGAAAGATCAGCATCAGTAACATTGCCATGAGACGGTTGTATTTCATAACATGATATTATCAGGTTATTTAAGAACAGGTCAATTCACCGCCGCCGGGAACAGCAAAACCAGGCAATTGCTCCTTCACGAAACAGCGATATAAGGTTATTCTGCATTATGGAAAACATGCTGGAGTTTCAATTCGGTAATAAAAAAACGGTTCTGACTTTTACCGGAGAAAAAGATATCTGGACGGTAAAGCAGGCTCATAGAATTCTCGGGGTTGTGGATGACGCAGTTTTCCGGCTCTATGGAGAAATCGTATCCTCATTTCCAGGAGATATTCAGCTTTTATCTGCCGGCGAGGAGGAGAAGTCCTGGCAAAGTATTCGGATAATCCTATCACGGGCCGTAGAAGCAGGGCTTGGCAGGGATAGTTTATTCGTAGGAATCGGTGGAGGTGTGGTATGCGATACCGCGGCCTTTGCCGCTTCCCTATATAACCGGGGCTGCAGAATCATCCTGGTACCTACAACACTGCTCGCAATGGTGGATGCCGCCCTGGGCGGCAAAACAGGCATCAATTTTTCCGGGTACAAAAATTTAGTAGGAACGTTTTATCCCGCGGAAGAGGTGCGGCTTTGCCTTTCCTTTCTTAAAAAGCTTCCTGAAGCGGAGTACAGGAGCGGAATGGCGGAAGTAATTAAAAGCGCCCTTTTGGGGGATGAGAAACTGGCGGAAAGCCTTGAAACAAACAGAGACGGATGGATGAGAAGGGATCCGGATATTCTACAGGAAGGAATTTTCCGTTGTTTGAAGGTAAAAGGCCGGTTTGTAACGGAGGATCCGGAGGAAGGGGGGACCCGGGCGTTTCTTAATTTTGGCCATACCTTCGGTCACGCCCTCGAATCGGTCAGCGGACTCGGTGAGTTGAGTCATGGAGAAGCAGTAGCCTGGGGTATGGTTATGGCTCTCCGGGCAGGAGAAATGCTAGGTATAACCGATCCATATTACCGGAGTTTCGGAGAAAACCTTATAAAATCATACGGTTTTGAGACTTCACTACAGATAAGAGATATAGAAACATTTACGGAAGCTTTAAAACGGGACAAGAAAAACCGGGACGGACAGGTTAGGTTTATTCTGCAGCGTAATTTGAAGGATACATTACTAACTCCTCTGGACTTGGAATTCGTACGGGACCTTGTAAGCTAAAATGATTCTAACAGCTTGCTTAAGCGTCTATAGGTACTGCTTAAGGATTCTTCGGAAGCGTTATCCAAGTCTTCCGGAACTTCGTCCATAATCATCTCGATGCTGGATAAAGATTCGGTGACGGCATTGCTGAAGCTTCTTACCGGTTTCAGGATAAATCCGCCCTGTCCGTTGGTAAAAAGGCCGGTAAATCCCAGGGTTTTGCTCCCCTTTTTTACTGGACGTATTGTAAGTATCTGGTCCAGATTCATGCATAGTTCAGGAATATTTTCTCCCGCAAACCGTTTTCTGCCGGGCTGACTTGTGTCTAAATCTCTAGGCAGATCGATATGTTTCAAGATACGGATGATTTTTTTCAATTTGAATCCGTTAAGAATACTGTAATTCTCATAAAGAATCCTTCCCCTAAGGTTGTTATACTGGGGGATCAGTGTCACACCTTTTTGTTTTATCTCCTTTGCTATTTCATTCCACGGGAGGAGGGCAATCTTTTTCTTTCCTTTGTAGGGTTCCAGGGTAAAAAGTTCCGACCCGATTTTTATCTGCCAGGTGGTATCCCGTTTTTGTACCCCCTCTTTCTTTTTCTTTGTATCCTGACCCGTCAGGTTTTTTGCTATTTCCGGAGATATCCGGGGAAGCCATTTCTCCTCCAAGGGCGAGACGGTGCGGGCCCACATCTTTGTTGTCCGGACGATTTCTCCTGCGACAATGTATTTAGGGGTTTCTTTAAAAAGTACTGAACCGGGATGAATCTGAACCTTTTCCGCTGTCAAACTCCTGTACGCCCACTTTCCCGAACGGGCGCAGACAAACTGGATCAGTCCTGTAGCGGAAGCACACAGAAAATCCTCTACCGGACCTCCTTCCGTTAAGGGGACATTCATTTCCGATACTATTTCGGAGAGCTGCTGTTCTATGTTGGCGATCTCATCCATGGTTTGACGGTCCAGGTAGTATGTTTCGCAGAAGGTATCCTTATCTTTTACCGGCTTGTAGGCATGAAGCAGTTTTAAATAAGAGACGAAATCGCCGTGGTCATCCCGAAAGGAGTGATGAGCCTTCCGGGCCGCGAGTTCCTCTCCCTGGGGAAGTATAAACGGGGTATGAGCCGTAAGGAAGGATGTAGCGGTGATAACCTCGCGGATTACGGCAGGATAGGACCGGATGGCGGCGGCAATCATCCTGGAATGTTTTGGAAGCAGGGGGAACTGGGCCATCATTCTGCCGATATTGGAAAGGGTATTTTCCGGTGTCAATGCCTCTAAAAGACGAAGAGTCTCTACGGCGCCGAGGATTCCCGCCTTTGGAGGAGGCGAGATAAAATCGAAGGTATCGAACTCGGTTATGCCGATTTCGGCCATCCGTAAGACCACCTCGGAAAGGTCCGTCCGGAATATCTCCTCCAAGGTAAAGAGGCTTCTGCTTTCATAATCTTCTTTACAGTACAGCCGGTAACAGGTGCCGGGGCGTGTTCTTCCTGCCCGTCCTTTGCGCTGGTTGCAGGAAGCCTTGGAAATAGGACCTTCGATGAGTGAGGAGGTAAAAGTCCGGGGATTGTAGTAATTCATCTTGGCCAATCCGGAATCGATAACCTGGGTGATTCCGTCGATGGTGACGCTGGTTTCCGCAATATTAGTTGCCACAACCACCTTCGTTTTTCCCGGAGGGGGCGGCGGAAAAACCTGTTCCTGTTCCTCCTTGCTTAGCCGGGAATAGAGGGGTAGGATTTGCAGTTTTTTTCTTGATCCGGGGATCCTTTTTAATTCGGAAATGCAGTCCTTAATGTTTTTTTCTCCGGAGAGAAAGATCAGAAAATCTCCGGGAACCTTTTTCTGAGTAACCGATTTATCCACGATTTCCCTGATTTTCTCAATCATGCCTTCGTATGTTTCCGGTGTCGGGGGAGCATATACTGTTTTTACCGGATACATTGGGGTATCGATCCGGACGATGGGACAGGAACCGAAATATTCTGAAAAAATTTCGGCGTTAATGGTAGCGGAAGAGACAACTACTCTGAAGTCCGGCCGTTCGTCTAAAACCCGTTTCAGGAGTCCCAGTATAAAATCGATATTCAGGCTCCGTTCATGAGCCTCATCCACAATGACGGCTCCATAATCGGAGAGGTAATAATCAGCCTTTATTTCCTGAAGGAGGATACCGTCGGTCATTATCTTTAACCGGGTTTCCGGACCGGTAACATCTTCGAACCGCATCTTGTAGCCGACGAACTCACCTACGTTACAATCGAGTTGTTTTGATATGTATTCACTCACCGAAAGGGTAGCGATCCGCCGGGGCTGGGTCACACCGATTATTCCTGTTTCGGAGTAACCTGCTTCATGCAGGATAAGGGGGAGCTGCGTAGTTTTTCCGGAGCCGGTGGGGCTTTCTACGACAACAACTTGATGCTCCTTAAGAGCATCGATAATGCGCTCTTTTTCCTGATATACCGGAAGATTCTCGGGTACCATAGGACTAATGTACTTCCGGTATCCGGTTTCCACCAAGACGTTTTAGTATCTCAGCGGCTGTTTTTAAAGCCTCTGTTTCATTCAGATTAGGGAAACTTTCTCTGGTTACCAGATCCTTTAGATTTATTCGTCCTTCTTTGATTTCATCTTCTCCGCATATGATTCCAATAGGTATACCGCGGCGTTCCGCGTAGGTAAATTGCGCGGCGATTTTTTTCGGTTCAGGAAATACTTCCGCGGCGATTCCGTGTTTTCTGAATTTTTCCGCCAGGTTGTGATAAAAGGAAAGGAACGTTTCGTCCATACAGAAGATCAGGATGTTTCCCGGATATCCCGCGGAGGCTGCGGTTTCGGTGTTTTCCAGGGCGGCTAAAAGGCGGTCTAACCCTATTGAGCCTCCTACCCCGGGAATTTTCTCCTTGGTGTAGAGGGAGGCTAAATCGTTATACCTTCCCCCGGAACATACGGAACCGATGCCGGGATTATCTTTCAGGAAGGTTTCGAAAACCATTCCGGTGTAATAATCGAGTCCCCTGGTGATGGATGGATCAATTACGGCTCTGCCTGCTAATTCTGACAATTCGATGAGGGATAACAGTTCCCTCAAGCGGAGCAGAGACGGATCATCCGCGCCGACGAAGTGTTCCATTACCGCAAGGGTTTCTTCCTGCGTACCCTTTACTTGAATAAAGGCAAGGATTTTATCCGCTGTTTCAGGATCGACAATATCTAAAAGCATTTTTTTTACATTTTCCGCCCCAGCTTTTTCCAGTCTATCCGCTGTTCTGAGGATTTCCACATCCCGGTCCATAACGCCTAGACGGTCTAGAAGGGAACGAAAAACTCCCCGGTGAGATAAACGGATAATAATGTTTTCCACCCCGATATTTATAAAGGAGTTGTTCACCAGTTGCAGTATTTCAAAATCAGCGGAAACAGCATCAACCCCGACGATATCAAAATCGCACTGAATAAATTCCCGGTAACGTCCCCGTTGCGTATTTTCACCCCGGAAAACTTTGCCGATATGGTAACGTCGAAACGGGAGCTTAAGTTCCTGGAGATGGGCGGCGATGTACCTGGCAAAGGGTACGGTCAGGTCGAACCGCATTGCCACATCCCGGCCGCCGTGATCTTCAAACCGATAGATCTGTTTGTCCGTTTCACCGCTGCCTTTTCCCAATAGAATTTCCGTGTACTCCAGGACCGGGGTATCGATGGGTACGAATGAGTACCTTTCGAAGGTGTCTTCCAGCTTCCGCTGGATATTTTTACGCAAGAGCTCTTCCGCGGGAAGGGAATCCCGGAACCCTTTTAGAACGCGGGGCGGTATAATTTTTTTTTCTTTCATCGATTGTCTCCGAGTCCATAATAAGGGTATCGAATGGAGGGATCAATAGCCGACGCGGATTCACCGGCTGACGTTGAAAAATCTATTATAGCCTACCCTTTTGGTCAGCGTATGAACGTACTTTTTCCGCTATGGATAGGCTCCTCTCCCGGGATTCTCCGTTTATTTCCAGCATCAGTCCGGTTCTATCCTTGGTAATATCGATCAACCGCTTATATTCGGAAACCGCGTGCTCTCCCTTTGCGATGTTTCCGTCCCAAATCCTCCAGAATCCCTTTCCGGTAAGGGCCTTTAGACTTTCCTCTTCGGGATTGTAGCCGGGCTGGGGATCGAACCCGATAAAGCCCTTTGCGCCGGCCATAACGTGTAAGTTCTGTTTATACCCCATGCAGCAGTGGAGCGTGACACCGCCGAAAATCTCTGAACACCGATCGATGTAGGGCAGGGCGAAATCCCGGTATATATCGGGAGAAAGAAAAGCGGCGTTGTCATCACTGAAGTGAACCCCCTTAGGGAAGGGGTAATCGGAGTTCCATCCAATACCGTTTTTTACAACAGTTCTTTCGTATTTTAGATATTCCACAATGGATTCTGTCAGTTTTTGCAGGTAGGAATGCACCGCTTCCGGATCATCGAACATGGTAAGCATGAACGGCTCGGTGTGTACTATTTCTGTGGCCAGATCGATGGGCGACTGGGTATCGCTTGGAATAAAAGGTACATCCCCCCATCTTTGCTGGATCTCTTCGATTCTCGAGAGGAGTTCCGGATAGAACCCGTGTTCATGAATGTTCTCTTTTTTTTCGAAGGAGGCAATCCCCTCGGCGGTTCCGATCCTGGGTTTTGCGTTGATAACATGATTAACGAATACCGGTTCGCAGTCGTATGCCACAGCCATGAGGTAGGCGGTCCGTCCGAATCCAGCTCTAAAGTAGGGTATGTTGTGATATCCCAATTCCATAGCCTCGGTTTCCACATTAAATTTACCGATATAGAAATGAAATGCTTCTTCTTTGTCTTGATAAAAACGTACCTGGTTTAAATCAGGCCCTTCTCCGGGCCATCGGGGTTTGATAACAACATTCCCTTCACCTTCTGCTAACCGCTTTAAACGGCTAAGATTCTCAGTAATTTTTCTCTGATCGTAGTTTTTCAGTTCCATAATTTTTACAATACCAATGTCATTTCTATAATTCTTGCCGTATTACAGCAAAAAATTGTACTATCCTGTCAAGTCCGCAATTCCCGGCGCTCTCAACACACATCTTCATGAGCATGAATACTATCCTTCTGTTTCTGTCTGTATTCTGTAGGCGTCACTCCATTGTACTTCTTAAAAATAGAATAGAAATAATTCTCGTAGGTGAACCCAATCTTTTTTACAATCTCGTTTACCGGGTTATCTGTAGTCACTAGAAGTTCCTTTCCCTTCTCTACTCTTGTAATATTGATGTATTCCGCTATTGAATTTGTAGTATACTGTTTGAATAATCTCCCCAGATATATTGGTGACAAGCCGCATTCTTCCGCGTACTGTTCAGCGCATAACCGGGGATTGGAATAGTGTTTTTTTATATCGTCGGTAATGTAAGTTATAAGACGGTTATGATCATGCTCTTTTTTGACTTGGAACAGTGGAATAGTTTTTTCTAAGTAGGGAAATAGCTGGTTCTCAATCTCCTCGACAGTATCACAGGTAAATAGTGTTGTTAACGGTGACTTTAGGTTATCAGAGGAGGAGGTGAGAGAGTTTTTTCTAAGGGTATCTAGTACTGAATGAACAGCCAAAACAAGTCTCTGAAGAGATGTTTGAAATATAGAAAAGGAAAAGCCCCGGGTGGAATTGAGAATTTCTCTGAATAACATTCTGCCTTCCGCAAGCTTATTCATAAGCAGCATTTCTGTGAAAATTTTTTCTTTACCGTATGGAAAGTGATGATTTAAAGCTGGTTTTATTTTAATCCTATTACAGTCAATCACACACTCCCTTCCCAGGAAATACCGGTTGTGGGAGACATCGAAGGTTCGTGTGTATAATAAGTTGATATCCTCTACAAGATTCTTACCGCAATTTCCGATAGTAATGCTGATGGTAAGATCTATATTGTCTTTCACATCCCTTTGAATTTCTCCAACGATATTTTCCAATTCGTTGCCGGAGTTATTATCCGTATTTAGAATAACGGCGATCGTGTCTTCCTCAAGGCTGACCGATTCTATTTTCCTATTGGGAAGATTCATATTGATCAGCCGGATTATTTCTTTCTTTAGTTCATTTCTCTTGTGTGTATCGAAACGGTCCCGGAAAGAATTATAATCATCGATTCTTACGAGGAAGAGGATAAAATATTCAAAGGGATCGACCTGCAAATCGTATTCTCTGAATTCAGCAGATAGTTCGTTTTCGGTATATTGGATTTCTCCAAATAGTAATTTTCTAAGAAAATCCTGCTTGAGATGTTCGTTGTTTTTTTGTTTTTCCATTTCGAGTTTATCAATATTATTTTTTAATTCCGAAACAGGCGCGTAAAGATACCTGCTGAGAAGTATGATTATGGGAATCCCTACTCCGAGAAATAGTAAGAGAAACAGCAGAGTGTTTTTCCTCATCGTCTGAATTTCTCCGGTTAATTCCGAGTAGGGAATAAGATTGATATATCTCCATGACAGCTTATAACTTTCCGGAATAACCACCTCCGGATAAACATAATTTACAAGGAATTTATCCCCCTGTATTGTAGAAACAAAACTCCCTGAATCTTTTTCAGCTTCCAAAACCTGCGGAGCATAATCAGCCTTTCCCATATTTGACAGAAATGGATGTTTTGAGGAGCTTATCATTGTTCTTCCCTCCTCGTCTATTACAACAATTTCTCCTTTTTTGTTTGGATTTAATGTTTTTATAATGTCCTTAAGCAGATCTTCTGAGAAATTAAGGATGACGGCATTGGGGTACGAGGTTATCGAGCTGGGGTTATCAAACATTATGAAGGTAAAAACATTATGTTTAATCTCTACATTGTTTGATAAATTGCCTATAACCCGGGGAATAGGAGTCATATGCAGCCTGCTGCTGCGATCGTCCAGGTAGTTGAATACTTCTGAGTCGTGAAAGGAATTTCGATCGAAGGAAAAGACGTTTTCTCCCGGGTAGTAGATTGTATCGATGCCTCCGTTGTAAAGGTAAATAGAGCGAAAGAAGGGGGACGATGCCTGATAAGAGGCCAATCGGTTGCTTGCGTTCGAGATTTGTACGGGATCAGGCGCGTTATCAAAGAGCATGTTTTGAATGTCATTATCTCTATACATCTGTATCAGCATCAGCTTAACCCAATCCACCATAAATTGTGTTCCGGAGCATACCTTTAATAAATTGTCCGTTACGTAGGTGTTTGCCTGTTTTATAGCGATCTTTTCGAAATTGACGTAGAGAATGGAGGACACTAATACAATGGTAACTGTGATTACCGCCAGAAAGGTAAAAAGGAGTTTTGAGAAAAAGGTTCTCTTTTTTTCGGTATTCTTAAAAATATTCATGAACGCTTTTCAGTATAAAGGGACATCTTTTAAAACGCAAATGAAAATTCCAGGCTTTTACATTTGTAAAAAGGCGATTCTAAATTGCAAATTTAGAATCGTTGGAACCGTCTTCATTGGATATTTTTAAGTCTAGATTTTTAATTATGTTTAAAATTTTAAGTCTAATGTTTTGGTGTAAATCTATGTAATTTTAAATCATTCTTCGAAATTTAAAATTTACAGCGCGAATCATAACCCCTTAAGATAATCATCAAACAAATATATTCCGGATAAAGGAAAGGTGTAAATGTTTTCGACAAGAAAGATTAACAAATTAAGATGGAAATCATCATTAGAATTACTGGTCTTAACTATACCCGCTGTTCTGTTAGTCTTTATTCTTAACTATCTGCCTTTACCGGGTATTATTTTAGCCTTTAAAAATTTTTCTTTTTCCAAGGGGATATTCAGCAGTCCATGGGTTGGTTTTGATAATTTTAGATTCCTCTTTATAACGGATGCAGCCTTTAGAATAACCAGGAACACTGTACTCTACAGTTTGGTTTTTATGGTGGCAGGGAATTTTACCTCTATCGTTATCGCTTTGATGCTCTTCGAATTAACCAACCGGTACAGTATTAAAACTTACCAATCCCTTTTGATTTTCCCCCGCTTTATCTCATGGGTCGTTGCGGCGTATATGTTTCATACTTTGTTAAGTGTAGATTACGGTTTATTTAACGGTTTACTAACACGCCTTGGACTCGAACCGGTCTCCTGGTATTCCACTCCAAAAGCTTGGCCGGGTATTTTCCTCTTCGCAACCCTTTGGAAAGGGGCGGGTTTTGGAAGCGTGCTCTACTTTGCGACCCTTATGGGTATCGACGGGGCATACTTCGATGCTGCTACTATCGACGGAGCCTCGAAACTGCAGACAATCCGCCACGTAACTCTGCCGTTTCTCTACCCCCTTATCACTATTCTGGTCATATTGGGGATCGGAAATCTTATGAAGGCCGATTTCGGCATGTTTTATAACCTTCCCCGGGATATGCCTACCCTCTACAGTGTATCGGACGTTATAGAAACCTATGTATTCCGGGCGCTCAGGACAATTGGTGATCCTGCAATGGCTGCTGCAGCGGATCTATACAAGAATGTGGTGGGATTCTTTTTAGTGTTTGGAGCAAACATGATGGTTAAGAAAATCGCACCGGAAAACTCGCTTTTTTAGAATTTTTAGTAAGGAGAAGGGAAAAATGCAGCGTAACGCCATAAGGGAAGTCAGCAGGACAATGCTGTTGTCCCGGAAAAGCAGAATGGTTATTCATCTAGTGCTTGCTGGAATGTCTTTTATTACCCTCTTTCCCCTTTTAATGATTATATCAATATCCCTCTCGAACGAGGTTGATATTATTAATCACGGCTTCAGCCTTATTCCGCATCGTTTGTCCTTAAGTGCTTACGATGTAATATTCAAACGTCCCGATAAGCTTTTGAATGCCTACAAGGTTACCCTCTTTGTTACCACCGTAGGGACGGCACTTTCGGTACTTATCTCTTCCATGATGGCGTATCCGCTTTCGCGGCGGGACTTTATCTTCCGTCGATTTTTATCATTTTACCTGTTCTTTGTGATGCTTTTTTCCGGAGGTTTGGTTCCGATTTATATCCTGATCACCCGGTATTTTAGACTCCAGAACACTTATACTGTCCTAATCCTCATGCATATTGTGAATCCCTTTACGGTGTTTCTTATCAGAGCCAATTTCCAGAAAATACCGACTTCCCTCATAGAATCAGCAAAGATAGACGGAGCCAGCGAGATGAGGATCTACTGGCGGATTATAATTCCCCTATCAACACCTGTACTTGCCACGGTTGCTTTAATAGTTGCCTTAGGTTACTGGAACGATTGGTTTACCAGTGTCCTTTATATAACAAAACCCAAAATGTACAGCCTGCAGATGCTTTTAAAGGTGATGATGGAAGACCTGAGTACCGTCAGAAGGGACATGATGAGTTCCGAAATGCTCCGGGATATTCAGGTTCCCACGGAGAATCTTAGGATGGCCATGTGCATAATAGCCATTGGTCCCATTATTATCCTCTTCCCTTTTCTTCAAAAGTATTTCGTCCAGGGACTAACGGTGGGATCTGTAAAGGGGTGATTTTAATTGGAAATATGAGCTTAAAGCTTATATATACTAAAATACAATAGGAGGTTTTCATGAAAAAACTAGTTTTTTTATTTGTACTGTCTCTGATAGCTTTCGGGACAGTGTTCGCAGCCGGGGAAAAGGAAGAAACCGGTTCTGCCGCTGTTGAAAAGACAACGAAACTAATCTGGTACATGTTTTTTGACGATCAGGATGATCTTGATCAAGTTTGGGGTAAGGTGAATGAACACTTAAAAAAGGAAATCAATGTTGAAATCGATTACCGGCCGATGAATTATACCACCTATTCCCAGAAGGTACCCATCCTGTTTGCCTCCGGTGAAGTATTCGATCTTCTCTGGATGTGCGATTGGGTAGCCGGAGCCACCTACGCAAAATTCGCAATGGACGCGGTATTACTTCCTTTGGATGATCTGTTGGAAAGACATGGACCCGACATAAAGAATAGTCTTCCTGACAAAATCTGGGACCTGACGAAGGTAAACAATATAATCTATGGCGTCCCGAACACACAGAATTTTACCCGGTGGCGGGGAATGTGGGTTAATAAGGAGCTGTCCGATAAATACGGATTCGATCCCGATGCCTTTAAGACATACAAGGACTTAGAACTGTTCTACGAAAAGGTGCTTGCCAATGAACCGGGTGTGATTCCCTTTAATCATACCGCCGGATCACTGGCTCACATGAAAGACGGAATAGGTCCCGCACCCGCACATTCCCCTATGAAACAGCTGGGCAGCGGATTCAACGCCTATATGGATGACCCCGATAATTTTTACCACGAACTTATCGATGAAGAACATCGGGAAAGCATCCTTGCTAACTGGAATGCCATGAGAGATTGGTACGAACGGGGATTTATCCGTTCCGATGCTCTTACCATTAAAGATGCCCGGGCTGAAATTAAAGCCGGGAAAATTGCTTCCAGTATAACCACGTTGAACTTTAACAGCGAAGCCACGTTTAAAAATGAGAACGGCTACGAGGCGTACTTTTTTCCGGTTGCCAAACCCGAATTATCCGGGGTAACCGCTACGCTAAACACCATAAGCGTCACATCAGAAAACCCGGAAAAAGCAATGCAATTCCTGAATCAAGTACACACAGACAAATACCTGTACAACCTTATGGTCTACGGAATTGAAGATGAACACTACAAAAAAATTGAGGATAACCGGGTTGAACAGATTGCAGACAGCGGTTACGATGCTATGTCCCGCCACTGGACCTTAGGAAACACGTTTCTCCGGTATCTTATGCCGGGAGAACCTGACGATCTCCACGAACAGGTAAGGAACTTAAATGATAGCGCAAATCCGTCCTTTATGCCGGACTGGAGCTTTAATGACGACCTGGTAAAAAACGAGGTTGCCGCTGTCCAGTCTCTATGGAACGAGATAGGAAAAGGCCTTGGCCTCGGTGTCCTGGATCCGGACGATTATGTAGATGCGTACATGGAAAAGTTAAAGAAAGCGGGAATCGAGAAAATTAGGGCTCAGATGCAGATTCAATTCGACAAGTATTGGTCCCTGAAAAAATAACAGTTACCTTAAAACTTTTAAAGCCTCCCCATTTTGGGGAGGCAGTTTTGTTTGGTGAGTCCGGCAGGGTGAAGATAATCCAATTACAAAGGGGAGAATAATGCGGCAGAATACCGGGCACTCTTTAAAAGGAAATCTCAGAACAGGAGCTGTTATTAAGGGAGTAGGTATCATCACCTCTTATAGAGAAAAAACATTTTCTCTAGATATTACTCTTTGGGATACAAAACCGGCAAAGTATTTGTTTACCGCAGAAATTATCTCTCCGGATTATAAGAGGATTGTTTTTTCGGATTCTTGTATGCTGGATAATAAAACTGAGAAGATACACCTTTCCTGGAAATGGCCGGATCCTAAGTTATGGGATATCGGTACGCCCAACCTGTACGATCTTTATTTACATATACAGGGTCCCGGAACAGGTGATACCTATACCGGACGGTTCGGCTTCCGGGAAATCTGGATAAAAGACAAGGATTTCTATCTAAACGGGAAAAAGATACATTTCCGTCCGGTGAATGGGACTGCTTCGGACAATCCTCCGCTTGTGGAAAAACAGATCGATAATTTTATCCGGCAGGGATTTAATCTTATCGAAATGTGGCCCGAGAAAACAAGTAATCCAGCATGGCCTGTTTGGTACGATATTGCCGACCGTAAAGGTATCGGTGTTACCGGTGCGGTGGGTAATATGTGGCGGTTTCTGAATGATTGGGAAGATTCCGGGAAGAGGGACTTCGAAGCTCTGGTAGCCGAAGAAATCCGGCAGGTCCGGAACCATCCTTCCGTTCTGCTTTGGGGCACTAACGGAAATGTATTCGGTTCCGGCTTGGGAATGCATCCTGAGAGTCTCGGTATCCGGAAGGATGGCTGGTATGACTGTTTTTACTGGAGGAAACGGCGACTCCCAAGGGGTGAAGAAGGATTTTCCATACTAAAAAAATTCGATTCTTCCCGTCCGGTGTTTGCGCATCATGGGGGAGGCATTGCCGATGTATTTACTCTGAACATGTACTTGAATATGATTCCCCTCCAGGAACGGGAGGAATGGCTTTCGTATTGGGCAAATCATGATACAATGCCTCTCCTACTAGTAGAGTTTGGAACGCCCGTTCATGTAGCCCTCCTAAGGGGAAGGACAGATTACCCGAAAGCGATTCATACCGAACCATGGATTACCGAGTTTGCTGCCATATACTTCGGAAAAAATGCGTATAAAATAGAAACAGCTGAGTACCGGGCTTCGATTAAGAATAGATTTATCGCTGGTCAAAGGTATGAATCCTGGCATGATGCTGATGTCATAAACAAAAACATCCTTTTTCAGAAAATTCAGGAGCTATTTATCCGAAGCACCTGGAGAAGCTGGCGAACCTGGGGCATCTCCGGTGGAATGGTCCCCTGGCACCTAAAGGCAACCTGGGGAAAGGTAGATAATAACGAAAAAAGTCTTGGATCCCATTTACCGGATGTACCAAGGGGCGATTTCTTCTACTTAGACTCCCGGGAAGGTGATCTTCTTCCCGCCGGAGAAGCACTATTTAGATACAATAATGACTTTCTCGTATGGATTGCGGGAAAAGAAGGATGTTTCACCGAAAAAGGCCATAATTATTATCCCGGTGAGGTTGTCGAAAAACAGATCGTACTTATTAACAATTCCAGAGAGTCTCAGAATTTTTCCGGTACGTGGAAATCGGTACTGGAAGGTAACATGATTTCCGAAGGAGCTGTTTCTGCTGAATTGGGAGCAGGGGAGCTGAAAAAAATACCGTTACAGTATAATTTACCGGATAAGCTTAACTATGCTAGAAATACCGGGAAAATTACAGCGGTCATAACAATTGGAGAACAGAGGCTGCACGATGAGTTTACCTTTACCGTTTTTATCCCTGGAAAAAAGAATAGAAAAAAAATCCCGGTTTTCGACCCCCTTGGAGATACTTCTGGTTATCTCCGGAGGTTGGGGTATATGCCGGCTGCGTGGGATGGAAAAAATGGGAATGCTTTCCTTGTAATCGGAAGGAACTGCCTGAAAGAAATGGGACCTATGCGGGAAAATTTAAGAAAATATATCTTTAAGGGGGGAAGAGTAGTCATTTTTTCTCAAGATCCCGATTACCTAAGGGAGATCGGATTCCGTGTTAGCCGCCATGTCACAAGAAGAGTTTTTGCAATAGCAAAAGATCATCCTGCGGCAGCTAATCTGGATGATGATGATATTAGAGATTTCCGCGGGTCCGGAACCTTGATTGACGGATATCCCGAGTATAGCCCCGGGAAAACAAAACTTGGTAAATGGTGGTTCCCGTACTACGGTTACCATTGGGGGAATCGCGGTTCAGTGTCCAGTGCGGCAATAGAAAAACCACATAAAAGTTCCTGGCGGCCCATTCTTGAATGTGAATTCGATCTAGCTTATTCACCCCTGTTGGAGCTTCCTTATGGTAATGGAATGATTGTGCTATGCACCTTAGATATAGAGATGAGGACGGAAGACGATCCGGTTGCTGATGTTTTAACAGACAAAATTCTGGAGTATGCGGTGACTGTACCCCATCCGAAAAAAGGTAAAACGGTACTCCTGGGGGATAAAGAGGACCGGGGGAAATTGGACGAACTCGGAATAGTGTATAAGACAGCCGAAGGCTTTACCCGGGACGCGGCTCTTACTATTATTGGCAAACACTTTACCTATAATGTAGACAAACTGAAAAAATACACAGAATCCGGCGGGAAGGTGTTTTTCCTTCCCCGCAAAGAAGGATACGGTAATTTGGGTGTGAGCGCAAAGACCGTTTCTTTTTATAAGAGCAGCCATACTGTTCCGGATTGGGAGGAGTTCCGCGGGTTGAGTGTTTCCGATATACACAGCAGAACAGACAGAAGTGCCTTGGTTTTATCGGGAGATGCCGAACTTGGACTGGATAATAGAGTGGCAAGAAAAAAAATCGGCAGAGGTGCCATCATCTTTTCCGTCATTGATTCGGACATGCTCGATGCTGATACAAATACCTATCTGAGGTTTACCCGATGGCGGGAAACCAGAACTATTTCCCAGATATTATCTAATATGGGTGCTGAATTTAAGGCGGATAATCTGTTTTTTAATCCCTTAAAAACACCGAGGATCCCAATTTCCGGGAGATGGGAAATCTCTTTAAATCAGAGGGAGTGGGAAACCGCAATACTCCCGGCATTATGGGAATCCTTCGATGAAAAATATAAGAAGAGATGCCCGGATGTTTTTTTTAAAAAGATTATAGACATACCCAGGGAAATGGAAGGTAGAGCAATTCTCCTCTCTTTAGGGAAGATTGATAACACCGATACTGTCTATTTTAACGGAGCAGATGTGAGCAATACTGACGAGAGACCCGCGTGGCCGCACAATTATCCACGGGTCTACAGCATTCCTTCTGCCATCATTAAAAAAGGAAAGAATACTATTTTGATAAAACTGCGGGAACGGAGCAAACAGTTTGATGCGATGGGGGAGGGAGGATTTGCGGGCCCTAAGGAAGACATGTACATAGAACCTGTCAAAAATAGGTATGATGTAGGTTTTTACCATCATGATTATCGGGAAGATTACGTTTTCGGTGATGAACCGTACCGGTATTTTAATTTTTAGAAAGTTAAATAGCCTGAGGGATAACCCGCCATCCCCTTGACAGTTTCCTTTCCCCGCAATAGTGTCATCAAGTATAGAGAAGGAGGAACTGATGAAAAAGCTTGTTATCATTCCAGTGTTGTTAATTTTTGCCTTGTCTCTTTTTGCCGATATTTCAGGTGTTTTAGAGGATGCTGACACCATTAGAAAAAAAGGTGATTATCAGGCTGCCGAGAAAGTTCTTTTGGATAATATCAGCAGGGCAAACGGGGGAAGCGAGAAGGCGGAAATTTACTGGAGACTGGCCCGGCTGAAGCTCAATACGGGGGAAAGGCTTGCCGACAGGGGCGGGCCGGATTCTGAACTGATCGATCTGTATCTGGAGGGAAGGGATTACGCGGAACAAGCAATCCAGGCGGACCCTGACAACCATTTGGGTTATTACTGGAAGTCCGCAAATATCGGAAAATACGGTCAGGTAAAAGGTGTGTTAAAGAGTTTAGCCAAAGCAAAGCCGATGCGGGAACTTCTTACCTCAGCGATTACCATCAAACCTGATTTTCCCGATGCCTATTTTGTTTTAGGACAGCTTTATGAAAAGCTCCCCGGCGGCATTATCTCCTTTGGCAGTGATAATTACGCGGTTTCTTTGGGACGGCGTGCGGTGGACCTTATGGAGGCCGATTATGAAGCCGGGGAACGGGAGGAGATCGATTACGATTATTACATTCAGCTGGCTTCCCATCTAAACGAAAGGGGCTGGAACGAGGCTCAGCGAGATAAGTATTCTGCACGGAAAAAGAAGCGGTATCCTTCCGCTGACAATGAATTGGAGCGGGGATTTTATTATGAAGGCACGGTGGATATTCCCAATAAAACTGATAGGGAAGAAGCGCTTGATCTTCTCAACTTTGCCATAGGAAAGATTCAAGCCATGAGCAATCCCGGCGAGGATAATAGTATAGATTTAAAGAAGGCAAAGGAGCTTAAGGAGTCCCTGTAAGGTACAGTAATTCTACATTGCCTTTTTACAATAGTTAAGCTTAGAACGTGTCTTCCGGGGAGTTATCCCGGAAGACACGTTTTTTCTTGCCCAAAAGGCTTGCCTTAACCACTTCACCGGAGCCGAATTTTCTTCTTATTGCGAGGACGGCCTCTTCCACGGTTTTCTTTTTATCGTAGTCATCGGAGAAAAGTTCTTTCTGTACAGGGGTTTGTGCCGGCTCAAGCTCTTCTGTACCAACACCTAGTAGACGGACAGGTGTGTAGCCGTCCCAACGCTTTTCCAGCAGCGAAAGCGATATGGAGTAGAGCTCTTCCGAAGAAGTAAGCCAATGGCTCATGGTTTTTCTTACCGTATGGGTGGTAAAATCCGATAGGCGGACTTTTACAGACACTGTTCTGGAACGGAAACCTTCCTCCATTAAACGGAAGGTTACCTGATTGGAAAGATCCAAAAGCGCCTTTTCTAAAATTTCACGGTTTTTTGTGTCCCGCTGAAAGGTAGTTTCGGAGCTTACGGACCTGCTCTTAGGTTTCTCAGAATGGACACCCGGATCTAAACCGCAGGCAGCCCGGTACAGATAGGCGCCCGTCGCCTTACCCATAGCGTTTTGAAGAAGCTGTTCCCCTATCTCCCGTATCTGTGCGATTTGTGTTATATTCAATTCTCGCAGCCTAAGCCGCGTCTTTTCTCCCACCCCCCAAAGGGATTTTAACGGCAAACGGTCTAAAAAGGCAGTTTCTTCTCCCTCTTTTACTTGATATAGACCATCGGGTTTATCGAAATCAGAGGCCAGTTTCGCTAAAAATTTATTCGGTGCAATCCCTACGGAAACTATCAATCCTTTATCATCTTTTATTTCCTGTTTTAGTTTCCTTGCTGTATCTACAGGGTTTCCGAAGAGCCGTTCGGTACCCGTCATATCCATGTATGCTTCATCCACCGAAACCTGCTGGATTACGGGGGAGAATTTTTTTAATATTTCCATTATTGATTCTGAAATTGCCTGATACCTCTGCATTCTTACGGGAACGAAAATTCCCTGAGGACATAACCGGTAAGCTTGGGATATGGGCATGGCGGAATGGACACCGTGCTTGCGGGCTTCGTAGGAACACGCGGAAACGACCCCCCGCTGCCCCGGAAGGGCACCCACAATTACAGGTTTGTTACGGTATTCGGGATTGTCCCTTTGCTCAACAGATGCGTAAAATGCGTCCATATCGATGTGAAACCATATCTTCCGCTGTAGGCTCATTGTATTTTCCCCTGTAACCGGAGTCGTTCGTTTAAGTGTATAAGCGGATTTGTTTCTGAAACATCCTCCATAGTTTCTAGGGAAATGCATTCTACCGTATAGGTATAATTGGGGGAACCCGGAACAGTAAAGTTCACCTGAAGGGGGAGGGGGGGATTTTTCCCGATGTTGAAGACGACACTTTTCCCCTGATCCTGAACAATCGGAGGGAAATTTGAATCGTATATAGTTATTTCTTCATCCGATTCTATTTTGAGATTGTATATATAGAGGGGAAATCGGGTATCCATTACAGTCTTGATCTGGGTCCGTCGTAAAAAATGGTGTTTTTCCGTGGTGAAGTCTATTAAGTCGGGTACATACTCCTTTGCAAAAGTAAAGGAAGAGGACCGTGTTGTTATGTCATGAACCCGGTCTCCGTACTGGAAAGTAAAGGTTCCTAACGCCGCGGGACTGGATATGGTCAGTTGTCTGGTTTTTTCGTTCAAATCAATCGTTTCTTTCAGCATAACGGGCTGAGGATTATCTACTCCGTAGGGTGAGTAGAGTATTAAGTAGGCGGCTATTCCCACGGTCATCAATCCGGATATCCATAGGGATCCTTTTAACGAAATGTTTTTCCATTTCCGCTTGGGGTGACGTATAACAAAATCGAGCCGTATCAGCATCAGCATAAAAGGAAGGGTTACAAAAGCGAGAAACAAATTTCCCTCAACCGCATCCAAAATCGCTAAGCCGCTGAGCATTTTTTCAGGCAAGGTAAAAATATCCAATGCAGCTTTAAACAGCCACATGGGAGAAAGCAGAAAGAAAATGATCTTAAAGACACGGTTCGCCGTTACAGAGAAACAGAAGGCAAAGAAGAATGCCCAGACAAAATAATAACTGACAGAAACATCCACCGCGGCAAAAAGGAAGATATCGATAAATAGAAAGAAAATAGCCGCGGCTGAATAGAAACTTCCCTTCTGAGAGATCGGTAACCCCCTTAGACCGTGAAAGATAAATGTAAACAGGAATACCGCTAAAGCAATTTTCAGGAGAAAAAAGAAAAGCGGATTGAACTCCCATAACCCGGGATATCCCCGCAGTTCAAGAAACCCCTGGACCAGCAGTGTGGCGATAAAGAGTAACAGAAAGATGAGTCCCAGCAAGAGCGGAAGGTTCCAGAAGTTTTTTGCAACGGTTTTAACATATTTAATGACCCGAGTTCTAAATATCAATCCATAAGCGAAGGCGAAAGCGAGTACACCTAAGAGGATTAAGACATAACCCTTTTCCGGGATTATCAGAAAAGAGGCGCGGATTTGAAAAAACAAATAATGCCGGTCCCAAGTTTCGGGGAATCCGCTTTCGTATTGGTTTACCAAGGAATTGCAAAAACTAATGAATGATGAGAACCATTCTTCAGTTTCTACAGGATCGGAACCGTACCGCCCGGTTATTCCAATGCCCGGAATATCGGATTTGAGATATGGAATGATTGATGTAATTGTGTCGGACAAACCCGCCCGAAAAGCCTGGTTTCTATTCCCTAAGATAAGGAAGGGCAGTTTGCTTGTCTTTATTCCATCTGCCGCATCCTCCACGAGCCACTTCGGAGATACACGGTCTCCACCTCCGGTTTCTAAGATAATTCGGGAAGGCAACGAAGCTAAATCAAGGTAGACTACTGCGGTTTGATTCTCCGAAGTGTATTCCGTCAGGAAAAGGCGGGAACCCATGGGATAAAAATCCTCTTCTCCTTTCTCGGCGCCGAGAAAGAGAAATTTCAGTGAAACAGGCGGAGTACTGTTTTCCTGTGAAAAATATTTTACTAATCCTAAGAGCAGGGCTACACTTACAGAATAATCTTTTTCAGGCTTTATTCCCGCCGAATGGTTTAAAGGAGCCGCAAATATAAGAGTGTCGGGATTCTCCCCGGGAATATCCGCTTCGATTACTCTTGAGAAAGAATGCCGGCCTTCGTAATTTTGAAAATCCAATATCCGGTTTCTTGTATTGGTCTCTTCAAGAAGACTTAGTATTAGGTTTATAGTTTTTTCTTCCCCTTTGGATCCTTCTAATCTTGGATGGAAAGATTTTAAAGATTCGTAATACTGTAATACTTTGTGCTGAATTTCTTCATCCGGCCCCTGTGAAAAAACGAGTTGACCTGTTACAATAACTAATAGAATCGTTAAAATCCCTTTTTTCCTCATCTTTCGTTAAAGGATAGATGAAAGGGGCTTATTTATCAATAATAACAGAAGGAGCGAGCTATGGATCTTCTTCCCGAAATTAAAAACAGAGTCAGCACAAGAAAGTTCACCGATTCACCGGTACCTAAGGATGCGTTGGAGCGGATTGCTGAAGCAGGCCGATTGGCCCCCTCTGCAAAGAATCGGCAGCCCTGGAGGTTTATAATTATTCAGGATGAGGAGAAGCGGAAGAAGATAAAAACAGCGGCATTTTCTCAGGAGCATGTCGGCTCTGCTCCTGTGGTTATTGCGGGCTGTACTACGAATGTGGATTACGCAATGCCTAACGGTCAGATATCATATCCGATAGATCTGAGTATTGCCTTATCGTTCATGTCTCTCCAAGCGGTAAGGGAAGGATTAGGAACCTGTTTTATAAGTACATACGATGAAGCGGATATCAAGGCGATTTTAACCGTTCCCTACTCAATGCGGGTGGTTCTTCTTCTGCTGGTAGGTTATGCCGCGGAAACTCCAATGCGGCCTATGCGGCACGATAATAAGAGAGTCATCTCCTATGATCACTGGTAACCCGATTCCTTCAATGCCGTTGCGGCTGCGGTTATTTCGTTCCATTCTATTGGTCCATCAGGATAAATAATGCTTGATTCGTGTCCTTTTCCTAAAAGCAAAACCGTATCTCCCGGTTCCGCTGCAGAAACAGCGTAAGTTATTGCCTGTTTCCGATCCGGGATTTTTTTTATCTCCGCTGATGTTCCGGCACATCCCGCTGCTATTTCTTCGATGATCTTCATGGAATCCTCTCCCCGGGGGTCTTCGTCGGTCAGAATTATCAGACTGCAAAATTCCGCTGCTATCTTTCCCTGAAGAGGACGTTTTTCCCTATCCCTTTCTCCCGCGGAGCCGAACACTGCAATTAGTTTTCCTTTCGTATAGGGTTTAAGCATGCAGAAAAGTTTCCGAAAGGATGCAGGAGAATGAGCATAATCGATTATCACGGTAAAGGGTAGGCCTTTGCCTATCTTCATCATCCGGCCGGGGATACTCTTAAGGTTTTGAACCGCAGGAAAAAACCGGTACACCGGATAGCTGGTAAACTGAGAAGCGGCGGAAAGAGCGGCTAACAGATTTTCCACGTTATACAGCCCCGGAATATAGAGTCTTAGCTGTTGGGGTTTATCCAGCTCCGGTGCGGCAAGACGGAATGTCGTTCCTTCGATGTCCGGTTTTACATCAATGGCTGCATAATCAGCTCCTGCCGTTTCTACCCCGTAGGTATAAACCCGGTGGGCGGTGGCAGCCTTAAAATATTCAGCGTGAGTACTTCCTGCATTTACTATACCAAAGGGTTTGCGTTCTGAAAAAGGGATAGCTGGGTCTATGGGGGCTGCGCTGTCCAAAGACCGGAACAGATTCGCCTTGTCGTGACGGTAATTATCAAAGGTACCGTGAAATTCCAAATGTTCATGGGTGATGTTGGTGAGAACGGCGCCGGTAAAACGGATGTCCTTGAGTCTGGCGGTTCTGAAAGAGAGGCCGTGGCTCGATGCTTCTATGACGGCACATTGCTTGTCTTTATGAATCATTTCCGCAAGGAGCTGATTCACGTCTGGGGCATCCAGTGTAGTTTGCCGGTAATTGTTCTTTGTTTCTTCTTCTCCTGCTTTAATTAATGCTGTAGTTATAAAGCCGCTTTTTACCCCGGTACTTTCTAGAAGCTGACTCAGAAAGTATGCGGTAGAACTTTTACCGTCCGTACCGGTAACCCCCAAAACAGGGATACGTCTGGAAGGATAATCCCAGAAAGCGGAGGCAGCTTTTGACAGGGCTTGGGGGACATTCCGGGTTTTGACTGATACCGCGGCGGGAATATCAAAATCGCTGGAATGGACAATTCCCGCTGCTCCCCTGTTCAGGGCATCGGGAATAAAATCGTGGCCGTTCACATGAAGTCCGGGTAGGGCAAAAAAAAGATCCCCCCGTTTTACCTTACGGGAATCCGCGGCAATACCCCCAACAGATGTTTCTAAGTTTCCCGCGGCGTTCTGAATGTCTATGTCCTTTATGATATCTTTTACTCTTTTCACTCCTTCAATATACGAAAGCACCCCTCCGGATGTCCATTACCTTGCCCCTCCTGTTGCAGGTAGTTACACTATACATAACTATAAGCGATTTACCGGAGGGAAACATGTATACCGTTAGAATAGAAGATACCTTTGCCGCAGCTCACTACCTTACTCAGTATCACGGAAAATGTGAAAATCTCCACGGACATAACTACCGGGTCCGGGTCTACGCTGAAGGGGAAGAACTCGATGAAGGCGGAATGCTTCTTGATTTCGGGGTACTGAAAAAAACGGTAAAGGAAATCCTCAGTACCTTAGATCACGGGCTTTTAAACGATCACCCCAATTTTTCCAAGGGAGACCCCAGCGCGGAACGGATAGCCCGGTACATCTATGAGGAAACAGAAAAAGCGCTTCCGGATGCATCTTTAAATCGGGTTGAGGTATTTGAAACTGATGTAAATATGGCGGCATATGCAAAAAAGCCCTAAAAAAAAGGCTGTCCATATTGGACAGCCCCTTTTTTTAGATCAAGTATCGATACCGGATTATTCTCCCTCGGCATTATACAGAAAATCAAAGTATTCCATATCGGTGGCGAGAGTTTTTGAGAATTGAGGCATGGTCTTCTTGTAGGACTCAATGGCCCGCCAAAACCGGAAAAACTCCCGGTCCCGGTTGTAGGCATTAGCGTAGATGGTGATTACTTCCGCATCCGCATTACCTCTGATTCGTTCCGATTCTGCATAGGCTTCAGAAAGGATAGTTTCCTTTTCCTTTTCCAGCTGACCAAGAAGTTCCTGCTTCCGTCCTTCACCGTACGAACGGTAGGCTTCGGCAATCTGTTTACGTTCGGAAATCATCCGGTTGTAGACGCTTTCAGTTAGATCATCTGAGTAACGGATTTGCCTAATAACGATATCTATCAGTCTTACACCGAAATCCTTTGTTGTTCTGGATGCTGATTTGTACATCTCGATAGATAGCTTCTCCCGCCCCTTTTCCACGCTGGGCTGCTGGATATTGATGGTTATAAACTGAGCGATCTCTTCGATACTTTCAATGTTTTCTATCTGACCTGTACCTTCTTCGGGAATCAATTCTTCCACGGTCCGTTCTTTTTCGTTGATAATATCCGAACTTCTTACAGATTCGCTTAATGAATTTTCTGATATGATCGTTCTGACAGCACTTTCTATGATGTCATCCAGACGGGAATAGGCCTGATCAAGTTTATTGAGTCTTTCGTAGAACTGTACCGGATCGTCAATTTTCCAGCGTGCTGTAGTATCGACCCAGATAAACTGGTTTTCCTTGGTGGGAATTCGGCGGGGATCACCGTCCCAGGAGAGAATCTTCTTAGGATATGTTACTACAGTATCCACTAATGGAACCTTGAACTTGAGGCCGGCATTCCGGGTGGAATAAACTATCTCTCCGAACCGGGTAACAACCGCCTGTTCTCCCTCTTCTACAACATAGAAAGGCCCGATAACAAAGAGCAGGATTAACACTATAGCTATTATGACCAGTATGGTGATTGTCTTTTTCATTCTGTGCCTCCTGTGGTCTGTTGCGCCTGATCCTGAAAAGTTTTCAAGGGTATAAAATTTCCAAGATTTTTGTCTATAAGGTCAGTGCCTTCCTCTCCGGAAAAGATCTCTTCCATCGTTTCGTAGTAGAGTCTGGTTCTGGTGGTTTCAGGAGAAAACTGATATTCCTCCAAAATAGACAGGAACCGGTCGCTGTCACCCTGGGCTTCGTTCATTCTCCGGGCCGCGTAACCCGAGGCTTGCTCGATCAATTGAGCCGCCTGTCCTCTGGCTTTAGGTACCTCCCGGTTGAACGCTTCTTTTCCTTCGTTTATAAGGCGGTTCATGTCCTGAATTGCCTTGTTTACATCCTCGAAGGCGTCCTGGACCCTTCCTGCAGGAGGAACGATATTCTGCAGCCTCACGGAAGTTACCGTTATTCCGATTTCAAAGGAATTGAATTTTTCATTCATCATATCCAGCCCGGAGAACTCAATGTTGGACCGTTCATTTCCGATTACATCAAGAATAGCCCGGTCTCCTACGAGCTGGTTTATAATGGACTGTGAAATATCCCGAATGGTTTTTTCCTTATCCTGAACATTAAAGAGCCAATTTTGGGGATTCACAATCCTGTACTGGATGATCCATTCAACATCGATGATGTTAAGGTCGCCGGTAAGCATAATGGATTCTTCCGGATAATCACGCTCAGAAAATGTTGAAGTGACTCCCGGACGGAGGGTTCTGAATCCAAAAGATTCCCGCTGAACCTCCTGAATTGGAACATTGTAATTTTTTTCTATTCCGAAGGGGAGTTTAAAATTTAAACCCGGCCCCACGGTCCGGTTGTATTTACCGAATCGTAAAACAACCCCTTGCTCTCGCTGGTCAACCACGAAAAAGCTGCTGGTTAAAAGAATGATTAAGCCAATCACCACAACAATTATGACGATCGTCTTTGGTTTCAAACTGAAAGGCAGCTTCTGCGGATCCGTATTTCTATCCGACATGGTGCCTCCTTTTCCTTAGATTTTACAACAGTATAGAGGATAATTTAGAAAACATCAATTTGCAGAAGAAAATATTTTTGATGTTGAAACAGCTGGTAAGCTGCAGAAATAGATTGATAAAATCCTTTTGTGCCCTTACAATGACCGCCAAGGAGACAACATGAACTTTTCCTGGGAAATTTTTATCGACATCGGAATCCTCTCAATAGGACTACTGGCAGCAACATTCATACGTGCAAAAATTGTCTTTTTCCAGAAATACCTTATTCCCAACTCGTTAACCGCGGGTTTTCTGCTTCTTCCCCTTTATAATTTTGTATTACCGGAACTCGGTATCGATTCCGGAAGATTGGGGGAATTGGTTTACCATCTTTTAAGTCTTTCTTTTATATCTATGACATTGCGAAAGACGCCAAAGTCGGTTGGTGATTCCCGCGTCGAAAAGAAGCGGAACAAACGCAATATATTTTCAACATCGATTAGTGTTCTCTCCCAATACGGCCTTCAGGCCTTCTTAGGGCTTATAATCACCTTTGTGTTAATGTCCACCTTCCTTCCAAAGCTATTTCCATCCTTCGGATTTCTAATGCCGTTAGGTTTTGTTTTAGGTCCCGGGCAGGCCTTTGCCATAGGTAACGGATGGGAAGATTTCGGTTTTCATGGCGCGGGAACTGTGGGACTAACCTTTGCGGCCATCGGTTTTATGTGGGCGAGTTTCGGAGGGGTATTCTTAATCAACTACGGCATTAGACGTCATTGGTTAAAAAGACAATACGTTGAAAAAATAATGGCAAAGGGTGTTAGAACAGGTGTTTTTTTACGGAATGAAAAGAAACCGGAAGGCGCAAAGCTTACCACCGAGAGCGAAGCTATCGATTCAATGACATTTAATACAGCCGTGGTAATGGCGGTGTATCTTTTAAGTTACCTATTTCTTCAGTTTTTAACATGGGCGCTTTCTTTCGCCGGTAATCTGGGTCAGGAATTGGCAGTAAACCTATGGGGAATTAGTTTTATTTTTGCGGCAATAATGGCAATTGTGATAAGGACTATTATTCATGGACTCAAGATTGAGTATATTCTTGATAACGGCACCCTTACCCGGCTTTCAGGGATTTCAGTTGACCTTATGGTGACAGCTTCAATTGCAGCCATTTCTTTAGTGGTTGTTAAAGATTATTGGCTTCCTCTTTTGATTATGAGTACGGTGGGCGGAGGTCTGGCACTTGTGCTGGTTCCTTGGTTTTGTTCCCGGATTTTCCGGGACCACCGGTTCCACCGTACCCTCATGATATACGGTGTATCTACAGGTACCCTTCCTACCGGTTTGGCCTTACTCAGGGTAATTGATCCTGATTTTGAAACCCCAGTAGCTTCCCAGTATATGGTTGCAGCGGGAATTACCTTCCTTATGGCAATCCCTTTTATATTGGCGATAAATCTTCCTGTTTACAGCCATACCACAGGAAATCCGTTGTTTTTCTGGCTGGGAGTATTAGTAAGTTTTGCTTATATTCTATTTATTGTAATAACTTTTATCTTGATATCCGGAAAACGAGTTTCCAAAAGTCCTAAAAGGATTTGGTATAGAAATAAAGTCTGAAAAAATATACGTCTTGACTTCCGGTGCTTAATTACAGTAGATTAAGGCGAATATCGATAAGGTAGGTTTCCGCACTATTGCTAACCCGATATATAACCGCTGAGAACGGGAAAACCGCAAAACTTGCTCAGATTTACACCCGGAATGAACATTCTATAAATAATCGGGACATTGATACCGATGCCCTTAAAATTATAAAACGGTTAAAACATTTCGGTCATAACTCATATATTGTGGGCGGCGCTGTCCGCGATCTATATCTTGGAAAGAAACCTAAAGACTTTGATATTGTCACCGATGCCCATCCGGGCCGAATTAGAAAACTATTTCGGAATTCCCGTATTATAGGACGCCGATTCCGTTTGGTGCATATTTTTTTCAAGGAAAAGATAATAGAAGTCTCCACGTTCCGGGCTTCCGATCCGGGGATTAGTAACGCATATGGTAATATCGAAGATGATGCGTTCAGAAGAGATTTTTCCATTAATTCTCTTTATTACTGCCCCATAAAACAGCAGATAATTGATTATACCGGCGGAGTAAATGATTTGCGGGAAAAGAAAATAAGCCCGGTAATTCCGGTAAATAAGATTTTTACCGAAGATCCGGTCCGTATAATCAGGGCGTTGAAGTACGCCATTAAAACCGGGTTCAGGATGGACAGGCGTTTAAAACGATACCTTAGAAAATCCATCCCGCTGCTTGGAGAATGTTCTGTTTCCCGTATTACTGAGGAGATATTCAAAATCCTGGAATCAGGATATTCTGAAGCTGCCTTCTCTGCTTTCTTACACTACGGTATTCTGCCGTATCTTCTACCTAATATTAATGCGTTTATACTGAAAAACAGCGGTAACCGAAGAGCATTTTTTAGGAGCCTGAATTATCTAGATCATGTGACTTCAGACCTGGGTGAGCAGCGCCGTTACAGGATGATAGCATTTTGTATGGCTGATTATATTTATGATTCCGGTATAATGAATCTTTCTTACCGGGACCCTTCGTTTCAGAAGGAAGTTTTTTTAAAGGCAAAAGAAGCCCTTAAGCCCATAACTCCTCCTAATAAAGATGTGGGAAAAGCTATCAGTTGGCTGCGGAAGAAGAAAAATAAATATTATTCAATGATTTCGTCCCTCGACGCGAAAAAGAAAAGCAAATAGAAAAAATATAAACTGAATCCCGGTAACACAGTTATGTAATTACCGGGATCAAAACGTCCTAGCTTTCTATTCTGGCCATTAAATTATTAACCTTTTGGGTATAGTTTCCCGGATCCGCTTCTTTTGTTTTTGTAAGATAGGACTTGGCATCCTCGAACCTGTTGTCCGCGTAGGCATTTACTCCTAAAGCGTAATAAGTTAACCCTTTTGCGGCACCGAGATCCAACGATGTCTGGTAATAATATTCCGCTAAAGAATAATTTCCCCGGTCATAATTAATCAAACCGAGGTAATAATAGGGAATGTAGTTATCCTCTCTTAGTTTCTGCGCCTTGATGAATGACTGTTCTGCTTCGCTTAATTGGTTTTGCGAATAGAAGGTAACCCCGTCCTGAATTAGACCTTTAAATGTTTTTTTTGATTCCACATAGTTTGAAAAATCTGTAATAAGGATTTCGTCATCAACCCATTTAAAAGAGGCTTTTTCTACATTCTCCTCGTTTGTATCTCTGGATACTCCATCCTGCAGTGCGCTGATTGCATCCCAAAGAAGACGGTTATAATCCTTGTTTTCCGAATAAACAAAGAATGAAATAACCCCCCAAGCCTGAGGATAGAATGCCTGAATTTTTTCTCTGGCATCTTCAATGTCCATGGAAAGCAGCTGTTCCATACTTATTGGAGCTGTTGCCGATTCTCCAGCAATCATTTTTTTAAGGGTAGGCAGCCATGACAAGTTCTCTTTGTATATTACTTTTCCGTAATCTTCATCGTATTCCGATTTTTCAAAAAATACCGCAAATCCTTCCCGCAGCCACAACGGCGGATTTGCTACAAAAGCTCTCATGAATTGAATAAATCCTTGATGATTTAAAGAAAGATAAAAATCTTCCGTGTCTTCTTTGTCATACCCAACAAGCTCGCTTTTCTTTAGATCGGTATAGTGTAGATAGACAAAATCTTCCCTGGATTCAGAGATGATTCGCTGTAGATATTCATCATAACGGTTTTTTCCGGAAAAAATTCTAACTTTAAACTTTCCGGGAAGATTCTCCAGGGTGAAATGAAAATAATTATTGTAAAGTTCAAGGTATGCTTCCAGCCGGGCTGCAATCTCAGAGGCTTGTTCCTGGCTGACTTCCGTATAGACCTGATAATGAGTGCTTTCTGCCTGGTAGAGGGTCCTTTCCTGAGAAAACGCGGAAACACCAAAAACAAATAACATAAATAGTATTGACAATTTTTTCATATATTCCTCCAGAGATAGATAATCTTATCTAATATTCATATTAGTTCGGGGATCAGTAACAGTCAAACATTTTTTTCTGTCCCTTTTTTACTTTTATTACCCGTTACCTGGTCTATAACGATATCCATTTCTGCTATATTCACTCCAGTATATTTTTCTATACTTTCGATGACAAACTTTTGAAGTTTCTGTATCGTTGCAGCCAGGGGAACTCCAAAAGGTACTCCGATAAAAATGGTAAGTCGATAGCCGGAAATGTCGTTTTTGACAATTACTTTCTGCAAGACTAATTCCGGTGAAAATTCATTAATGCAGTGAATAATCATCTGAGTAAGGGCGCTTTCGGAAATAGTGACTTTCCCCTTTTTACTAAACTCCGGGTGGACAACTGTTTTTTCAAATATTTTTGATTTTTTATTAAACCCGAATTTTTTCCACAGTATCTTGATGGAATCGGAAAACATCCTTGGATAATTTCGTTTCACTTCTATCGAGGGAACCGGTATAATGTGCAATCCTTTGCTGTTTCTGTATCGGATGGCGGTATCAATTTCTTCTTTCGTAGCTATTTCTTCTATAGAAATAGTGCGGGACGGAGACGGTAAGTTTAGGTTAGACGCAATTTTTTCTACCATACCTTCTGATGTACCGAGAATTAAAACCCGCTTGAACTTTTCATTTTCTAAAGCTATTATAACCTCATGGCGGTGCTGCTTTTGGGTAAAAAGCGCTGTTTTTACTGCCGATAGGTAAGCACCTTCCCTTTTTGCCGATCTTCCGGCAATGATTTTTTGGTCTTTTATCAACAATCCGTCATCTATGATTAAATCTATGTGGTATTTTTGAGCAATAAGAGCTGCGCGAAAACTTTTCCCGGTTCCGCTTTTCCCGATTAACGCATACACTGTTATGTTTCTGAAAATCCAGCGAAGATGTTTTAGTAGTTTCATATCAGAGCCTCATTGACAATGTATAATCGGTTATGGTTTGGTGCAAGCATTTTAATACTTTTAATATCCACAATCCGGAAAAAGAGTCTTAAGGATAGAGTCTGACTCTTCCGGAAGAGGGGCAGTGAGAGTTTTAAAGCCGAATACGGTGTCTCCAGCCGGTATCTTGATTTTCCACGCGTGAAGAATGTATCTGCCCCCCTCTAAAGGTGTTCCTCTGTATTTAACATCCCCTGCTAAAGGGAAGCCGTTTAATCCGGCATGTGCCCTTATTTGGTGGGTGCGTCCCGATTTTATGACGATCTCCGCCAAAGTTAATCCCTTTTCCCACATTTTTGGATAGATAGTAGTTAGTGCTTCTTTTCCTTCAGAAGAAGCAATTGTTATTTTTTTTCTTTTATCCCGAATAAGCTTGTCCTTCAAAACAAGAGAATTTTTTACCGTGCCTTCTAAAACCCCTATATATGTTTTCTCGATCAATCCGGCATTCATCAGTGTAGTAAAATGCCGGGCCCCTTTTGTGCTCCTTGAGAAACAGACGATACCGCTGGTATTTCTATCCAACCTATGCAGCGGTCCCGTTCTGAAGGATAATGAATCGGAGGCATCTTCTTCTGGCTTTATCATTTGCAGTAGAGAGTTCTTGCCATGAACCGGCACACCCCAAGGTTTGTTAATGCAGATAATATGTTCATTCTTGTATATTATTTGTGTTGAAAGAGGAAGCTGTCTATGAGTTTTTCTTTCTTCCCGCCTTTGCCGGGCCAGCCCATCTCCAAGGAGTGACTGTTTTATATATAGTACATCGCCCTCTGACAGGCGGTATCCCTCCTTAACCTTTTGACTGTTCACCCGAATGTCACCTTTCCGAAGGGAAGAATATATTTTGCTCAGAGGCAAATTCTCGAGATAAATTCGTAGAATCCGGTCGATACGCCGACTCATATCATCAGGTCCGGGGATGATCTGTTTGAAATCTTTTTCTTTCATCTATATTTTACTGTAAATCGTTTATCATTAGTAAAAAGGCAATTCTAAATTGCAAATTTAGAATTGCTGACTTTTAGTAATTTACTATTTTTTCATGCTATGGAATACTGTATGTTCACCATGCTTAAGGTTTTTAGTTTCGGAAAGAAAATTTTTTCATCCCGTCCCCAGCGAATCGATTGTTGCGTTTTTATCTTCGCGCTTTTTTTTATAATAGCAGGAAGTGTAATATATATTCTCATGGAACCTCTGCCGAATCCTGGAGGATGGAAAGGTTATAGAATATTATTAGTAGAAGATTCTGTAACCTCAGAAGACGCATTTAAATCCCTGCAATCCGCGGGAATTAGGGATATCATAGGATCTGATACCGCTCTTGTGGAATACTCCGGTTTTGATAAACTGAATAGAGTACCCGTTTCAGCATTAAAGAGGGGCCTTGATCCAAGGGACCCCCGCTGGGATCCCTATCTGAGAGGAATAGCAAGCTATTTTCATGTAACCGCGGAAAACAGCTCTTTCAATATTTTTTACATTTCTGAATCAAACAGAAGATTAAATAGTAAAGTCTCCAGAGCATTCGAAGGAACCGGGGCTGAATGGAAATTCCCCGGCCCCGGAAACCTTGCTGAGGTAATATTGATTACCGCCCCGCTTCTCTGGATCGGCGCGTTAATAATTAGAATAAGAAAAAATTGGCTGCCGTATATTCTCGGAGCTTTTGTATTGTTTCCCTTGTTTCTCCAGGGAACCGCGGCTTCCTTTATGGGAGGATGTCTCCTTTTCTTTTCATGGAGTCTATTCATGGAAGCCGGGTTCCCTTTTATGGATTCTTATTTTTCATATAATGATTTTCCTTCCGATAAAAAACCAATCTTTATAAGGGGTTTATTTTTTGGTATCACCGTTGTCGCGGTGATTATTCTCGGATTTATAATGATTTTTCCTGTAATCTTTTTTATTGCTGCTGTATTTGGAATCATTGGTTATACCGGTTTTTATTATTTATTGAAAAAATATAAAAGACATAAACGGGATCATCGTGTTTTCTTTCCGGCACCTCTTTTAAAAGGTACCATAAAAGAAATCTTTCAGGGAAAAATTGGATCCATTGCTCCCTGGCTTCTTATTGGATTACTCTGCCCCTTATTGATATTAAGTTTCGATGTAATTGAAGATGGAATACCGGTTCCAAGACCAAATATAATGGAAGGCCGGGACGGAATAACATGGGATTCTCTTTTTGACCTTTGGAATGCGGACAGGATGGCTGATACTCTTCCCGATTTATCTGATTACTTTGCGCACAGGGTTTTTCAGGAGGGATTTTTATATAATGAGAGTTACGGATTTCCCCTGCCCGGCGAGGAAATTTCCCTTACCACATTTGAATCTAAAGAAAGTAGTTTTTTTAAATCAGCGGTGAATATACGTATTTTCCACCAAGACTGGTTTGAAGAAACTCTCAGTAATATTCCGCCCCTCAGTATTCCCGCTATGTTATCCAATCTCGGTGCTGCGGCAGGGGTTGTTTTTGAGTCCGCCGGTGGGTTATACTTATCAGGATTTATCCCCATTTATACGGCTGTAATCATAATTGCCTTATTCATGCCTTTTATAACGTCGAATATTCATTTGACAGTGTGTTTTCTGTATGGTATGAAAAACGGGGTTTCAAGAAGAAGCAGGCAGGAAGTATGATTGGTAAAAAAACATTTCCAAAGGGAGGAATTCATCCCTATGAACGCAAAGAGTTGACGCATCATCTTTCCCTTTGGAATGCTATAATACCTTCAGAAGCCATTGTTCCGCTTCAACAGCATATAGGGAGTCCCGCGAAGGCTGTCGTAGCTCCGGGAGATACTGTTCGGGAAGAAATGCAGATCGGTAAAGCAAGCGGATTTGTTAGTGTACCTGTTCATTCACCTATTCCGGGAGTCGTAAAGGAAATAAAAAATATATATCTTCCAAACGGAACAGAATCTCAGGCCGTAGTAATTCAGCTGGAAGGGGAATTCGACCGGATTGGGAAAGTAAAAGAAAAGAAGGATTGGGGAAATCTATCACCCGAAAAGCTTCTTGCCATCGCCTCTGATAGGGGGATTGTCGGGGTGGGAGGTGCTACGTTTCCTTTTCATGTTAAATATAAGATTCCCCCCGATGTTAAGCTGGATTATCTATTTCTAAACGGTGCTGAATGTGAGCCATATCTTTCCGCGGATCATCGGCTGATGCTGGAGAGAACAGAAGAAATACTTGAAGGGCTTAGAATAGCAGAGAAAATACTGAATCCCGGAAAAGTTGGTATTGCCGTGGAAGATAACAAACCCGATGTAATAAAAAAATTTCATACGTGTATAAATGAAAAAAATCTTCAATATACTATATATCCTTTAAAGACAAAATATCCGCAGGGTGACGAAAAACAAATCATCAAATCCATAACCGGAAGAGAGGTGCCCTCAGGAGGGCTTCCCTTAGATGTCGGCGCTGTTGTTTCTAATGTGGGGACCTTGTTTGCTCTTTATGAGGCAGTAGTACTGAATAAACCGCTGGTTGAAAGAGCAGTGACTGTTTCCGGTGAAGCTATTAAGAATCCGGCGAATTTTAAGGCTAGAATCGGCACTCCCATTTCTAATCTGATTGAAGAGTGCGGCGGTTTTTCATCAATGCCCGAAAAAATTGTTGCAGGTGGTCCCATGATGGGATTTGCCATATACGATTTAGACACTCCCGTTACAAAAGGTACTTCCGGAATTCTCGCGCTGAGTAAAAAAGAGGTTAAAGATTCTTATAGAACTAACTGTATTCAGTGCGGGCGATGTGTCAGGGCGTGTCCTATGGGATTGGTTCCTACTCGGCTGTATAAATTGATTGATCATGATGATGTAAAGCAGGCTTTTGAGGAAGGGTTAATGGATTGCAGAGAATGCGGCTGCTGCGGATACGAGTGTCCGGCCCATATTCCATTAGTACAAAGTATGAAGATAGGGAAGAGACTTGGCAAAAAGAGAAAGTAAGACGGATACACCTGAAAAACAGGCTAAAGAACCTCCGAAGAAACTTGTTACCGGATCTCCACAAATACATGACCATGCATCCACAACCAATATTATGTGGTCCGTAACGGTGTGTCTTCTTCCCGCCGCCGCCTGGGGAGTGTATGTTTTTGGGTTAAGAGCTTTGGGTGTAATAACGGCATCAATAATTGGAGCACTGGCAACGGAATTTGTAATAGCCAGGATATTTAACCAGAACACCCTGTTCGACGGAAGCGCTTTTCTTTCGGGTTTGCTTATCGGGATGAATATGCCTCCAGGAGTTCCTCTCTTTATACCGGTAACAGCATCGATATTCGCTATGGCGGTTGTAAAGTGGACGTTCGGAGGTCTTGGAAGGAATTGGATGAATCCCGCGCTGGCGGGAAGGGTTTTTGTGTTTTTCTCCTGGACCAGTCAGATGACTGCCTGGAGGATGCCGAAAGTATTATCCGCGCCAGATGCCGTCAGCGGGTCTACTCCACTGGGAATTGTAAAAACCAGCTTGATGAATTCACAGGATGTAGTGAGTGATCCTATGAATATTCTAAAATCCGGCGGGTATCCTGTGAGTGCTGCTGATGAAGCTGTAAGTCAATGGCTAAATGTTCATCTTTTTAGCCCGTTAGGTATTTCTCTGCCGGATGGTTATGTTGATCTTTTTGTAGGAAATGTTCCGGGATGCATCGGTGAAGTCTCAGCTCTTTTACTCTTAGCCGGCACTGTCTATCTTTTGGCAAGAAGAATAATAACTTGGGAAATTCCTGCAGCCTATATCGGCACCTTCGCGATACTCATCTGGATTTTCGGAGGTAATCCGTACGGTACCGGATTTTTCAGTGGAGATATTCTTTTTCATCTTTTTACAGGCGGGTTAATGTTGGGAGTCTTCTATATGGCGACCGATATGGCTACGTCTCCTATGACGAAAAAGGGTATGCTTATCTATGGGGCCGGAGCCGGCTTTCTTACCTTTTTAATAAGGTTGTATGGATCTTTTCCGGAAGGTGTTTCCCTGGCTATAATACTGATGAATATGTTTGTGCCGTTTATTAACAGACACACCCGCCCAACCCGTTTTGGGATTCCCCGTCAGCGTGCCGAGGGGGCTGCGGAATGAAAAAGATGCTACTCGTAGGCGGAAAACTTGCCGTCATCTGCGCTGTCTCCGCGTATGTTCTAGCAATGGTAAATGCTTTTACTGAGCCGCGGATTAATGAAAATAGAGCCCGGGCACTGCGGGAAGCTCTCCAGAGTATTGCCGGGGAAGGACGTATAGGAGACGAGCACCAAATCCCGGAGGAGGAGCAGGATGTCGAATCACCCAAAGTCACCGGTTATTATCCAATTTACGGTACCGGCGGAGACAATGTAACGGGTTACATACTTCAGCTTGTCGGGTCGGGGTATGGCGGAGAGATGAATTTAATCGCAAAATATGACACCGGCGGTACGATTTTAGGGGCTGTGCTTATGGAGAATCAGGAATCACCGGGTTTAGGTAAAAAAGCGGAAGATCCCGGGTATATGGAAAAATTTATCCGGACAGGAGGAGATGAACCTGTGCCTGTAAGAAAAGATCAGCTTTCCACCGATGAGGCGGATGCGGTAACCGGGTCAACTATAACTTTTGTGGGTATTGCCCAGGCATTAAAAGAAGGGTCTGAATTTGTGAGGACATTGAATGAAAGTTGATTCTAAAAATCTTCAGGAATTTACCAAAGGAATTTTTCGTGAAAATCCCATCTTTATTATTCTTCTAGGATTATGCCCTGCTTTGGCTGTTTCAACTCAGGTTATCAATGCGTTAGGTATGGGAGCAGGTGTTATCTTTGTTCTTTTGGGGTCTAATATTTTTATATCCCTTTTAAAGGGATTTATACCGGAGAAAGTGAGAATACCATCATACATCGTAATTATTGCATCCTTTGTTACCATAGTTGATCTCACTATGCAGGCCTTTACTCCGGAATTATCCAGAAATTTGGGTGTATTTGTCCAGCTAATTGTGGTAAACTGTATTATTCTAGGGAGAGCGGAAGCGTTTGCAAGTAAGAGCAATTTAACTTCATCCGTCTTGGATGCTCTCGGCATGGGAATTGGTTTTACCCTGGGACTTACCCTTATTGCCTTTATTAGGGAAGTGTTTGGATTTGGAACCATAACTCTCTTTGCCGTCGGCTCTTTCGACGGGGTGATTCGCATACCCGGACTATCCCAAGCTCCTGTTATGGTGTTAGGAGGGTCCGCGGGTGCCCTTTTGGTTGTAGGTTTTTTAAAAGCTTTTTTTAACTGGTTAGAATTGAGGAAGGGGAGAATGAAATGAGTTATGTCGGTATAATCATAACTTTTGTTTTTATCAACAACTTCATTCTTACTAAATTTCTCGGCTTATGCCCATTTATTGGGGTATCAAAAAACACTGAATCGGCAGTAGGAATGGGATTTGCTGTTATTTTTGTAATGTCCATTGCTTCGCTTGTTACATGGGTAATCTATAATCTTATCCTTATACCTCTAAACATAGCTTTTTTACAGACCATTACATTCATACTTGTAATCGCATCCTTGGTTCAGCTTGTTGAAATGACAATTCAAAAAATTTCTCCACCTCTTTATAAGGCTCTGGGTATATATTTACCCCTTATAACAACCAACTGCGCGGTGCTGGGTATAGCCTTAATTGCAGTGAGGAATAACTACAATGCTTTGGAAAGCTTTGTAGCTGGTTTTTCAGCGGGCGGCGGATTTTTGCTGGCGATAGTGATAATGTCTACCATTCGGGAAAAGCTGGATCAGGAATGGGTTCCAAAACCTTTCAGGGGAGTGCCGATCGCCTTTATTACCGGCGGTCTAATGGCCCTTGCCTTTATGGCTTTTGATCAAACCCTTCTAAACAATTTAGTTGGGTAAAAAGGGGATTTATGGTTTTTTTAAATATATTATTTGCGTTTCTAGCCGTTGGTATTTTAGGCGGTCTTTTAGGGGTTGGGTTAGCTTTTGCTTCAAAATTGCTCGCGGTAAAGAAAAATGAAAAGTTAGAACGGATTGAATCGGTTCTGCCGGGTCTGAATTGCGGAGCCTGCGGATATGCCGGATGTTCCGCGTATGCTGAAGCTGTTTATAATAACGAAGCATCTCTTACTCTCTGCGCGCCGGGAGGTCACAGGACCGCCGCGGCTTTAGCAAAAGAGATGGGACAGGAATTAGCTGAAGGTGCCGAAAAGATGGTTGCTCAGGTGCATTGCAGAGGCGGTAAGGAAGAGAGTACTTACGAATTCGATTATAAAGGAATTGAAGACTGCACTGCCCTCCATCTGCTTTTCGGTGGTGATAAAACCTGCAAATATTCCTGTCTTCAATTAGGAAGCTGTATACGGGTTTGTCCCGTGGATGCTATTTCCTACGATGACGAGGGAAAAGTATGGGTAGATAGGGATGTCTGTATATCCTGCGGGAAATGTATTGAAGTCTGTCCTACAGGGGTGATGAAATTCATTCCCTATTCAGCTGATTATATTGTTGCCTGTAACAATACCGAAAAAGGAGCGAAGGTCAGAAAATACTGCAAAGTCGGTTGTATCGCCTGTAAATTATGCGAGCGGAAAACATCTATGGCGGGATACGAGGTAACAGATAATCTTTCCCGTATTGATTACAGCGCAAAGGGTGACCGTTCGATGGGAGCAAAGGTGTGCCCTACTAAGTGTATAATACCGGCTGTTGAAGAAACCGTGGAAGCGAAGAGTGAAATCGAAGAAGAGAATGAATAAAGCAAAAATAATCTTCGGCACGTATAATAATCTTCCCGTGGGGACCGCTCCGCATATATTTGAGGAGGCGTACCAGAACGCGTACAAGCCTTTTCTCAGCACCATGTATAAATATCCGGAGATCCCCGTAACACTGCACTACTCCGGAACACTCCTGCAGTGGCTTGATGATACTCATTCAGAGTTTACCGATGTATTAGCGGAAATGACGGGGAGAAAGCAGATTGAAATGGTCGGCGGAGCCTTTTTTAATCCCATATTACCCCTTATTCCAAGGCCGGATCGTCTTGGGCAGATTGAAAAATTGACCACTTATCTGCGCAAGAAATTCGGCCCCCGTCCCAGAGGCGCCTGGTTGGCGGAACAGGTATGGGAACCTTCGTTGGTAGCTACCCTCAAGAATAGCGGTATCGAATATATTTTTCTAGATGATTATCATATTTTTTCTTTGGGGCTTGAAAAATCAAGTTTATTCAATCCCTATTTAACGGAAGACCAGGGTAAAGTAATAAATGTTTTTCCCCTCTGTCATGATCTTAGAGTGCTTACGGTTAAATCATCTCCCCAAAAAATATTTGACTACATAGAATCTCATCTAGACGGAAGGGATGAACAGATTTTTGTCCTCATGGAAGCAGGGGAATGGTTTGGTTTCCATGGAAACAACAAACAGTTAACTTATGCGGAAGGATGGCTGGAACGGTTCCTTGAGAACCTAAAAAAGAATAGCGATTGGATTGAACCGGTTCATCCCCTTAGATATTTAAAAAAATATCAGCCCCATAGACGTCTCTACTTCCATTCCAGTACTTTTGAACAGATGGCAGGATGGAATTATAGAAACGGAAGTTCTAAATCCGTTATTCGCTGGGCATCGAAAGGTCAATCCAAGAAAATAAACAATTCTATCGGAAACAGGTTTTTCCGGAATTTTCTTTCGGAGTATCCCGAAAGTAACTTACTCTATTCAAAGATGCAGTACACTCACATACTTGTTAATCAAATTCGGGGAGATAAATACCGTAAACAGGCTGCCCGGGAAGAGCTTTGGAAAGGTCAGTGTCACGATGCTTATTGGCATGGATTTTCCCACGGTCTTTATTCAAACCATCTTAGGAAAGAAGCTTATTACGCGCTCATAGAAGCAGAAAAAGTAACAAGAGAGAAAGGTATATTTATTCCTTCAATCATTGCCTTGGATTTTGATATGGATGGACTTACGGAATACCTTTACCAGGGAAATGAATTGAACTGCTACATACATACCAGGGGAGGGATGATCTTCGAGTTGGATTATCTTCCCAATTCATGGAACTATCTCGATACCCTTTCCCGTCATGATGAACCTTACCACACTCCGGAAATCCGCCGTGAAGGATACGATCATTACATGCGAAAAACTTTTATTGATCATTTCTTAAATAAAGGTGAGAGTATGGATCGTTTTATGCGTATGAATTATGAAGAGAAGGGCAATTTTCTTGATAAAATTTATACACTAGTACGCTTTGACCGGGAACGTAAAGAATTGGTTCTCTCCGCTCAGGGAATGGTGACAAACGGCGGTCTATCGATTCCCATAAAATTAATAAAAAGATATGTATTCAATCGAAACGTTTTAAGTGTGCATTATAAGATAAAAAATCTTTCCGAAAAAACTATTTCAACCGTTTTTGCTCCGGAAATCAATCTTTCCTTTGCGTCCGCGTCATCGGAAAACTTGAAAATCTCCTCCTCCCAGGGAGGGAAGACAAAACTATTTGATAAAAACAGCGGAACAATTAAAAAGACCAGTGAGATCTTCTGTGAGGATTTATATAATCATAATGAACTCAAAATCTCCTCTGAACTTGACGGAGGTTTGTGGTTTTTTCCTCTGGAGACCTACTGTCTCAATGACAACACACTGATTCGGGAATATCAGGCCACGAGTTTTCTTCTGCACTTTAATGTGGAATTAGCAGGGGAAGAAATTTGGGAAAACGGGATCTCCATAAAAATTGATGGTTAATTATTGCTCATTCGTTCCAGCATATCATCAAGCCAGGGCTGAACTATATCCGGATACTCATCATGCGCGATGAGCATGTCCATAAAAGCGTCCCGATAGTTTCCTAAGTAGTAATTAGCTTGTCCTCTATAAAAAAAGGCTCTGCTCCTCACCTTGGGGAATAAATATATGCTGAGGAGATTTGTAAGAAGGTTCCGCGATTCTTTCCACTGTGAGGATGATATTGGTCCTTCCGTTATAGTCTGTAAAGATTCAGCCCCTTCACCCGTTTTGTCCTTTACAGGGATAAATGCTTTTTCCAATAAAGGGTTTTTTTCCTCTTCATTCAGGGTAATGTGTCTGCTTAATGCTTTAATGGTATCACTTTCTAATTCTCTGCTTTCTGAAATAAAAGGCATATACATTAATGTATCCAAACCCTCTCCTGTTTCAATGTCTCCCACCAAAGAAAGATAAGGAAGCGGGCGGGAACGGCGGGTTGTTTGCTCCAAATAGGAGATGCCTGTCGGTTTATCGCCTAAGGGAAGTTCTACCGTACTGGATATGGCGTTTTTGCCGGGCACCAGAAATGCGGAGCCTTCCGCGAGAGTTCCGGCATCGACTGCTCCATAATAATACGGTACTCCGGGAATTGGTCTGTCCTTAAATGGAAGCTCCGCGGGTGTAATAGCTGCAATAACTTCTTCTTTAGATACAGAAGCTTTTCCCGATAAAGAATCTGTGCTTCTAATAATAGCTATCTCTCTTCCTAAGGGGCTGGAAGAGAGTACCAAAGAAATGGAGATACCATCTTCCTCTGCTGAAGCCGAAATCTCTGCTACTTCAATGGGTTCGCCCGCCACATCTGGCAGACTCGAAACCGTGACTTCTTTAATAGAAACGTTTTTAAAAGGAATAAATATCCTGTATAGTCTGCCTTCTTTGTCTTTTGCCAGAACCGCGTAATAGTAAGACCCGTTTCTGTAGGGGGAATCGGTAAAAGATTCTTCACCTGTTTCTGTAATACCGGCTAGGACCGCGTTGTTTAGATTTTCCGAGTTAATCGGTTCGGTATGCCTATATACATGGTACGTTGCCTCCAAGCCCGCGGTTTCATTCCAAGACAGTTTTATCTGTGGATCCTTTACGGCTATCCGGAGTCCCGTAACATATGGTGCATATACCTCTTCGGCTGTTACCCAGCCCGTTACTCCCATACAAAGGAGCAAAAGAGTTATGAATATCCGTCGGTAAATACCGGCTTTACTATATGTTTTAAGATTTTTATTCGGCATATCTATTTCTACTATCGGCATTTACTCTAGTTTAATTCAATGGAACCTTGCTGTGCAATAGCAATTCCCCGATTCTACCCGGAGCCGGCGATTACATTTATAAAAAAAGTAACAACTGAAGATTCGCGGGACTTCTATTCTCTGGGCACATAAGGCCAGCGATGTTTTGACTTCTCACTTTGAGTGCTTCTTCCCCGTCTAACCCATTTTTCGGCCGCACGGTATTCCGGCTCATAGTCCCATATGTCATTATTCCGATTTAGAGATCTATACAAGTATTGTCTCTTTTCTTGGTCCTGTATTACTTCCGCCTTCTGTTTTTCAAAATCCCAATAATCATCTACAAGATGAGATAATGAATCGGCAGCTTCTTTAGATTCCCCGTTTTTATCGTAAATGAGATTGGTGTTTTCCAAGCGATCGGATTTTAAATCGAAAAGCATCGGTTCATATTTGTTAACCCCTACAAATTTCCATTTTCCTCTGCGGACAGCAGCCATAGGCTCGGTTGTTCCTTCTCCGCAGTATTCAATAAAAACCGGTCTTTCTGAGAAATTGGTTTCCTTTTCCCCTCGGATGAGGGGAAGCAGGCTGTCACCCTCAAGGCATTCCGCTCCCGGCCACGATGTTCCGCACTGAGCAATGTCTGTTATCGTTGGAAAGAGATCCAAAAGGGAAACCGGAGAGTCTACGGTTAATCCTTCGGGAGTTCCGGGAACATGAAAAATCATTGGTACCCGTGTTGCCCACTCCCGGTAGGTGCGTTTATACCACATCCCGTGCTCTCCCTGCATGTCTCCATGGTCACTGGAGAAACACACAACCGTATCTTCCGCGATACCAAGATTATCAAGTTCATCGATGAGTTTTCCCGTCAGTTCATCGATATAGGTCACCATTCCTAGGTAAGACCTTCTTGCTTTCATGACTGTCTCCATACTGGGCGGATATTTATCAATTTCGTGGTGTATCTGTATCCACTGATCGTAGGGATGCATCTCTTCCAGCGGTTTTGCGGGTGATCCCGGTGCCGGTATATCAACATCGCTGTACATGTCCCAGTACTTCTTTTGAGGAGTAAACGGATCGTGCGGTTGAGTAAATGAGACGCAGAGGAAAAAAGGCTCGTTCCGGGAATTCCTCTCTCTTGTTAGGTCCCGAAGAGCCCGAAGACCTAATGCACTGGTTTCTTCATCGTAATCAAGCTGCAGGCTCCAGGAACAGGGCCCGGATTGGTGAAGATAATGTACGCTTGTTCCCTGATTGCCGTAGGCACCCCGAGTCCAGTCAGGTGTCCATTCAAAATCAGAAGGGTAGATATCAGTATTCATTCGTCGTTTAAATCCATGAAGCTGATCAGGGCCTACAAAGTGCATTTTCCCGGAAAGCACACATTCGTAATCGTTATTTGTTAATACATGCGTAAAAGTAGGAACCGATGCCGGGAGCTCGGAGGCATTATCATAGGCATCGATTCTGTGGGGAATTCTTCCCGACATCATAGAGTTTCGGGAAGGACCGCACAACGGGCTGTTGCAGTATGCGTTAGTAAAGAGCACGCCTTTAGCAGCAAGTTTATCAATATTAGGCGTCTTTGCCGCAGGATGACCATAACAGCTCAGCGCAAGAGCGGAGAGCTGATCAGCTTGAATCATTAAAATGTTGGGTTTATCTAAGTTTTGCATAACCCATTGTATCTATTTGGTATCGGTAATTGCAATGGGTGTAGATATTAAAGTTATAGAGGAATTCTCAGTGTATACTTTTAGGCAACAGAAAGAGGCATGATTCTCAAGAAAATCCGTATATCAATCGAAATCGCCGGTAATTGCCGTTTTTCCGCGAAAGTTATAGCTTTTTGCTGTACATATTTTCAGGTACATATATAGACTCGATATACCAATCTTTATAGAGGTTATTTTCAAGACCGCCGACTTTGGTATAATCAATGGGGATATAATATTTTGACGGCAAGGCTACACCAAACCAGGTGCTTGCCGTTCCGTACAATTCATAATAATGATAGTTTTCAGGGATTTCTTCCGTATACAATAGACAAATCGCGTGACCGTTACCACCTGACGGATTCGATAAGCAGGCGATGTAGGCGGTGCCGCCCCAATAGGTAATAAGACCGGCGGTAACCAGCGCAAAGTCTTCACAATCCCCGCCTCCTGCTGTTATAAACTCATCAGGTATTAAGGCGTAATCATTTTCTTTGTATGTATACCGTTTTAAGAGATTCTCCTGGAATACTTTTATTTCCCTGAAAGAGAGTTTCCCGCTTTCGTTTATGTCGGCGCCTGCATACAGCTTAAGTAATTTTTCGTTGGATATTCCGGTCCGTCGGGTAAATCTAAGGTTTTTATTCGCGGAATCGGGCTGAGTTATGAGGATTGGATTTTCCGGTTCCGGATTCGGAGGCGGAGCAGGTTTTGGAACCGGTTTTGGCCGCGGGACAGGATCCGGAGCTGGAGTTGGCTTTGGAGCGGGAGGGGACGGCGTCGGTGAAGGGGGCGGCTGTAATTCCTCCCGTTGTATTATGAAATAGAGGAAAACGATGGTAATGAGTAAGATAAACAATTTCTTTCCTCTCTTTTTCTTTTTCGGGACAGAATAGGAGGAGGTGGAAGGAGCAGAAATGGTTTTATTAAGGAATTGGGAGCGTGTTTGAGTGTCTTTTTGTATTCCCCGGGACGTATAGTAAACAGAAAAGGGAGTCTGAGTATCTTTTACCTCCTCGAACCATAATATTCTGTCGGACCGGAAGGTTCGGGATTCTTTCCTTAGATCACAATAGGCCTTTATATAGGAATTCCCGTTTCTGCTATGGAATATTCTGCTGACCTGAATTGTTCTTTCCGACCGATTACCCGATGAATCTATATAAGATATTTTATACTTGGCACCTGATTTAAACTTGGGTTTACTATAATACTGTACCGAATTGGTCATACCTTCCCCGGCTTTCATATCGCATTAATTGTGCCATAACATAAAACCGGTGAATTTATTTAAAAATAGCCTTGTCTTATATCAAAAAGAGAACTAAAGTTACGTTATAAAGTAACTATAGTTACAGGAGGCAAGAATACACCGTGTCCTTTAAGGTGCTGTACACTTTTGTCGGAAATAGAGACCCATATGTTGATGAAGAAAACGGACAATACGGTCCCATTCTTTGTCATTTAGAATCAAAAGAATACAGTCATGTTTATCTTATCTGTACCGGGGAAAGTTATTTCGAACGGGCCAAGATGGTGGAATCCATTGCGCTCGAGGAGACTGGTGTAAAGCGAATACACTTTTTGAATCTTGACTTGGAATCACCCATTGATTATGAAGAGATTTACGTAAAACTGAAAGACGCGCTGGAGCGTACAAAAAATCAGCTGCCGTCGGAACAGGTTTCCAGGACGGTACTACTCGATCCGGGAACCCCGCAAATGCAGACCGCCTGGTTTCTTCTGGTAAAATCCGGTACCTTCCGGGCTAAGCTTGTACAGGGTATTCCGCCCCGGTTTGCCGGCGGAGCTTATAAGGCAAGGGAGGTTACTTTAGCAAAGGGTGTTCTTCCCGACATCATTCTGCCGAAAGAGGATAATACCACGCCGGCAAAAAGAGATATACCAGAAGTACAAACCTCGGATAGATGGATTAGTTCATTCGATATAAAAATACTAGGTCACGCACCGGTATTACAAAAAGCATTGGCCAGGGCAAAGCAGCTCGCCAAATACGATGATTTAAGTGTTTTGTTGCTCGGAGAAACCGGAACAGGAAAGGGGCTTTTTGCCAAATTGCTTCATGCCCTTAGTGGTCGGACGAATGGACCCTTGGTGAGTCTGGATTGCTCCGCGATTTCTCCGAATTTAGTGGAAAGCGAACTGTTTGGTTACGTCAAGGGAGCGTTTACCGGTTCTGATGGGGAACGGTTAGGAAGGTTCCGCACAGCCGACGGCGGAATAATCTTCCTGGATGAGATAGGTGATCTTCCAATGAATCTTCAGCCTAAGCTGCTTAAGGTTATAGAAGAGAAAAAACTGTCTCCCGTCGGCTCCGATAAAGAAATAGCTGTAAATGTACGGATAATAGCCGCAACACATATAGACCTTGAAGAAGCTGTAGAGAAAGGTAGTTTTAGACGGGACCTCTATACAAGGCTGAACCAAACAAGTATACACTTACCATCCTTGAGAGAACGGACAGAAGATTTGGCAGAATTAGCGGAATCCTTTTTGGATGAGTGGAACCGGAAGTATGGTGAATTCCGTAAATTCAGCCCCGAATGCTGGAACTATTTTCAGACCTATCCATGGCCTGGAAATGTCCGGGAACTGTACAACGCTATTAGAACTATGTGCGGTACCACTCAAGGAGAGGAACTGGGTATAGATTCGTTTCCTTCGGCTATTCTGAGCTTTTTTAACAAGGAACAGCCGTTACGGCCGCCGGCGGCGGAAATTCCTGAGGAGGGTGTTGATCTCAAGGCAATTCTCTATGATTTAGAGAAACAGTACTATGAGAAAGCCTTGGAATCAGCGGAAGGCAATAGGGAAAAAGCCGCGGCTCTTTTAGGGATAAACGGACCTGCCTTTCGAAAGGCATTGAGGGAGCGGTTTAGAATAGATGAAGGGGAGACCGCTCCTTGAGGTTTCTCGCTGTACTGACTTCCATTAAAACTGCCTTCGTGCTGATTCTTCTGTTAGCACTTATTGCAATTCCGGCAACACTTATTCCTCAGCATAGAACCCGGGCGGATTATATTGAGATGTATGGAGAAAAGGGGGCGGGTATAATAAATGTCCTCCATATGGGTGAATTCTTCAGCTCCGCTATTTTCCTCATACCGGTAGGTCTTTTTTCTCTCAACCTTGCAGCTTGTACGGTAAAGCGTTTTATGAATCAGCTCAGGGGAAGGAGACGAAATTTCGCACCTGACATAATTCATGTAGGTCTTTTAGTTCTTATAGCAGGAGGAGCCTTTAGTTCTCTCTCCAAAGAGGAGGGGGTGTTTTTTCTCGCACCCGGTGAGACACTGGAATTGCCGGGGCAGTATTCCATTTCCCTGTTGGATTTTAAAATCGAACAGTACCCGAACGGCCGGGTAAAAGACTGGATTTCTTATATAAAAGTGTATTCTTCCGGAGATATAATTCGTATATCTTATCCGTTAGAGGTTAATCGTCCGCTGCGGCTTGGGGGTTACCGGTTGTATCAGTACAGTTATATAGTCGAAAAGGGAATAGTATTTTCAGGTTTAAAAGTTGTATCAGATCCCGGATACGGTGTGATTTTGGTATCATTTTTACTAATTGGAGCAGGATTAATATCTCATTATATTTTTAAATTATTGACGCGGAGAAAAATAAGATGATCGCTGCCATAGCCTTCTACATTCTTGCTGCCGCATTATTAGTGCAGATTGCTTTTTTTTTCTTCAATAATTACAACTCCTCGGTTATTCTTTCTATTTCATACGCTGCTGCCGGACTTCTTTTGATCACGGAACTCCTGAGGCGCAGTCTGATGATAGGTTTTCCGGCGGTAACCGGAATGTACGAAGCTTTAATTTTTCTTGGCGGTGCTGTTTTGCTTCTCAACTCTCTGTATGGTTTGCAGCGCCGTATGCCTTATTTTCCCAGTGTCTCCTTTGGCACAGGTTTACTGGTGTTCGGTCTTCTGTCGCTCCTATCATCACCCTTGATACCAGCTGATGCGGAACCACCGGTTCCTGCCCTCCAATCCGCTTGGCTCATACTGCATGTAGCCCTTTCTTTTATCGGTGAGGCTTTCTTTGCCCTTGGTTTTATCTCTTCCCTCTATCATCTGCTTGTAAGGGACGGTAAGAAAAAGGCTGCGGCAGACAGGTTAACTGCTGTAGCGATCAGTATCGGGTATCCATTTTTTACCCTTGGTGCCCTCATCTTTGGGGCGGTTTGGGCGCAAGCTGCCTGGGGAAGATTCTGGGGCTGGGACCCTAAGGAAACCTGGGCGCTGATCACCTGGCTTGTTTATACCGCTTATCTGCATGCCCGGTTTATCGCGAAATTTAAAGGGAAGATCACCGCGGTGCTTTCGGTTGCCGGATTTTTGTTCGCGCTCTTTACCTTCCTGGGGGTGAATTATCTTTTAGCAGGGCTTCACAGTTATCGGTAAAGGACATCCTTTGATGAGAATTCCAGGAGGAATATTATGTTCATGACAATGATTAAAGAAATTATTATAATAGCCATGAAAAAAAATATGCTTTAGGATTATCATGGCAAAGACAACAACACAGAAAAAACAGGGTAAACTCAAAATCGGTGATAATTGGAACGCAATCACCATAATTGCCCTTTCTCAGAACAATCCTCTTAAAGCAATCGCTGAGTTTGTGGAAAATTCCATCGATGCCCGGGCAACCAGAATAACCATCATCCGGGGGAAACAGGGAGGAAAAACGTATCTTAAAATCGTCGATAACGGTGAAGGAATTGATGATTTCAGGTATGTGGCAACCCACATCGGTGATTCCATTAAACGGAAACTTAAACAAGAGGGTGTTTCCGGGATTCAGGGAGAGTTCGGGATTGGCCTCCTCAGCTTCTGGACGGTAGGTGAGGAGCTGGTGATAAGCTCATCCGGAAAAGAAGGAGTTGCCCGGCGAATGAAGCTGGTTAAAAACAATCCAGGGTATTCTATTACTGATATCGAGAGCCTTTTTGACCACTCCTGGACGGAGCTGTTTATTATGCCCATTCTCCCGGGGGTTAAACAGCTTTCGGGAGAAAAAATACAGAACTACCTCGCGTCAGAACTCCGGGACAGAATTTCCAAAACGGGAGTGGAGATTCGTATTAAAGACAAATTGAACCGGAAAGAATTAGTTGTAGAACCGCGCAAGTATACCGGGAGGCTGCTTCATAACCTTCCCCTGCCGAAAAGTCCGTTAGGGGAGATTTACGCGGAACTCTACCTTACTGAGCCGTCACCGGAAAATAGCGTATCTTTGTTTAAAAAGGGAACCAGAGTGGTGCCTTCTATTAAGGACATTGATCCCCTCAATAGGCCTCCCTGGAATTCGCCCTACCTGGAGGGACTGATCGATGTAGATTTTCTGCAGCTTACGCCGGGGACCCGGGGAGGGGTGATACTGGATGAGGCCTTTGAAAATTTCATGCATTCCATTCGCGAACTGGAAGAAAGCCTAATGGAATTAATCGAGGAGCAGAAGCGTGCTGAGGAAGATCATGCCAGTAAAAACATATTGAAACGGATTACCAAGGCGCTGCGGGAAGCCATGCGGAGGCTTCCGATTAATGAGTACGAGTGGCTGAATATACACTCGGAACGGAAAACCTCGGTGACGGCCAGGGACGGAAAGAATGCTGGAGTGGGTGAAGGGGCGGAAGAAGAATCTACAGTCTATGCTGTGGAGGAGAAGCAGGAAACAGAAGTTAAACAGAAGGCTTTTTTTGAATACCCCGGTCCTCTTTACTCCTGTGCTGTCAGACCCGGATCGGTAATAATGAAATGCGGAGAATCGAAGGACCTTCGGGCGGTGGCAATGGACAAATCGAAAAGAGTAATCGATACGGGGGTAAAATTTCTGTGGGAAATAAAATCCGGAGACGGGAAGCTGAGTGATACCGATACCGAGATCACCACCTTTGCCGCTCCTCCGGAACCGGGAATTGTCAATGTCGGTCTTTTAGCCCAACAAGATGATACCGTCACCGAAGCGGAAGCGCTCATCACAATTACGAAAGAACTCATCGATGAAAAAGATGTCCCTCAGGATAAGGACAAGAAAGGGCTTCCCGGATACACTTACCAAAATTCACCCGGCGAGCTATGGCGGAGCCGATTTGATCAGGAAAAGCGGATCATATACATCAATAATGGTCATGCGGATTTTATCTACGCTTCGCGAAGCAACAGCCGCAAGCTTAAGTATATCTTTAAACTCTTCAGCAAGGAACTTGTTTCCGCTAACTTTCCAGAACTTAATACTAATCAACTTATGGAGAAGATGATCGAACTCCAGCTCTATTCGGAAGAAAGTCTTTAAAAGACATCAGATTTTAAGGAAAAAACTTCTCCCCTCAAGTGAGCCGTACCGGTATGCCGGGCTGTAGGAAGGGTCATCGCTTTGGTAAAGCATTCTAAGCGAATAGTTTCTGAGTATTTCACTCCTGACGGGAATAAACTGATGGAAGAGTCCTGCCGGATAAATATTCACGGTAAGGTATCCCGCTGGATACTGAAGAAGCTGCGGAGTGTTCAGCTGAACCCCCTTTGGGGTACCTAATTTGAGGGGAAGATTCTTATGACCGCAGTAGATTATCCATCTGCAGCGGGATTCTAGAAGGAGGGCTTCCGCCTCTTTGTGATTGGCGATGGGAGCATCGTCGTCAAGTATGTCCGGATTTTTTATTAGGTTGTGGTGCGCGAGGATGATGCAGGATTCTTCCCGGGAAAGGATTTCCTTGAGCATATCCACCTGATTCCGCGGAAGGGTGCCGGAGGAGGTATCCAGTCCTAAAAGATTGAACCGGTTTAGTTTCTCGATAAAAGGCGACCAGTTAAGTTTTTCAGGTGCGGTATCGGAACTTTTATTACCTATGTCATGGTCGCCTTCCACCAAAAACACCTTAACCGGAAAATTCCGTATGACTCCCTTGGCTATTTTAATCTCTTCCGGTGTACCGGCATCGGTTAAATCACCGGGAATAAGAAGTGAGCCTATATCACCCGTGACCGTCCTGTTAAGCGTTTCCCGAAGCAGCTTATCCGATTCGCTATACATTCTGCCTCGGCGATTGGGCTTGTATAGGGAGATGTGGGGATCCCCCGCAACAGCGAACCTTCCCTGCGGCTTTCCCTTAGGTCTCTCGAGAGTTTTAAAAGTACCCGAATGGAGTGTTTTGCCGTTAACGGTAAAACTTACATGATATTCTGTTTTAGGTGAGAGGGAATCCGCCTGCAATATGCCCAAGAGGTCCTGTTCGGAGGTTTCCGCTGAGAAAGTGTGTCCCGACGGACCGGATATCTGAAGGGAGAATATTCCCGCTTCTTCGGAGCCGAAGGAAAAAAGGGCGTTATCGAAGCCGGTATTTTCAATGCAGAAGTAGGTTTTTCTTTCAGAAAGCTGGAAATGGTACAAAAATCCTTCCTTTAATGGGCTTGAAGGTTACCCTTCATCCGGCACCGGCGGTCTACTCTGTTAAAGGCATAAATTCCTAAAACCGGAAATATCACAGCTGATCCGAGGATAACCAGGATTTCAATCCAGACAGGTACCAAGGGAGTTATTCCCATAGTTTTTATCCGGATAAAATCGATAAAATGGGTGATGGGTATTGCCAAAGAAATAGTAAGGATTGCCCGGGGAAAGACCTGCGGAGGATTTTGAGTGCCCGTAAGGGTGGTGACAAGAAAGCTGGATGTATCCGTCAGCATATTGGCGTCCTTGGCAAGCATTACTAAAGAGGCGAAGAGAATTCCGAAACCGTACATCAGGAAAATAAAGGGGATAAAGTAAGGAAGTACTCTTCCCATTCCCGTTGGCAGGTAAAAACCGAATATAAAACGGAATACCAGAAATAAAACGGTAATTTCAAAGAAAAGCCGGATTATGGAAAAAAGCGATTCACCGATGATATAGGTTATCTTTGGAACCGGACATGTCCACACGGTTTCCAATAATCCGATGTCCATCAGCCGCTTAAGGGACAGCCCAATTCCCCAAAAGACCGCCGAAATAACATAACCTACCAGCATACCCGTCAGGAAGTAGGGGTAGAAACTGCTGTTTCCGGTCCATGAGGCCAGACCTTCCGAGATGCCTCCCGGCGCAAAGGAGATTATGAGAAAGTAGGTGGGCAGAAACCAAATAATGGGCATTATAAAACTAAAGAAAAATTCCGCCGGGTACCGGAGAAACTCGAGGAAGTTCTTTTTGATTATTGCAGTTAGAATACCGAACTTCCGCTCCAGTGATGTTTTTTTGTTGGTAAATACAGGGATTGTTATATCCGCCATTATCATTCCTCCTTAATAACCCGCGGTGAGACCCCGCTGCCGTACGGTCCTGCTGACCAGCGAAAACAGGAGCCATCCCAGTATAAACATCACAATACCGCTGATAAAGAGGTAAAGTAGTGAATCGGTATACATTGCTAAAGGATGCTGCTGGATTACAATACCCCGGAGAACATCCACAAAATGAGTTAAGGGAATGGCGCTGCCGATTTTCGTTACTGATTCCGGCAGTACCGCTAAAGGAAATTGAAGTCCGCACAGGATGGATAGAGCTGAGCGCATGATCTGTACCGCGATAAAGGCTTGCCGGACCCGGACGGTAAGGGCGGCGAAGGTAAAGAGAAAACCGATTAAAAATGGTGAAACCAGAAGCATAACAGCCACAATCTGGAAGAAGTTACCTGAGAGAGAAAGAGCTCCGAATGATGAGTAAAGCAGTATAGCGGCTACCATGGGGATGAAATTAAGGATAAGGGAAGAAATAGTTCCACCCAAAACAATAGACAGTTTACTTGCCGGAAGACTCCACTGGGTGTCGAAGGTCCCGCGCATACGGTCTTTCTGTAACGTCATTCCCCCCATCCATAAGTTGATATTCACGAACATCCAAATAAGGTTGCCGATGATGAGGAAAGACGCATAATCCCCCGTCTCCGCGAGTCCTTTGAAATGGGAAAGACCCTGTCCCGCGGTTCCGGCTAATCCCTTTCCTACAAAAAAATAAGTAATGGGAAAGATAATGGGCCATACGAAGGAAGCAACAAACCAGGTAGGATATCGGGTAGTTATTTTGATATCCTTTAAGGCTACCATAATAGTAGGTTTAAGCCAAAACCGGCGATGCATCATGTTCTTCCTCCTTGATGGTGGTACCGGTTTTTTCTATAAACACATCCTCTAATGTGGGGGTATCGATGCTGATATTTTTGACATCAATTCCCCGGGATACAAAGAATTCCGTAATTTCCGGCAGACTGACTTGGTCGGTGCCGTATTTTATCCGCACCTTGAAGTCATCGTACTGGGGTTGAAAATCGATTTCCGACGCATGGAATTTTAGGGAGTATTCCTCGGAAAGATCACTTGTCCAGTGGCTGACTGTTACCCGGACTATTTTCTTTGCATGCAGGGTTTTCTTAAGAGCCTCTGGAGTGTCCAAACAGATGATTTTTCCTCCCGCAATAATGGCTACCCGGTCGGATAGTTCATCCGCCTCGTACATGTAGTGGGTGGTTAGCAGTATAGTAGTACCCGTCCCTGAAATTTTGCGGATAAGTGAACGGAGCTGTATTGCAGCATTTGGATCCAAACCCAGAGTCGGTTCGTCCAATAGGATTACTTCCGGTTCCGGTAATAATGCCCGGGAGAGAACAACCTTCTGCCGCTGACCTGTGGATAGTTTTTCCACCAAAACATTCCGTTTCTCCTCCATGCCGAAGAAATCGAGAAGTTCCGCTATTTTCTTTTTTACAAAACTGCCCTGTAAGCCGTAGAGTGACCCGAAATATTCCAGATTTTCGCGGACATTCAGTTTCCAGTAGAGGGTCCGTTCCCCCGGCAAAACCGATGTGAGAATCTGCCGTACTGCAAATTCCTCTTTGACCACATCCATATTCTTTACATAAGCTTTCCCTGATGTTGGGATTAAAAGGGTCGAGAGCATCTTGATGGTGGTAGTTTTCCCTGCCCCGTTAGGGCCGAGAAGACTGAAAATTTCACCTCTTCTTATATCAAAAGAGACGTCGTCCACGGCTTTAAGGATTTCTTTTTTCTTCTTAAATGGCGCTTGTGTTCCGAATAATATCACCGCCGCTATCACCTTTGAATGGTAGTCGAAGCAGGGTGGTGATGAGGTGTTCGGAGGTTATGGAACTGGAAATGGACCCGGGAGAATCATCTATACCCAGCTTAATCTGTTGAGTGTGTATGATGAAGATGATATTATTCTGAATCAGACAAGATCCCGGGCGGTCAAAAAGGTAATCGTCTTCTTAAAACCTTACAGGACGGCGGTAGTTCCGGCTCCGTCGCGGAGAACATCCGGTACGGAAAACTTGATGCCACCGACGATGAGGTGAGAAGGGCGGCCCAGTTTGCAAATGCTGATCACTTTATCCGGCATCTCCCCGACGGATACAATAGTCTGCTTTCCGAAGAGGGAAGCAATCTCAGCCAGGGACAGCGTCAGCTCCTCTCCATTTCCAGGGCCGTGCTTGCTCAGCCTTCTATTTTAATTCTGGACGAAGCGACCAGCAGCGTGGACAGCCGCACGGAAATCCACATTCAGGAAGCAATGCTCCGGCTTATGGAGGGCCGGACCAGTCTCGTTATAGCCCGCAGACTCAATACTATCCGGAATGCCGA
>CAZUAE010000016.1:0-8845 GCA_964618265.1 uncultured Spirochaetales bacterium | reverse complement strand
AGGGCCGGACCAGTCTCGTTATAGCCCGCAGACTCAATACTATCCGGAATGCCGATATTATCATAGCGATCGATAAAGGAAAAATTGTGGAGCAGGGAAGTCATCAGGAACTCCTGGAACGGGAGGGGTATTATCATAAACTCTACATGCGGCAGTTCGGCGACATGATCGGTGCTGAAGGCTGATCGATAGGGGCTTTATTATTTCTCCAGCAGGTAGAGGTACTCCTTTACATGTATTTCCCGGTTCCTGAGGTTCCTGCTTCCCCGGAAGGTGTTGTACCGGGTTTCCAGTACTTCCACTTTGCCGGCGCATTCAAGCAGTGACAGCATCTCTCCTGTATCGATAAAGCCTTCGGAATTGAAGGAAATGAGCAGGAATTTTGCCGGGATTTTATCAACAAGCCTCCTAAGAGCTTTTTTCGCTCTGCTTCTGCTGTTGTAATCTGACCGGTTCCAGTTTTCCGGAATGCCGGATACCGGACTTATGTTTTCTGGTCTCCGGTAGTCGGTAATCAAATTGAGCATAAAGTAGTTGGAACCGTAAGGATGCTGATTGTACGGCGGGTCCAGGTAGGCGGCATCCACCTCCCCGGAAGTCCCCATTTCCTCCGCCAGCTCGCAGGCGTCTCTCCGGTGAATCTCCACGGAGCACTCATACGGGCTGAACACCGGGAAGGGAAGGGTTGCGTTTCCGGTGATCCGGGAAAGGGCGTCCCCCTTTCTTCCGCCGAACTTTCCGATTCCGGTGTGTCTGTCTTTGTAGAATCCTTTAAATACTCCGGAAGTGTTGGCGTGAATAGATGCCTCGGAAAGGAGAGACGCTAGAAAAAAGTGCTGATATTCTTTCGGCAGCTCGCCGATAAGCTGCCTGGCTGTATCAATATACCGGGCATTCCGTACGGTATAGAAAACCCGTTCTCCCGCCCGGATATTTTTGTCGTCCCGGGGAGCGTAAAGCTCCCGGATAAAACCGTCCGTGAGCTTGTCTTCTCTAAGGGCGTCAACCAGCCCGCGATGCAACTGTTTTAGGTTTTCCATAGGCACACTGCTCCGGTTAGCTAAATAACACCGGTTTATAACTTCGGAGTATTTTTCCAGGTCGTTTGCAATCAGTTTCTCAGAATACCCTTTAAGAAACCGCGCGACAATCCCGCTTCCGGAAAACACGTCGAAGGTTGTAAGGGAGGTTTTTCCCAGCCGTCTCCGTACCTTTTCCAGTCCGCTGCCGATAAATCCCAGGAGGTTCCGCTTGTTTCCGATATAGGTGATGACCTGCCGGCTTAAATAATCCGGGTCCTCCCCGATAAGGGTAGCTGTAGTGATTACGCTGCTTTTTGCCATAAAGAGTCAATCCGCATAAACGTCATGGAGTGCGTCTCTCATGGCTCTAAGATTTTCCGGCGGTGTTTTCACCGTTATCTCGCATCCCGCATCGATCTGGGCCTCGGCGAAACGGATAGCCGTCTCTTCGGTTTTTTCAAGGAGCGTGCCGGTAAACATTTCGTCAGAGGCTGTCTTTAAAAGCATCTCTGAGATTCCGGCTAAATCACAGGCTTCCGCCAGGGGACCTTCGATCCAACCGATTATCGGAACCGACTCGCCCAGGGAATGTCTGAGTTTCCAGGCGGCCAGTATCCGGTTCCGGGTCCGCTCAGCCTGTTCTGTATCGGGAACCGACAGTTCCCGCGCATCCTTCAAGCTTTTAATTATCGGCGCGGTACACCTGGGGACATCGTCTTCAGGAAAGGTGATCTCCGCACCAAAGGCTGCAGTCTCCCGGTACGGGCCGGATATCAGTCCAACCGCATCGGGCCCGAAGTCCTTCATGCACTTTAGATTAGCTTCTACGAGTACCTCGTGGTGCTTGGCAAAATCGGAATACGTTTTACCGATGTGATGTGCCGCGAAGTTCATCAGGATGGGACGGAAGAAGGAGGTTCCTTCGACATTCCGTCCTCCTTTAAGGTTTTGCAACTTTTCTTTTGCAGTCATGCTGTATAGTATCTTGGATTTCCGGGAGACGCAACCTGGATATATCAAAGGTGAGCAATTCTAAATTTGCAATTTAGAATTGCCTTTTTACTCATTTCATGCTTGGAATTCTCATTTTATTCGATTATTTTACGGCGTTTTTTAGAAATCCCGTCTCTTTCTGTTACCTAAAGGTATAACAGCAATTCCCGGTGATGGTGATTTTGGGAGACCGCTGATGACCATACGACGGCGTCTTCCGGAACGAAGGCGCCGCGGCCGGTTTCGCTGGCAGTAACATGCTGCTCGGGTGTGTCCAGGTCGGCATCCAGCGGCAGAAGTCTTCGTGATGACGCGTGGTCAGGACGGCGTACTTCATACCGGATACAACCGCAAGCCGGGCGATAGCATCGGTGTTAAAAAATAAGCCGGTGAACTTCCCGGCCAACTTCTGATATCCTTTTGCCGGGATGCGCTCTCGGAACATGACCCATTCTCCGCGCTCGAGCAGAGAATAGAGTCCCCAGTGGATAAAGAGTCCGAAGCTCGCTTCGTGGAACCATTTGATTTGTTCTTCATAGGCTACGACCTGCATGTGTGTCTTCTTATCTTTTTTCCATTTCCGGTTTACGATTACTTGCGTTGATAGCCGCTTGCAGATTAATCCAGAACCGTTAACTGGATCTGCTTAACAATATAAGCCGTACCAGCGTCAGGATCGAAGCCAGTGCGGATGCCACATAGGTCATGGCCGCCGCGCGGAGTACCTTTTTGGCCCCGTGAAGTTCCTGATTCGTCATTGCGCCGCTTTTCTGTAAAATTCGTATAGCCCGGCCGGATGCATTGAACTCGATGGGGAGTGTTAAGACCGTAAATGCCACGGCAAAGGCGAATAGTATGATTCCCAAGTTTATTAGGAACGGAACGGATCCAAGGAAAAGACCGCCGATAACAAGGATCGGGCCCAGGTTGGAGCCGAAGTTTGCCACAGGATAAACGGTATTCCGTATGGCTATGGGCGCGTATGATCTTCCGTGCTGAATGGCGTGACCCGCTTCGTGGGCGGCAATTCCCAAGGCGGCCACATCGGTACCGTTATACACGTTACTCGATAACCGGAGTTCTTTGGCGCGGGGATCGTAGTGATCACTCAGTCTTCCCCGGATCTGACGTACCTGTACATCAAGATCATTCTGTTTGAGTATCCAGGAGGCCATCTGTCTTCCAGTTATATTTTTGCGTGTTTTCACCTTCCGCATGTTTTTATAGGTGTTTTTTACCATCATTTGGGCAATAAAGCCGAATATAATGGCAGGCAGAAGGATCCACCAATATGCAAATAGTATTCCCATGGGTGAAAAAATAATGAAAAATTACGGGAAGTCAATATTTTTCTTATTTTTCTGCTGATAAACTCCCTCCTGCAATTTCATATGTTCAGTTATCTTATTTTTTTAAACCTGCTTGTGGTTAAGTAACGCTGAATCGGCAACGAGGGAAAGGATCTGGATAAAAATATCAATCTGGATGTTACTGCAGAAGAAGCCGGTGTTTCCCTTGCTGCTATGTCCTATGTTCTTTCAGTTTACCGGTTCCAAGTTCTCGAAGACGTAGGGCAAGAGCTCTGATACCGTGGGGTGAACAAGCACCGCCTTTTGGAACTCTGTGTATGGAAGGCGGGTGTACATCCAGGAGGCAATGATATTTATCACTTCGTCTCCGCCGGTGCCGAAAACTGTTGCCCCTAGGAGCTGTCCGGTCTTTGCGTCCACAAGCACTTTCATAAAGCCGCCGGTCTCATCTTTCTCCCTGGCACGATTGATACTGCTCATTTGCATGAAGCCCTTGAGTACCTCCCGATTGCTATTCTTAGCCTGGGTCTCGCTCATACCCACCCGGCCCATGGGGGGATCAATGAACATGGTGTAGACTGTTATACGGTCGCTCTGCCGCCAATTCTCCCCTTTAAGATTCTTGACGATGATCTGCCCGTCGTGGACGGAGGTGTGGGTAAAAGCGCTGCCGCCGTTAACATCACCGACGGCATAAATATGAGGTGCTGTAGTCTGGAGATACTCATTTACCGTGATGAATCCCCGCTCATTTACCTCTACTCCGGCAGCGGGTAGGTTGAGTGCCTTTGTTTCTGGCACACGGCCGGTGGCAAGGAGAATGTGGGAACCGTTAATGGTACGGTTTTCGTCACCTACCTTTGCACTAACGGTTACACCGTTCTCAGGTGAAACTGACTCCACCTGTGCGTTGGGCAGGATCTTTATGCCTTCGCCGGTGAAAACGCGTGCCGCTTCCTTCGCCACATCCTCATCTTCCCGCGACATGATCCGGGGTCCCCGCTCGAGGATGGTAATCTCGCTGCCGAATCGCCGGAAGATCTGGCTAAATTCGAGACCGACGTAGCTTCCCCCGACAACGATAAGATGTTCTGGGAGTTCATTAAGGCAGAGGATCCCTTTATTGTCCAGGTAGTCCACGCTCTCAATCCCGGAAATTGGAGGTATCCGTGCGGTGGCGCCGGTGTGGATGTATATCGTCTCACCTCGGATGGTCTCATCCCCGATCTGTACTTCGTGACTGTTTACAAACTTTGCTTCACCCTTGTAGAAGTCCGTCGTTTCCCGGAGCCACTTTTCAAAGTTGGTGCTGGAGCTCTCCCGGTTCTTTTTCTGCCGGGACATCGCTTTCACAAAGTCTACCTTATAATCAGCAACCTCGATACCGAAATCGCCGGCTCGACTTACCATGTGTGCCGCCCTGGCTCCGGCTACGAGGGTTTTTGTGGGCGTGCATCCCCAGTTGACGCATGTACCGCCGACTCGTTCCTTTTCTATTGCGGCAACGGACTTGCCTCTTTCGAGAAATACAGGAATCATGGTCCCTGTCGCTTGCCCCGTTCCAATCAAAATAATGTCGTAGTTTTTCATTTTTATCCTCTCTTCTTTATATGTATTATCCGACCTTCATGAGCTCCGGAGGCGCGATTTTCTGTACTAGAGGACCGAGCTGTCCCCCAATAATGACCCCGGGAGCAGTAAACATAGCGATGGAGAGAACTCGAGCGTCATTAGTAATCTCCTCTAATTCGCTAAATTAACCGCCGGTGGCAAATCCGGGGTAGAGCATCATCCCGCCGTCTACGTATATGGTTGTCCCGACGAGGTAGTCCGCCTGATCTGAGGCGAGCCACCCCACTGTTTTGCCGACGTCCGAAGGTTCTCCGATCCGGTTGTAGGAAATCAGTTCCGTGAGATTGTTGTACCCCCTCTTCAGTCTCCCAAGCTTCTCTGTTGATCGGCGTACGCACAGCTTCGGGCGCAGAGGAGCTGTCCTGTAAGATTAACACCGATCAATTTCTGCCACTGATCAAGAGTCATCCGGTCAATCATGGCATCCTGCTGGATCCCGGCGTTGTTTACGAGTATGTCGACGGTCCCGAACGCTTTAATTACCTCGAAAAACATGTTCTCCACATCGGTTTCCTGAGAGACATCGGCTTTGACGGCCATGCCTTGCCTGCCGGTATCCTCGATCCGGGAGACTACTTCGTCGGCCTTTTCCTTATTCCCTACGTAATTGACCGCCACGTCCGCGCCGGCTTCAGCCAATGCGATGGCGCGCGCACGGCCGATGCCGGAGCTGCCTCCGGTAATTATTGCTTTCTGGCCCGTCAATAGCTGTGATGCCTGAGGATCGGGCATCGGCAACATTTCGTGTTTTGATTCACTCATAGCTTCCTCTTTGTTTGTCATGATTCACCACTTATCTCGTCGAGGATTGTCGATCCTTTTGCCTCCATATTCGGCAGCACCATGTGTAGCGCCTTTGAAGTCTTCGAAAAAGCCGTTCGTACTCCCCCTTGTAGACACCGTTTTCAAAGTAGACACTCCGGTCTGCATCGAGAAAGTTTGAGAACTTTCCTTCAATTTCCTTCTGCTCGCAGCAATAGAGATTTGTAAAGGCTGGGTTGATCAACTGGATTTCCCGGTTCTTGTCAGTAACACAGAGTACGGTTTGCGAACTTAAGATGAGCTGTCTGTAAAGGGCGTTTGTAATCGCCAGCATGGTTCGAATATATGAAAAAAATAATGTATAAGCAAGGTGATAGAAGAGTTGGTGGTCAGGGATTCCGAAGTGAATCCGGCAGGAAGATGCTCTACTGTCTCTTCTACTCTACTATCTCCTTAACTCTTCCCACTTTCCCGTTTTCCAGGCGTACCTTTATTCCGTGGGGGTGGGTAGCTGCATTGGTCAGGATTGCTGCAACTGTTCCTTCTGTAAGTGTTCCGGAGCGCTGATCCTGCTTCTGAACAATTCGGACCCGGATTCCCGGTTGAATATCGCTTCGTTTTGTTCCATTTTTCATGTATCGTCCTTATCTTACTGATTCCCCTCTATTTTAACAGTATAGGTTCCACCTTGTGATCCTACATAGCAGCTTATGGTTTCCTGGTCTAAGGAGCTTTGGGAGCTCTTCACCAGCGTGTTCTGCTGGTCGTAGAGAAACAGGTCTAAATCTCCGTCATTGTTATCGAAGTTGATGGAAATATCAATATTATATGTGCCGGAATTGGCGTTGATGATCCACTCATCCAGCACCGTACTGCCGTCTGAATAGTGTACTGTTTCGGAATCATCTATTATATATATCTGTATTCCCACATCTAAAGCCGCCATGGGATTGATAAGACCGTATCCGTAGTAATCGTCCCTTCCGCTGCTTCCTAAGTCATCCGCTGTGCCGAGTATTGTATCGTAAATCTGAGAATTAGTAGCGTCGGGTTGGTTTATTAAAATCAATGCCGCCAAAGCCGCAACATGGGGACAAGCCATGGAAGTACCCTGAAAAAAGTAATAATTTGGAGTGTAATCGGTGGTATTGGAATCGGGATCATAACCCGCAATAGTCTGCTGAAGAATGCCGTCGGCATAAGTGTCGCCGTTTTGGTCCTCCAAAAGGTCTCCGCCGGGTGCTACGATGTCCAATTCGGGGCCGTAGTTGGAGTAGGGGGCCCGGTCCTTTCCGTAATCGGTAGCGCCCACCGCAACCACAAAATTATCGATGGCGGCAGGATAAAGCACGCTGCCGTTTTCGTTTCCGGAAGCGGCAAAGAGAGCGGCGCCGCTGTTGTAGGCGTACTCGCAGGCATCATATAAGGTTTGGTCAAGCTCGGAACTACCCAAGCTCAGATTGATGATCTGTGCGCCTTCGTCCGCGGCCCAGATGATTCCATCAACAATATCCGATGTCCAGCCCGTCCCGTCCTGGCCCAGAACTTTTACGGGAAGCAGTGTAACCCCGTAGGCCATTCCCGCGGTGCCTGCGTCGTTGTTAGTGCTCTGGGCGATGGTTCCCGCCACGTGGGTGCCGTGGTTGTTGTCGTCGTAAGGATCTGAATCTCCGTTGACGAAATCCCAACCGGTTAGAATGGTTGTTCCTGTTAGATCACTTAAATCGGATGCAATACCGGTATCTACGACAGCAACAGTCACAGAAGAATCTCCGATAACCCGGCCCCACACATTAGGCATCTGCAGTTGAATAAAATGCCACTGGTAACTGTATAGAGGATCGTTTACGGTGTCCAAGGCATACATAAGGTAATCCGGTTCCGCGTACTGAACTTCCGGAAGCCCGTTGTAATAGTCCAGTGCCTCTTGCACGGTGACAGTCTTATTAGCAAGTTTGATCACCGAAAAACTAAAACCGGGTTTGTTCATTTTTACTGTTTCGCTGCCGTACCGTTCGATCCTCTCGGAAAGGGAGCGTGTTCTCTGCATATCATCCTTGTACCGTATAATAATCTGAGCAGTCTCACCGGATGGCGCGTAATCTCTCTCCTGTTCAAATAAAGGATGTCCGTCTAAGCTGGACTGCGCCCCGCTCCGGGTGAAGGTATCACCGGAATTCGTAGACTGCCACGATCCGGAAAGTACATAAGTTGGCCGGGGAGCAGCAGTGGAATTTATGCCGGAAGAGGTGTTACCCTTGGTATCTACAGTTTTCAGGCTGAAGGTGTATTCCGTTCCGTTACTCAGACCGGAAGCGGTGTATGTTTCGGTACCGGATGTAATCGTCTGGGGTGTTTCTCCGCCGGGTGTCCGGCTTATTTCTACATGATCAAAATCTTCATCATCGGGATCGGACCAGCTTAAAATAATTTTTCTGCTTCGAACCGCTGCATCCGTATCGGTTACTTCTGCCGGAGGAAGGGTGTCGATAGGTGTTTCGGATATGTCCACACCGGACGAAGTATTACCAGCATTATCAACAGTGACTATGGTAAAGGTGTATTCCGTTCCGTTAACCAATCCCGCAGCTGTATACGTTTCAGTTCCGGGTTCTATCGCTTGTACAGTGCCTCCGGCGGGGGACCAGGTAATTTCGATGCGGTCGAGATCGTTGTCCGCCGGATCCGTCCAGGTAAGTGTTACCGATTCGTGTTCCGGAACTCCCGACAGGTCAGCAGCTTTACCGGGAGGAACAGTGTCGCTGGGGGTAATGCTGATACTTACGCCGGGAGATAAGTTTCCGCTGGTATCCGATACTTTTACCGTAAAAGTGTATTCCGTACCGTCGGTCAAACCTTCAATGGAAGCGGAGGTGGATCCCGCAGAAACAGATACCGGCTCAGATCCGTAATCTACGGTGATGGTATCAACATCGTCATCCGGAGGGTTTGTCCAGGTAAGAATTACCGTTCCGTTTTCTCCGGTTCCTTCTAATTCCGTGACATCCCCGGGCGGAGTAGAATCACCGAACCAGCTTGGACAGCCGGTAAGAAGGAATAATAAGACCGCGGAAAGGACTAACAGGAAATACCGCATTCCACCCCCTTGTTTTTGTCCGATTTGAA
>CAZUAE010000015.1:0-95174 GCA_964618265.1 uncultured Spirochaetales bacterium | reverse complement strand
CCTATAATCAGGGTAACTGCCCATAGGTATATTTCCGCCAACGCTCCGGCAGACGAAGCTTCCAGAGTAATTTCAGATATCTTCCTGTCCGGATGCGGATTAACCCAGGTAAATCCGTACAGCGTAAGATCCTTTCCGTTCTGATCCTTTCCCTGCCATGCCGGATCCGTTGTATAGGATGCTACATACCCGTCATGACGGTAGGCGGAGTGCTTTAAAGGCTGATTATGCCGGCGGTTAAAAGCAGCGATGTTCCAGCCGTACTCAATCGGAACCATTTCGTCCGTTCCATCGGAATACAAAATCCGGTAAGTACCGATTATTTCCCTGGGGGTGTAATGTTTTCCGGCGGCATGCACAAAATAGATGCCGTTTCCTGTTTTCCCGACAGGAACAGTGATTTCTGCCGGCAGACGGAAAACATTGCCGGTACTTCCTGCAATGAGCGGTTTAGCGGCCATTTGGTACGGTATACCTTGAAAGGAGGAAACAGGTTTTTCTCTAAGGTCTCCGGAACCTGGGGTGAGACGGAGGAACTGGTATTCCTCTAAAGAGGCGCTTGCTAAAACGCCGCTGCCGGATAGTTCTTTTCGGAGAAGGGGGGTCCATTTTGTAATACCCCGGTCGATCCACCAGCGGAGATTCGGATTATAGCGTGGGTCCCAGAGCATCCAGGAGGTGTACAGGAAATCGTAGAGCTTTCCTTTAGCTGCCAGGGTCTTCTCATCAATCCGGCACCAGGCAGATACTTCGCCTCCGGCTATCCCTTCCTTACGAATACGTTCAGTAAACCGGGGATAATGACTTGAATAGAGGTTCCCCATCACCACAGGAAAATCATGATTCAGCAGATGATCTTCGATGTCTTGGCCCATATAAAAATACCAGACAAAATCAAGGAGAACCAAATCTTTGGAAAGTTTAGCAATAGCACCTTCGGTACCGTATTTTCGGGGCGGCTGAAGCATATCAGCCCAGATCATCGGAGTATACCCCCGGTCATGAACGGCTTGGATAAGTTCGGAAAGATCTTTGTAAAAAAGGTCTGCTTTATCGTAGTTTCGGCAGCGGAGACATTCTCCGATATGGTACACCTCGTCGTGCCCTAGATGGACATACCGCTCCGGTTTTACAGCTTCAAGGATTTCATCCATCATATCGATAATGAGTTTCCGTGCTTCAGGATGCTGAACGCAGTAGCAATGACGCACCTTCCCTTTGGGTCTGGCATCGTCAGTTTGAATATTCCCATCCTGGTCCTCCCCCGCAGGTACTTCGGAGATTTCCGGATGCGACAGAAGCAGATACTGTACATGAGAAAGGGACTGTACTTCCGGGATAACCTCAAGTCCGCATTCTTTTATATAGGAACATATCTCAGAAACTTCAGCCTTCGTAAGAGAAGATCCGCCCGCAACCACTCCGTGGGGGACAGACGGCCCCTTTCCTTCCAGAGCTTCCTGATTGGCCTTTTTCCAAGCTTCGGAGATCTCCGGATGCTTTTCGAAAACCATGCCTCCCGCTATTTCCAGATATACGGTGTTATATCGGCAGGGAACTAAAAGGTACCGAACGAGCCGCTTGAAAAACTCAAATTCCTCCCTTGGCGGGAGACCGATATGAATACCCCGGTGCGGTACTGCCGGTCCGTCCTGGACCGATCCTTCCGGAACCTGCAGCTGATTGTCTTTACGAACGATAAGCTGCAAAAGGGCTGCTGCTCCGTAGAGGAGCCCCCGCCTGCTTTTAGATTTTACGGTGATGTTTGATTTACCGATTTTTATGCTGAAATCTTCTAAAGATGAGAAGCCAAGCTGCCCGATGGACTCACGGAAACGGCACTTCCGTTCGTGAAGGGGCTTCTTTTTTTCTTCTATATCTTCCGGTGTGAGTTTCTCCGGTTCGATGATAACGCGCATTCCGTCAGCTTCTCCCGAGCCGGGATCAATTCCCCATTTTTCCCTAAATTGTTCACGCAGGTAGTCCAAAGCAGCTTTACCGTCACCTTCCGGATCATCACCGGAAACTTCCATGATCGGACAGCCGAGAGATACCCACTGATCCGCAAGGTCCATTTTTTCCGGCATCGGACTTAATGGGGGAACCATGGTATCGCTTCCCCAAATCTCCATATCCGAAAGGAGAATATCCTGAAAGGATGATTCTAAATGGATTATCAATGCCGCCGCCGGAGTTCCCGCAGAAAAAACCACTTCTCCTTCGGAACCAACTTCCCCATGTGCAACAGGACGGTATTCCTGATCATCATGTAACCGTGCGTAAACCGTCCCTCCGGAAATCCCGGGATTTGAAAACGAACCGTCCCCGCCTTTATTGCCGAAAATGATATGATCTATAAAAACTTCTTCCTCAAAGGAGATGTGAATATCAATTCCCAAATCCCTTATCCGTCTTCCATTCCACCTGCATGAAGTATGCTCTTTAAAGGACAGCGGTCCGGTTCCAAAGGAATAACCTCGAAGTTCCTCAGGAAATCCTACGATCTGATCGGGCGGAAATAATTCTTTTAACCCGGGTCTGTGAAAAGAATACGTTCCGTTTACTCCAGGTGAAAAAGAGTGATCTTTCCTGCCTTCATCCCCGGAACAATTCAGAATCCCGTATTTCGGCTGCTTAAATGATGTTATAGTATCCATAATGATATAATAATACACACTATGGATCCATTAAACGGTCTTTGTTCATGGAAATAAAAAAATGATCGGCCATGTGTCATTCAAAATATTCCAGGACAATACAAGTTCATCCTTTCCCTGCCTCAAGAGCGGACGGAAGAAATTCTATATAAAAACTTAGCGGGAATATCCTTCAGTAAGCATACTAATGGGTCATGAATTACCCACCTGCACTAAAAAAATTTCACTAATCTGAGTATCTTAAGAAAATGATGATGATTCATGAGAAAAACGCACGCATTGTTATTATAGGCGGAGGATTTGCAGGATTATCAGCCTTAAATGTATTAGCAAGCAAAAGAGATGTACACACAATTACATTAATCGACCGAAAACAGCACTTCGATATGCTTCCCCTCATCCCCGAAGTTTTAGGAGGAAGAATTAGAAAACAAAATGTGACAATCAGCTACGCAGCATACTGCAGAACGAGAAAAACAGGGTTCATCCATGCAAACGTACAGTATACCGATATACCAAATAGAATTATCGGGACAGACCGGGGAGAAATCCCCTTTGACTATCTTCTTATCTCTACAGGGGCTGTAGTGAACTTCCACGGTCGAGATGACTTGTCCGGAAAAACTTTTACTCTTCGAAGTACAGAGGATGCAGAAAAAATAAAAAAAACAGTTATCAATCATCCCCGATTTGTTTGGGTAATAGCAGGAGGCGGATATACAGGCCTTGAAGCAGCAACCCAGATCAGGAGAATCACTCAAAGACAAGGTTTGAAATCGAAAATATTGCTTGTAGAACATTCTTCCTCTATTCTTTCCGGACAGCCGGAATGGATAAAACAGTATAATGAAAACCAACTCCGAGAATTGGATATCAAAATCAAGTTACAAACCGCAGTCAGCAACATAGAAGGCAATACTGTATCATTCAGTGACGGCAGCAACATTGAAAATGCACGCGTTATCTGGTCAGCCGGGGTGCGAGCTCCGGATTTTCCAACAGACTCCAGGTTAGTTACAGGAGAAGGAGGCCGAATACATGTGGACGGATCTCTTAAGCTTAATGGACCATGCTGGGCAGCAGGTGACAGTGCATTGATTTATCAGGAGAAGGGGGAACCTTTACCAATGTTTTCATACCTATCCCAGCAGCAGGGACGAAGAGCAGCCGAAAACATCCTCCGGGAAATAGCCGGGGAACAGCCCCGTCCCTACAAACCCAAACAGTACGGTTTCATTATCCCCCTCGCTAACGGCAGAGCATCGGGAAAAATCTTGGGAATACGGATTAAAGGTTTTTTGGGAATCTTAATACACCATTTAGCAAGTATCTACCGAAGCTGCATATGGAAAAACAGATTTGGGCTTATCGCAGATCTTCTAAAAAACGGGACGGGGCTGTAGAAGCCTTCCCCGTCCCAATTATCCTTTTCGCTATGGTTTCTATTCAACTGCCCGAATGCTCTCCACAATATTCATACGGGTAATCCGTTCCATCGGTACCGCGGAAGAGAAGAGACCTAACAAAACCGCCGCCAATCCGCTTACCAATAGATTCAGCCAGGGAAACTCCCAAGGAATTGCTTGGTGTTCCATCACGCTGGAATACATCAACCTGTAGAGGAGCACTCCCACCGTGCCGCCCCCCAAGAGGGCCCAAAAACCGTAAAGAAACGCTTCGATCCGGATCATCAGCCGCATCTGCTTTCCCGACATTCCAACAGCCCGGAGGGTTCCAAACTCCCGGGTCCTGAGAATCAGATTTGTCGTTATGGTATTGATTATATTTAAAGCGCCGATAAGGCTTACCACGGCAACCAAGCCGTACAGAAGTATAGAGAACTGTTTTGTGACGGAAGTTCTCGCTTCCCGCCGGCTTGTTAAATGGATAACCATGATATCATTGTTATTGCCTATTAAAGCTTCTATAGCCAGGACGATATCCTGCGTATCTGTATCAGAAGCTGCTTGAAATTCCAGACCGGTATATCCTGTATTTCCGGCCAATTCCCGCACAAAGGAGAAAGGTGCCGCAATTGTCGCGTTATTGATATTTCCTGCGGGAAGACTGTCTGCAATCCCGGCAGCAGTAAAAGTAACGTTTCGGCCGTTTATCATAACAGAAGCTTTTTCTTCAATATCCATAAGGCCGTCCGGGACATAAACTCCCCTCATCTCTTTTAATTCATCAGGATCATGCCAGCCGTAAAGAATCCGGGAACGGAGTGTTTTTACCGTTTCATCTTCCAATCCCAATAAAGACAACTGAGCGACCGGTCCTTCTTTACCGGTAATTCTTTGAGTCTCTTCTGCTATATTATCGGGAACCATTCCTTTGATTTCCGCACAGTATTTATCCGGTAATACCATATAACATGGCAGTTCAAACAGTCCGGAGACCGAGTCTACACCGGGGATTTCTGCAATCAGCCTTCTATCCTCTTCCGGGATTGGCTTCGGATCATGTCTTCTTGCAACCACGGATATGTCGCCCCGGATAATTTCATCATCGATGTTGGACGAAGCTGCATTCAGAATAGAAAAGAAACCGGTAAAGGTTGTGAACAGGGCTATCCCCAATCCGATAGAAAAAACGGTAACTCCGAAAAGCCCGCCTAGAAGGGGTACCGCCGGGACTTTATTCTGTCCCGAACAAACCTTCCTTCCGCGAGTACCGCTTCCATTGGACTAACCTTTCCCGCAGTCCGCGCCGGCAAAACCGATATTACCGGAAAATGTATTAAATACAAAAATTATCACCCGTACGGCAAGAAGACCGAGGAGTAATCCTAAAGGTACTTAAAACGAGGTAATAATACCGGCTTGTCGGAAAACGAGTTTCCGAATCTGTTTTGGTGTTGCTCCGATTGTTCTGAGGATGCCGAACTGCCTTATCCGTTCCATAACTGAGATGGCGAAAGAATTATAGATAACAGCCACGGTTGCAATCACCAGAATCAGGGCTACTACCAATTCTACCGTCATGAGCGCATCATTTAACGGCTCGGAACTGCTGGAGCCTAAAGCACTCAGAAGCGCCGTATTCTGATAGATATCGTTATCCGGATCGAGTCTGAAAGAATCAGCCACCGCGAAAATTGCTTCCTGCGGCTCAAACTCTTTTTTTGTAGTAAAGGCTGCTTTGTAATGAATAGAACTTCCCAGTATGTTTTTCGCCTGTTCTTGGGAGACAACCGACCTTGCTGCACCTCTTGTTATTCCTGCCGGATCTGGAACTAATAAACCCACGACCGTAAATGAGTACTCCGCCGTCCCGGGTCCGGTCCGATTCTCCCCGTCCTCTGAATTACCGTTCATCCGGATGGTTAAAGTTATCCTGGAACCTATATCTACAGGATTTCTGGCTGCCCGATAGATCCATCCTTCAACGGCGATCTCTCCAGGGGAATCAGGATATCTTCCTTCTTCTAAATCATAACCTTTGAGCCGGATCCAATCCGCATCAGGAGCTTGTATTATAGTTGACAACCCTTCCGAAAGCGGTGCTTTTCCAACGGTCGCGGCGGTTCCCACTTTATCGGTCATAAGGTGCCGCTCCAGTTTCATCACATCTTCTTTGGTAAAATGCTCAACAGAGGCGTAATGACTCCCAAAGCGTTCGCTTATATTGACGATCCCCAGCTGCCGGATACTTTGCGCAAAGATTCCGGCAGAGGTAATTAGAGCTACAGACATAATGACTGCGAGAATTGTAAGAATTGTCCTTCTTCGCTGCATCGAGATCATGGGTAATCATCACCACAGTTTGCCGGTAATAGTTTACAGATACCCGAAGCAGTTCCAGTATTTCATTTCCGGATGTTCTGTCGAGATTTCCCGTAGGTTCATCCGCCATAATGATGGAAGGACGGGCGGCTAAGGCCCTGCCGATGGAAACCCGCTGCTGCTGTCCTCCGGAGAGCTCACTGGGCATGTGATGACTCCGGTCGGTAAGATTCAGATGATCCAGAAGCTGATCGATTCTGCCGTCATCTCCCTGTTTGTTGTCCAATAACAGAGGAAGAGCAATGTTCTCCCGGGCGGTAAGTACGGGGATTAAGTTATAGAACTGAAACACAAACCCGATTTGTCTTCTCCGAAAGACAGCTAGTTTCGAATCGGACATGGAATAGATGTTTTCCCTCCCACATAAACAGCTCCTGTTGTAGGTCTGTCCAAACCTCCCATGAGATGCAGGGATGAACTTAGCTCCAGCCTGCGGATTATTCAAACCGGAAGAATATGAAACTGCGCCTTTTGGCTGCGCGCTTATCGTTCCCCCATGGGCTTCAGCTATTGCCTTTGCCAAAGAAAGCCCAATCCCAATACCGGGAGATATACCGTCACCTTTATTCTCGTGTCTTGTTCTTCCCCGGTAAAACCGGTCGAATATTCTGGGCAGTTCTTCATAGGGAATACCTGGTCCTGTGTCCTCAACGATGATCTGTGCATACAGCCCTGAATACTGAATCCACACAGATACTTTACCTCCCCTGGTTGTATGGTCCAATCCATTTTTAATAAGATTAGCCGCCGCTTCACCTATCCATTTAGGATCATGAGTAACAGAAAAATCAGTTTCCGGTTTCCCGTATGATAGTACTTTCCCCTCTTCTTCCGCCCGGAGAAGAAATGTCTCTAAGGCATCAGAGACAGTTTGAGAAAGGGAAACCTTTCTCCTGCCGGATCGATCCAGTATTTTCCTTCCGCGGCCGCTGCCGCCATAGCGGAAACTGAATCAACGCGGCTGAAAAGCTTCGATAAAAATAATGCAGCAAAAAATAAAACCCAAAAACCGGCAAGACAGGCAAACAATCCGCAAAGAAAAGGAATGATATTGAGCGATCGGGAAAAGGATGTGATACTGTACACAGAATCGGAATCGATACCGTACTCTTTTAACAGTTCCATCCCTCTGTTTAAAGCATCGGGGTTTATTTCACCGGAAAGATATTCCGCAATCAAACCTGCTTTATCCGGCGCTGCTCTGCCTCTTCAGCCTGACCCTTACTCTGGATACGAGTTCCCGGAGCCGGAAGGGTTTGGTTATGTAGTCGTCACCGCCTAATTCCAGACCCTGGACAACGTCAATCTCATCATCCCGTGCTGACAGGAATAATACCGGCAGGTTCCGGTACCGAAGCTCATTCTCAGGCTCTCCTGATTCCCGGAGTCCCCGGCAGAAATCAAATCCCGAACCGTCTGGCAGCATTACGTCAAGAATCATAAGATCTACCGGTTCTTCTTTGAGTATTTTCCGGGCCTTTCCTATGCTTGAAGCGCCGTATACTCTGTATCCTTCCTGCTGAAAAGTAAAAACCAATCCATTCCGCAGGTCTTCATCATCTTCAACAATGAGAAGGGTCTGAAAATTATTATCCACATGTTATGATAGGATTCCGACTAGATATTTTCAACTACTTTACCTTTACGTTTCCCGGTTATAAATTGATATCTGAAGGGAGTTATTCGTGGCGATAAAAAGAAAAAAAACTCCGGAGGAATTGCCTAAGCTGGAGAATCTCCACAGCATTTCCAAGGAGGAAACCGCAGAACATCTGGGTACCAATCCCGAAACCGGATTACCAAAAGGAGAACCGGAAAAAAGACTAAATCAGTACGGACCTAATGAACTGGAAGAGCGGAAGGGAAGTACCCTCTTAGACCTTATTCTTGAACAGTTTAAGAGTTTCCTGGTTATCATCCTGATTGCTGCTGCGGTGGTTTCCATTCTCATCGGGGAAACGGTAGATGCCGTGGCAATCATTGCTATCGTTATACTTAACACCATTATGGGTGTTGTCCAGGAAGCACGGGCGGAAAAGGCTCTGGCAGCCCTTAAGAAGATGTCATCCCCGGATGCCGACGTTTTAAGGGACGGTAAACACACAACTGTCCCCTCCACTGAGCTGGTTCCCGGAGATGTTGTGTTCCTGAAAGCGGGCAACTACGTTCCCGCAGATTTAAGGCTTACAGAGAGTGTTAATCTGCACATAGACGAATCATCTCTGACCGGAGAATCCGTTCCTGTCGACAAGACGGCAGACAAAACACTGGAGGAGGATACCTCCTTAGGCGACAGGAAGAATTGCGCCTATATGAACACCATGATCTCCTACGGAAGGGGTGCCGGTATCGTTGTAAAGACCGGAATGGATACGGAGATGGGCAAGATCGCTGAGATGATCCAATCATACGAAAACGAATCAACACCCCTTCAGAAGGACCTGGACCGTTTAGGAAGACGTCTCGGTATTCTCGCCTTGGCGGTATGCGGCGTGATCCTTATTTTCGGAGTCCTCAGGGATACTAATGTAAGCCTCCTCGGAGAAGGGGTGGAAACCTACTTCAGCGAATTCCAGGACCGGATCGTGACACTCTTTATGACAGCCGTAAGTTTAGCAATAGCAGCGGTACCGGAAGGACTTCCTGCTGTTGTTACTATATGTCTTGCGTTAGGCATGCGCAGAATGGTAAAGAGAAACGCCCTTATCCGGAGACTTCCCGCGGTAGAAACATTGGGAAGCGCTAACATCATCTGTACCGATAAAACAGGGACCCTGACCCAGAATCAAATGACTGTTCTGGAAGGCTGGGTTCCTGACAGACTGTTCTCAGTAACGGGAGAGGGCTACGAGCCGGAAGGGGAATTCCGGATAGATGAAGATGCATTTGACCCTTCCGAAGACATAGCGGTATCAATGCTGCTTCGGGGAGGACTTATATGTAACGATGCAAATCTGGAAAGCTCTTCCGGTTCTGAAGATGCAGCAGAAGGGGAAGAAAAAACAGAATGGGGAATTATCGGAGACCCCACCGAAGGGGCACTGGTAGTGGCGGCTGAGAAGGCGGGACTCCACAAAACCGAACAAGACAAACAGTGGCCGCGGATCAGGGAGTTCCCCTTCAATTCCGAACGGAAACGGATGACCACCATTCACGAAATACCTGAAGATTTTTCCCGGAAAAATCTTCCCGGAGTTGAAACAGACTATGTGGCCTTTGTGAAGGGCGCACCCGATGTGATTCTGAACTACTCCGGGAAATGGCTCGCGGAGGGAGAAATCCGCGAACTCTCCGAGGAAGACCGGGAAAAGATTACATCCGTAAACGAGGAGATGGCCGGGAGGGCTCTCCGTGTACTTGCGGTGGCTTACCGGCCGCTCAAGGAGGTACCCGGAGAAGATGCTGAAGCTGAAAATGTCGAGAACGACCTAATATTCGTGGGACTTCAGGGAATGATGGACCCGCCCCGCCCGGAAGTCAAAGCGGCGGTGGAACGGGCAAAACGGGCTGGAATCCGCAGCATAATGGTGACCGGTGACTACAAGATTACCGCGGCAGCCATCGGAGAGGCCGTCGGTATGCTGAGACCGGACGGTAAAGTTCTTTCCGGAAAGGAAATAGATGATCTAAGCGATGAAGAGATGGCTCAGGCAGTAACGGAAACCGATGTCTTTGCCCGGGTTTCTCCGGAACATAAAGTACGGATTGTGGATGCCCTCCGTTCCCAGGGAAGCATCTCCGCCATGACGGGAGACGGTGTGAACGACGCACCGGCCCTGAAACAGGCTGATATCGGCGTTGCTATGGGAATAACCGGTACCGATGTCACTAAAGAAACTGCGGAGATGGTACTTACCGACGACAACTTCGCAAGCATCGTTTCCGCGGTAGAAGAAGGACGGATCATCTATTCTAATATCCGGAAGTTTGTGTTCTATCTGCTATCCTGCAACATCGGAGAAATTCTCACCATATTCTCTTCCATGATCATGGGACTGCCGATACCCCTTACCCCCATACAGATACTCTGGGTCAATTTAGTGACAGACGGAGCACCGGCCCTTGCTCTAGGGGTTGAAAAGGGTGAACCCGATATAATGAAACGTAAGCCCCGGGGTTCCAGGGAATCGGTAATTAATAAAGAGATGCTTGCGGGATTCGCGGTACAGGGAGTTGTCATTGCCGCATCGGTTATACTGGCGTTTTACATCGGCCTCCAGCTCTATTCCAACTCCATTCAGCACGCCAGAACAATTGCATTTGCAACACTGGTTTGTGCTCAGATTATCCGGGGGTTCACCGTTAGGTCTCAGCATCATTCCGTCTTTTCCATAGGATTTTTTACAAACAAATACATGATACTCGCCATAGTGAGTTCGATTGTACTGCTTTTAGCGGTTGTATATATTCCCTTTCTAAATACGGTTTTCAATACAATATCCCTTACGTTAAGGGATTGGCTCTATATCATATCCTTCGGCTTGGCTGCACCTGTAGCCGAAGAGATAACAAAGTTTTTCCTTCGATTAAAGAGGAGGCAACAGCCCGCGGCAAGGTAAAATAAAACAGCAATTCCGGTAATACCGATTTATGTAATTGGTTGTAATAAAACAATTTATAAATTTTAATGCGAATATGATCACCGGAAATTGCTGAAAATAAAAGGAGGAGTTTTTTATGAATACAGCATGGGTTTGGACCGCCTTCGGTCTTGGACTGGTTTCCATGGGTATTGCGCTCTATAAGTTCTTCTGGGTAATGCGGCAGAATCCCGGGAGTGAAGAGATCCAAGAGGTAGCAGAGAATATTCGGAGAAGCGCTAGAAAGTTTCTCCGGTATCTTTACCTGTCTTTAGCGGGTGTTGCGTTAGGAATGGGTGTGCTTTTAGCGGTACTTTTAGGGATCGACTTTCCCCGTTTGGTACAGGAGGGCGTGTTTAGATACAGCGTAGAATCGGGTATCGGTATAGCGCTAACCTTTTTTATCGGCGCGCTTTTTGCAGCGGTCGCCGGCTACATGGGTATGACCATCGCCGTATATGCCAACGTACGTTCCGCGACGGCAGCTCAAAAAGGGCTGAATCCTGCATTCCGCATCGCCTTTAACGGCGGATCTGTGATGGGACTCGGAATGATCGGCATTGCCATTGTGGGGATAACCGCCATATATCTTATAACGGGAAACACAAACCTAGTGCTGGGATTCAGCTTCGGAGCATCCGCTTTAGCCCTCTTAGCGAAGGCGGGAGGCGGAATCTATACGAAGATAGCAGATATCTCCGCGGACCTGGTGGGGAAGGTCGAGTTCGGGATAGCGGAAGATGATGCCCGGAACCCCGGGGTAATCGCGGATAACGTGGGCGACAATGTAGGGGATATTGCCGGCATGGGAGCGGATATCTACGACAGCTACGTGGCAAGCGTTGTGGCGGCCATGCTTCTGGGTGTATCCCTTGTCAGCCGGGGTTTTGATGAAAGCTTCATCGTATTTCCCCTGATGGTGTCTGCTGCGGGAATTGCGGCTTCCGTGATCGGCTCACAGCTTGTACGGGTAAAAGAAGGGGGAGACCCGGGCCGGGCCCTCAACATAGGTACAATTTTAACCTGTTTTATTTTTACCGGATTCATGGCTGTCATTGTATTCGCCGGCGGCTATTCTGCCGGTATCTTTATTCCCGCAGCAGCGGGTGTTTTTATCGGACTCCTTATTGGATTTACCACCAACTACTACACCTCGGATCTCTACAGTCCCGTAAAAAAGGTAGCAAACTATTCCAGTTCAGGTTCAGCAATAAACATCATAACGGGATTCAGCTACGGACTCCTTAGTATGGTTCCTTCTCTTTTAGGTATCGTTGCTGCAACACTGGTATCGTACTTCGGTACACAGGCATTCGGAATCGACGGAATCTACGGAATCGGCATCGCCGCGGTGGGGATGCTCTCTATAACAGGGATGGTGGTATCCGCCGATGCGTACGGTCCCATATCGGACAACGCTAAGGGAATCGCGGAGATGTCCGACATGAGCGAAGAGGTGGTTGACACCACGGACAGACTTGATTCGGCGGGAAACACCGCCGCTGCCGTGGCTAAAGGGTTTGCCATCGGAGCCGCCGCCCTTACCGTTCTGGCACTTTTTAATGCTTACGGTGAGGAGATCCGGGCTGCCGGAGGGGCACTCAACATCTCTCTCCGGGACCCCCTGGTTTTAGCCGGTGTTTTTCTCGGGGCCATGACCCCTCCCCTTTTCAGCGCCCTTACCATGCTGTCGGTAACCAGAAATGCCTACACCATGATCGACGAAATCCGCAGGCAATTCAACGAAAATCCGGGCATTCTCGAGGGAACGGAAAAACCTGACTATGAAAAGTGTGTAGAAATATCATCCCGGGACGCTCTTAAATCCTTGGTATTTCCAGCTATAATTGCAGTGATTCTCCCCTTAGCAGTGGGGTTCGTCTTAGGACCCAGTGCCTTAGGCGGATTCTTAGGAGGAAGTATTTTTACCGGTGTGATTTTCGCCCTTTTTATGGCCAACGGGGGCGGTCTCTGGGACAACGCTAAGAAGTACATTGAAGCTGGACATCACGGGGGCAAAGGCTCGGATGCTCATAAGGCTTCCGTGGTAGGAGACACCGTGGGCGATCCATTTAAGGACACAGCGGGCCCTTCTTTAAACACCCTTATCACCGTTATGTCATTGGTCTCATCGGTGTTCGCGCCGCTTATCGCGGTGTTTCACATATTCTAAGGAACGTTTGCAGATGTAATGGTGCTGCATAGGCCTTGCTTTAGCTTTTCTCAGCCTCTCTTTCCCACGAAATCTAAAGTAAGGCCCGAATCTTCCGCTAATAAAGCCTGACGCTTATCACCGGTAACAAATTTATTACATGATAATGCGTGTGCCAGCGCAACATGAAGAATATCTAAAGAACGGCAGAGAGTTTTTTTTGTATAGTGCTGAGATAATTCCTCCGCTTTTTCATATACACTTTTCCAATTTAGGTTGAATAAAAACAGTCTATTGGATGAAATATCCTCATCTATAAGTAAAAAAGCATCTCTGCACTGCGCTTCAGTTATCAAATTTCTACCCGCCTGAGCCCTTAACGCATTCCGGATTTCCAGGTCATGAAGATGTGAATATGGGATCTGAGGTACAGTTTTCACTTTTGCTATTACCTGAATTGAATATGATTCACGGATGTATATTTTTATCAATGCTCCTGAATCAAAATATATCTTTTTCATCACCCTCTGTCTTTGTATATAGTATCCGACCCCGGTGAGTTCGATAGAACCCTCGGGAAAATAGCTTCGAGCCGCTTCTCTAAATCCGGCCATTTTTCGGGAGCTAATGTTTTCTCAGGGGGTACCATTTTTGCTACAACTTTTTTATTCCGGGTTATTTCAACGGTCTCTCCCGCAGCTACTTCATTTATTACCTCTCTCAGGTTATGCTGCAGTTTCCTAACATTTATAATCCTCATGTAATACATTATGCATTACATTATATATATCTGTCAAGAAAACACTGTTTTTGCTCCGAATGTTGACGAGCCCTCACCGGGGGTCGTCGGCCCAACCGCCGGTCTGCTCCTGAAATTCGTTTACAGGTTGATAAGGTCCCGGATAATCTTTGCCGAAGTGGCTCTTTCTGCAGGAATCCATAAACTCCTCAAGATGAGCGCGCATTTTATTCGCTTGCCGCGGATGTTCTTCAATCAAGTTCTGATGCTCTTCCATGTCATCATCCAAATCAAAAAGCATGTCCTCCTCCCCGTTCTCCGACAAGTTGGTAAGATACTTAAAATGATTATCCGTAAGGGCCAGAGTGGGGGCCCCGAACATCGGACCGCGCCGAGCTAAAAAACGGTAAGGAATCGGCTTCGTACGCTCCTTTTCCTCTTCCTGGAGAATAGACATGATATCAACCCCGTCAATGGGTCTGTTATCCGGCATACTGTAACCAAGCTGCCCGGTAACGGTGGGGAAATAATCCAAAGTGCTGCAGGGAACGGTGCAATCTGAGCCGCTCCGTATCTTCCGCGGCCACTTAATTAGAGCAGGGACACCTACTCCGCCGTTAAAAAGGCTCCGCTTCCGTCCCCTTAACCCGCCGGTGGATCCTTTATTTCTTCCGTTTATAGATAGGTCCTCTGAGCCTTCAGGTCCGTTATCGGAGCAGAACCATATCATTGTATCTTCTTCTATACCAAGCTCCTTTAGGAGGTTATTGATCCTTCCCACCTGTTCATCCATAGCGGTGATACAGCCGTAATAATGCTGCTCCTCTTCGCTGTAACCGGAATAAAGGGCGCGGTATTCAGGACCTGCGACTACCGGAGTATGAGGAGTATGAAACCATACAACGGAAAGAAAAGGAATTTTTTCCTGCGAACACTTCCTAATAAAAGGTTCTACCCGGTCTACAATCACCCTGGAGTCATCTCCCGATAGATTATCGGTAACCCGTTCACCCTGTTCGTTCCAATACCAGGTCCCAAAGGATGTTCCCGGTTCGCCCCACCGCTGACCTTTCGGCCCCTTCTCATCCGGGGTAATCATAGGGTCCCAGGTAGGCACCTTAGCTTCCGAAGAAAAACACACATCAAAATCATGCAGCCATGGGGGCGAATATTCATCCGGGTGTTCAGGTCCGCCGCGATTACTGTCGGGTATTTCCGTTGTAAGAGTCCCCAGGTGCCACTTACCGAAATGACCGGTACGGTAACCGGTGAATTTACACACCTTGGCCAGCGTTATCTCCTCTGTAGGAAGCCTTCCCTGGTTTGCATGGGTAACTCCATACCGCGAATAATGCCGCCCCGTAAGACAGGTGCCCCGGGTGGGAGAACAGACCGGACCGCCGGCGAAAAACCTGGTAAACCGCAGCCCCTCCCTGCGCAGCTGGTCTAAGTGCGGAGTCTTAATTATTCTGTTCCCGTTGAATCCGGTATCTCCGTATCCGAGATCATCGCACATGATGAAAATGAGGTTCGGCTTATTCATGAAGCCTCCTCAATTTCCGGGCATCCCCTGAAATATCGATGGGCCGGTGGATTAATTCACCGAGCAGATTGATAATTTCCGCACCGGCGGCAGGCTCCTTATCGTTATTCCGCAGGGGTAAAATAAATAAGGGTAGTGTCCGTTCTCTATCTTCTATGGATTCATCCGTAGTAAAGGAGGCATCCGCCCTGCGGAAGACCTTTTCCGTCAGCGGTTTCACGTCCTCAACCTCTTCCACGGAAACACCGACACCGGGCGCGTCGGGCCAAATCATCAGCAGGGTCCGCCCGTTACGGGATGCCCTTAAAAGGTTTGCCTTCGGCATAGACAGTTCCGTTCCCGGAGCGAAATTCCAACGCTGCAGATGATTGTAAGGCGGAGGCGGAGATCTCTTAAAAACCCTGTCACGGATTAAAAGTCCCGCGCCTTTTATATATAGCAATTCTCTCCCGCATTCTACGCTGGGATATCCCCGGTGGGAAGCCCGGACATAGGAGAAATCCTTTCCGGAATCGAACTGTTCTAATGTTACAGCCGGAATAAAGGCATTCCAGCCGGTGGAATAAAAAACGTCGTCTTCTATGGGACGGCCGCAGGGAAGGATGGTATTGTGGGAGCCCAAGTTGACCACAAATCCCCGGGCAGGAAGGGCTTCCGTACCGGGTCCATGGGATAACTTGTAGAGGTTTCCCGCCGGATCATTGATGATGGAAGTACCGGAAACCGATACATGCAGGGTAAGCATATCCAGATGCGCGTGTCTGTGCCATCCCCGAGTGTTTACCGACATAATCCAGTAATCGCTTTCGGGATCCCAAGATTCTCTGTCACTTACGTATCCCGCATCATCGGCACAGCAAAATGTTTCAGGCAGCTTTCCGGAATCCCAGTCTTTTCCAGTTACGATACCTAATGCTTCGGCAATCGCAGCGGCAGCGGTGCCGTTAAAAAACCCCTTGGGTATCCAGTCTTTTACAAAAACAGACCCGCCCTTGACTCCGTCTCCGATACAGGGAAAATCTCCGTTAGGTTCGATCAGCCGGAACATCGTATCCATGGCTGTCTGAAAACGGTCTTTGCATTCATCATCCAAAAAACGGGTTCCATTGAGTTGAGCCAGAACCATAGGTTTTGCATAAAACTTTTCGATTGTGGCCCTCATGGTATAGGGAATGGTATGTTCCAGGTAGGCTCCGGATTCAGTGAAATCATACATGATATGGTCTCTAGCGACTTCCCGGGCCCGGTTCCGCATGCACGCAATTTCCGGAAACTCGGGAAGCATAACAGCAAATATGAACGGTGCCACCGAGCGCTCCAGTAAATGGTGATTAGCCTCCGTAAATTTGTCGGTATCAAACCGGCGGTACTGCCAGGCGGTAAACCAGATAGAACGGATCATTTTAAAGGTAAGATCCAGGGAAACGGAGGAAAGATAGGGAACCGGTGTATAGAGGAGTTCCAGCCATACCCGTGCCCGGAAGGATGTACTCATCGCCTCCTGTACCGGCTCGTTCTGTACACGGAAAGCGTCGGGCTCTCTATTTTCCCACCGGAGAGGAAAATCATTCAGGTATTTAGATAGGACCTCTTTATATTTCTCAAGATAATCAGCATTACTGTATACCATGTAAGCATCCGCGAGTATTAAGAGGTAGTGCATCCGTTTAAAATTTAGGGAGACGGAATTATGCTGATATATATCCGGAATGTTCCAGTCAAGATCCGGACCAAAGTCCGCAAGGCTATCAGCTAAAAGAAAACGGTTTTCAAGAAGATCATCAGCCTCATCCTTTAAGGAAGAAGAGACTCCCTGGGGAAATTTTGTTTTTATATATTCACCGCTGTCCGCACTCCGCAAATCGTAGTACCACCGCGGGGTGCTACGGGTACGGAAGTGTACTAAAATTTTCTTTTTAGCTTCTTCAACATCTCCGCGGTTAAAAGTTTCCGCCGCGCTACCGCAGCTTTTGATATCAGCATTTAATGCATGGAAAAAATCCGCATCCGTTATCTGAGTTTCATCCCATTTAAAATGCATTTGATGTACCATATATTATTTCCTATGAGTATAGTATAAATGTTAAATCCATCCTTATAAAGGGATTGCCGGCGGATAGAGGAGTTCACAGAGCCTCAATATTAGGTGGTTTTTATCTTAGGAAGAAGGCAATTTCCGGCGATTTCGGACTAATATGTACCGCACAGAACCGGGATCTTTACCAATGTTATTTGCTCTTCTCTTTTTTTCCATCCCCTGACTCGGAAAGCGCGTCGCTTAATATACCCCCGACAAGTTCGTTCCTCTCCCGGGCCACGGCATCAGGGTGAATTGCCGAAATAGGTTCCCTGTTCCCCCCGGCTCCGGTAATAACAGAAACTTTTTTGGCTGGAAAGAGTTTTAAGGTTTCAGCAAAGGGGGATATGAGGCGTTCGAAGTTTTCTATGATATAGGTGTCCCTTCCGCTTCCGGAGTTTTCAATTATCTTCAATGTTTCGTTCAGCTGTTCGATCTCCGCCTGAGCTTTAGCCCGAATTCGTGCCGCCTTCATGCTTGCATCTAAAACCATCCGTTCCTTCTCAGCATTTGCCGGAGTAACAACAGACGCCTCATATTTCTTCTTGAGCATTTCGATCCCCTGCCGTTCTGCTTCGATCTGTCTTTTCAGTCCCTGAACTTGCGCGTTTGCATCCCTTGTAGCCTGTTCAACCCCTACAATCCGCCGCTGATTTTCTTCCTGCACTTTAACACGGGTTTCCGCTTTTAGATTTTGCAGTTCGTTTTCCAGAGCGCGGACCTGAATTTCAGCACGCCGCTCCTCCTGCTGTTCCACGGCGGCAGCTTGAGCTTCAGCTCTGGCCTGTCTTGCCTTGGTTTCCGCGTTGGCGGTCTGAACCCGCTTAAGCAGAGCTATGTAGAGGTCCGGTTCTGTTACCTCTTCCAAACGGTGGTCATCCACATCCGCAATATTCATTGTGGTAATCTCAAGACCGATGTTTTCTAAATCAGATTTACAGACATTTATCATCTTAGCAACAAGAGTGTCCTTATCTTTCATCACCTGTTCCGGAGTAATTGACGCAATGGAATCCCGAAGATGTCCTTCGATAATATCACTCGCCACTTTACGGAGCTCATCCCAATTCCTGGCCAAGGTAAGAATTCTGGTGACTGCCCTGATCCGGCCTGCCTCATTAGAGGCTATGGCAAAGCTAACTGTAGCTTTTACGTTTAGAGGAACCACTCCGGAAGCAATGGCCGAATCGACGGTTACCTCGATAGTATGCGGGGTAAGGTTGAGTTTTGAAAACTTGTTTAGAAAAGGTATTATAAACGCTCTACCTCCGCTCAAAGACCTGAATCCCTTTCGGGAGCCTTTTCCGGAGACGATTCCTAGTTCATTCCCCCCCACAATTCTCATCTTAGTGATGAGCTGAATAATGATGGTGATCCCGATTAAACCAAAAAGTGTTATCAAAAACAATATCATGACTTACCCTCCCCTTCTGTTTCCGCTATTCCTGCAGCTTCCTTTAATTTCCGTATAGGTTCTTTCCCAAGATAGTCCAGGATGTCTACTCCCAAGGCTTCGTTAAACTGTCTCAAAAAATAGACAAATGCTTCCGGCCCCCGGTTTACGATGCTGTTAAGACCGTCTTTTTCATCCATTACAACTAAGGAATCCAGTCCGATTTTTTCCGCGTACTTCTTAAAGGATTCAAACAGCCGGGGCAGCTGCTGCTGAATAAAAAGCACCGCCTTTCCGGCGTCTTTCATATTATCCAGCATCTCAACCTTCTGCCGGAGGATCGCATTCCGGGTTTTTTCTATGATTGTTACAGCCTCCTCTTCTCCCCGGGCAATTATTTTTGCAGCAGCTTCTTCCGCCTCCGCCTTGAGGGTGACCTGGGTTTGGTTTTGAAGTTTCTGCAGTTCAACATGTTGTTCCTGAACTAGTCTTTCACCTCGATTCCGGGCTTCCTGGATGCTGTTGTCCGCTTCCAGACGGCTCTGCTCTATCTGGGCGGTACTCTCCCGGCGATATACTTCCAGATTTTCCCGGGCCGCGATAATCTTTTCATCTGCCTGACTCTTGGAGACACTGATTCTGCGGTTAGCATCGGATTCCGCTTTTTCCGCTAAGGCTCTTAGTCTGGCCTCCTCTATTTCCACTTGCTGACGCTTTTCCGCTAAGGTTTTCTGGGCAAGGTTTGCAATGTAATTTGAAGTATCCCATATTTTCTGGAGACTTACCGAGACAACCTTCATACCGAAACTGGAAAGGTCCATATTGATATCTTTTACCAAATCCTGCCGAAATTGAGCGCGTTCTCCATGATCCAAGGCTTCGGAAGCGTCCTCCACCTCATCATCATCGTAGCTTTCGGTCATACCGATAGCCTGCAGCGGCGTAGCTTTATTCAATGCCCCCCGGAAGTTTCCCACCAGTGTCTGCTGAACCTGCGCCTGGATCTGCTCCCGGTCTTTACCCATGAGCCGTTCAACGGCAGAATAGAGCATCCCCTCATCGTCATCGTCTATACAGACACAAGCTGTAGCATCGGCTCCGACGGTAATACCGTTTGCGGAGTTTACCCCCTCTACCCGCACGTTTATCGGATACACACCGATATCAAGCTTTTGAACCGATTGAAAATAGGGAACTTTAACCGCCCTTCCCCGTTCTACACTGAAACCGAAGGCCTTTCCCTCCCGCACTTTTTTACGCCCGGTGATGACCAAAATATGATTGGGAAGCGTTACCTGTATCAACGACTTGACGGTTCCCACCAGGATAAAAAACGCGGCAATTCCGGCTGCGCCCCCGATGAACCCTGCTCCGCCGTCCATGAAAAAACTCCTTAATCCCTCCATCTGAACCTTCCTTTCGTCCCAAAGAGACAGTTTTCTAAAATTACTTACTCTTCAATATCTTCAAGTGAATCCGGAATAGAATTTTCAGGTTCCACATAGATACAGTCATCGCCTATATCGGCAACCCGGATCGATCTTCCCGCTTCAATTCTCATGGCGGGATCAGCTGCCCGGGCATACCGTTCAACATAAGCGCCGCTGTAGTGAATCCTCACTTTCCCCAATTCTCCTGGGGCAATACCGACGGTTACCTTTCCAGGCTCTAAAAGGAGCTCTTCAGTAGATATTTGAGAATCCAATTCCTTTCTTACCAATCGGCGAAGCATTCTTGCACCTGCAAGAGAGACAGCACCAACGGGTATACTCCAGAGAAGAGTCTGCGGTTCTGACATTTGAGAAAGTGCAAAAAGACCTGCCGGTCCGAATCCCAAAGCAAAGTAGACGATGTTTCTGGCTCCGGAAAGAACGGTCAAGGCCAAGCTGCGGCGATGTTTCCGCAAATAGGCGGAACGGAAACGCTTTTCGTCCGAATCGTGCCCCACCGCGGAAGGGTTTGTCCCGTTACTATCAGCCTCTCCGTCTTCAGCCGATTCTCCTGCAGCCTCTCCGTCAAAATCGCTTTCTGTATTATCGGTGGAGAATACCTCCGCGCCGTCATCACCATCCGCGCCTTCAGTTTCACTGGACTCATCGCCGAACAGCCCCATCATATCAATAACCGTTATACCCAAACCAAGAACCGCGGAAGCTATATAAATAGAAAGCAGCGTCATATCAACAGACCTCTTTTTTCTGATTCTATGGGTTTAAGCTTCTTCCGTTATGCAGCTGCGGATACATGCTGTTACGGATAAAAGCAGGCGGTTCACTGAATTCCAGTTCAAGTACCGTTATCCCGGCAATAGGATCCCGCATATCTGCTTCGATTCCGGACAATGTAATTCTGTGCGGTTCCTGTGTGAACTTAATCGACTTGCCTGATGCTGCATGCTTTACCGATTTCAAGGTGCTTAAAAGTCCTCCCAGGGAGAATTCTTTTTCCGGCCAGAGCCAGGCCCAGAGATATGCCCTGTTTCCTTTACAGGTCAGATTCCCTACTCCGGAAGGCCGTCCTCCCGGAACTGGAGTCACATTGCCGTATACCGCATCACTGTGGACCTTAAGCCACTTACCTACTGTTTCCAAAGGAGCGACTGCTTCTTTCGGTACATCACCGGCGGGTGTCGGTCCGATATTGAGCAGAAGGTTTCCTCCACCAAACGTCACGCGATTGAGTATTTTTATTATTTGCTGGGCATTGTAGCTGTATGGTGCCGCCTGTTCAGAATCAACATAACCCCAGCTTAAGCCGTTAAAGGTCATGCAGGACTCCCAGTCCCGCTCTTCAGCAACAATGCGCTCTTCGGGAGTACCGAAATCTTCGGGAAGCTTCGACCGGTTGTTGATAATGATATCCGGCTGAAGCTCCCGGACCATTTGATTCCGGGCGAGGGAATTCCAACCTTCGTGATGGAGCATCGGCCTGGAAACATCGTACCAGAGTATATCGATCTTTCCGTAATTAGACATAAGTTCCCGAACCAATCCGTCGGTGTAATCGAGAAACCGTTTCCGTGCCTCAGGATCAAAAGCGCACTTCCAGGAATCAGGATGATGCCAGTCCATAAGGGAATAGTAAAACCCTACTTTTAAATCCTCTGCCCGGCATGCCTCAACGAATTCCGCTACAATGTCCCGTTTGGGTCCCCGTTTTGCTGCGTTGTAATCGGTATATTGAGAATCCCATAGACAAAAACCTTCGTGATGTTTTGTGGTCATAACTACATATTTCATACCGGCACGTTTTGCTAATGCCGCCCACTTTGCCGGGGCGCCGGCTTCAGGAGAAAAGGTATCCGCCAGTTTTTCGTACTCCTCCACAGGATATCCTTCCTGAGCCTGAGTCCATTCATGCCTGCCAAGCTGCGCGTATAGACCGTAATGAACGAACATACCAAACCTAGCCTGACGCCACCAAGCCATTCGCCGGTCTCTTGTTTCTGCTGTCCAAGCCTCGTACTCAGGTAAACTCATCAATTTCATATCCTTTCCTCCTGTCAATTTATAACTACGTTGCCGAATTATTGTCCGGGGGATGATAAGTTGTCAAGGATCTATATGATATACTCTTTCTCCTGTCAGCAAGTCTAAATTTACATTACAATTTAGACTTGCCTTTTTACTATTATAAAGCCTGGAATTCTCATTTTATTCGATTTGGTTTACGTATTTTCTTTTAAAATCACGCCTCTTTCTGTTGCCTAAAGGTATAAAATGAGAATTCCTCTTCTCCTGTTGTCAAAAACTGCAAGAATGAGGATAATAGCATCATGCCGAAGGAAGGACCAATAGTACGTGAAAAACCTGTCCGGCGCCCCGGGGCACGCAGACAGGCACTTATGATTGTTATAATAGTAGCTGTTCTCGGCGCTATGCTGGGAGCCGCGTATATTATATTTAAGCCCCAAGGAGATACCTACACACTGGAGACCTACACATACGCTGAAGTAAAGGAAGGAGCCATTATTGAAACCATTCAGCTTTCAGGCACCCTCACAGTAGAATATTCCGAAAACATTCTGTCGCCGCAAGCCGGAGTTGTCACGGATATCTATTTTGGTCAGGGTGATGAAATAGAAGTCGGCCAGATTGTGGCTAAAATAAATCCGGAAAAACTGGAGTCCCAGCTAAAGGAAAAGCTCTTTTTATTAAAGAAAAAACAACTTGATACGCAGAAGAAGACAAGAGAACGGGAACTGGAAATTGAAAAACTTGAAGCTTCCCGGAGAAATTTGGAAAATGAACTGGAAAACGCGAAATCCGGGCTTGAACGGGCGGAAACGCTTTATAAAGCAGGCACGCTCAGTAAGGAAGAGCTGGATAAAGCTGAAGACCGCCGCACACAAGCCGAACGCGCCCTGGAAGACTTAGACCGGCAGGAAGAAACGGCTGAGCTTAACTACGAATATTCCATGAACATCCTTAAAATGGACATCGACTCCCTTGAAGAAGATATTGAGGAACTAAAGAACGAAATCGAAGAGTGCGCAATACGGGCGCCCCTTTCTGGAAAAGTAATGAATGTTTATGTTTCCGGGGGTGATTCAGTTGCACAGTTCGGCAAGATTCTCCGGGCAGCTGATCTTTCCAGACCGGTAGTTAACGTCAAGGTGCCTGAAAATAAGATCGGCAGTCTATATACTGAGCAGCCCGTGACCCTTTCTTTGGGAAACAATGAATACCTCGGCCGTATTAATACCATAGCCATGGAAGCAGAATCCACGGGAGAATACGAATCAACCGTTTCGGTGACCATTGCTTTCGAAGAAATACCGGGTAACATTGTGCCGGGTAGTACCGCGGCAGCGGAAATAATCATCGGACAAATCGAAGAAACTCCGTTTCTCCCGCGGGGGCCTTACTTAACTACCGGCAACCAGCTTTACCTCTACAGAATCGAAGGAAACAAGGCTCACCGTATAGAAGTTAATTTCGGCACCATCACCTCCAATAAAGTTCAAGTTGTTTCCGGGGTGGATATAGGAGACAGAATTATTATTTCCGGGTACCAAGACTTTATCACATATAAGGAAATCAATATAAATAAATCCGGCGGCAATAAAACGGAAGTAAAGGAGTAGCGGCAATGATTCAGCTGCAGAGTGTCACAAAAACATATGATCTTGGAGCAAGGAAACTAGACGCGGTGAAAGACATCAGTCTCTACATCGACCGGGGAGAATTCGTAACCATTATGGGTCCATCAGGCTCCGGGAAGTCAACACTTTTGGCGATTCTGGGTATCTTAGATTCACCTTCGGCTGGTAAATATTCTATCGAAGAAAATGAAGTTACCATGCTTTCCGACCGTGAACGTTCTAGAATCAGGAATGAACACTTCGGGTTTGTATTTCAAAGCTTCAATCTTTTTCCTGAATTCAGCGCACTGGACAATGTTATTATGCCCCTCATGTACGCCGGAAAATCATCCCGGGAAAGAAAGAACAGGGCAAAGGAACTTCTGGACCGTTTCGGTCTTGCGGAACGGATGTATCATTATCCCAATATGCTTTCCGGAGGCGAACAGCAGCGCGTAGCCATTGCACGAGCCTTGGCAAACGATCCAAGCCTTCTTTTAGCAGACGAACCTACCGGTAACCTTCCCACTGAGATGGGTATGAATATTCTAACAACTCTCCGGCAATTGAACGAAGATGGTCTCACCGTCGTCATGGTAACCCATGATGAACGATTGGGAAACACAGGAAAACGTATGGTCCGTCTGAGGGACGGAATGGTTGTTTCAGACGGACCTATTGAAAAACGACTCGATCCTGAAAGTATCGTTGAGGAGATGAAGGAACTGGAAAACACATCGGAGGGTAAGTCGTAATGAGACTTTCCGATACCATTAAGATAACCCTTCACTATATACGAAGCCGTCTTTTAGAATCCTTCATGGTCATTATGGGAATTGCATTAGGGGTCGGAATAATTTCGGCCGTATTAAGTCTCTATTCAAATTATTTTGGATCCATGCAGAATATGCTCGAGAATCCCGCATGGCAGGAAATCCGTGTTGTACCGGAACGGCAGTCTTTCGGAGGATTTACCTCTATTCAGCGGATAGATCCGGAGAACAGGAATGCTGAACCTTCAGTATCATTTAAACTTTCCGATATCGAAGCCGCAAAGACGGAAAGTCCCGCGGCGGATTACGGATATGCTGCTAATTGGGAAAACTTTTCCTTAGGTGATTCCCGTATGGTCCGGAGTAGATCGGTAAAAAGGGACGAAAAAGGAAAAATCATCGTTGAGGAAGAAACAAGAAAACCGGATGAAACAGTGAGTATGGAAGAACTCATTCCCCCTAAAGCCGCAGTAGAGAGGTTTAACGGGCGGGCTATAACTCCTGAGTTTTTTCTGCATTACGGAATAGAGCCTGTCCATGGTTCCCTTTTTACAGAGGTAGATGTTGAATCAGAATTAAGGGTTATCGTTCTGGGAAACACCGTAACTGAACTCCTCTATCCGGAGACAAAGAAAGCCGATATTGTCGGCAAGCGTATCCGGTTAAACGGTTTTGTATACTCCATCGTGGGTATCATTGAAAAGCAGCCGGAGGACATGGTAAACGCATCATCCATCGACCGGAGCGGGTATATACCCATTACCGTCTCCCAGTCCTACATGTTCACCAGTAATATTCACAGCCTTACCTTTGCCGTAAAAGATCCCGAAATGATAGACAAGGCAGCGGGACAAATTGATTCTTATTTCACCATCCAATACGGAGACAAAGTTTCTGTAGAAAACAGACGGGAGGACTACTTAGAGCAGCGCCGCCGTATAGCCCCCATCCTTACCGCTATCGGGTTACTCTCCAGTATGGGTCTTTTTATCGCCTCCATTAATATTCTCAATCTCATGCTCGCCCGGGTTGTCCGGAGAAGAAAAGCAATCGGCATATCCGCTGCATTAGGGGGTTCTAAACTATCCATTTTCAAGCAATATTTAACGGAATCCCTAACTCTGGGACTATTAGGCGGAATACTGGGGATCGGTATTTCCGCCGTACTGATAAAATTTTTAAGCCTTATGTTTCAGGTTTCAGGTCCGGAAGGTGCTTCAGCTGGTCCTGAATTAAATCTATCATTAACTACCGTAGGTCTTGCTATAGCTATAACCCTCGTCATCAATCTAATATTCGCGGTCTATCCGGCTTTTAAAGCCTCAGCAGTTGATTCCGCGGATACCTTGAGAACCTAAGGAGGAGACATGAGACTGATATTTGAATCCTTTAAACATCGAATAGCACAGAATCCGCTCAGGGGTCTCCTCTCTATAATCAGCGTCGCTTTAGGTTCAGCAGCAGTCATCCTGGTACTGAATTTGTCATTTCAATTTAATGATTACATAGACGACATGATAGCGGATGCAAATTCTGTTGTGGTTATCGCAAATGCCGCGGAAGAGGAAGATGGAGGCATAACATGGGAAGGCAGGGGAGTTTTTTCAGAAGAAACAAAAACTGCCCTCCAAAGCGAGTTTCCCAGCCTTAAAAATTTAATAGGCATGAGTGCCTTCGGCATGAACTTTGAAATCCGTGCCGGCGGCGAATATTACCGCATACGCAGAGCTGTACCCACCGTACCGCAGTATAAGGAGTTATACGATCTGAAAATTTTGGCAGGATCTTTCTTAACACAGAAAGACATAGATGAGAGAGCCGATGTTGCGGTAATCGGCGAAGAAGTAGCGAAAGTTCTCTTTGGAAGCTCTGAAGCTGCTGTTGGTAAAACCTTCACTCAGGTGCAGCGCAACTTCCAGACAGAAAGCCAGTCCATGGGACGAACCTATACTGTTTCCGGTGTGTTTGAAGATCCTGCTTATTACATAAAAATGGTAATGGGAATCGGTGACGTTTTTGTTCCTCAAACCCTATTCCAAAGAATTGGAACCAGCAGTTACAGAGTTCTAATGGGGCGGCTTGAAGGGATACGTTACGAGAAAGCTAAACCAAAAATTGAATCCATTATGGGCAGCTTAGTAGAAGAAAACGAACCTGTTACACTATGGCAGGGGAGCCCGACGGGGGGAACTTCCCGTATGACTATTCTAGACAGCTTAAAATCCACGGTTACCACCGCTTCATTATTCTTCGGGGCGTTAGGAATGATTGCTCTTTTAGTGAGTTCCTTCGGTATTTTCAGCATAATGCTGGTCAGCATACTGGAACGGACCCGGGAAGTGGGTTTGAGACGGGCTATCGGAAGCACCAAGGGAGGGATCATCGCACACTTCATGGCGGAGTCCCTCATCTTTACCTTTATCGGTTCGATTATAGGAATAGGTATTGCTCTCCTTTTCAATACCCCTTTAACCGATGCAATACGTCCAATGATCACTTTCGGACCGGTAGAAACACAGCAGATTGTCCCTTTAAACCTTGGAATAAAGTCAATCGGATTCGGGACCTTATTGGCACTGTTTTTAGGAACAGTATTCGGTATAATACCGGCCTTAAGTGCGGCAAAAGTTTCTCCCATGGAAAGTCTCCGGGACCAATAAGAGCAGCAATTTCTAAAAGCATGCCTCTTTCTGTTGCCTAAAGGTATAAAATGAGAATTCCGCGATAGAGGGTTTTCTTAACATTGATTACCTGGTATCATTAATCCATGAAGCATGCTAAGAATGTACTCTTTATAACAAGTGATCAACAGCATTGGATGGCCATGGGATATCGTAATCCGGAGGTGAAAACCCCGAATCTGGACCGGTTAGTGGAAGCTGGTACAACATTTCACCGTGCATATACCGTTAACCCCACCTGCACTCCAACAAGAGCCAGTTGGTTAACAGGACTTTATCCCAGCCAGCACGGTGCATACAGCTTGGGTACAAAACTTATGGAGGACATTCCGACCATAGGGGATTTTTTTAAAAAGGGAGGTATCCGTTCCGCCCTGGTAGGTAAAGCTCATTTTCAGCCTCTTCTAGAAACCGAGGAGTTCCCGTCCATGGAGTCATACCCAAAACTGCACGATCTGGATTTTTGGCGGGATTTCCATGGTCCGTTTTACGGGATCGACCATGTAGAACTGGCCAGGAACCACACCGATGAGGCGCATGCCGGACAGCATTACGCTCTGTGGATGGAGGAGAAAGGGTATAAAAACTGGCGGGACTATTTTGTGCCGAACCTTCCCCGTCAGACTTTGCCGGGGGACCCGTTAACTGAATCTCCCCATGAACGTCCGGAACCAGGAGACGCCTGGGAAATCCCGGAGGAAATCCACTACGATAGCTGGATTGCCGAACGCACTAATTCCCTGATGAACGAATATGCCTCTAAGGGAGAGCCTTTTTTCCTCTGGGCAAGTTTTTTTGACCCCCATCCCGCGTATATGGTTCCGGAGCCTTACGCAAGCATGTACGATCCCGATAAGGTTACCGTTCCGGAACATACTCCGGAAGAGTTTTCCGATAAACCGCCGTATTTCGCCTTTAGTCAGCAGGAAAATCCCGACTTCAGCGCTTTTAAAGAAGCTGATGGAAACGCCATACACGGCTCCGGAAGCCACTTAGCTTCCCGGGAAGTAAAGGCTAAAAAGATAGCCGCCATGTACGGCATGATGACCATGCTGGATACATACATCGGTAAAATCCTGGACAATCTGGACCGTCTCGGTCTGGCGGAAGAAACCTTAGTGTGCTTTACCTCGGATCACGGAGACTTTTACGGACAGCACGGGCTAACCGCTAAGGCTATTCACCATTATGAAGACATCCTAAGAATACCTTTGGTGGTCCGTTTCCCGGGAGTCGTGGAAGCGGGTAAAATATCGGATTCTCTGCAGTCTACGGTAGATTTACCGCCGACCTTTCTGTCAATGACGGGTCAACCCATACCGCGCAGTATGAGCGGAATTGACGAGAGCCGAGTATGGCGGGGGGAGGCTGAAACCATCAGAGACCATGTGATCGTGGAAAATCAGCACCAGCCTACTACCATGAACATGCGTTCTTTTATTACTGAACGGTACAAAATAACGATTCATTACCAACGTGAATACGGCGAATTATATGATCTAAAGGAAGACCCGGGTGAAATAGTAAATCACTGGGATGATCCTGCGTACCGGGATATAAAGTCTGACCTGCTTCTGAGATTTCTTTATGGAGAAATGGCCAAGGCCCCTCTTCCAATGCCCAGAATCGCCGGAGCATAGGCAGGACAGCAATTCCCGCAGGTCAATGCCGCATATAATTTAAAGGATGACTATGTCTTTATTATATAAGAAATTAAATCGAATTCACCGGGAATTGCTGTAGGCAGGAAATGATTCTTCAGCTTATTCTTCTTGTAATACTAATCTTACTCTCCGGTTTCTTTTCTTCTACAGAAACCGCCTTTACTTCCCTTTCGATGATGCAGATTGAGGATGTAACCCGCCGTTATCGGAGCCGGGGTAAACTCATTAAGTATATGACCGATCGGCCAGACATCCTTCTTACCACTATTTTAATAGGAAATAACCTGGTAAATATTGCCGCGTCCGCTTTGGCCACCTATATAACCACAATCATCTTCGGAGTTGAGGCAATCGGCATTATGACGGGTGTGCTTACCATCATCATCCTGATCTTTGGGGAAGTTACACCGAAACGGCTTGCCATAGCTCACAATCAGTTTCTCTGCCTTCATGTTATACGCACAATCTATATTCTATCTGTTATTCTCCGTCCCTTTGTCTGGATTATTTCCAGAACCGGTTCGCTGGTTACAAAAATCTTCGGGACCGGTAAAAAGCAGCACCTAACTTTGGAAGGCATCATGCACATGATGAAGATCGCTGAGGGGATAGGTGTTGTAGAAAACTACGAGACTGAGTTCATCCGTAATGTTTTCCGTTTCAATGATGTTACCCTTAGAGCAGCCATGACCCACCGCACCGAAGTTTTTAGCCTGGACAAGAATTATACGGTGGAGGAAGCAATGCCGCTTATAATAGAAGAAGGCTTCTCCAGGGTTCCCTGTTATGAAGACCACTCCGAACGGATTGTCGGGATACTGCTTCTAAAAGACCTTCTTCCTGTGATGGCTCGCGGTAAGGCCGATAAGAAACTATTCGAACTGATGCATGAACCTTTTTTTGTCTCAGAAACCGTCAAAGTCAGTGAGATGTTTTTTAAGTTCAAAAAGGAACGGTTAAACATAGCCATAGTTTTAGACGAGTACGGCGGTGTTTCCGGTATTGTTACTCAAGAAGATATCTTAGAAGAGATGGTAGGGGAACTCTACGACGAACACGAAAAACAGGAAGAAGCAAAAGTTACAGCCTCAGGTAAAGGCGCTTATTCCATTGCCGGTGATATCTCAGTAAAGCATTTAAATGATGTATTGGGAATAGAGGTGCCGGAAAGCCGATATTCCGAAACGATCGGAGGTTATCTTTCCGCACGTTTAGGCCATGTCCCCCGGAAGGGAGACACAATCATTATCCCGGAAGGTACCTTTACAATAGAAAAAGTATCAAAACGGAGAATAATCACTGTCCTGTTCGAGGAAAAACAAAAAAATCAGGATGCTAATTTATAGTGAAGATACTCCGTGTATTATAGTTTTGAGTGAGGGGCCGACTACATCCATGAGAGGTTAAAACGGCTCATTTAGCGAGTTCCCGGATTATTTGCACCGCTTTTTTCGGTTTTTCCAAATCTCCGGAAAGGGTATACACGTCCCGATAAATAAACTCAACAGTACATCCCCGGGTTGCTTCTAATGTCTCCTTAATGTGGCTCTTAAAGGTATCTTCATGGAAAGATCCTACACCGATCAAATTGGGACTGGGTTTCCTGGAGTAGATTACCCTGCTCCCCTTAAGACGCTCCCCCATCATCCTTTCATCACACCAAGGAGAAATTGATACTTTCCGCAGGTTTGGAAGGTTCTCGAGGCATCCATCCCAAACGGTGTGTACCGGCTCGCAGCAGCCGTAGTACACAAGACCAAATCGTTCGGCAAGATCACGGTAATAAGGATAGATAAACTCTTTATACATATCCGGTGAAACACCGACAGTTTCCTGACTATTTAGGTTTGCCCACAAGTCCCTGATCCTTATATTACCTTCCTCAGCATCTTTTGTTACAGGAAGTTCGCGGGTAAATCCGTAGCTGCCGGCACCGGCATAATCGTTTCCGTTATTCAGAGTAAGAAGATTTTTCTCTTCGAGCCAATCCAAAAAAGAGATGATATCATTCCGCAGAAATCCAAGAAGCTGATTTATTCCTTCCGGGTCCGCGGCCAAGGCCATGAAAAAATTTTCCATACCCATTAATTTTACTGCCTTAGCGGTCAACGCCATATGCCACCTGAGGCTATTGTTCTTGACCTTCACTTCCAGTATATCACCGATACATTCACAGGCTAATGCGGTTAAATTTTCAGTTGAGTTTCTGTCGTAGGTAAATGATGCAGGTTTTATTATTTCCAGATCGTTATTCAGGTCTTTTACCGGATGCTCATCGGCATATCCCAGATGTCTTCCGGTGGAATCGACAACGGATTTCCTGTTTATATCGATTCCATACTCGGCAGCCTTTATCTTCATAGGAATTTCCAAATCGGGAGTTACAACCTTATCATCGTCCACCAATTCGTGATTTACTATGTCTAAAAGCAGGTTTCTTTCCAGAAACCGTGTTTCCGGAACCGAACATTTTAATTTAGGAATCAGGTCATCGGCAAAGGACAATAGTTCGATAACCACCATCGGCTCCCCAGGCATAACTTGGTTGTGCCTGTACCATCGAGCCGTACGCTTCTCCATCACCGGCAGTTCAGATATTTCCCGTTTCCTTTTTGCCAATGCTCTTAGATGTATCTTGTCCTTTTTTGGTATGTGTTCCACGGTTATTTTCCTTATAATGATAGTAATATTTTGCTACTATTGCAAAAATTGTGGTTAAAGGTTTTTTGAAGGGCTATTATAAGGAATAATCTCTCCTTTTTTAGCTGAAAAACAATTTTTGCAATAGTAAAAAAATACCGCCCCTTCCGGGGCGGCGGTTTGCTCAAAAAAGCATTTAGATGCCTATTACTATTCCCCTAAGCTCATACCGTCGGGAAGAGCGCTTTCGATAAGCTCTGTGTTCTCATTTACGAACTTCTCCGCGCTTTCTGCAGGATCCATACCTTCCTGGTTCCACACCAGTACCGGTCCCAGATCTACTGACATCCAATCAAACTCATCTAAAAACCGGTAGAGTTCGGGCTTATCTTCTTCCAGACCTTCCCGCACGATAGTGTTAATAGTTTCCGATTCACCGTATATTCCCGCGGGATCCTTCAGAATTTTGAGATCCCAGCGTCCGAACTTCCAATGAGGTTTCCATCCGGTTACCACAATCGGTTCTTCGTTTTCGATAGCGTCCGAAAGTGCAGCTGCCATTGTAGGTCCGCTTCCTTCAAGAAGGGTAAAAACACCCAATCCGGAAGTATCATTATTTATAGCGTCTTCGGTTGCCTGCATCATTCCGGCGCCCGGATCTATACCGACAATTTCGTTGTCGTATTTTTCTGCATTTTCCACTAGCTCAGGGATACTGTCTTCCTCTACATACGCGGGAACGACTAATCCGAGTTTTGCTCCTTGATAATTAGGACCAAGGTCTACAACCTCGTCGGTATATTCGCCATTCTCACCATAGAACATACTATGGGTAATTGGGAGCCATGCACAGAGCAGTGCGTCGGAATCACCGGTTGCAACAGATTCCCACATAGCCGCGTTTGCTACATTATTGAGCTGAACGGTGTAACCCATTCTATCTAAAATTTCTCCAGCAACGTGGGTTATGGCAGCTGCTCTTGCCCATTCCACGTAAGAAATCTCTGCTTCTCCTTTTCCTTCTTGAGCACCACCAGCGCTAACCATTGCCGCGCTGAAAACAAACGCTGTAATAAGCGCTACTAAAAATAATCCTTTCATTTTTCTCATACGTTTTCCTCCGTAGTAGTTTTATTTTCTGTCTGCCTTTGGACAGACTTATTTTTCTTAAACCATGCAATCCGACGGATTCCATAGAATAGGTTTTTTAAAGTAAATTTCTGCTCTTTCCCGCTTGTAATACTTTGGGATATTCGGTCTAGAATCATGGCAACGATTACAACGGCAATTCCGGCCTCAAATCCCTTTCCAGGCTGCAGTCTTTGGATAGCCCGCCATACTTCTCCTCCTAAACCGCCCGCACCAATCATTGCTGCGATCACTACCATCGACAGAGACAGCATGATTGTTTGGTTAACTCCAGCCATGATCGTTGGAGTAGCCAAAGGAAGCTGTACCTTACGGAGTTTCTGCATGGTAGTTGAGCCAAAGGCATCCGAAGCCTCAATCATCTCCTTGTCTATCTGACGAATCCCTAAGGAAGTCAGTCTGATGGCCGGGGGGATAGAAAAAATAACCGTTGAAAATATTGCAGCCACCGGTCCCAATCCGAAGAAAGGTATCGCCGGTATCAAATAGACGAACGCGGGCATAGTCTGCATAAAGTCCAGAATAGGAGTTACAAATTTGTTAAACTTATCACTCAACCCCGCAAATATGCCTAAAGGTATGCCGAGAACAACCGCTATTGCGGTGGCAAAGAGAACCAGAGTAATAGTGGAGAGTGTTGCTCTCCATAATCCAAGGTTCCAGATAAAGAGCAACCCAATCAGGGTAAATAGAGCGGTACGCCAACCCGTTAACCTTAAGGCTAAAAGCGCTAATAATATAATCAATATTAATGCAGGCACAGAATCTAATCCGGAAACTGCTCCCTTTATACCGGTCTCCATAATATCTGAAAAAGCCTTAGTCAACCCGGAGAGAATGTCTTTGAGAAAATCCAGTATAACTTCAATCCAATTGCCTAAAGGGATTTTTGGAATATTACCCATGGTAATCTCCTCTCTCCGCCAGGGCACCTAGTACTGAACCCCTGACCAGATAACCTCTAAGCTTATTTTCATCATCCACCACCGCTACAGGTTCCGTAGCCTTTGCTACGATGTGAAACAGATTTCTCACCGGGGTATCCACATGAACCGTATCAATTTCTTCGTGCTTCATTACATGATCCAGCCACTTTTCAGCCCGCTTTGCTCCTTCTGCCGCATTTTCTGCAGTTACATAACCGACCAGCTGATGGTCCCTTCTTACTACATGCAGCCCGCTCATACCGGCTTCCCGCATCTTCCTCAAAGCCACAGTCGGTCCGTCCTTTACAAATGCTACCGGAACGGCCCGTTTCATGGCGTCCGACGCGGTAAGTACTTTTGTTACATCCACATTTTCAAGAAACCGCTGCACATATTCATTCGCAGGATGTACAAGAATATCTTCAGCTGTTCCTATCTGAACAATTTCTCCGTCCTTCATAAGGACAATCCGATCACCCATCTTAAGGGCTTCATCCAAATCATGGGTAATAAAGAGGATGGTTTTCTGTACCTGCTCTTCCAGACTGAGAAGTTCATCCTGCATATCAGTCCGAATAAGTGGATCTAAAGCGCTAAAAGCCTCATCCATCAATAGAATGTCAGGATCTACTGCTAAAGCTCGGGCCAAACCGACCCTCTGTTTCATACCTCCGCTCAAAGCTCCCGGGAGAGAATCTTCATAACCGCCTAACCCTACCAATTGAAGAGCATCAGCTGCCTTTTGTTCACGTTCTTTCTGCTCCATCCCCTGGATATCCAGTCCGAATGCTGTATTCCGCAGCACCGTCATATGGGGAAAAAGGGCAAAATGCTGAAAAACCATACCAAATTTTTTCCGTCGAATTTGTCGGAGTTCCGGTTCAGGCACATCAGAGATATTCTGCCCATCCACGATAACTGTACCGCCGGACGGTTCAATCAGCCGATTTACACATCGAAGTAACGTTGATTTTCCGCTCCCCGACAGCCCCATAACTACCATCGTCTCACCTTCATACACATTGAACGTAGCATCGGCTACTCCCAGGGTGAGTCTGTGTTTTTTCAACATGTCATCCTTAGAAACACCTTTTTTATGGAGATCAACACCCCGTTTAGGATGACGGCCGAACACTTTGTAAATGTTTTTAATCTCAATCTTAACCTTTTGTTCTTCTTCCATTTCTTTTTGCCTTGTATGTATTTTTAACATTACTCTGCATTATTTTTGCAGTATCATGCAAACTTTATTCGCTTCCGCTTACCGCATAGCGGTTTGGCATATCAGCACATCAAAAATAAGACAATATATTATTTAAAGTAATAAATTTAGTCGGGAAAGTCAGGTGGAATTCTGTAAATGCTTTTTAAGATATACCTTCTGTCTAACATAACGGTATGTATACTATACATAGGTCATAAAAAAGGGTCAAGGGGCAACCCGGAATAAAACAGGACTTTTTGAGGAATTCTCATTTTATACCTTTAGGCAACAGAAAGAGGCATGATTCGCAAGAAAAGCCGTACAATAATTGAATAAGATGAGAATTCCAGGCTTTACATAGGTAAAAAGGCTATTCTTAATTGAAAATTCAGAATAGCTGAGGACTTTTACCATTTTTCCCGCAAAGTATTTTATAATAAGCAGAATATAAAGTTAACGGAGTTTTTTACCTTTAAGGGGAGGGATTACTAATGCTGAATGTCTTGCGGTTTGAGAATATACCTTTTTTTGTCTCAAGGGGGACAAAACGGCAACTTCTTCAGAGACAAGGGAATCAGTGAAGAGAACAAATACCGACGCGCCGTCGGAATAATGGATCAACCGTACTTCTCTTTCGGATTCTCTGTTTTCATCCCCCAATACTCTGCACCGGCTTTTTCTCGCGTACTCTCCCGCATCAGCACGTTTAGTTTGTTCAGATTTTTTTATCCCGAAGGCGGGGATGGCCAAATATGAATTTCCAGTACGGCACACGATAAACCTGATTGGCCGGAGGTCCGACGGGACGGTTATCCTGAATACCGTTCCGGCGTTTTCTTCATTTTTTAAAGAGATCTTACCCCCCATCAGTTTTTCTGTTGTGTAACGTACCGTATCTAAGCCCACACCCCGGCCGGAACCCCGGGCAGCCTTCTGTTGGGTAGTAAACCCGGAAGATGCAATTATATCAAGTATATCTGAATCATAATTTTTTGTTTTTTCTCTAATCATGTCTTCGGCTATACCTGTACCGTCATCAGAAACGGTAATTGTGTCTATTCCGCTCTTTCTTACAACGTCAATCTTTATCGATCCGTCGGGAGACTTCCCTTTTTTACTGCGTTCTTGAGGTTTTTCGATTCCATGGAAAACACTGTTACGGATAAGCTGAATTACGATCTCCGTTATCAACTCAGCAATTGGGGGGAAAACCAAAAGGCTGCCCATAGTGATATCAATACGGACCCGTTTCCCCTCCTCCTCCGCCATTCTGCGTCCGCTTTCCGATATCTCTTCTAAAACCCCTTTCAGATTAACCTTCTCTGTTCGGGTTATATGGTTATCTAAATATAAAACGTTTGATAAAAGCCTCTTTTTATTGCTCTCGTCTAAGTCATCTGTCTTATGTATTAACGATGCGGAAAGAAACAAAGTCTTTTGAAAATTCTCAGCGAGGTATCCCTTATTCATTCCCTCGATGGGAACTCTTGGGGAAACAACAGAATCGTTCTCCGCTTCCGGTGCGGCGGCCTGCTTTTTTCTTTCCACAGCCTGATTAGGATTGAAGAGAAATGGACCCTGCATCTCCAAACGATCAACCCGGGGCATCTCGTTCTTTTCCGGTATTTTCCCTCCATGGGAAAATAAAATTGTGATGGATTCCGGGTTTTGTTCCTCCAGCACATCCGCAGACGGATCAGAAGCGATGACATTACGGATTCGTTCAAGACGGTCCAGGGCAAGACAGAGCCGTGCCGAGGGCTCCTCTTCATCCTCCCGGGCGATAAATTTGACCGTATAGATCTTTTCGTCCCGATCGAAAGCTTCATGGACCCGTTCAGATTCTAAAGGAGTCAGTGGTCTGAATTTTTTACCTTCCAAGTTTTGGATAGTTTCTATACAAGACCGAAGCTTCCGATATCGCTCTACCACTTCGGAAGGATCACCTTCTTGTTTGAATCTCTCCAACGCTTCCTCCACCGAGTTCGCACTATCGGCAATGTTATTCAATTTTAAGAAATCAGCCTCAGATTTTATCGAGTGAAGGGCTCTGTAAATTCCGGCTATTATCTCGGCGGATTCTTTGGGATTATCCGCGAGTTTGGGAACTGAAGCATCCAATGTTTCTTTAAAATCCTTAGAATCCCTTAAAAATATCTCCCAAAGTTTGGTTTTATCCATGGTATCAATCTGCCGCTCCATTATCGTTGCTTTTCTCCCGATTCACTCCGGTATTGAAAAAAGAGTTTCATGGACTTCCTTTTAACATCCGGATTATTATCTTTTATACCATTCAATATTAGACTTTGAAAACTTTTTAGGTGTCTCATCATTCCTACCGTATTGAGTATTTCTAGTTTCATTTCGGCATCCGACCGGTTAAAAAGGGACGCTAACTCTCCAGCGGATTGGGCTATACCAAGTTTTCCTATACTCTTTACAGTTTCCCTTACTACTATAGAGTCGGAATCGTAAAGAGCATTACGAAGAAACGTATAGGCGGCTCTCCTTCCGCTGTTACCTAACGCCCGGGCGGCAAATACCCGTACACTGGAAACACCTGAAGTAGTAAGGGATTCCCCCCAGGAAAAGATGTCTGTATATTTTTTGTCCGAGGCAGGTGTATTAGGAGAGGACTTTCTTTTGCTTTGGGGGAAGGAAATTGTCTTTCCTATATCATGTAATAGATAATCATATGCGTATCGAATTTGATTGAATCTGTATGCGCTGCCTTTACTCGGATTTGCATCGGGATGCATTTTTTTTGCCAATTGCCGAAACGCGCGCTTCACTTCTTCGAGTCCTGCATCTTCAGACAGTCCCAGTATTTTCCTGCATCGCTTTTGTTCTATCCTATTAAGCACCGCCATATTCAGCCTCCCCGCTGCCTAATACTGTCTCCAACTCGCCGATAAGGGTCTCCAACGCAATCTGGCACTCTCTAAGAGATTCCGGAATATTTCTATCCATTGCTTCTTCGGACATAGAAATAAGTTCATTTATCTCATTCATAAAATCGGCTTCGGTACTTGGATTAACATATTCTTTAAGACGGGACAATCGGTCCAGCAAACATTGAAGACGAAGTCTGTTTTCACCTGCCCTTCCGGAACTTCCCGCTCCGGAAGAATCCGGACAGATGAGCGGTGTTACCCTGATCCGCTGCTTTACTCCGGTATCCATATCAGACGCGCTAATATCCGCAAGACCGTCCGCATCAATGGTAAAGGCTACCCGAATTCGCGGCTGACCTTTTTCCCCCTCCCGGACACCGGATAATAAAAACCGTCCTAAAGACTGATTATTAGAAGCGATTTCACTCTGTCCCTGAAGAACATGAATTTCTACGGAAGTCTGATTGTTTTCTACCGTGGTAAATATTTTCTCCGCGCGCGCAGGGATCTGACTGTTTCTTTGAATGATGGGAACAAAATTATCACCCTCAATTTCCACACCCAGGCTGTGAGAGGTAATGTCTTTTAAAATAATGTCTTCGTTGATGTCCGCGCCGGATTCTTCCAAAAGAAGTCCCTGCACGGCAGCACCCATGGCTACAATTTCATCAGGGTTAACCTGAGTTGCCTGCTGCGGATTAAGACTACGGTCAAGGTACGTACGGACCAAAGGTATCCGGGAGCTGCCTCCGGATAATACTAAGTAATCGATTCCAGCTATGCCGAAACCAGCATCGGCTACAGCCCGTTGTGTCCGTTTAATGGTCCGCTTGACCAGAGAATCGATTATCTGGTTAAAATCTGTTCTGCTTATCGTATAAGTGAGATGGATCGGTTTTCCGGTTCCGGTGATAAAAGGAAGCGCGATGGTTGCCGAATTACCGGTAGAAAGTTCTTTCTTCGCCCGTTCCACCTGATCATAGAGCTGCTGCAGCAGCACCGAATCATCTTTTATAGGTATATTACTTTTACTCTGAAAATAGTCTATTACTCGGTTTATTAGAAGCCAGTTGAAATCCATTCCTCCAAGATGAGCATCGCCTCCGGTGGCCTTTACGATAAATCTTTTTCCTTCCTTAATTAAGCAGGTTACATCGAAAGTACCTCCTCCCAAGTCATATACTAAAATCCGTTTATCTTCGTTCATCCTGTGAGCATAGGCTAAAGCCGCTGCGGTGGGTTCGTTTAGTATCCGCCTGACGTTGAATCCCGCTAATCTTCCGGCTTCTGCCGTTGCTCTCCGCTGAGGTTCCGAAAAGTAGGCCGGTACCGTTATAACGGCATCTTCTACGGATTCTCCCAGGTACGTCTCTGCATCCTTTTTCAGTTTTGATAAAATATAAGCGCTTATCTGTTGCGGAGTATATTTTTTTCCGCCGATATTATAGACTTTACCGGTTCCCATAGACCGTTTTGCTGCCGTAACCGTCCCTTCAGCATTGATAACAGCCTGGTTCTTTGCCGATTCTCCCACTAATATTTCCCCCTCCGGAGAAAAGGCTACCACGGAAGGAGTAATTCTGCTTCCCCGTTCGTTCGGTATTAGTTTGGGCTCATCACCATCCATAAAAGCCGCGGCTGAATTTGTTGTTCCTAAATCAATGCCGATAATACGCTTCATTTCTCGCTGCTACCTATTTGTTTTCAATAAGAGAAATATACAAATCCACTTCGCCTTGGGAAATTCCTGTCTTTTTTGCGATAAGATGCGCAGATATTCCCTGCCGGTATAATTCGCGGATACGTTCTTTGGCCGGTTCATCAGGTTTTTCTCCATTGCCTGTAATATTACTTTTCAATATATCATTATACCGATCATCAATATATACCTGACGCTTTGATTCCTTCTTTAAATATTCGATTTTTTTATCTGTCTTCTTTAGGATTTCTGAGAGTGTTTTGATTCTATCTTCTAACAAGGCTATATTACGGTCCGTCGTACCATTCAGCTCCACAATGATTCCGTCGACTTCCTTCTGCACCGCATCTAACAAAGCTTTAGCATCGTATTTCTTATTGAAGCGTTTGGTTATGATAATGAAAAAAAACGCAAGGACTATGATGTTTACAGATAGGGTAACTAATAGACTCATTGTTTCAACCGGAAATATCTACCTGCTTCCCCAGGTCAGGATCCCGGAAAACTTCCCGCTCCCCTTCATCCTGCTTTTCTTTCTTGCTGTTTCCCTGCCTTTTATTATTACTTTCTCCATCATCATGTGTCTTATCCGGTCCCTCCTCAATATTAACTGTTTCCCGGACAGAACGTTCCTGTTGTCTCGTCTTTTCAACAATTTCATTCCCCGCGGCTGCTTGACTCTGCAGAATTGCGTCCTTGGTCACAGCCTGTTCTTTTCCAATCTGACTGAGACGTGAGAAAAGTACTTGAACATCTATGGGTTGAATTGCCATTTGTTAATCCTTGCGAACTAAATCTATATCTTCCTCCGATTCTATATACTTGGACACCTTCACATTACCTGCTTCAGCAACAAAACTTACCGATTTAAATTCATTCCGCACTTCTAAAAACGCGTCTTTAATACTAACCTTTACTCCGGGATATACTTTTCCGGACGCGGAGACCCTTCCGTCCATTTGCAGCTGGGAAAGATACTGTTTTTTTTCTTCCCGTTCAGTGTCTATCTCTTTAATTCTCTCGTTCAGTTCTTTCGCCCGGTTCAATAATCCGTCTAAGGCTTCTTTCTTCTCAGGACTCAGCTTCTTTCTGCTCTTTTTAACAGCCGATTGAATGGTGGAAAGATTAAGATTGATCTCGTCCAGTTCCTTAGTGAGTTCTTCCCGTACGTTATCGAGTTCTCCCATCCGTTCTTTTATCTTGGGATCATACCCAACCTCTAGAATTGTTTCCATTCCCGCCACGGATCCGAGGGAATTTGCGTCTATTTCGGAGGCAGCTCTAACTCTGCCGCCCACGATGTTGGCCCGTTTCCCCCTGCATATAATTTTCTTATCGGAAAAAACTTCAGAATTGATTATACCATCGGAAACAACCACTAATTCACCGGATTCCACCCGGCTGTTCTCAATAAATTTGGACCAAACCGTATGTCCTGCTTGAATGATTCCCGCGTGTTTTCCGGCGATTCCCTGATGGACGATTACATCACCCTCGGCATCCAATTCACACTTTCCGACACTGCCCATAACTTCGATGTTACCAGATGCCTTTACAGAAAAACTATCTTCAACATTACCCTTTACAATTACCGTTCCAAGAAACAGGATATTTCCCGTTTTCAGGCTAACATCTCCCTGAACGACATAAACCGGTTCTACATTTAACTTCCCTGCTTGGATTATAACCTGCCCGTTCAGTTCCGCCACGGCCACCGTTCCGTCTTCCGACACTTTTACATTTTTCCCGGCATTGATGCTTATATCCTTACCGTCTGTAGCGGGAAGAAGTTTTCCAGTGACGGTCCTTCCGCTTTTCCCCCGTTCCGCAGGAATTTTCCGGGCCAATACCTGGCCTTCTACTACATTGGTGATTATGTTCAGTTCTTTAAAGTCAACTTTACCGTCTTTTTCTTTCAGTTTTACCTTTGATTTATCGGTTTCAAAATTGTAGGCAACCCGAGCGTCTGCTCCGTTAACAGGAGGTCTTCCCTCCGCTGCTAAGATAGGTTCACCGTAAACAGGATTTTCTACAAAGGAACGGATTTCTTTCTCTTTGATACCTTCCACAACATTATTGTTCTGGAGGAAGGTAATAATGTAATCGTATTCAGGATCAGCTCCTCCCTTTCCGGGAGGTGTCAAATTCAGGTAAGCCTTCATCTCCATATCGGTGATATCAACCGTAACCATTGCATCGTTTGCCGGATTATGATCAAAATCCCCAATTTTGATAAAATCACCTGCGGCCTGTTTTACCGTTTTGGATACCAGGGAAGTATCGATTCCGTCTGTTGTACCGAGACGGTCCCGGATTCTTTCAAGTGCTTCCCTCTCGGTTGCTTTATCTCCTTTTCCTACCGGCTGTGTTGCTTTTAGAAAAACACCGTCCGGTGATAATCTTACAAAGATCCTGCCGTCTGTATCCGTAACCTCATCACCACCGGCACCAAGAGTGCCGAAATCTATTCCCAAGGTCTCTTCTTCAACACCTTCATCTTCCCGCATGGAGTAAGCCATAATGATGTAATTTTTCCTTCGGATACCCAATATCCCGGAAGAGCCGTTTTCTATTATTTCGTATTCAATTTTTTTAATGGGTACACCAAGCTCGATGGAAGCCTGATTAAGGGCAGCATCAAGGGTCGCGGCAGTAACATTGATGTAGTTCCGTTTGCGGTCCTCCGCTGCTTGTATTTCCATGTATTCACGGATCTCGTCAAAATTTACAGTCTGTCCCATCGTATGCTTTCCTACATGATTCCTTTTTTAATATTGGTAAGCTTCGCCCGAAGCCGCATAATAGCCTTAGTATGCAGCTGGGAGATTCTCGATTCGGTTACTTCTAAAACCTGCCCAATTTCTTTAAGGGTAAGGTCCTCGTAGTAGTAGAGCACCAAAACTTTCTTTTCCTTATCCGGAAGCTCATTGATTGCTTCTACAATGACCCTTTTAATTTCATCTTTTTCTACGATTGTGTCGGGATTTAAGCTTTGCGGGGATTCAATGCTGTCGGATATGGAAATTTTATCGTTTTCATCTCCGCTGTACCAGACTTCATTAAGTGACAAGATTGATGTTCCGCTGATTTTCATCATCATTTTTTCGAAGTCCTTAGGGGACATTCCCATATCCTTAGCTATTTCTTTATCCGTAGCGGGTCTCCCTAAAGACGACTCCAGCTTTCTAACGGAATCTTCCACCTGCCGGGCCTTTTGCCGAACAGAACGGGGAACCCAGTCTATTGAACGGAGCTCATCGAATATCGCGCCTCTAATACGGGTAACCGCGTATGTTTTGAATTTTACGTGTTTATCGGGATCAAACTTTTCTATGGCATCGAACAACCCAAATACTCCATAACCTACCAGGTCATCAAATTCAACATTACTGGGCATACCAACTGCAACCTTTCCGGCAACATACTTTACTAAAGGCGCGTATTTTTTTACGAAATAATCCCGAAGTTTTGAGTCTTTTTTCTTTTTATATTCTTGCCAGAGTTCTTCTTCTTTTTTTTCGGCAGTTATATTCTCACTCATATGTTATACCTTCCGACCCTCCCCGCCAGAAAGATCATGATTCAGAATCTCTCTTTAAGGCCGTTCGTATTGCCTTGGCCATGGTTTCAGGATCTTGATCCAAGGCAGTGTTATCAATTTCCGGAGCTTGGTTTTTCTGAGATGAAGATTCCTCTTCATTTTCTACTTCCTCTTCAAAGGTACCGGCAAATCGATCCATATCCGGAAGCCGATCTAAATCTTCAGAAGAAACCTCGGACGATTCTTCCCGGGCAGTTTCTTCATCCTGATCAGCCGGCTGAATTTCCTCAACCTCTTCCACCAAAGAATCTTCCTCACTTTCTCTTTCCAATGATTCAGCCGCCTCTTCACCGCTTGGTTCCTCCACGGATTCTAATTCCGAGACTTCCTCTTCTTCAAAATCTTCCTGTGTTTCTTCAGAAAGGGATTCCTCTTCGGCATTTTCCAGATTATACAAACCTTCTCCTACATCAGATTCCTCGGAAACGACATTTACATTCCTTCCGGTTCTCTCAGCTTCCTCATTCCCTTCAAAATTTGAATTATTATCCCCGGAAAGGAGTTCGGGAATGTAACGGCTTATAACAAGGCTTGCTCCGGCTCCTAATATAGAGAATATCAGTGCTCCAAGGAACCCCCTTAACAGCATTGTGCCAAAGCCGACACCACCGATTCCGGCGCTTATAAAGGCGATGAGGAAAGCGCCTATCGCTGTACCGGCAACTATTTTCAAATTTATGTTCTCGAGCATCCGGAACCGCTCCCTACCCCAAGATTATGGCAAAAAAGTAATACAGTCAAGTTTGTTGGAGGAATTCTCATTGCATACCATTAGTAAAACGGCAATTCTAAACTGCAAATTTAGAATTGCTGAGTTTGTTTCGGTGATGATTGCACGCTGAACAGCCGCTTCAGGAATTTTGATATTCCGCCTCCCTCTTTATAACTGACTTTCTCCAATTTACTTACTATATGATTAACACAATTCGCGGCTTTACTCTTGGAATCCACCAAAATAAATGGTTTTTGTTTCAGCACTGCATTGTGAACTACAGGATCATCGTAGACATAGCCTAAGTATTCAACTTTCAAGTTCAAGAACTGACCCGCTATGTTTATGACCCGTTCGGCTACACGTTTACCTTCTGTAACAGATTTCACCCGATTTACCACCAACTTAAGACTTAAACCCAAATTGTCAATTTCGGTGGCGATAATCTTTATAATACCATAAGCATCTGTGATAGCGGTAGGTTCAGGAGTTGTAACAATTATCGCTTCATCAGCAGCCGCGACAAAGGAAAGAACATTAGCGGAAACACCCGCGGATGTATCGATGATGATGATATCGGCATTGGAAAGCTGAGACAGTTCTTTGATGAAAGACTGCCGCTCCTCATCCGTAAGATTGGCAATTTTCGCAAAGCCGCTGGCTCCCGCTACTATCCGGATTCCATACGGGGTATCCATAATTATTTCATTCAGCTTCTTTTGTTTTCGTATGAGATGATACAGGTTATATTTAGGTATTATACCTAATACGACGTTTACATTTGCCAGGCCGAGATCAGCATCCATGAGAACTACTTTTTTTCCCATATTTGCGTAGGCGATGGCTAGATTCGTTGAGATATTCGTTTTGCCCACTCCGCCCTTACCGCTTGCGACGGTTATAATGCGGGTTCCCAATGAGTCTGAAGAGGAACCCTTGTTTTTCATCATTTTCCGCAATGTTTCTGCCTGATCAGCCATTTACTTCTCCGAGTTATCTTTCAGCCCCGATTCTCCGGAATCCGGAGAACAGAGGGCCTGCTCTAATTGGTTTCGATTTATATCAAATCCTTCAAGACGCATGAGAAGCTTCTTAACAGAAGCCCGCTCGATATCCTGAGGAACCCGCTGCCCGATAGTCAGATAGGAAAGTTCTTTCTGTTTTTCCGCCAACACACTGATAATATTACCTATTCTATTAGTTTCATCCAGCTTTGTCAGAATAACCGACTCGCATCCAAACGGTTCAAACTGCCGGATAATCTCTTCAATATCACTCGGTTTGGTGGTGGAACTAACTGCAAGATGAATGGATGCTTTGGCATCGCATGAGTTTATTAATTCTTTCATCTCTGCAAGTTTCATAAAATCCTTTGGGCTTTTTCCAATGGTATCAACAAATATAATATCGGCATCATCATAAAGTGCCAGATATTTCTGTATTTCTTCCTTAGTCTCCACAGCTGATACCGGTATTTCCATAATTTCTCCGTATGTTTCTATCTGTTGTTTTGCCCCTATGCGGTAATTATCTATTGTAAGGATTCTTACCTTAAGCGGTCTACTCCCCTCACTGCCGATGGCATAAGAAGCAGCAAGCTTTGCTATGGTGGTAGTCTTTCCCACTCCCGTGGGTCCTACTATAATAAAAACCATAGGCTTTTCCCGTTTCCGGGGCTTATGGAGAGCTATTTGATTTCCGATCCATTCAATTAAACGCTGTTGTACCATAGCATAATCGTCCAATTCCTGCAGGGTAAAGGTTTGCTTCATCCAGGTTTCACATCGTTTAATAAAGGCATAAGAAAATTCATTTCTGCTCAAAAGTCCCGCGGCCTTGGTAATGGATGGATGGGTCTTTTTTTCTTCTCCTTCATCCCGGTTGTTTTCAAGCCGGCTTCCGAGAGCCTGAACCTCCTTGAGAACGAGTTCCCATGAATTGTTCTTTTGTACCGAGGCAAGAATCTCCGACTTTTGTTTATCCAAGTCCTTTTTTTGAGGGGCCGACGAAGAGATATAACCGCTTATCTCAACTCCCTCCCGGGAGAAAAATCCTAGAAATCCTCCCATCTTTATCGTCCGATGGTTCATGATCCTGGCTCGATTACCATACTTCGACTGTACCCTGTTAAGAGCCTCGCTGTGTGTAAATGCCTGTTCAGTAAAGTATTCCATACTTTTTATCCTTATCCTTTACAAATGTATCTCACCGATTCTTTCAACTTCAATATCATTTACAATCTCAGGTACAGAAAGCACCGCGAGATCGGGTATTTCTCTAACTGCGCTCTGTTTAACGAGAGCCCTCGCCGCTTCAGAACAGAGAATAATTGGTAAAAAACCTTGCTCTTGTACACCCCTGACTGTATTAGTTAAAGAATTGATCCACTGACGCTGTACATCCGGTGAAAGGGCCGCGACGGCTCCGCTTGGCGTATCCATACGGGAATCTACAATCTGCTGTTCAAGTTCCGGATCGAGAGTAATTACCCGCATCTTTTTATCGTCGTCTGCATACTGCAGAGAAATCTGACGGGCCAAAGCCTGCCGGGTTTTTTCTACGAGGAATCCGGTCTCTTTAGTTACTCCGCCGTAATCCGCCAGTGTTTCCAGGATGATTACCATGTTTCTAATGGATACTTGCTCTCTAAGCAGTCCCTGGAGAACCTTCTGAATATCTCCCACAGTTAATTCCCGCTGCACTTCATCTACCACAGCCGGATAATCCTGTTTTAAGGTATCCAAAATCGACTTAACCTCCTGCCGGTTAAGGATGTCCGCGGCATGCCTTTTTATTATCTCCGTTAAATGGGTGGCTATAATAGAAGGGGGGTCAACCACAGTATACCCGGCTCTTTCGGCGGTTTCCCTCTGATTATCAATTATCCACAGGGCGGGAAGTCCAAACGCGGGATCTCTGGTTTGCTCTCCCGAAACCTCCTCTCGGACTCCGCCTGGATTTATAGCAAGGAAATGCCCTAGCCTGATATTCCCACGGCCCACCTCCACACCCCGTATCTTCAAGCTGTATTCAGAAGGATCCAACCGAGGATTATCTACAACCCGGATCCTGGGAACCACCAATCCAAGGTCCAAGGCAATCTCCCTGCGAATTCGCGGAATTCGGGCAGGTATCTCGCCGCCCTGTTCCGTGTCGGCTAACGGCACTAATCCATAACCCAGCTCAACGGAAATCGGGTCCAGCGGAGCTACGGGAGATATTTCCACAGGAGCTTCAGCTCCTTTTCGGGTTGCAGCCTCCTCTTCGGCTTCTGTTTCCCGTATGATTTGACGGCCCGTCAAACGATACGCCAAGAATCCCATGAGGAGTCCCAGGGGAAGAAGAATGTACCACGGGAATCCCGGAAGAAACGCCAAAACCAAGAGAAAAGCCGCCCCGATCCAATAAACCTTAGATTGATTCGAGAACTGTTTTGTTACATCGGAACCGAATGTTCCGTCGGAGACAGCCCGGGTGACGATGAGACCTGTTCCAACCGAAACCAGAAGGGCTGGAAATTGAGAGACTAATCCGTCACCGATGGCTAAGGATATATAGTTATTCAAGGCGGTGTTGAAAGATTCGCCGTGCAGAGTTACTCCGACCACAATCCCCCCTACAACATTGAGGACTGTGATAAATATACCGGCTTTGACATTCCCGCTTACAAACTTGGCGGCACCGTCCATGGCACCGTAAAAATCAACTTCCTTTTCTAAGTCCATTTTCCGCTGAGCTGATTCCTCTTCGCTGATTGCTCCGGAGTTGTACTCAGCTTCAATGGCCATCTGCTTTCCCGGAAGGGCATCTAAGGTAAATCTTGCGGCCACCTCGGCAACCCTGGTTGCACCTTTGGTAATAACCACTACCTGAACAACAATAATAATGACGAAGATGATGGCGCCAATAACGATTCCCACAGTTCCGCCGGAACCTACAACAAAACTTGAGAACGCCCGAACCACCCTTCCATTAAAATCTTCTCCCTGTGCAAGAATCAGCCGAGTGGAAGAAACATTCAGTGCCAATCCGAAAACCGCAGAAATAAGGAGAATTGTGGGGAAAATCGAAAAATCCAGAGAGCGCTTTGTATAAAGAACAATTAAAACCACTAAAAGGCTGAATACCAAGTTCAGGGACATGAATGTATCCAGCAGAAAAGCCGGCAGGGGGATGATAAACATCATCACCGCAACGATTACACCGAGCGCAATAAAAATATCGCTCCGTTGCCTGAGAAAAGCGTTGCTGAAAATCCGCTGGACATCCGCCATATTAATACTACCTTGTTAAACAGCCCTGCCGGACTGCCCTTTCATCTGATACACCTGTTTCAAAACGGTCACTACCGCTTCATAATACCTTTCCGGAATGGTGTCTCCTATTTCTACTTCCGCGTAAAGAGCCCGGGCCAGAGGTTTGTTTTCAATTACCGGTACATCGTTCTCTTCCGCGGTCTCCCGTATTCTTTTAGCCAAATGGTCCTGCCCTTTAGCAGTAACCGTCGGAGCCTCCATTATCTCCCTCTGATACTCCATGGCTACGGCATAATGGGTCGGGTTTGTTACAACTACATCGGCTTCTTCAACCCGCTGTACCATGTTTCGGGAAAGGAGCTCCTGCATCCGCTGTTTAAGCCGGTTTTTAACCAGGGGATCCCCCTCATAGGTTTTTCGCTCCTCCTTGATCTCCTGCCGGCTCATCTTCAATGATTCTCTGTGCTGCCTCCGCTGAAAGAAATAATCCACAACAGAAATAGCCAACAGGAATATTGCGGATTCAAAAAGTATCGCAAAGGCAATTCCGGTGACTATGGAAAATCCGTGCAGGAAGGGATACTGAATAAGAGTTAGAAGATCATCCATTCTTGCCCGGATATTAAAGAAAGCGATAAGGCCGATTACTACCACCTTTAACAGGGTCTTTGACAAATTAAAAACCGCTTCCAGGGAGAAAAGTGAGCGTTTAAAGAACTTACCGAATTTCGGCACAACCTTGGAAAAATCAGGCTTGATTGTCTTTGTAGTAAAGAGAAACCCCACCTGCAGAATATTTCCGATTACAGCACCGATAAATGCAACAGCCGCTACCGGAAGGGATAGACGTAGAAAAAAGCGGTAAAACGCGGTGGTCACCGTAGCGTTGGTAAGCACCTCCACCTCACCGGCACGGCCTAAAAAATAGGTCATCATCTCGGCAAATCCGTTAAAAAGGAAGCCGGCTATAAGGGCAATGGTCACTACCGTCATAAGGAGAACTAAAGAAGAAGGAACCTCCGGAGATTTTGCAACCTTTCCCTCTTCACGGGCCTTCCGAATTTTATGCTCCGTCGGATCTTCAGTGCGGCCCTCATCCTCCGCGCCAAACCAATGAAGGTGCATGGAGGCAAGAGAGGAATCCCGGAGGGGCGGAATCAGTTTGCGGTATTCCGTCATGGTGTACTTGCCTCCCTGATGCGGTCGATCAGAATTATGATCTGCTCGAGACTCCCTTCGATTATTTTTGCGAATGCTTCCACTATAAAAGGCATGGATAGAAAGATGATCAGGAACGCAACGCCGATGGATATGGGAAATCCCATCATAAGAAGGTTCATCTGAGGAGCCGCCTTTGACATGAGCCCCATGGTTACAGAAATAAGGAAGAGTGTTCCCAGTACCGGAAAACTGATAATTAGCGCCTGTTCGAATAACCCGCCTAATCCCCGGAGTATCACCGCGACAAGGGGATCTTTACTGTTGACTAAATCTACCGCGCGGATTGAATTAAAAGAACGGTAAACTCCCGATAGAAACAGTTTCTGAAAACCGTCCACCGCGACAAAGATGTACATACCCATTATGTAAAACAATTGTCCCATAAGGGGCATAGACACCTGAGAGAGGGGATCGTACACTTGAGATGCGCCGAATCCCATCTGCAATGAGAAAAATTGCCCGGCAACTTGAAAAGCCGAATGGATTAGTACCAGAATAAATCCTAATATTATCCCTACCAGAGCTTCCCCTATCACAAGGAAACCGTAGGATAACCCCAATTCGGGAATGGGATACCCCATCTCCTTTACCCACGGGAATATCGAGACAGCAACAAACAGCGTAAGCCCAATCCTGGCAATACCCGGAACCGCCCGGGAAGAGATGAGGGGCGCCACAATAAGGAGTGCAAAAATCCGGGCAAATATTAGGAAATAAATCTGCACATCCTGAATCACTTAACCATCTCCGGCAGTAAATTTATAATAGATAAAGCAAATTGTTTCATAGATGAAAATATCCAGGAACCAAACACAATAAGAGACAAAAGAATTGCAGCGATTTTCGGCACAAAAGTTAATGTCTGTTCCTGAATAGATGTGGTGGCTTGAAATATCGAAACAATCAGACCGACCGCCACACTGACGATCAGCACCGGTGCCGCCATAAGGAGCACCTGGAGTACACCATTTCTCATCACTGCAACCGCAAATCCTAAAGACATACCTTATCCTCCTATCCGTAACTGGCTATTAACTGCTGAGTAATAAGCCCCCAGCCGTCCACTAATACGAATAAAATTATCTTGAATGGCAGAGATATCATAACCGGAGGTAACATGATCATCCCCATGGACATCAGCGTCGATGCCACAACCATATCTATAACGATAAATGGAATAAACAGCAGTATTCCCATTTTAAACGCCACTGTCATTTCGTGAAGCACAAAGGCCGGAATAAGGACATGGGTAGGTACATCCGAGAGATTTTCCGGTTTCGGCAGATTGCTCATCTTCATAAACAAACTGATGTTGCCGGTATCCTCCCGCATCTGCCGATACATAAATATCCTCAGGGGACTGATAAAATTTTCATAAGCTTCCTGCAACCCTATTTCACCTGCGGCAAAGGGCTGGAGTGAATTCTCATAGATATCCGTTATGGCGGGCCACATGATAAAAATTGTCAAAAAGAGAGCTATCCCCATGAGTACTTGGGTAGGGGGAACCTGTTGGAGAGAAAGGGCCCGTTTTATAAAATCAAAAACTATGGCTATCCGTAAAAAGGATGTGAGTAATATAATGATAGAAGGAGCGATGCTCAGTACCGCAAGGAGAAGCAGGAGCTGAACAGTAAGGGACACCTCCTGATTGTCCTCCGGAGCTCGTACAGAAAGGTCGATAAAGGGTATCTCCATGGCGGGAGTAATCTCCTGGTCCGGCCCCGGCCCTGGAACATCCTGGGCATATGCGGCAGACGGGATGCACCACAGGCACAATATGAAAGCCGCGCACACTAAAATTACTTTTTTCATCCCCCCCCCATTAATTCTTAAGAAACCGGAATCGCCTAGGTCCCGGATGTATTATTCATTTTTTTTAGCCGTTCACGCTGTTTTTTCAAAAAATCAGAACTTCCGAAAACAGAGGTTCCGCTCCCAACATTGCCGGCAAGATTTCCGGAACTGCCTCCCTTAAATATTCCCGACAGCATCTCCGAAAAACTCTTCTTAGGAACTTCCGGATTTGCCGCGGCTTGCAGCAGTAATTCATCCGCTATTTCCTGCGGTGTTATTTCCGAGACTAAATTAACTCCGTTCTCACTGCTTCCGATTAAATAGAGTAGACCTCCCACCTCGATAAGATAGAGATATTTATTTGCAGAAATCTGTTTTGTTCCTAATATTTTTATTAGATTTGAATCTTCTCTCTTTGTACCGCCGGCTTTTTTGAGAAAATGAAATATTAGATAGATTGCCCCGACCACAAGACCTAAAACGAGGATCATGCGTAACAGACTCCAAAAACTCAGGGCTCCCAGGGAGGAATCAGGGGCGGCTGGTTCAATATCGTTGGTTGTTTCTTCCTGACTCTGTATCTGAATAGATGATTCGTCAATTCCGCTTAATGAGTTTTCCGATGTTTCTTGACAATATGATTGTAATGATACTAGTAGAACACAGACTGCAAATACTAGTCCGGCGAGTCGTTTCATTTTCCCCTCCCAAAAGCATCCTTACAGGAAACAGCCGATATTCCATTTCCCTAAAGGTCCGGAAAAAACTTTCCGGATATATACTATTTTACGTCTGTTTTACCGATTCATCAACACAAAACAACCGAAATTCGGTATTTTTTTTAATATTTATTCATATCTAGCTGTTTTTTGGGTGCCCGCGGACGCTCTATTGAATATTTCCCAGCCTATCCATCCCGGAGACTATCTCAGTAACCCGAACACCGAAGTTCTCATCGATAACAACAACCTCACCTTTAGCAATGGGCTTGTTGTTCACCAGGATATCCACGGGTTCTCCGGAAAGCTTATCCAGCTGGATAATTGTTCCCTCAGCCATACCCAGAATATCCCGGATTAGCCATTTTGTCCTACCCAATTCAACCGTCATCTCCATAGAGACATCCATGAGGAGTCCTATGTTTCCTTGATCTGCGGTTGCTCCCTGCTGCTGCTGGAGTCCCGGGAACTGAACAGCCTGAACGTCCGGGTCACCTGGACCGGAAGAAAAGGGGCTCATTCCTTCCTGGCCTCCTCCGGGCTGCTGGCCTCCTGCCTGAAACTGTCCGCCCCCGGCAGGCTGCGGAGACTGTGACTGCCCGGCTCCCGCTGCATTGAGAATCTCCTGTACTGTATCGGGACTAAAGGCTTCGTATAAAGTGTAATTGCCTTCTCCTTCGATACCTAATTGATAAGCAACGGTAACAAGGTTATCTGTTGGAAAAGATATATTTCCGGATTCAGTAAGGTTACCCTCGGGGGGGTCCGTCATAATAGTTCCGCCAAGCTTGTTGCCTATCGCTGTCGCGATCGAGCCGGTAATTTGGGAAAATGCTTCCTGAAGGGCGTTCACCGCCGCTTCATCAAGTTCCATCTGTTCTTCTCCCATCATTGGGCCGGAAATTTTCTGTGCCGCTTCCGGAATAACAAAAAATACGTGAGGGCCTGAAACTGCTCCGTTTAGACCTACCGATACCTGTACGACCATGTTCTCCAGACTCCCGGCAAAGTCATTCAGATTCCGGGCAGTTACCTTAGGATTTTGTACAGTTACAGTTTTACTTAAGAGCATGGAAAAAATGGAAGCTTGAGAATCCAGCGTTTCATCTAATATTTTACGAAAAGCTTCCAGTTCGGCGTTCCCAAAACCGCCGCCTGCTCCGCCGGCCCCTCCCTGGGATTCTCCAAAATCAACATCCCCTGATCCCTGCAGCAAAGCATCTATTTCATCTTGAGACAACGATCCGTCACTCATATTAGTTCCTCCAGTAATTCCGAAGCTCATTATCAATCCCAAAAACAGGAAAGGAGAACAATGCCTCGTTATTCTTCAATTTCCGAAGTTAGTTCCTCGAATTCTTCTTTGGTTATCTCTTCAAGTTTCTTTGTAACTTGCACCGCATACTTTTTGTTTACGACTCCCGGCTTACAGAGAAATTTAGGCTTGCTGACAATTTTAAGCCGAAAAGGATCACCTACCCTGACATTCGGCAGACGAACCACATCACCCACCTGCAGAGCGAGTACTTCCCTGATCCGGATATCCATCTGCCCGATCTCCACAACTATCGGAACTTCCATCTGCATCAGTCGTTCTCTAAGTATATTAAGGTTTTCCGTGGAACCGCCTCTTCGTATCGTGGAATACATATACTGCTGACTCAATTTTGGACTGATGGCATCTATGGTGATATAGGGTATACAGATATTCATCATTCCCTCTACATCGCCTATTTTTGTTTCCAAGGTTACCAGGAGAACCATTTCATTAGGGGGTACAATAGACGCAAACTGCGGATTGGTATCTATATTTCCAAGACGGGGGCGAAGATCGATAACCTGGCTCCAGGCTTCCCGCATATTCCCCAAAAACCGTACTATTACACCTTCCATTACTGAGCTTTCTATATCCGTTAACTCCCGGGTAACCTTTATGCCTTCTCCCTGTCCTCCGAAGAGCAGGTCGATGATGGTAAAGGTTATTGCCGGATCTACCTCTAATATTGCAGAACCATGCAAAGGGTCCATATTGATTATGGCCAAAGTAGTTGGATTGGGTATACTCCTGGTAAACTCCTCATAGGTTAGCTGGTCCACCGAAGCTACATGAACCTGAGCTAAACTCCGAAGCTGCGCGCTCAGGGAAGTGGTGGTAAGACGCGCAAAAGTATCATGAATAACCTGAACGGAGCGCATCTGTTCCTTAGAGAACTTATCAGGCCGTTTAAAATCCCAAATACGGATCTTTCTTTGATCCGTAGCTTTGTGAACCTCCTCGGTTTCGATATCTCCCGAAGAAATGGCCGTTAGGAGCTGATCTATTTCGTCTTGGGATAATACTTCCGTCATACACTTAACTATACACTAAAATTCCACGATGTTATAGGTATCTCCAAATATAACTTCTTTAATTTTTCCCTCAGTCATTATATTATTGATCCTCGCTTTAAGCTCCTCCTGAACCCGCTGCTCGTTTTGAGGTCCCAACAGTTCACTCGCCGTGTGGGAGGAAAAATAACTCCGCACCAGTTCGGTTATCCATGGAGTTCGGTCAATGAGCTCGGACTGCACCCGCTTGCTGTCTTTAGGATAACCGATAAGTATTTTCGCCATCACGGTATGACGCCTCTCATCCGCGGTGGGAGTTCTAATCTCACCTATATTTCCGAACCAGGAAAGGATCTCAGGTGCTCCCTCATAAGCTTCTACTTCGGGAAGTCTGCTTTGCGTTGTTGTTCCCCGATTCATTATATTCATAGTAATAACCACAACAGTAACGATAAAGATCACTGCGCCTAACGCAATAGCTGCCCATTTGAGTATCTGTATTACGATCCCCGGGAGAAATCCTACTTTCTTTTTACCCCCGGCTTCTACCTCTTCACCACCGATTATCTCATCATCATTTTCGAAAATCTCATCCGACATATCGGTCTCCCTTACATATGACCTTCGGTCAGTATTATGATTTCTACCCGCCTGTTATAAGCCCTGCCCTCAGGAGTTTCATTCGTTGCAATGGGTCTTGTATCGGCGAATCCTGAAACATGAAACCGCTCTTCATTTACACCGTAATCCGTCAGCGCATGAAGCATATTTGTTGCTCTTTCAATAGAAAGTTCCCAGTTTGTCTCCCATTCTCCATTCGGATCTGTAGGAATCGAATCGGTATGTCCTTCTATACGGAACATTCTCCCTTCCAATGTTTCAGAAGACAGCATGAGAGCCAGGTTTCTGAGTATCTCCCGGTTGTTCTCAATATCCACCTCCGCGGTGGCGGGTCCGAAAAACGAATCAGCCGCCAAGGAGATGACAAGTCCCCGCTCATCCTCGGTAATCCTGATCTTTTTAGTCTGAACATCCGGCTGAAACAGGGAAGTGGCAAGCTTCTTTGCTTTATCCAGTGCTCTTCCCTTTTCCATTGAGGGAAGTGTCATAATGGTATTTCCCAATTCCGAAAGCTTACCCTCCTGCAGGGTATTTCCTCCGTCCAGCGAACCTACTCCCTGAAACGCAGCCAATATAAGCTGCAGTTTATACCCATCCACCTCCGCGGTGGTGAACATCATCACAAAAAATGTTAAAAGGAGAGTTACCATATCTCCATAGGTTGTGAGCCAATCCGCGGCTCCTTCCCTTTTTTTTTCCTTTTTCTTAGGAAACGGCATATATACTCCTATAAGGAATTACTCCCGTACCGATTCCTGCCGTATCTCTTCCCGCTGTTTCGGGGGAAGGAAACTTATTAGTTTTTCCAGCAAGATACGGGGGTTATCTCCAGACTGAATGGAGAGTATTCCTTCGATTATTATTTCCTTTGCCCGGGTTTCGAATTTATCCCGGTCTTCCAGTTTATTCTTAAAGGGAATTAAAAACAAGTTCGCGAAAAAAGCACCGTATAGCGTAGTAATAAGCGCCGTAGACATACCCGCCGCGATACCGGACTGATCCTCCAGGTTTGCTAACATTGCTATCAATCCTATTAGTGTTCCGATCATACCGAATGCCGGGGCAATCTTTCCCCAATCATCAAATAGTTTTATTCCGGTGTCGTGACGATTCTGTATTTGATTAAGATCATTGTAGAGAATGTTTTTGATTATATCAGGGTCGGTCCCGTCCACTACGAGCTGTATGCCCTTCCGCATAAATTCATCCTCCACCTCATCAAGATTGTCTTCCAAAGCTAAAAGTCCTTCCCGGCGTGCCCTTTCCGAGAAAGCCACAAGATCGCTTATAACCTTTTCCTCCTGCCAATCGGGGGTTCGGATTATCTGAGTGATATACCGCATTAATCCCAGCACACGGCTTAAGGGATTAGATACCATCATGGCGCCGAAAGAGCCGCCCAACACAATAAGGAGGGAAGGAATATGAACATAGAGCGCGGGGCTTGCGCCGCCGATGACTATACCAAACACTACAACGGCAAATCCCGCTACAGCGCCTATTATCGTACCAAGATCCATACTGGCTTACTCCTCGTTTTTGAACGCCCCAATCTGCCGTCGGTAACGGATTATTGAATCGAGAACTTCCGGATAACTTTCCCGTACCACCAAACGTTTGCCGGAGAGCATGATTAGTGTCGTATCGGGATTGGTTTCGATATATTCAATTTGATGCGGATTGACATAATACATCGTCCCGCTTAATCTTGTCACCTGTATCATCATTTACTCTTCGTGGGGCGATGGGAATCACTTTTCAAATTATAACGGTTTTCGCCCTAATTGCAAGCGGGATCAGTAATTAAATATTCATTACAATCCCGCTTATGCCATTATTATCTTTTCAGGTTTAAAAGCTCCTGAAGCATCTGGTCGGAAGTAGTTATTGTTCTAGAGTTTGCCTGAAAACCTCTCTGAGTTACAATCATGTCGGTAAATTGTTCAGCAAGGTCAACGTTACTCATTTCCAACGTACCAGCTATCACCTTTCCTTTGCCCGCGATTCCGGAAGGCCCGATATCGGCAATTCCGGAATTGATGGTTTCCACAAAGTTATTTTCTCCGGATTTTTCAAGCCCTCCGGCATTTGTAAAAGTAGCCAAAGCTATCTGTCCCAATGGACGGTTTGTTCCGTTGGAGTAAACTCCGGTAATAACACCGCTCTGGTCAATTCGAAACGATTCCAGATATCCCATACCGTATCCATCCTGGGCAAAAACCTTTGTTGAGGTAGGAGACGCGTACTGGGTCATGGAATCAACAAAGGAACCAACCTCACCGAGGTTCAGCTGAAAATCCTGCCGCAGCGGAGGACCGCCCGGTACAGGGGGTGTAGCCTGCAGTACATCGAAAGAAACATTAACCGCTAAATTTCCGGCATCCACCACATCTCCCGCGGCATCAGTCACCTGCAGAATTGTACCGTCATTAGAGAACTCTATATTAAAAGTATTTGTCGGAGTTACGTTAGCGGGTCCTACATCTACTAATGTGTTAGTGGGTGTCTCTGAATCCGGATCCACCGTAACATCGGCCTGCCATTGATTAGTCTCTCCAACCACCTTGGTAAACTCTACCCTAAGCTGGTGTTTATTTCCCATGGAGTCGAAGATTTCGTATGTTATCACCCGTGTGCCGGCGTTTATATCCTGCTCGGTAGCTCCCGCGGGAATTTCCGGAAGGTTCTTGTTCAGATTACAGGCCAACTCCACTAAAGTGGTTGCTGCCGCCGGATCTTTACTTCCCACGGGAATAACCAGGTCCTGCATTGCCGCGGAGGTGTTGATTGTAGTCTCGCCGTCTACCGTTTCCGCAAGCCATCCCTGCACCCGCATTCCATTTGCGGGATTCACGAACATTCCCTCCTCATCGATACCGAAGGATCCGTCGCGCGTGTATAAAAGCTGATCACCCTTTCTGAGTACAAAAAAACCGTTTCCATTGATTGCCACATCATCGGCTTTTCCTGTGGTCTGAAGTGAACCTTGAGTATGGACAGTATCGATACTGGCTATATTCATTCCCAATCCCACCTGCTTGGGATCGACGCCTCCAACTTCTTCACGGGGCCGCGCGGCGCCCGAAAGTGTTTGATAGAGCATGTCCTGGAATATCACCCGGTTTTTCTTGAAACCGGTGGTGTTTACATTCGAGATGTTGTTTCCTATCACATCCATTCTGGTTTGGTGATTCTGAAGTCCCGATACTCCGGAAAAAAGTGATCGCATCATAATGGTGCCTCCTTATTCTTCCCTGCTGCTGCCGGATAATACGCCGTCCACGGCGGAATAATCGTAATATGACCCGTCCACCAATACCTGGGGAAACTCCCCGCGGCGTACTTCCTGAACGGTGCCGGTTACCGATGTACCGTCAATAATTATACGGACATCTTTTCCCAATAGACCCATGGCTTCACTTGATGAAAGGAGGCCGGCCATTTCTTTAAACTGACTGCTCATATTATTCATCTGCTCCAGAGTTGAAAATTGAGCCATCTGGGCTATGAATTCTTTATCTTCCATAGGCTGGGTAGGATCTTGATGGGTTAGCTGAGTCAGAAGCAGTTGAAGAAAATCATCTTTTCCTAACTCCTGCTTAACCGTGCGTTCTCCCAGGATAGCTTCATTCATCCCCTTTACCTGGGTCTGAAGCCTTGCTATCTCCTGGTTATTCATTATCGTAGAAAAATCCATACTCATTCTCCTCTTATACCATCAAATTCACAAGTATTTTATCGGACAAACCGAGATCTGCAAAAATGGTGTTTTTTTCAAATTCCTCCGCGTAACTTGGGAGATATTCCGGATTCGACCGATCCCCTTCCTGATCACCCTGATTGGCTTTTCCATCCCGTCCGCCAACGGCAACATCCAGGGAAGCCGATTCAAAACCGCTATCCCGAAGAGCCTTATAAAGTCCCGGCAGGTTCTGTTCCAGCGTTTCCCTGGCCTGAGGGGTATCAACGATTATCCTCCCGGTAATTCTATTATCGGCAAGTTCCATCTTAATCCGAACACTTCCCAGCTCTTCCGGCCGAAGCATAAGACGGATTTCGCCCTGTCCTTCATTTTTAAGAACCAAGCGGGCGGACCGGATAAAATCTCCCTGCGTATTATCCTGGAAATTCCGGAACACCCGCTGAAAATGATTTGCGGAATTTTCCACGGTCTGCTTAGGAGAACTCGCCATCTTACTGGAACTGAATTCCGCTGTCCCATTCTCGTTCGCAGCTGGTTTTAATGACGGTTTCTCCGGCTTTCCGGATTGGTTATCGATTCCGGTTCTCCGGTCATCGACATGGAGTTTAGGGGGTTTTTTGGATTTGCCTTCAGCTTCTTCCTCCGTTTTGCCCGTATCCGCCAGTTCTTCAGCTCCCTTTTTCCCGCGGCCTATATTCTCCGGAGGTGTTTTTTTCACCTCACCTTCGGTTAACGTTACCTCTGAAATATCTTTTATGGCCTCTTTTTCGGATTTCGCGGAACCTTTTTTTTGTGTTTCCGAGGTATTTTCGTTAATGATGACGGATTCCCCGGTTCCTTTTTTTAATACTTCTTCGGCATTCTTCGTTTCGGGGTTTGTATTATTTATTTCCAGTTTCTCCCGGGATAATTTGTCTTTTGAACTTTTCTCTGAAGTCTTTTGCGCCTCTCCGCTAACCAATTTATCAGATGCGTCATTTTTCTGCCGTGCCGTCTGTACGAAATTACCGGGCAAGGCATTGCCGGGATCCTTACCTTTATCCGATTTTGAATCATTTGATTTTACAGGAAATAATTTTTCCTTTTTCTGATGGGAGTTTTCTTTCTTCAAAAGCTTTGGTTCTATTTTTTCCGCGGTTTCTTCATTTTTCCCGGAGGTATTCTTTTCTTTCTCACTACTTTTTTTACTTTTGTTCTGCGGATTTTCCTGAGGGGGTACTTTTTCTCCGTTTTTTTCAACTTGTTTTGATATTTCTTCGGAATATTCGTTTTCTGTACCTGTCTTCTCTTCAGACTTATCAGAAATTTCTTTGCTGAGCTTATCTTCAAAGCGGCTTATATCCTGACTTACCTTACTCTGAGTTGGTTTTTCAGTTAGATGTGAGGTGTTTCGTTCTCCCTGTTGAGGAGAAAGAGTCACAACAAACGTATCCAGCAACGATTCCTCCTGGGGAATACTCCCCGTTAGCTATTCGGTTTTATAATCATTTTCCTCTGGATCTCCGCTATCCGCTGGGGATCCATTCGGGAGAGCCAAACCGAAACCATGGAAAGCTCTCCCGCTGCTTCGGCAACCTCCTGGGTTACCCGTAAAACATCGATCAGCAGCTGATCATCATATCCGGAGAGTATTTCTACTGCTTCCTCCGGCCGCATACCTACTAGATCGGCAGAAATCTGCCTAAGGTTAGCACGTTCATCATTATATGCGTTTTGACGGGCTTCAAATGTGGAAATTCGCTCTTCCAATGTCTTTTGCTGCTCCTGCAGCTCTCCGAGTTTCTGCTGCAGCTCCTCTTCCCGCCGGCTTAATTCTTCTTCCCGTTTATCTAAAGCTTCCAATCTTATTTCCAGAGACTCTTCACGCTTAGCAAGCCGTTCACCTTCTAATAATAATGGATCCTGCTCCGCTTCAAAGTCCGGTCTGCGTTCCAAACCAAGAAACCCAATCACGGGTCCAAGCCGGTCCCTGATGTTCATTATTCCGAGGTAATCAAACCAGAGAAGCCCGCCTGAAAGGAGGACTAAGAGGAGAAGTATCAGCAGTATTATTCTTGGTCCCGCACCAACTTTACTGGTAATATTAGGATTCTTCATTTCCCCGCTCCCTATTCCTTACTGATAATCGGGACGCGACATCATCCATCACGGCCTGCTCTTCACCTAGTTGTTCCTTATAGTAATCATCGGCTTTTTTCTCTTTTAGTTTATCCAGTACCTTTCGCTCCCGGGATGCCTTAAGATAGCCTTCCTTTATTTTCCGGCGTTCTTTCTCCTTTTCATCTAACTCTTTCTTGAGTTTTCCTGTTTCCAGCACCAGTCTGGAAACATAATTCTCCCGAGCCCTCCGATTGGCTATATCCAAAAGAACATTTTCTTCTTTATTAACGCTTGATTCCGGTATCAATCTCGATATCTTCTTTTTTTCTTCATCGAGAGAATCTATTTTGTTTTGCAGATTGATGCAGATACCGGATATGCGGGCGAGTTTGAGTTCCCACTCCCGTTCGGTGTTTTTTCTGAGTTCCAGTAGTTTTTCTAATTTAAAATGGAATCTTCTCATCTATCTCCTCCCCGGTAGTTTTTTTAACTATTGCCAAAATTATGGTTTGCCGGATTAAGGTGAGTTAATTCCATATAAGAGCCCATCCCTTTTTGCTTCCCAATAATTTTGGCGTTACTACCCTTCGGAAGCCGACAGTGCCAGGGCCTGTTCAACAGCGCCTTCAAGCGTGGCTTTTTCGGTAACTTCCTGACGCAGAAAGTTGTTTATGTTGTCTATTTTATCAATGGCGGTATCAATCTCCGTATTACTCCCCTTGACGTATGCCCCGACATTTATTAAATCCTCCGATTCGGCATATACCGCCAAAAGCCTCCGAATATAAGCGGCCGATTTTAGTACCTCCGGAGAACTGATCTTTGTTGCTAACCGGGACAGGGATGAGAGTACGTCAATGGCGGGATAATGATATCGCTGAGCAAGCCTGCGGCTCAAGACAACATGACCGTCCAGTATTCCCCGTACCGCATCGGATATGGGTTCGTTCATGTCGTCCCCTTCCACTAATATGGAATAAAAACCGGTGATGGTACCATCTGCCGCGGTTCCGCTCCGTTCCAGGAGTTTCGGCAGTATCGAAAAGACTGAAGGCGTGAATCCTCTAGTTGCCGGCGGTTCTCCAATGGCCAACCCTATCTCCCGCTGCGCCCAGGCGAACCGGGTAACGGAATCGAAGAGAAGCATCACGTCGTTCCCCTGGTCCCGGAAGTATTCCGCTACCGCCGTTGCAACAAAGGCGCCTCTAAGCCGAGACAGAGGGGGACTGTTGGAAGTTGAAACGATTACCACCGACCGGGCAAGTCCTTCGGGTCCCAGGTCGTTTTCGATAAATTCCCGGACCTCCCTTCCGCGTTCTCCAATAAGTGCGATGACGTTCATATCCGCGCTGGTGTTTCGGGCAATCATTCCTAAGAGAGTTGATTTACCGACACCGCTTCCGGAAAAGATTCCTAGACGCTGCCCCTTTCCAACGGCATTGAGCACATCCATTGCCCGTATTCCGGTAACTATTTGTTCCCGTATGGGATACCGGTCCAATACTTGAGGAGGATCGCTCATACAGGGATAGCTAATGTCGGAATATATTTCAGGTTTTCCATCGATGGGACGTCCCATGCCGTCTAATACTCTCCCTAGAAGGTTATGAGAAACAGGTACTGAGAGGCATTCACCGGTGGCAACCACGGGACAGCCAACCTCTATGCCGGTTGTCTCGGTAAAAGGCATAAGCTGAATTGTACTCCCCTTGAGTCCGACAACCTCACCCCACACATTTCCATTTTTGGTTTCAATCCGACACAATTCGCCCACTTCAGCCTGCGGTCCTAAGCTTTCTATCAAGAGTCCTTGGACACGCTTTATAGAACCGGAGTATTTAATGGGTTCCGTTTCGTCCACAAGGTGAACATATTTATCCAGAACACCCACTACTCTTCCTCCTCCGATTTTTCTTCCCGTTTTTGGATGGGCATCAGTTCCAGAATTCTCTCCTCAATCTCTCTCAGTTGAGCCGAGATTCTTGCGTCTATCTGGCCGAAATCTGTTTCGATAATGCACCCGCCGGGATCCACTGTTGAATCTTCCATGACCGTTATGTTCCGCACACTTTCTATACGTTCCATAAATTCTTTTGTATGCTGTGTTGTCAGTTTAAGGTCTATTATGTTTACCCGGATATTCACATCCGTTTTTGATTTTAATTTTCTCATGGCTTGGGAAATATTGTTTATCACCACGTTTTTCTGATTCTCTGATATGACCTTAACAACCTTCTTTGCAATAGCTATGACGAGCTGGACAACCTGTGATTCCGATTCTTCTATAATCTGCATGCGCCGCTTTATAGCCTTATCCAGAATCACATGAAGGCGGGAAATAAGCCGTTCAGCCTCTTCCTTCCCTTCTTTATAACCAGCTTCCCGTCCTTCCCTTGCTGCAGCTTCCCGGCTTTCTTCCGCTTCTTTCTGCTGTTTTTCTTCCGCTTCCGCGGCAATCCTTTCCGCTTCGGTACGGGCTTCACTTATTATCCGTTCCGCCTCTGCTTCCGCCTTTCTCTTCGCTTCGGAAGCTTCTTCATTCCGTTTCTGTACTTCCTCAAAGGCGGCCTGTTCCGCCTCCTTCACTATATTCTCCGCTTCAGTACGGGCCCCCGAAATTAATGCTTCCCGTTCCTTTTCCCAGCGCGCCTTAAACTCATCGGCTTCTTTCCTGAGCTCTTCCGCGGTTGGGCCGGTATATTCCTCAATTTCATCTACCTCTTCGGTCATGGGAACGGTACTTTCCGGAGGATTAACGAAAATCCGTTTATTGAGGTATCGGACTTCATTCGACCTGAAAACGTTTTTTGCCAATGGTTACCATCCTTTACTGATACTGCTACACCAGTCTCCTGCTACACCACCAGTTCATCTTCACCGGTTCTTGCGACGACAATTTCGCCCTGCTCCTCCAGTTTCCGGATAATGGAAACGATCTTCTGCTGGGCCTCCTCGACATCCTTCATCCGGATTGGTCCCATGTACTCCATATCTTCCTTGAGGAGTGTGGCCGCCCGTTTCGACATGTTCCTGAAGATCTTATCCTGCACCTCAGAATCAACCGACTTCAAGGCTTTGGCTAATTCCGATGTATCCACTTCCCGCATAACTTTCTGAATAGCTCTGTCGTCCAGCATGACAATGTCTTCGAAGATAAACATCCGCTTCTTGATCTCCTCGGCAAGTTCCGGGTCCTCTTCTTCCAGAGATTCTATGATGGCCTTCTCTGTGGACCTGTCCACCAGATTCAATATTTCCACAATACTTTCCACACCTCCCGCTGAGGTATAGTCTTCCGAGGACAATGTAGAGAGCTTTTTCTCCAGAACCCTTTCCACTTCCCGGAGGACATTCGGGTCAGTCCGCTCCATGGTGGCAATCCTCTTCGAAACGTTGGACTGTATCTCGTGATCCAAGCTTGAAAGGATAACCGATGCCTTTTGGGGTTCTAAAAAAGCAAGTATCAAAGCAATGGTCTGGGGATGCTCGGTTTGAATAAAATTCAAAAGGTGGGATGGATCGGTCCTTCTTATGAAATCGAAGGGACGCACCTGGAGACTGGACGTTAAGCGGTTTATAATATCAACCGCCTTTTGAGAACCTAATGATTTTTCCAGGAGCTCCCGGGCATAATCAATACCCCCGGTGGTGATAAAGTCCTGGGCCATCATGAGTTCCTGGAACTCCGTAAGGACCCTGTCCCGCTCCTCCGAATCTATTGTTTCAAGCCGGGCGATTTCAAAAGTTAAGGACTCAATTTCATCTTCCCTAAGATGTTTGAATATTTCAGAAGACACTTCAGATCCAATGGTGACTAAAAATATCGCCGCCTTTTGTCTTCCGGTGAGTTCCTTTCGGTGTCCTGCGCTTTTGCGTCCCGAAGGCGCTTGAGCACCTGTAGTTCCGGCTTTGTTCATAATATCATTCCTCCATTAGCCAGGTACGTATAAGCTGCGCGACATCTTCCGGGTGCTCTCTGGCCATATTGATAGCATTTTCCTGCATTTCCATCCTGGCCCGTTCCTCCACGGACATGGCAACTTCAGCGCTTTCCTCTTCAGCGCTCCTGAGGGCCGCTTCACGCATAGCCTGGTGCTGCCTGGCAAGCTCTTCTTCCCGAAGCCGGCGCCGCCGTTCCACCTCCCGGGATATAAGCCGGAAGGCAATAAAGGCTACCAAGAACACCGCAACACCGATTAGAATGTAGAGTATTATCATCTGCAGCTGACGGCGTCTGGCGTAAGCCTGATCTTCCAACTTATGCTCATCGCTCCGGTCAAAGGGAACATGCTCTACAGTAACGGAATCACCCCGTTCCTGGGTGTATCCCACAGCATCCCTCACCAATGCTTCGTATTTCTGCAGCTCCTCTTCGGCCACAGGAATATACTCCCTCTCGATAGTACCGTCGGGGTTTATTACAGGATCCCCATTATCATTATATACCCATTTCCACTTTCCGTCGACCGCAACGCTTACGGTAATACGATCGATTACGGGACTTTTGACCCGGGAGATGTTTTTGGTATTTATTTCATAGTTTTTGATAATATCGCTCCGGTCATATGATCCAGCGCCCATATCCAAGTCTTTGTAGGCCGGAGGAGTTTGCCCCTCCACACCGGGGGGACCCTCAGGATTAAAGTTCGGACCCTCGTAGGATTCTTGGAACTGCTCTTCACTTATGGGTACATTAGGGATCACTTCAGTTTCATCATACGGGGTACGGGGATTGTCCTCCACCATGGTGATGGGGAAATGTTCCTTGATGTCTTCAGTAACTTTGGACATATCGATTTCCACATTGATATTAGGCACTACTACCCGGTCAGGCTTGAGGATATTTCCCATTGCTTTTTCTATGTTTTTAATCAAAACCCGTTCATAGTCCCTTTTCAGGGCCATTTCCTTCTTCGTGAGGGAAACACGGTCAAAGTCCTCCATTCCTACAAAATCGTTAAGCTGAACACCCCGATGGTTGGTGATAATGATGTTTTCATTCCGCAGCCCTTCGACAGCAAACTGAATGAGTTTTTCGATTCCCTCAAGAATTTTCCTGTTCTCCGTAAGATCGGAACCGGGAGAAGGGGTAAGCACAACGGAGGCGGTCACCGGATCCTGATCCTCAGCAAACAGTTCATCCTCCGGAATGGCCAGAGTTACACTGACGGCATCCACCGATTCAAGAGCGGCTATATGCTGTTCCAGCTCCTTGACAATAGCACGCTGCAGGTTAACATTACGTTCAAAATCAGTTACCGTCCAACGGTCCATATCAAATAGTTCCCAGGGATCTGTTCCCGCAGGAACCAAGTCTTCCCTGGTTAAAATCGAACGCATTCGCTGCGCAACCCGTTCATTGTCCACAAGGATCCGGTTGTCACCGGTTAACTCATACCGCACCCCTTCCTCATCGAGTCTAAAAAGGATCTGGTTGAGTTCTTCTTCATCCTGAATAGAGCGGTATAAAAGCGGGACCATTCCGGGTTGGGCGCTAAAGGTAATTAACAGGATAATTCCCAGAAGAGCCACACCGATTACACCGAAAAAAATGATCTTCTGTGTGCCGGACCAGTTACCCCATAGCCTTTTTATGTTGGCAATTAATTTTTTAAACCATTCGTTCATTTTCCCCTCCCCTGGTATGAACGCAGTCCGTGTACCGATATGTTTTTATGCACCGGGTATAAACCCGGTTTCGTTAATCTCTTATTCTAACGCAAATTTGTAATATCAGTATAGGCCCTAATGACTTCATCTACAATACTTTTTGCGATATTAAGGCTCATATTGGCCTTTGCTGCTGCTATGGTAACATCATGGGAATCAACCGAATCAGGTTCTGTCACTGAACGCAGCAGCAGCTGAGAATATTCCTGCTGATGGTTGTTCACGGTATTAAGACCGTCCGCTAACATGGCGGCAAAGTTGGAATCCGTCTTCTGCCTTTGGGGAGCTCTGCTTCCCATTAGATGCTGCGGATTCGTCCTGCTCAATTCCACAATATGTCCTCTTGCCTGTAACGGCGACATAATATCCATAAATCATTACCTCCCAATTTCCAATGATCGCATAAACATATTTTTGGCACCATCAATGACGGACATGTTGGCCTCATATGATCGAGAGGCGGAAATCATGTCCACCATCTCTTCTACTATATTCACATTGGGCATCTCCACATAACCCGCCCTGGGTCCGGATTTAATAGCATCCGGATGGGTAGGATCGTAAACCAGTTTAGGCTTTGCGGTTCTATCCTCCTGGATTTCTACTATTCTTACCCCTTCTCCGGGTCCATTATCCAAAGCATTAGGGAGGATTGTGCTGCGCCAGTAGGTCTGTTCCTGGACCGGGCGGAAAATCACCCGGCTCCTCCGAAAAGGTCCTCCCTGCGGGGTCCTGGTGGTATCAACATTGGCTATATTATTGGAGATCACATCCAGGCGTGTTCTTTGAGCTGTCAAGCCGGTGGAGGCAATGTTTATGCTTGAAAAAAGTCCCATATTAAAATTGCTCCTATCTTACAACCGTGTTTATCTGATTAAAAAGTGCCGAAACTGAGGAAGTTGCCAGGGTATATGCCAATTGGTTATTGAGGTACCGCATGGATTCTTCCTCCAGATCCACATTGTTACCGTTATTATCGGAAGTGGTCATAAAATCAAGCACTCTCCGGGGACGTACCGTCCGGTAATCGATTGTTTTGTTAAAGGGAATATGCCGGCCGTCCGTGATCAAAGCCGGCAGCTTTTTGATCTTTTCGGAATCCAGGGCTTTTTTTAACTCCCTTTCAAAATTAACAGTGGTCCGCTTAAAATTCGGAGTATCAGCGTTGGCGATGTTGTTGGCAATTACTCCGCTCCGGATGGTCTGAACATCCATCGTACGGTGCAGAATATCCATGGTTTTACCGAAACTGTTTCCTGTGAACACCTAATCTTCCCTCCCGGCAGATGTTATTACTTTAATTGTCGGAAATTAATCCGCCAAGATTAGTGCTTCTATAAAATATATCTGCTCAAATCCTGATCTTCCACCACATCGGATAACCTTTCTCTAACATACTCCCTGGTTACGGGAATAGTCTGTCCGGAAAGGTCCGGTGCTGTAAATGAAATCTCTTCTAATAGAAGTTCCATAATCGTATGAAGCCGCCTGGCCCCGATATTCTCAGTTTTTGAATTCACCGAAGCGGCTATTTGGGAAATAGCCTTTATAGCCTCATCTTTGAAATCCAAATCGACCCCTTCGGTTTTGAGCAGTTCCACATATTGTTTAATAAGGGCATTCTGGGGCTGTACCAGAATCCTTTCAAAATCCTCCTCTGAAAGGGCGGTTAATTCCACCCGCAGGGGGAATCTACCCTGGAGCTCAGGAATTAGATCCGAAGGCTTGCTGCTGTGGAAAGCCCCGGCCGCAATGAAGAGTATATGAGATGTATCCACCATACCGTGTTTTGTGTTAACTTTGCTCCCTTCTACGATCGGAAGAATATCCCTTTGTACCCCTTCCCGGGACACATCCACGTTGGAACGGTTTTCCTTAGAAGCGATTTTATCTATCTCATCGATAAAAATGATGCCCATGTCCTCAACCCTGCTCCGTGCAATCTCGGAAACTCTGTCAAGATCGATGAGTTTTTCCATCTCTTCGTTTAGTATCGTTTCTCTGGCTTGACTGATATTTGTCCTTTTCTTTTTCTTTTTACCGCCGAAAATATTGCCAAGGTTGCCGATGTTCAGATCCATCTCTTCAAAACTGCTTCCGGAAAAAATCTCTATAGCCGGCATATTACTCCGGGTAACATTTATCTCTACCTCTTTATCTTCTAAATCACCCTTTTTTAGTTTTTCCCGAAACTTTTCACGGGTAGTGCCGCTCTCTTCTTTAGCAGCAGGAGTTACTTCTTTCTGCTCTTCATCCCGTTTAGCGGGTTTACCTTTCTTTGAACCCGGAAGGAGCAAATCCAGGAGTATCTCTTCTGTCCGTTTTTCTGCTTCTTCGCGGACACCCTCCCGCATCTCGTTTTTAACCATGTTTACCGCTACTGAAACAAGGTCCCTGACCATAGATTCCACATCACGGCCTACGTACCCCACCTCGGTATACTTAGTGGCTTCTACTTTTATGAAAGGAGCGCCGGTCAAACGGGAAAGTCTACGCGCGATTTCAGTTTTCCCTACACCCGTAGGCCCAATCATGATTATGTTCTTAGGTGCAACTTCATCCCGTAATTCCTCAGGCAGACGCCTGCGGCGCATTCGGTTCCTCAGAGCAATGGCTACAGCCTTTTTTGCCTTTTCCTGCCCCACGATATATTTATCAAGTTTTTCAACTATCTGTTTTGGTGTTAGATCCTCAGCATCTAAAATCATACTATTTTATCTCCTCAACCTGAATCTGTTGGTTTGTATAAATACATATTTGTCCTGCAATCCGCAGTGATTTTTCCGCAACTTCACGGGCACTTAATTCGGATGCCTCCATAAAGGCCAAAGCCGCGGCATACGCGTAATTGCCGCCGGAACCGATGGCCAGCACACCATGTTCCGGTTCCACTACATCTCCGTTTCCCGATATCAGAAATATCCGGTCTTTATCGGCGGTAAGGAGTAAAGCTTCCAATCTTCTAAGCATCCGGTCAGTTCTCCACTCCTTTGCAAGTTCAACGGCAGCCCGGGTGATGTCGCTGGAATATTCCTTTATTTTTGCTTCGAAGAGTTCAAAGAGGGTAAACGCATCGGCGGTGCCCCCGGCAAAACCCGTGAGTATTTTCCCTTCATTTATCGTTCTTACCTTTCGGGCGTTTCCCTTGGTAACGGAATTTCCCATGGTTACTTGGCCATCCCCGGCCATGGCTACATGACCATTCCGCCGGACAGCTATAACCGTTGTGCTTCTTATTTTATTTTCATCATTTTTCATCTATGTTTTTCTCCTTACGTTTCCCGGCGCGTATTCCACCATGCGGATGAGCCTGAGCATACACTTCCTTTAGTTTTCCAATACCCAGGTGTGTGTACACTTGAGTAGTAGAAAGACTGGAATGTCCCAAAAGCTCCTGAACCACCCTGATATCCGCCCCGCGGTCCAGCACATGGGTTGCAAAACTATGACGGAATGTATGAGGACTGACACGCTTATTCGCCGCAACACCCTGAAGCCTTTTCTCTAAAATATGGGCAACACCGCGAACCGTCAATCCACCGCCGCGCTGGTTGATAAAAAGAGCAGGATTTTCCCGCTTTCCCAGACTTCTCAGCTTCTCTTCCCGGAAAGGGATATACGCTAAAAGGGACCGGTATGCCGAATCTCCCACAAAAACCAAGCGGTCCTTCTCTCCTTTACCTCTTACCATAATCGGTCTGTCTTTCTTTATTTGTTCTACTTTAATATCCACCAATTCGGATACTCTACATCCTGTGGAGTAGAGCAGTTCCAGGATTGCCTTATCCCTTAGTGATGTAAAATCTTCTCCGGGAATATCTAGAATCTCCGCCATCTCTTCCTCGAAGAGAAAATCCGGCAAATGAGATGAATTTTTTAAACTTCGGATACTATTTAAAGGAGATGCCTTAATGACCCCCCCTATCACAAGATGGAGGTAAAATCCTTTAAGAGCTGAGAGCATCCGATTCACGGTGGAAGATGTAACACGTTTTCTGGAAAGATGAGCAATGAAAGCCCGGACATGTTCAGGCTGAGCTTTCTCTAAAGGAGTATCTTCCAGGAAAGCAGCAAAGGAATGAAGGTCATTCCCGTAGGCCCGTACCGTTGCTTCCGATAGGCTCCGGATACCCCTTAGATACGCTGTATAGTCTGCCACATGATCATTTTCATTTTTCATCTTCTTCACCGTTACCATGAGTATGAAGATAATCACACTCGGGATTTATACAAGCCTTGTAATCCCCCCGTTTCTTATCACTCTTCTGCACCAGAAAGCGTCCGCATTTAGGACAATTGGTGGCAGTGGGTTTAAAATGGGTGATAAAATCACACTCTGGATAATTGGTACAACCGTAGAATTCCTTTCCCCGTCCACCCTGTTTTTTTCTAGCTACTATTTTACCATCACATCCCGGAATAGGGCAATCCGCTAACGGTACCGGCTTGGTGTTCATACACTCGGGAAATCCGGAACAGGCAATGAAAAATCCGTACCTGCCAAGCTTCTTTATCATAGGCCTTCCGCATTTTTCACACTTGTACTCTGTTTCCTCATCCAGGACTCCCTTTATTGATTCCATGGTTTCCGAAACATGGTTTACCTGGTCCTTAAAGGGCTTGTAGAAGTTCTTAATCATAGAAACCCAATCCTGTTTGTTCTCCTCCACCATATCCAGTTTCTTTTCCATTTCCGCTGTAAAGTTTACATCCACTACATCCGGAAATGATTTTGTAAGAATATCGTTTATTATTCGTCCCAGAGTGGTGGGGATCAGCTGCTTACTTCTGCGGACAACATAGTACCGGTCCAACAGAACTGATATGATGGGGGCATAGGTGGAAGGACGTCCGATACCCCGTTCCTCCAGAGTTTTGACAATGCTGGCATCCGTATACCGGGGAGGACCGGAAGTAAAATGCTGCTCCGGATTGTATCCTGCTTCAGTAAAAGTATCTCCCTTTTTCATGGAGGGTATCTTTTTCCCCTTATCCTTTGACGCAAGCGCTTTCAGCACCCGTTGAAATCCGGGGAAAACCGTAACGGTATGAGAAGCCCTAAGGATACCTATTTCTTCTTCGCCGACTTTTAATTCCGCGGAAATTGTTTTTGTCTTGGCATTCTTCATCTGGCAGGAAACGAAACGTTCCCAGATGATGGAGTAGAGTTTATGCTGATCCTTGGTGAGATACTGTTTTATTTCACTTGGTGTATAGGATATATAAGTCGGCCGTATCGCTTCATGGGCATCCTGCGCTCCTTGGGCGGAGCTGTACCGGATCGGATTCTCAGGCAGGTCTTCCGGGTAATTTTCTCCGATAAATTTCCGCACATCCGAAAGGGCGGTATTGGAAATCCGGCTGGAATCGGTACGCATATAGGTAATAAGCCCTACAGGATTTTTACCAATGGTTATTCCTTCGTAGAGCTGTTGGGCAATCTGCATGGTCTTCCGGGAGGTAAATCCCAACCTATTGGCCGCTGCCTGCTGCAGCTGAGATGTATTAAAGGGAGGCTTCGGTTTGATGGTTTTTTCCGTTTCTTTGACGGAGGAAACAATCACGTCTTTCCCCTGAAGTTCGGAAACAACCTTTTTAACTTGGTCTTCCGACTTTATATCAGGTTTTTCTCCCTTATATTTTACCAGTTGAGCGGTAAAGGCGGATTTTCCTTTTTTCAACTGAGCTTCCACAGTCCAATATTCTTCAGGGATAAAACTCTCAACTTCCGCTTCCCGTTCACAAATGAGCCGTAACGCGACTGATTGTACCCGGCCGGCGGATAAACCGTTTTTCACTTTTTCCCAGAGGATCGGTGATAAATTATATCCAACCAGACGGTCCAAAACCCGTCTCGCCTTTTGGGCCTGAACCTTGTCTTTGTCGACATTTCCAGGATGGTTTATTGCATCGCGGATAGCATTCGGAGTTATCTCGTTAAAGACTATCCGTTCGATTTGAAGTTCCGGATTTTTCCTGGAAATACTGTTTTTGAGATGGTACGATATTGCTTCACCTTCCCGGTCGTTATCCGATGCTAAATATACCTTCTGTGATTTGGAAGCTTTTTTATGCAGGTCCTTTAATATTTTTGCTTTTCCCCGTACGGTTATATATTCCGGTTCGAAGTTATTTTCCACATCGATAGCTACCCTGGATTTTGGAAGATCAATGAGGTGCCCCATGGATGCAGCAACGGTGTAGCCTGAACCGAGATATTTTTCTATTGTCTTTGCTTTTGCGGGGGATTCCACGATAACCAAGGTTCCCGCCTTTGCGCTGCTTTTCTTTCCTCTTTCTGCCATGTATAAAATCTCCTGAATATCTTCTCCTGTTTTTTTGTTTCCGTCTCTAAGGACAAAATAATTCCTGTTTGAGCTGTTCCGCGATCATTTTTCCGGCTTGGGCGGAATTTTTGCATACTTTACCCGGTTTTTCGCATTCCTTTCTATGATCATTTTTGCTGACCGGCAAATTCCAATGGTTACAGATGTCTTCGAAGGAACTTACCACAGGCGCACCCTGAAAGAAAAGTCCTTCGCACCCGATCCTGTTCATTCCCTTTAATCCTGAAGAATGAACAAAAAGATCCCTTCCCTCCTCCAATGCATAATCCGCTGTTATTAATGCTCCGGATTTTTTAGGAGCTTCAATTACGGCAACTCCCCGGGAAAGTCCCGCAATTATTCTATTCCGTTCCGGAAAATGGTAACGGAGCGGAGGTTCCCCTGGAGGATACTCGCTTACAAGACAACCTCCTCTTCTTACTATCCTTGCACCTAACCTTGCATTGGCTTTTGGATAAAACTGATCAATACCGCACCCTAAGACAGCGGCCGTTATCCCGCCGCCGTCTAAAGCTCCGCGGTGGGCCGATTCGTCTATACCTAAAGCGAGACCTGAAACAACGGGAACACCGGCGCTTGCGGAATCTTTTCCCAGAGAATAGGCAGCCCTGGCACTTAAGGCGGTTGGTCTTCTCGTCCCTACTATACCGAGAGACGGCACTTCCGCCTTCGGCCACTTGCCAAAAACATATAGTCCGAAGGGGGGGTCATATATCTCCTTTAGTTGGGGAGGATAATCCGGATCCCAATAAAAAGTGTAACCAATTTCCCTCAGTGTCAAGTACTTTTCATCCCGCATTGCAAAATGTAAAAGCTTTTCCGGATTCCATCGCTCGGGAGGAACGGATTTCCCCACAATTACTGAGAGTTCATCAGCCCTTAATTTACATAATGATTCCGATGAATCTATTACATCGGATAGCAACAGCTTTTTTGGTCCCCTTAGAAAGGGTATCCGCTGAATGGCTAAATATAGGAGAAGATCAGCCACCGCTTTCTCCTCCTATCAAGGCTTCTATATTTTCACTGGCCCGCCGTTTTGCATTGGGATTATCGGTAATTTGCAGTATACGCTCATACGTATCCACCGCTTGATTTACATTCCCTACTGCCGCATAAGCCCTGGCTAAGACAAAGAGGGCATCCGTTGATATCTGTATATTCAGAAGATTATTGAGTATAGGAATAGCCCGGGACGGTTCGTTCAGCTCAAAAACATAGAGTACGGCTAAACCATAGGCAGCTTCACGGTAAGACGGATCTATATTTATGCTCCTTCGGTAGTAGTCTTCAGCCTCCCTGAACATCTCTTCCCTATCAGGATCGTCCATCTCCGCTTTTGCCGCCCGGGCTTTAGTGACTCCGGCATAATAAAAGAGGATTTGATTTTCCGTTTCGATCTGTATTGCATTCTGAAAAGCCTCAAATGCCAAAGAATGCATCCGCATATCCAAATAGGCAATTCCCAGCATTTTATAATATTCAGCCAACTGACCAGCCGCTTCCACTTTTTTTTCAACAATATTTTTATATCTATTTATTGCCTGTTTTATCTCTTCAATCCGCTCCGGAGTGACTGTTTCGGGAGATTCAATATCAGGATCCAGAGAAATTAAATTCTCCTCCAAGGTATCCGTGTCTTCCCGGCATCCGGTAAAAATTAGAATTACTAATATCAGCAGTAGAGGGAAGGCTGTTACCGATTTGACAGGATTTATCATATGTACCTCCTCCTATATTACCTTACGAAAAAAAAATCGGTCCTGCTTCTAGAATTTCCCGCGAAGTTGAGATATTTTTCATCAGTAGGCTGATACCCCTTTACCTGCTGCTTCCTTACCTAAAATGATACCGGTGGAGGATGCTCCAATACGGTCAGCTCCTGCATTGAGCAGTTCCCGGGCAAAATCCCCGCTTTTAATCCCGCCGGCGGCCTTTACTCCAGCCCGGTCGCCGGCAATCATTCTAAGAAGCTTGATATCTTCAACGGCCGCTCCGGAACCTGCAAAACCTGTAGAAGTTTTAAGCATTGCCGCGCCCGCTAAGAGGGCAGTGAGACCTCCAAAAATTTTCTCTTCCTCCTCCAGCAAACCCATTTCTAAGATAACCTTTACCGGCTTTTCCCCCGCCGCATCGGTTACTGCTCCGATGTCGGAAAATATTCCCAAAATATCTCTGTCCTTAAGGAGACCCACGGGTATTACCATATCGAATTCATCACACCCTTCACCCGTAAGGAGTTCTACCTCCCGAGCTTTAACTTCAGGAAGCTGATATCCGAGGGGAAACCCTACCACGGTACACACTTTTACGGGGCTCTCCGACAGAACTTCCGCAGCTTGTTTAACCCGGTTCGGGGGAATGCAGACTGAAAAGCAGTTCCACTCCACCGCTTCTTTATAGAGACTTTCGCACTTTTCTCTGGTGGTATCAGCTTTTAGAAGGGTGTGATCGATATACCTGTTCAGGTCATCTTCCCTTCCGGGCCGCCGGTAATTCTTGAAAGGCTTAGGATTCCGCCCAGCTCTCTTTAGCGTTTCCACTATTTTCACTTCCGCTGATTTGATTTTTTCTTTTGTCGTCATATTTACCCCCTGGGATGGTAATCCTTGTGATATGTTTTAAGATCATCCTTCTCGAGGTGTGTATAAATTTGGGTAGTACTGATGTCGGAATGGCCTAAGAGCTCCTGTACCGACCGCAAATCCGCTCCTCCCTCGAGAAGATGAGTAGCAAAACTGTGGCGGAGGGTATGAACTTTCGCATCCAGACCCGCCTTAAGGGTCATTTCCCGGAAACGCTTCCACATTCCCTTTCGGGAAAAACTGGTTCCGAGATGGTTTACAAAAAGACTTTCAGTTTTCTTTCCCTTCTTAAGGAGCTTCGGCCGGCCTTCCTTAAGGTATTGGCGGAGATGTTCTACCGCCTCCGGTCCCATAGGAACAAGCCTTTCCTTGTCACCTTTTCCCCGCACTCGGATTATCCCTTCTTCAAGGTACAGTTTTGCCGGTGTAAGGTCCACTGCTTCTGATATTCTCAATCCACAGGAATAAATGACCTCAAACAGAGCCCGGTCTCTAAGCCCAAGAGGAGTACCGGTGTCTACTTGGGAAAATAAACGTTCCACCTCTTCCACAGTAAGTACTCCCGGCAGCCGGGGGGGAGCCTTCGGCATTTCAATCACCATAGCGGGATTGTCTTTGCGTTCCCCCTGTAAAATGAGATACTGGAAGAAGGATCTGAGACTCGAAATAATTTTCGCAACAGTTCTCTGGTCGATGTGATTCTTGGGAGAATCACCTTTTCGTTCTAACAGAAACGTTACAATATCAGGCGGTTCCACCTCCTCCGGTTTTTTATTTTCTCTTTCAAGAAATTCAAAAAAGATCGAGCATTCCCGGATGTAGGTTTCCACCGTCTGAATAGCGAGTCTTATCTCCGCCGAAAGGTAATCCCGAAAAGAGAGAAGGAGATTCTGATTATCCTTCATGACCTAGGCCCCGTTCTTATCTCCCGAGGCTTTCTTGTATCGGATGTAGGCGGGAATATTCAACTCATCCGTCCCCGTTTCTTCCGCCGGAAATAACTCTCCGGGCCTGTTTCTTTTCCTGCCGTTCATGTTCATCCATTCATCGAGAGAAATAAAAGTGTCGCCCTGTTTTTTTTCTTTTTTCGGCTGTTTAGGAGTATCTTCCATTACTCCGTCAAAGCCGGTTGCGATTACTGTTACCTTTATAGCATCTTCTATGGATTCATCCACAGCTGTTCCTGAAATTGTAAATACATCTTCATCTGTGCTGGCAGTGATAATATTTAATACTTCTTCATATTCACTCAAGGATAGATCATCTCCCCCCGCTACATTTACCAACAGCTTTTTTGCTCCCTCAATCCTTGCCTCTTCCAGAAGAGGATTGTTAATTGCGTTAGTAGCCGCGTCAACGGCACGGTTGTCGCCTCTTCCGATTCCAACACCCATAATTGCATCTCCCTGCCCTTCCATAATAGTTTTAACATCCGCGAAATCGATGTTAATCACTCCGGGCTTCGTTATAAGGTCACTGATGCCCTGAACTCCCTGCCGCAGAACATCATCGGCAATAAGAAGGGCTTGGTTCATGGTAGTTTTCCGATCTACAATTTTTAACAGGTTCTGATTCGGAATGGTTATCAGCGTATCTACAGCTGACCGCAGCTTTTTAATTCCCTTTTCCGCCAGGGAGATCTTTGTCCGTCCCTCTATATTGAAAGGTTTTGTAACCACCGCTACAGCTAAAATGCCCAGCTCCCGTGCTACTTCGGCAACCACCGGAGCGGCACCAGTTCCGGTTCCGCCGCCCATACCGGCGGTAATAAAAACCATATCGGCTCCCCGGATTACATTTTTAATCTCTTCCTTGTCCTCCTGGGCGGCCTTCTCACCAATCTCGGGTACTCCTCCGGCCCCAAGTCCTTTGGTAAGTTTTGTTCCAATAGGCAAACGTACCGTAGCTTTTGAAGATTGGAGTGCCTGTACATCGGTGTTCGTAGCTATGAACTCAACATTCTCCAGTCCGGAAGTTATCATCCGATTGACGGCATTGCATCCTCCTCCTCCAACCCCAATTACCTTTATTATGGTAACACTCGCCTTTTTCTCCTCCATTACTTCGATGTTCATATCCCCTCCCTATTCATCGATTTAAATGAGTCTATATTTTTTATTTATCCTGACCTAACCAGTCCAGGATTATTCTATTCAAAAAAATTCTTCAGCCACCCTTTAAGTGAGCTGAAAAATCCTGCTGTTTTTTCCCGAACAACACTCTCACCCCTCGGTCTTGAGTTACCTTGCTGTCCATACTGAACAAGCCCTACCGCCGTGGAAAATTCCGGAGATTGATATTCCTCCTGAACTCCCCCGAGATTTCCGGGCTGCCCAATTCGGACAGCAGTACCGAATACCTCCTGGGCTAATTCAGCAGCCCCAACCAAAAGGGATCCGCCGCCGGTAAGAACTACTCCGCCTCCAAGATGCTGAAGATATCCTTTTTTATCGATCTTTTCCTTCACCATATGGAATATTTCGGACATCCGGGGTTGTATAATACCGCATACCGTCTTGCGTTCGATAGAAAGGGGCGGTCTTCCGCCGACACTGGGTATAATAACCGGATCCTCCTCCTCCACCAGAGGAAGGTAACAGCATCCCGAATCTTTCTTCATTTTTTCTGCTGCATCCACAGGGGTTTTTAGAATAATGGAAAGGTCCCCCGTAACCTGGGATCCCCCTACAGGCAAAACACTGGTGTAATAGGGTGCTCCCTCAAGGTGAACCAGAATATCGGTAGTTCCGCCGCCAAGATCGATTAACAATACCCCAAGCTCCTTCTCATCCTCCGTCAAAACAGAACGGGAGGATGCCAGAGATTCCAGAACGATATCCTGAACCTTAAATCCGGCACGATTCACACACTTAACCAGATTCTGCGCAGAGGTTACCGACCCGGTAATTATATGCACTTCTGCCTCCAGACGAACGCCGATCATGTCCAGAGGATCCTTTACTCCTCCTTGATCATCCACGATAAACTCCTGGGGAATAACGTGCAGCACCTCCCGGTCCATAGGTATAACAATCGCCTTAGCCGCCTCGATTACCCGGTCGATGTCGGACTTTACTATTTCCCGTCCCTTACCCGTTACTGCCACGACACCTCGGGAATTAATTCCTTCGATGTGCCCTCCGGCAATGCCGGTGATAACGCCGGTCACTTCACGACCCGCCATCTGTTCGGCCGATTCGACCGCTTCGAGGACCGACTTAAGGGTAGCCTCAATATTTATTACAACCCCCCGCCTGAGTCCGGAAGAGAGGCTGGTACCGACACCTATTATCTCTAACCGTCCCTGATCGTTGTATTCACCAATGGCGGCACATGTTTTCGTGGTTCCTATATCTAATCCGACTATTATGGAATCCGAAGGCACTTCATCCCTCCTTCTTCCTGTATATCACATCACCGAAACGAAAATCAATCTCACCGCCGGGCTTAAGAACACCGTTCTGCTTAAGCACCGCCGCGAGTTTAATGGCCGAATGCAGCAGCTCCGGAGTCAGCCGGGGACCAAGAATAAGTTTTACCTGTTCATGTATGGGATAAATTGTTATATCGAATTCGCTTCCCACCCCTCTTGCTATAAATACTTCCGAAATTGTTTGATAGAGAACCGGTTTTTCCATGCGGAGCTTCTTTAATCCCGACATGACCGATACAATCTGTCGGGGCAAACGATCTCCAATAGAAAAGTTTTCAAACTGGATTCCTGAAAGTATGGGAAGATGGGAACCTTCGGCATCATCCATTACACGAAAAGCAACTCCCTCTTTATCAAAAACAAGCGGCACCATTTCTTCGTTCTGATTTACAAAGGCGACAGCTACCGGTTTTCTTGGAATTAATATTATTTTAAGGGTGTCGGGGAAAATTTTTACCACTTCCGCTCTGCTTACCATGGGATACGTTTCCAAATTTGCTTTAAGTACCCCCGGTTTTACCGAGAAGAAGGAGTCATCACCGGAAAGCCCGGCCAGATTAAGCACCCGCGCCTTATCGATGTCTAAAGCAGTCTCCACCATTACGTTTTTTATCACTAATTTCGGCGCGATAATTAGATGAAAAATCAATTCTACTGCAATAATAATCAGGAGTATATAAATGATGACGGATAATACTTTGCCGCCGTCAAATTTGGAAGAGCTTACCACTGCCTGATCAGCCATTTATTTTCTCCCTTCCAGGTCCCTGATTCATTTTTCTAGAAATATTGAGTAAAAGACCGCACATTATAAGCGTGATAAAGAGAGATGAACCGCCTGATGAGAAGAACGGAAGAGGTATTCCTGTTGCCGGTACCAATCCTGAGACTACTGCCATGTTGATTAAAGCTTGATAGAGCAAAGAAGTAGTCAAACCGAAGGCCAAAAACCCCTGAAACCGGTCTTCGCTTCTAAAAGAAATAGTATAGCCCCGGAACGCAAAAGCGCAGAAAAGGCCCAGTACCAGGATTACTCCGATAAAACCAAATTCTTCCCCCAATACAGCAAAAATAAAGTCGGAATGTGCGTCCGGAAGGGATCCATACTTTTCAGTTCCCGCACCAACTCCCTGCCCCCAAAAACCTCCTTTAACAAGAGCGTGTTTGGATACCAGTATCTGGTATCCCGATCCGGCAGGATCCAGGGCGGGGTCTAAATAATTGATTATTCTTCTTACTCGGTGTTCCCGTGTGAACATCAGTATTCCGAATAGAGGTACAGCAATAAAGATAAATCCCAAGAAATATCGAATACGTACTTTTGCTATAAAAAACATCAGAATACCAAGAAGGAGAAGGAAGAAGGCAGTAGAAAAATCATTCTGCAGATAAACAAGCGCGGTAAAAATTCCCACCATGAGGAACGGAGGCAGAAGTGAGTTGATTGGATCATCCAGCGATTCCTGTTTTTTATCTAAAATATATGCCAAATAAACTATCAGAGCCAATTTTACATATTCCGACGGCTGAAATGAGTTACCAAATATGCTTATCCACCGTCTAGCCCCCTGTATTTCCAGACCAATCCCTGGAATAAATGTTAGGCATGTAAGAATAAAGGCTGAGATAAGCAGCAGCTTTATATTCTTTTTTAAAAAATCCATGGAAATCCGCATAGCCAATGATCCAAAAAGAAGACCTAAGCCTATCCATAACACCTGCCGCTTTATGAAGCGGAAAGGATCTTTAAATAGAAATTCGGAACGGAAATAGGATGATGAGAAAAGCATAGTCAATCCCAGGGTAAGAAGCATTACCGTTAAAAGAAGAAACGGAAAATCCACCGATTTCCTCCCTACCCGCTCCGCTTCCAATCGATCAGCCACTTGACACCGCCATATTGAATTTTTCTCCGATTACACTGGCCAGACGTTCCAACTGATTACTCCTTGAACCTTTTATCAGTATAATGTCCCCTCTGGTAATATACTCCAACACTCCATTCTGAAGCTCATTATAATTTTCAAATCTATACAGCTCACCCGGAAAGCCGAGGGAAACAAGTCGCTGTTCGGTATCCCTGGTTTCTTTTCCGTAGAGGAAAACCGCCCTTGTATCTGTCTCTGAAAACATAGTTCCTACAGCTTCATGGGATTCCCGGGTATACTGACCCAGTTCCTTCATTGATCCAATAACCGCTATTTTTCTTCCCTGAGTTTCAAAGGATCCAAGCAGGTCCAGAGCCCATTTAACCGATTCAGGATTCGCATTGTAACAATCTCTGATTACCGTAACATCTCCCTTCAGTATCTCGGACCTTCCGTACATTGGACGGACAGCTTCCAGCCCCTCCTTTACACGGATTGGACTAACACCTAATACCTGAGCTACCCTTATAGCTCCAAGAGCATTTATTACATTAAATACTCCGGGAAGGGAAAGGTTTATTTGGAGGCCCTCCCAGTTGATGGACGCCCCATCCTCCCCCAAATATTCCAATCCCTTATATCCCGGAGTCGAATTCTCACCGTATAGGTATTTCCTTCCCGTTATTCCTTCAGAAAGAAAATCACCATACTCTTCACTTTCCTGTATAAAATAATTTATAAGTTTTCCGGAATGCTGCATTAGTTTCTTCTTTTCTGCGGCAATACCCTTCTTTCCGCCTAACGGTCCGGCATGGGCTGTACCGATGTTAGTGATAAGAGCCGATTCAGGCTGCAGAATTCTTGAAAGAACATCCATCTCTCCAGGATAATTGATCCCCGCCTCGAAGACACCGTATTTGGTGTCCTCCTCAAGCTGAAAGATGGATAGCGGAAGACCGATGTCAGAGTTAAAATTACCCTTGCTGGCTGTTGTCTTTTGCCATCCTCTTAAAATAGAAGCAATGCACTCTTTCGTTGTGGTTTTTCCATTGCTTCCGGTGATACCAATAACATGAAGATTTTTCAAAGATCCTCTATACCATGCCGCCAAATCCTGCAGTGCAGTAAGCGGGTTCTCCACAGCTACTAACACTCCATTTTCTGAGAATACAGACCGGGTAAGATCCTCCCAATGGGAATCCAAGTAATCCTTAGCTACCAACGCCGCGGCAGCACCCTTTTTAAGGGAATCCCCGATGAACGTATGACCATCCGTGCGGGTTCCCGGAAGAGGAACAAACAAAGTTCCGGGCCTACACTCCCTGGAATCTATTTCAACCGAATGAATCGGGCGGTCTTCCAGAGGCATTCCGGGTATAATCTTGTCATCCCGGAAGACCAGGGATTTCCCCGACAATACTTTTAGAAGCTGCGGGTACGAAAACAGTTCCCCTCCCATGTTTACTTTTCCTCTCCGCCTTTCTGGAAGACCACCCGGATGATTCGGTCTACTTCCGCCTTTTCCATTCCCAACTCCTCCGCTATTTTAGCTATTCGGGCTGGTGAGTTGAGAACTGCAATGGCCGCAATAGCCTTTTTATTATCTTCAAAGAGTTCATATTGTACTCGTTCCAATTCTTCTATATTTTTTTTCAAGTCATAATATCTGTAGGCCTGCCAGCCATTTATAAAGAGGAGCACCGGGACAATCAGCAGTATAACGCAAACAACTTTTCTTCTCATTCTTCTGCTTTCTCCAATACTCGAAACTTGGCACTCCGGGAAGGCGGATTCTGATCCACTTCCTCTTCTCCCGGACGCAAAGGTTTTCGGGTAATTAAACGGGCTCTTGCCTTTCCCCCGCATTCACATTTCGGCAGTTCCGGCGGACAGACACACCTTTTTGCCAGTTCCCGAAAAAAATTTTTAACAATCCTATCCTCTAAAGAATGAAACGATATGACTCCGATTCTGCCTTTGGGCTTTAAAACATCAAATGCTGATACAAGCCCTGCCCTCAGTCTTTCCAGTTCTCTGTTTACTTCTATTCTCAGAGCCTGAAAACACCGCGTGGCCGGATGTATCGGTCCCCGCCGATACTTCGATGGTACCGAATCCAAAACCGTTTTAACAAACTGAGAAGCTGCCTGAAAAGATTGATGCTTTCTCTCTTTCACAACAGCGGAAGCAATTCGCTTAGAATACCGTTCCTCTCCATACGCGGAAAAAACAGAAACTAAATCCTCTTCAGGGTACCTGTTTAAAATTTCCGCGGCAGTTAACCCCGCGGATTTCCCTAACCTCATATCTAACGGTTCGTCTCCTTTAAAGGAGAATCCCCTGCCGGACAATTTTAGATGGTAGGTAGATATTCCTAAATCAAGAAGTATTCTCGAGGGAGCATCTTCAAATGCCACAATCCGGCTGTATTTAAGAAAAAAATCGTCAAACCAGCCATTCCATAAAATTATCCGGTCATTAAATGGAGCAAGCCTTTCTTTTGCTCGGTGCAGCACTGTTTCATCGGTTTCTACACCCACTACCCGCAGGCGGGGGAATTGAGAGAGGAAGAGTTCAGTGTGTCCTCCCTCCCCCAATGTCCCGTCCACAAGAATTTCTCCGGGAGATGATGGTTCGAGATTTTCGAGCACCTCCCGGCTCATAACCGGATAATGCACCTGTTTCATGCCCTCTCCGTTAAACAGTTAAAAGGATATGAGATCTCCCAGTTCTTCAGCCGCTTCCTGAAATTCTTCATCCGTTGACTCCAGATAGTTTTCATATTCGGCTTCATCCCATATCTCGATATACTGCTTGATTCCCAATATAACCGCTTCTTTCTTTAACCCGGCATGTTCTTGCAGGGTAACGGGTATATTAATTCTTCCCGCTTTATCTATCTCCACTTCCTGCGCCGGGGCGATAAACCTTCGCTGCAGAATTCTTGCTTTTTTTCTGAAGGGAGATGCCGCCTGCATTAAACTCTCCGACATCTTCTTCCATTCATCCGGAGGGAACAGCCAAAGGCACCGGTCAAGCCCCCGGGTAATAATCAATACGCTTCCTGGAACAGAATTCCGCAGCTTAGCCGGTATTGAGAGTCTTCCCTTTTCATCAAGAGAATTTTTATATTCACCAGTCAGCATAATCTCTTACCACAAAGACCCGTAATCATCTAATTTACCCCACGATTTCCCACTTTCTCCCACTAATATATATAGTATCGCAGTCAGCTGAATTGTCAACGGAGGTAGACAGAATAATTTTACAAAAATTCAAATCTAAACGAGGATTACTTAACGTTTGTTAAGGTAAGGTAAATATTTGTGTTTAGTGAGGTGATCTAAACGTGCGGTAATCGATATTGGGAAAAATGTTGTTCTTCTTTTCAAGCCGGGTGAGCCATTCGGGACTTACGGTTCCCCTAAAAAGCGCGTCATATATTGTAGTAAAATTGTATATGTGTTCCTTTACCCGCCTGACCGCGTAGGAAACCGTAGTGCCTGAACGCATAATAAAGGGCCAGTCCGAGGCCTGACTCAATAACACTTCCCGGGCTGCTTGGTCCAGGGCGCGTTTTTTTAATCCGGATTCGTTAGGAAACCGTTTTATCAATTCCAGCATACGTTCTACAGCTTTATGAGTATGCCGGTAGACCCAATCGTTTCTTCCGTCCAGCCACACTTCGGAATATCCTTTGTTTCCCCAGCTTCCAAAAACCGGTTGAGTAATCTGTAATTCTTCTATCTCTTTACAGTAATCTGCCGCAAGAGTCATTTCCAGATCATCAGTCTCGTTTATTTTTCTCACCAATGACTCAATCCACTGGAGCCCTTCAAACCACCAGTGACCAAAGAGTTCAGCGTCATAATAGCAGGATATGACAGGGGGTATATCCATTAGGGAAGCAATTTTTTTTAGCCGGTTTCTCTGGTTATAGATAAAATTATCAGCATGCTCTTCAATTTTTTCTTTAGCATCTTCCGGGTGATATACCCTTTTCTTCTCGGTGGCACCGGTTACAGCATAATACTTGAAACCGGTAAAGGACCTGTCCCCTCCCTTATGAATATACGGTCCGATATAATCCAACGGCAGATCAAAACCGATATCCCGATAGAATTCTCTATAAGAAAAATCACCAGGATACCCTTCTTCGGAAGACCATACAGCATTAGCTGAAACTAAATCCCTTCCAAACATAGTGATGCCGTTTTTGCATTTAATCGGAGCATAAGTGCCGTATTTTGGTTTAGGATCAGCAAAGAGAAGGGCGTGGGCTTCCCCGAAAGTAAATCGCACCCCGTTCTCTTTGAGAATCTTTTCGAGTCCGGGATAGTATCCGCATTCGGGCAGCCAAAATCCCCGGGAACTTTTACCAAAGGTTTCATAATGATACTGAAGGGCAAGCCGTACCTGTGCATTGATCGTTTCCGGATAATGCCGGTACAGAGGGAGATAAGGATGGGTGGCCGGGCATGCCATCACATTAATCTTCCCCTTTTTATAGAAATAATCTAAACCTTTAATAAGATTCTTTCCGTATCGATGCACGAAATCTTCAAGGTTTTTCTCATAGAGATTCTGATACATCTTTGCAAGTTCGTTTATCTGCGGATTCGTAGAAGTCCGTATTAACTCCCTTTCTGCAAGTTTCAACATCTTATTAACATGCTGAATATACCTGTCCTGCAGCAATTCATCTGAAAGCATAGCGCTTAAGACAGGCGATAAAGAAACATTTATTTTAAAGGGGATACCATCAGAGTCCAATCTCCGGAACACCCTCATCAGGGGAAGATAGGTTTCAGAGATTGCTTCAAAAAGCCATCGTTCCTCTAAGGGAGCTTCCTTTTCCGTTTCACGTACAAAAGGAAGATGCGCATGAAGAAGAAAAATTATGTAATTTTTCACCCTTATACCTCTTTCCCAGAAGAGGGGCTCAGCTGGTCTTCTATTGAGGCGAGAACCCTGTGGGGGACGGAACTGGAAAAAGCCACCGTATTTATTTTTACGATGCCTGAAAGGAGAAGAATTTTATCCGAAGGGTCTTCGCTATCCTCCCGTACGGTACCCAGCGAATTCCCCAAAGGTACATCGATAGCGTTGGAATGAGCAAGTATTTCTTCGCCATTCTCTCGTTTGACTACCAATTCCAAATAGTAAATTATACCGGGCTCAGGAAGATTTATATACCACCGGTTATCGGAAAGCTTAACAGGTATATCAAAAAAATATCCATTTTCTTTACACTGAAGCAATCGAAGAAATATGCCGCTGAACTCAGAATCTCTTCTGAGTTCTTCATGTGTCTCCTTCTTTATATCCCAGTAGGCAAAGGCCCATGAAGGATCACGGAGCATTAGAACAATCTTCGTTTCGTTATAGCTTTCCGGCAGTATAAATTCCTCTTCAATATCATCAAAGAATTGTTCTGTCGGTTGTATATCGTATTTGAGCTCTTCTATCCGAATAGGATTTGCGTCCGATGTAATACGTTCATTTCTGTTCTCTTCGAGAACTTCCCAAATAACATCGATGAGAGTTTCCCGATCATTATCTTCCGGACTCTCAAGTCCTAGTTTACGTCCAACATTGATAAGGGATTGAAGCGGAAGCTCCGCCAACCGCTCTATTGTCATAAGTGTACCTCTTAATGTATGCCGTTACATGGTAAGAAAAAAGCTTTTCCTGTGTCAAGCGGTACCGCTTTCTCGCTTTACCGCTTTTTACGGCAGAGAAAGAGCATGACATCACCAAAGCCGTACCTTTTAGCCGCTCTATCCATTAACCGTTTTAAAGGAACGGGCGCAAGTCCCTTCGCAATTCCACCCCAGGTCTGTTCTCTTATTATCTCAAATCCTGTCTCCGAAAGAAGACGGCGCATAGTTTTTTTGGAAAAAAGATGAAGATGATCCGGAATGGCCGACCGCCATTCCTTGCCCAGCAGCTTTGCCTGAAATCCAGCCGCATTAGGAGTAACCATCACCATATATCCTTTCGGTGAAAGAATTCGGTAAACTATTTTTAAAAATCCCCTTGGATCCGGTACATGCTCTATCAGATGGCTGAAGTGAATGAAGGTAAAAGAATTTTCATCGAAGGCAGCTGATTCCAAGGTTCCAATGTGAATGGGAACCTCCCTCTTTTCGATTCCGTACCTGGCGGATGGTTCACACAATTCAACGCCCTGCACTTGCCAATTCCTGTCTTTTAAATATGCTAAAAGCATTCCAGTAGCACATCCAACATCAAGAACCCGCCTTTCTTTTATTTGGCTCTCCAGTTCAAAAAAATCTATGTCCTCCAGCCCCTTAACCATTAGATCGAAAAAATTCACATCATTTTCTAATTCGTAGGTAAAGTAATCGTCTTTGTACCGTTTTTCCAAGTCGCCAAAAACCGGCTGCGGATTCTGGCAGATCAAGCCGCATCCTAAACACTTCTTGAAATTGACACCCTCTAAATACCATTTAGATTTGAATTGCCCGGAAAAACATACGGGACAGGATATTTCCTTTTTACGGTCCTTTGCAGGATCTGATGAATAAGTTTTCATTATTATCTATTTTCGTCACCAACACCTTCTAGATTAAATCTCCGCCTTGTTTCATTACCCGTGATATCTGTCACAATCAAATCTACTAATAAAGGATTATGATTTATTTCTATCTTACCTAATGCAACTTCCCACCCGTCAAGGTAAAAATTTTCAGCGGGAAGAGAATTGCCCGGGTGGAGGATCAGCCTCCCGGCCTCTTCCATTAGAGAATCATAGCGAATTCGAGTATGTTCGCGGCCGTTTACCAGAAGGAAAATCTCATACGGCGCGAGAGGACAGAAGTATTCAGTTTCATGACTACCATCGTATATTTCCGCCGACAACATCCATTCCCCCGATGGTATCCGGGTATCATTCTGAATGATTATCTTTTTTTCCGATGATCCGAGATACACATTTCCGATAGATGGTTTCCGCGGGTCCTTCCGCTTAGGCAGGAGTAGTTGAGGATTTACCTTCCGCTCCAGCTTTCGGTCCATTAAGGAGAAATGCAGATGAATGCCCAATGAATAACCGGTGTCTCCCATTATTCCCAAGGGTTCATCCGCACTCACCCCCCCTCCATCTTCAATAAAAACGGAATCCAAGTGGGCATAAAGTGATCGATACTGCCGCGGATGTTCAAGCAGGAGGAATGTACCAAGACCGGTGGGGATATCGTCATACAAATTTTCTTCGTTGAAGTAAAAGATAACTTCGCCATTTTCTACCGGATAAATTTCCTGAGGTCCACCGCCGATATCAATTCCGTCGTGAAAATGATCACCCCTGGATTCACCGAAAGTTGCCGTAACGGGTCCTTCCTTAACGGGCCAATCATAACCGAAGAGGAATGATCCAAAGCAGACAAATATAAAAAGCAAAAATATTTTCTTCATTACCACCTCAGCCTCTGGTTAAAAGAAATGAGATCATGGTATCCGCTGCTCCAAGAAAAACTTGATTCCCTTCTCCCTCTAAAAAAATCCTATTACTCGGAATGATAAGGGATAGGAGGGGTTTTCCATCGGAAGTGATGTAACTGATAATCCCTTCATCTGATCCGGTAACTTTACTCACTATACCTAAAAGATCTGATTCTTTATTCTTTTTCATTGCGATTAAACTACCGGCCAACTGCAGATCCATAGCATCCCGGCCATCCACAGCATGAAAGGCAATCCCTCTATCTGTTTCATATGCCAAAATATCATCATCCCATGGAAAATCGATGCGTATCCTGCGACGAAAATCGGTTCCGGATTCCCATGTCTTAACGGGAACGAAGGAGTTTTCCCGGAATTCAAGCAGCGTTATACTTTGAGGGTTAATGCCGGAAATTACCGCTATCTTCTCATTATTCCCTGAAAGAGCACACCCGTACGCGACATGATATGCGCCGAAAGAAAATTCGTGAGAATCCACTGTCGAGCCCCGATTATCCAAAATTTTTAATGAACCATTCGACATTCCTAATATAAGCAAGTTTTCATTTACCACGAAATCTGTTATTACACTTTGGAATTCCCGAAACCACAGTTTCTCGCCATCAAAATTCCACTCCGAGATTCCCGCTCTATTCGTAGAAATAAAGAATAGCCGGTTCTCCCTGATCATAGGGTATCCCGCTGATTTAAATTTAGAATATATCCGGCCAAGATAATCCTGTATAATTACTTCCTCCGATATCTTGGGAAAATTGCAGAAAACAGAATCATTCATAGTTACTCCGAACATAATATTCCCGGTATAAGTGAATGAACCATCTTTTCTAAAATAGCCGAATGAATTTCCTAACCGAAAGGGAATGGGCGGATTTTCAGAAGCTACCTGTACTCCGTATGCACCCTGTTGGTTGTCCGGAATCCGGGAAACCCACTGTCTTTTGACAACCGGCTCTTCGCTGAGTTCATTCGGCAACAGTAAGAACCGCGCAAAGAGCAGCAAGAGGAATATGACGGGGAAGATAAAGATCTTTTTTTTCATGAAGCGGGAGCCTTCTTTAACTAATGCAGAAATTATGGTTTGCCAGTTTCATCTATTATTTTATAATGATTTACAGCTCCTTAGATGTAAAAACTATAATTTTGGCATTAGTATAAAAATACCTTTCATTTTAGAGTAGGGAAACGGCGGATTGCCCTTACTTATACTTCATCCTATACTACAGAAGAAAGAGGTGTCAATAATGGACAAGGATAGACTGGTAGGGGAAGCCAAAAAGGCATCAGAAAAATCATATTCACCCTATTCGAAATTCCGCGTTGGCGCGGCTCTGCTTTGTTTGAACAGCAGTGTTTTTTTTGGAACCAATGTGGAAAACCGTTCTTACGGACTGACTATTTGCGCTGAGCGTTCTGCATTTTTTACCGCTATAAGTGCCGGCATAACTCAGTTCCAAGCACTGGCAATTTACAGTCCCGATGCTGATTATCCACTGCCTCCCTGTGGTGCGTGCAGACAGGTAATAACAGAATTTGTTTCAGAGGAGTTCCCCATCTACATAGCGTCCGCTGCCGGTGAAATTAAAACCTTATCGGCTGGAGAACTTTATCCTTTCAACTCATTGACTGATTTATCGGAAAGATAAGAGCTATTCGGAAGATTTGGCGGAAGCAGACTGCTTTGATTGCTGTCTTTTCTCATCCGATTCCATTTTTTGCTTCCAAACTTCAATCTTTTTCTTGATTATTTCCGATTGCTCGGTTTCTCCCATGATAATATGAAGACGTCTTAATGCTGATAAAAATGATATTGCCTGTTTAAAATCATCACTTCGCAGGGTAGAAAGCTCATATTTTTCTCTATACCTATCTGCAGATTTTTGCAGCAGTCTTTTTACTAAATTCAAATGACTAACCCAGTATTGATATCCTTCTGTTCGCGGATCGAGACCGGTGAAGATTTTTTTTAAGTTCATGATGTTTTTTGCCACCGCGGTAAAACGTCCTTCCAACTCGACGAATGACCATTTCCACTTTGAATTTTCTCCAAAGGCTTCCTCTACTGTTTCAATCGTGTAGCCCAATTTTTTAATGAGACCGTATCGTTTTGCTTGTGAAAAACCTTCTATCTTTAATATATTTTCTTCATATTCCGAAAAAGCTGCGTCAATATAATCTGTTACAACATTTTCTAAGTATATTACACTCTGATAACAACTTTTTCGGGCATCGTTCAGAAATGCGTCATTTTTTATTCCTAGATAACTTAAGGAAATGTTATTCATAAGGACGAAAATAGAAGCAAGGTTTAATTGTTCTGCCGCTAATGTAAGGATTTGATATTCAAACCCCTCCTCCTGCTTTTCAACCAACACTTTAAGGTTTCTGTCGCGCTGCTTAATCTTTTCAATATCTTGCTTATAAAATTTTATCCGCTCAAAATAGTGTTTCTTGGCTTCTGAACTTATTTTTCCCATCTTTCCTATCCTTCACCGGCGTATCTGGTTAGGAGTTCTTTAGCATGCTCTAAGCTGACCGTACCCGTTTTATCTCCAGCTAACATCCTTGCTATTTCAACTATTCTTCCCTCACCTTTGGCAGAAATTACGGTAGTGATAGTTTTTCCGTCTTTCTCTTTTTTTTCTACCTTTATATGATTATCGGCTCTTGCGGCGATAGATGCAAGGTGCGTAATACAAAGTACTTGTTTATGGCGGGATAGTTGTTTAAGATGATTTCCTACAGCCAGGGCTACCTCTCCGCCAATTCCAGCGTCTATTTCATCAAACACCATACATTGTATTGAATCAGACTCTGCTAAGACAGTTTTAACAGCCAACATGAGCCTAGATGTCTCACCTCCTGATGCAGTCAGGTGAAGCGGTTTAAGCGGTTCTCCGGGGTTAGCGGAAAACCTGAATTCTACAGAATCGGTACCATAAGTTCCGCAGGATGGGGCTCCACGTTCGGTCCGTCTACTTTCAACAGCTACGGTGAATTTTGTTTTATTCATCCCCAGGTTTCTTAAGGTTTCTTCGATCTCCTTCTGAAGGCGAAGAGCTGCGTTCTTCCTCTTCTCGGATATCGATCTAGCCCGGGAAAAGACATCTTTCTCTTGTCCCTTGATTTCACTAATAACCTTTTCCTTATCGGTTTCCCAGGATTCCAGCTTTTCTAACCTGGATTTTGCTTCATCAAGATACTGAAGCAGCTCTTCTATTGTACTTCCGTATTTTTTTTCCAGGCGGTAGATGATACTTAGCCGATTTTCGCACTTTTCCAGCTGGTCTGGAGTAAAATCTAACGAACTCCTATAATCCCGGATAGATTCATTTACATCTTCCAGTTCATAGAATAGATTTGATAACCGTTCAGACAGCTCCTTTCTGCCGGGATCAATATTCGCTACTCCATCCATGTTTTCCATGGCTTTCCTTAGATAAGCGAGAGCTCCGTTTCGGTTCTCAGAAACAGAATCATATGTTTCATCCAAAAGGTTGAAGAGGTGCTCGCTTTCCTGCAGCATTCTTTTCTCTTTGTTAAGCTTCTCCTCCTCGTCCGGTTTTAGATTTGCTTCCTCGATCTCTCTGACCGCAAAGGAAAGTATATCTATCTCCCTAAGCCGCTCTCTCTCTGATGCATTCATATCCTGTAATTGCTTTTTTAAAGCGCTCAACTCCCTAAATTTATCGCTGAATTCCATAACTTCGTATTCTATACCGGCGTATTTATCTAAAAGTGAACGGTGATATTCTGTTTTCAGAAGGGATTGATGCTCATGCTGCCCGTGAATGTCTAAAAGAAGAGAACCAATTTCATTGAGATCGGCTCTAGTAACTGGTGTAGACTGGATATAAGCTTGCCCCCTGCCGCTTTTCTTAACGGTCCTTCGCAGGATAACGGCACCCTCTTCCAATTCAATACCTTTTTCTTTGCACCATTTTTCTGCTTCCTTGTTTCCCTCTATTTTCATGATACCGGAAACATCAATTTCTTCCTCTCCCGTCCTAATGGCATCAATCTCTCCTTTTCCTCCCAAAATAAGTCCTAATGCTCCAACCAGAATTGATTTACCCGCTCCAGTTTCTCCGGAAAGGACGTTCATTCCCTTTTTAAATTCAACTGTAAGGTTATCAATGATAGCATAATTTTTTATGGAGAGTTCCTCAAGCATTTGGACCTCCGGACCAGTTGAGTTTTGTTCTAAGCACTTCGTAGAAGCTTCTTTTATTTGATCGCACAAGCTTTACTTTATCTACGGCCCTTCTTACACAAATTTTATCCTTCGGCTGCAGTTGTATCATCTCCTGGCCATCAACTGTTAAAATAACTTCGGTACGCTGTTCTTCTTCAACTTCTATATAAATAACCTCATCTGCCGGAATTACAAAGGGCCGATGGGAAAGTGTAAAGGGACAGATTGGATTGATAATCATAGCTTCCATTTCAGGATGCAAAATGGGCCCGCCTGCAGCAGCAGAATATGCTGTAGAACCTGTCGGAGTAGAAACGATGATTCCGTCTGCCCTGTATCTGCCTACCGGTGTTGTTCCTAACTCTACAGAAAGTTTTACAATCCTTGAAACTCCGGCACTAGATATGACAGCATCATTCATGCCGCGGTATACTCCAATATCATTATTCTTCCTGGTTATACATGCCTCAAGAATCAATCTTTTATCTTCTCCCAAAACACCCTCTAGGTAATCTTCGAAAACTTCCAACCATTCATTTTGTGAAACTTCGGTAATAAACCCGAAATTTCCCAGATTAACTGCTAAAATAGGGATATTTTCCGAGGCGAGTATTCTCGAACTAAAAAGTACAGTTCCGTCTCCTCCTAGAGAAATTGCGAGATCATATTTATTTTCAATGTTTGGTTCAATAGTCTTACCTCGAAAGCCGAAAACATCAAAGTGAATATTCTTTTGGTCTAAATATTCTGATATTTCATGTACAAGATTTTCCGCATCGTCTTTTAGCATGTTAACAATAAGAAGAACGCTTTTAATATTCCTAGGCATTTCAATTCCTTTTATACTATGCATATTACATTAATATAATACAGGTAAAGAACCTTAATAAATTCAACTGGATTTAAAAAAACTTCTATTTCTTCATGGGAATTATCAATTTAATTTATCAGAGAATTAGAAAAAAAAGTAGCCCGGCTTACTACCAAGCGGGATCATTTGTCTATATAAAAATCAGTATTTAGATCGACATAACGGGAATTGCTTTTTGATCACTTTTTAAGGCAAACTCGTTAACACTTTGGATATTTTCTCCGATTCTTTTATTCCCAACATAGGATAAAGCGGGAATGCTATTGTACGAAGATATAGATTCATAGCATTGGGAATGTTTTTAATATCAATAATATTTTGATCTTCTTCTAAAAGAATATATTCCAGTATAGTAGATTTAAATGCAGGAGCGGTTTCAATGCCATTTTTCTTTGCGAAGGCTGAAACTTCCTTCATTCCTGTTTCAAGTAAAACAGGAAAAGTGTAATAAATATTTTCAGCATCTCCAACCTGGGTTAACATTCGATGTCTTGACTGCATAAGGGAACGAGAATAGAGGACAGCAATATCTCTTCTTCGAACAATGTATTTTTCCAACTCCTTTACCTGGATAATACCCAAAGAAGAGTTCATATCCGGCAGGAGAACTTCTTTGGGTAACGAGTTTGCCATCCGTTTTAAAGCAGCACCATTTCTTCGTCCTCTTGCATATAAAACACATCCTCCGCCGGCGGTAATGATATGATCCGGCTCCAAACCTGCTATTACATATGATCCAAAGCTACCTGCTTTTTTCTCTCCATTGTTACTTCCTAAACCTTGAGAAATATCTTCTAATACGGGAATTCCAAGATCAACTAATCTTTGTATTTCCGGAACATATCCTAAGGGATAAGTAACAATTATTGCGTCTATGTCATCTATTTTTAATTCAGTAAATCCTTCGGTGTACAAACATCCGCTTTTAGGATCTACATCGGGAAACACCATTTCTATTTCCATATCATTGAGGATATCCCAATAAATCCTTGGTGATAACGGAGATATGATTACTTTTGCCCCTTTGGTTAACTCCATTTCTGTTATAGCCGTCTCTATCGCTCGACCATAATCTCTAAAACCAATACCTCCCTCAACCCGGAGATAACTGCGCAGATCCGATATAAAATCCTCGGTGATTTTCCCGTGATCAATTCTATCTGATACCATACAGGTTAGTACAGAATCCATGTCTTTTCGCTTAATTGTCGGTTTAAATAGTGGGATCATTCTTTGTCACTCGCTTACTGATACTAATTTTTTTGTTATGGCTCTGCTGAATTATTCCTATCGAGACAGAACAGGACGTTTAGTCAAGTTGTCATAGTCTCTAACTGGCGAAGTTCTTTTATATTAAAAAGCCGTTCAATATCAAGTATTATGAGATAAGTATCATCACGGTTTACCACTCCTTGAATATATTCGGCACCAATACCGGACAGCATTTGAGGTGGAGGCTGTACTTCACGGGATTTTACCGTCAAAACCCTTGATACCTTATCAATTATAACAGCTAACAGAACACCTTCTATATTGAGTATGATGAACCCACTTAATAAACGATCTTCTTCACTTAACGAGGGAACTTTTAAATGGAATCTTTTATGTAAATTAATGACAGGAATAATATCTCCCCTTAAATTAAAAATACCCTCTACAAATGGAGGTGCATTAGGAATAGAACGCACATCTTCGATTTTTACAATTCCTTCTACGTCCATAATATCTATACCGTACCATTCTTCTCCTAATTGGAACGTTACCAGCTGTAGATTTGTATCATTGTCTCCCATTCTTTATTCCTCCTAAAATATGATCATAACAGTTATCCTCTGTGATTTGAATATCTATCAAAAGGAATTTTTTTCTTTCTACTATTTCTTCTATTACTATAACTATAATTAAGTATCGAGTGGATCTCAAATGTACTAATGCCAAAATTCTTTTTTTAACACACTTTTGAAGCAAACAGAAAAAAAAACCGGTTAATAATGGTGGAGGTATATGATATGGCACCATGCAT
>CAZUAE010000014.1:0-95194 GCA_964618265.1 uncultured Spirochaetales bacterium | reverse complement strand
GTGCCAAACTTAACAATTAACAAGGAGATGAGGTGCAACAAGAAAATTGGCAACAGTAGAAAATATTGACGGTAACCTGTATAATCTTTTTTCAATGAGTCAAGAAAAAAACGGTATAAAGACATTTGTAATCGATACAAATGTCTTTATACATCGACCGGATGCAATTTCAAGTTTCCGAGACAATGAAGTAATTGTACCGCTTTGGGTTTTAGAAGAGTTGGACCGGCTTAAAACGTATTCTGATGAACGCGGTAGAAATGCCCGGCATTCTATACGCTATTTAGAAGAGACAAGTAAACATGGGAATTTGAGTGAAGGGGTAAAGATGGAGAACGGTTCTATACTCCGGGTAGCTGTCACACAGCCGCAGGATATACCCCGTGACCTTCTTCAGGATAAAACAGACAACAAAATCATTTTAACGGCCTTTGAACTTCAAAAGAAGGGGAAAATAGTTTTTTTTGTATCTAAAGATATAAACGCCAGAGTAAAAGCTACTTCTTTGGGTATAAAGGCGGTGGATTACGAAAAGCAGAAGGTAAAAATTGAAAATCTGTACTCCGGATTCTCAGAACAGGACGCTTCGGCAGATTCGATGAAAATATTGCGGAGAGACGGTTTCCTTACCTGGAATACCGTATTGCCGCCAAATCATTTTATCATCCTTAGAGACCGGGTCAATGAAGAATATTGTGTTGCTAAGTATGATCCGAATACTTCTAATCTGCATTATGTGGATTATAAGATGGAGTCGGTCTGTGGAGTAAGGGCACTCAATGATAAACAGCGTATTGCTTTTGAGTTGTTAATGAATGAAAATATACCCCTTGTTACGTTGGTAGGGAAAGCCGGGACTGGAAAAACACTTTTGGCATTGGCTGCGGGTTTAAAGATGACGTTGGATGAGCAGCGTTATAAAAGAGTACTGGTTAGCCGCCCGGTAATTCCCATGGGCAAAGATATTGGATATCTTCCGGGAGCGAAAAACGAAAAGCTCTCCCATTGGATGCAGCCTTTATTCGATAACCTGGAATACATTCTTAGCGTTTATAAAAAACAGAATATAAAAACGGTGGATCATCTAATAAACAGCAATGTAATTGAATTGGAAGCTTTATCTTACATTCGGGGAAGATCATTACCGGGACAGTACATTATCATCGACGAAGCCCAAAACTTAAGTCCCCACGAGATAAAAACCATCGTAAGCAGAGCTGGAGAGGGAACCAAGGTGGTCCTTACCGGAGATCCCTACCAGATCGACAGCCCCTATTTAGATTCCAACTCCAACGGTCTCACCTATTTGGTGGAAACATTTAAGGGGCAGCGCTTGAGCGGTCATATTACCCTTGATAAATCGGAACGGAGCGAGTTGGCAGAATTAGCCGCTGAACTTCTTTAAAGTCCGGTAAAGAAACGAATCCTTCTATTGATATATCATTTCTTGAAATTGCGTAGCCGCTGAACTAATATAAAAGGTGGTGGTTCGAATTAACCAGAAATAAAGACAATATGACTCGGCACCCTTAAGTTTTTCCCCCTAATAAACCGAAAATGGGATAAGGGCATATATGTATTGAGTGTAAAAAGGGGTATAAATTGAAACGGTTGGGAATCATTACAATCCTGTTCGCGGTGTTGATAATCCCTGTTTTTGGGGAAGTAAAGTTCTTTGAACCTGATCTTTCTGCTGATAACAATCTGCTGTTTGGTGCCGAGGTATCTGTTCCTGAATACGGTACGTATAAAACCCTCTTTTTATCGAATCTGGATAAAGAGAGCATTACTCAACTGACCTTTTTCCCGGAACGGGTAGTGTATCTAAAAGGAACGGGACAACTACAGATACAAAACAGGTTCGGAGTTTTCAGAAGCACAACGGAATCAGTCGGTATGAACCCGGTAAAGGCTTTTCCTTCCTTCGCGGAAGGTACTCCCGTTAAAAACGGCAAAATTTTGCCGCTTTTAGCATCTCCGGATGGAAAGTACCTCCTGTTTCTAAGGCCGGAATCCGCCGCCTTTGGAGCACTTGTCTTGAGGAATCTGGTTGATGATGAGGAGACGGTTATTTCAAAACGGGCCGAATTAAGTTTAGACGGCCCTGCTGCCTCGTGGGCTCCCGATTCAAAATATTTCATCTATGAGAAAAATGACGCGCTTTACTACTTTTCTACCTCTCAGCTGGAAGCGGACAGGGTTGTGGATGAACGTTTTCGTCTTTTAGGCGAAGGTACGATAAACAGTATACGGTGGAGCGGAGGAAGTCAGCTCTACTATTTATCCGGATCTCTTCTCTACGAAATCCATAGCTCCGAATTCTTTACTCACTCTATATATCAGGATCTTCTAACTATTGGAAAAATCATCGGGAAAGTTCCCTTTTTGTACGATCCGAATTTCGATTCATTCTGGATTTCTCCGGATGGAAAAAAATTACTCTTTAACCGGGACGGGAGAAATCTCCTCTTTTACTTTCTCCGGGCGGATGATTTTTTCTCTACCGGTGATATCCTCACCCTTCCCTATCTCTTTCTGCCGAGGAATACTTCTATTAAAAGGGTTCTATGGTCCGCCGGAGACACCGTTACTATTCTTGCCAGAAGCATAAAAGGCGGGAATATTGAATCCGATCTATTCCGTTTAAAAATTGATAAGGCAAAGCCGGCAATTCCTTTTACGAGGATCGAGGGGGAAAATATTACCGATATTATACTATCTCCGGATGAAACAAAGGTTGCTCTATTAGGGGAGGAGTCGGTAACCATTCGGAACTATTTAACTTGGAACAGAGAAGCTGGTTATGACCACCAGGGACCAATTTCCGCTATTTGGCGGGATTCTGATTCTCTTATCATTGCCGGCAGAAGTACCACTGAGCTGATAAACCATACTAAAGGGGACCGATCCATAATCTGTCTTTCCCAACCGGCGAAATACGGATTTTCAGAAGGCGGTAAATCAATTCTTGTAGCATCAGGAGATACGGTTTTATCATACGGCGTATCCGAAAGAGATTGGGAACCCGCTTCTGTCTATACTGTTTCTCCCCGGATAACATCCTCTGAGGATTACCGGGTTTATTTGGAATCCCTCACCTCGGGTAACTATATAAATATTGTAATGGTAAGGAAAATCAAAGAACTTGGAACAACAGCCCTTTTTAAACCGCCTGAGAAAAAATATGAACCTTTTCCGGAAGAAGATGAACCGGTGAACCTTCATAAATTTACTCATGGATCCCGTATACGGCGAAGAGAGCTTTCCCTTGTTTTTAATGCGGTTCATTCCAACGAAGGGCTTCCTGTAATTTTAAATACCTTAGCGGATTACGGAATTACCGCTACCTTTTTTGTTAACGGAGACTTTATCCGCCGTCATCCCGGCGCAGTCAAGGAGATAGCTGATTCAGGTCATGAGGTTGGATCTCTTTTCTTTACTTACTTTAATATGGCGGAAAGCAGATATAAAATAACAGGAGATTTTGTCCGGCAGGGATTAGCCAGAAATGAGGATGAATATTTTGAAAAAACCGGTAATGAATTGTCTCTGCTTTGGCATGCACCGCATTATTTTGATAACGAAGACATAATATATGCTGCCGAAAAGATGAATTATACTTATATTGGAAGAGATGTGGACAGTCTTGATTGGGTCCCCCGCAGGACCGATTCGGGCATTCCCAATCTTTACATGAGCGCGCCGGAATTGGTGGAACGGATATTGGAGCTCAAGAAACCGGGGTCGATAGTATCAATGACGGTTGGAAAACCGAATGATTCTGATCCCGCGGGAGGGAGAGACGACTATCTCTTTGATCATCTCGGGCTTCTTATTAATGGGTTGCTCGATTTAGGATATACAATTGTTCCCGTAACAACTTTGATGGAGCATGTAAAATAGGCATAATAAACTAGGAGGATTTTGATGACATACAACTCCCGTAACGATCGGCTCAAGGCTTATAAAGAAACTTCAGTCAAAACAGCAAACCCGGGCAGGTTGATTGTTATGCTGTACGATGAAGCGCTTAAGCAGATAGACCACGCGGTGGAGCTATTGAACGGCAAAAGTAAAAAATACGATGTTGTAAACAACGCGATATTGAAAGCCCAGGATATCGTTGCAGAGTTGATGGTTTCCCTTAATTTCGACAAGGGGGGAGATGTAGCAAAAAATCTCTTTAATCTTTATATGTTTTTTAACAGCAAGTTAATGGATGGCAATGTCAATAAAAATCCTGAACCTTTGATGGAGGTAAGGGAAAATATGGCTGAACTTAAGGAAGCGTGGGAAGCTCTGGAGCAGAAAAATACGGTCAATGGCGAGGGAAAATCGAAGCTAGGAGTAAACATTGCAGGATAAGAGGACGGAAAACGCCGCGCTGTTAAAACGCCTTCGCCGGATGCTCCTGGATCAACAGGAGCATTACCAAGACTACCTGCAAGTCCTGAAACAGGAGAACTTTTCCATAAAAAATGGTAATGATAAAAAGCTGGAAGTCCAATCCAAAAGGGAAAAGGAAATTGCGGCGAACATTTTTAAATTTCAAAAAGTAATTAATCCGCTGGAAGAACTATATCTTCAACGGTTTCCTGAAGGAATGTCCGGTATATCTGAGCTGAGGGAATCTCTGTTTCGGATGAAATCACAGGCATTAGAGTTGAATGCTGAAAACCGAACAATGATCCGGAAAAACATGGATGAACTACGGAGAGAGATCTCGGAATTGCGTATTCCTAAAAGAAGAAAAAGCCCTTACGGCCGTAATGATTCTCCAACCATGCTTGATATGACTACCTGACCATGTTTTCTCTTACCCGATAATTTGTTATAATTGTATCAAATGAAAAAACCTCTCTATCTCCTGGACGGATACAGCCTTATTTACCGTTCCTATTTTGCTTTTATAAAAAATCCCTTAAGAAATCCCGCGGGAAAAAACGTTTCGGCCGTTTTTGGTTTTTTCCGTTCTGTTTTTCTATTCTTTAAGGATAGAGATCCTAAATATTTCGGTATCGTATTTGATTCTCGGAAACCTACCTTCAGACATCAGATGTATAAAGAATATAAGCTGAACAGGGAGAAAGCCCCTGACGATCTTATGTCCCAAATCCCTGTAATTGAAGAAATACTCGAGACACTCGGATTGCCTCCTGTTCGTCAGGACGGATTTGAAGCGGACGATATAATAGCAACTCTCGCGGAAAAATGCAGAAGAGAAGACCGTGAATGTTATATCCTCTCGGGTGATAAGGACCTTCTGCAGTTGGTAGACGGACCGGTTAAAGTATTGAAACCCGAACAGGGGGATTTTACATTGCTGGGTCCTAAGGAGATTGAAGAGGGATGGGGAGTAAAACCTGTTCAGATTGTAGATTATCTCTCTCTGATTGGAGATTCCTCCGACAATGTACCCGGGGTGCGGGGGGTAGGACCGAAGACCGCGTCTAAATTACTTGGTGAGTATGGATCACTGGATAAATTATATGAAAGGCTTGAGGAAGCCGGAACCCCGTCTCAACGGAAAAAGCTCAAAGAGGGCAGAGACGACGCCTTTTTAAGCAGGTCTCTTATTGAGCTTAAAAGCGATATTTTCTTGGAAAAAGATATAGAGGATTACGAACTGAAAAATCTGAATGCCGATGAAGCAATTCCCTTATTCCTGCGGGAAGGCATGAAGAGTTTAGTAGACGAAATGAAAAATATACCGGGTGTTTCGGTGGACAGGAAGGCAGCGAAGAAAGCGGAAGCAGAAGCGAAGACGGAAGAAATTAAAACCCGGACAAAAGACATTCCTTTGGAAATACTCGGAGAAAGCGGAGCCACCGCGGGGAGCATCTGTAAAGTAATAGAGTCGGAAGATGACCTGAATACCCTGGTTGCTGAAATAAAGGAAAACGGGTATTTCGCGTTCGATTGCGAAACGGACAGCTTGGACGAAATGGCAGCTGTTCCGGTGGGATTCAGTGTGTCCACAAAGCCCGGTACCGCTTCCTATATTCCGCTTCTCTGCCCGGAACAGGTGCGTATTTCACCGGCGGCTATAAAGGAGAAGCTCCGGGCAATCCTGGAGGATCCTTCTCTGGGGATAATCGGGCAGAACTTGAAATACGATTACAAAGTTCTTTACCATTGGGGAATAGAGATGGCTAATATCTCTTTCGACACAATGATCGCAGCCTGGGTTTTGGATGCTACAGCTAATACCTACGGATTGGACATCCTGTCGGAACGTATCCTGGGGTATAAAAAGATAAAATACGATGATATCGTGCCAAAAGGAAGGCCCTTCAGTGAGGTTCCTCTGGCCAAAGCGGCGGAGTACGGCGCGGAAGACGCGGATATTGCATTGCGTTTGTCGATTGTCTTTGAGGAGATGCTAAAATCCCGGAATTTGCTTCCCCTTTTTAAAGAGATAGAGATGCCTCTGGTGAAAATTCTCAGTGATATGGAGCTTAAGGGTATCGGAATCGACGCGGAAGTTCTAAGCCGATTTAGAGAAGAGCTGTTCCTGAGGGTCTCCGGTATCGAAGAGGAGATATATAAGCAGTGCGGCCGGACTTTTAACATCGCCTCTACCAAACAGCTGCAGGAGGTTCTTTTTCAGGACCGGAAGTTAAAACCGGTGAAAAAAACCAAGACCGGTTATTCCACCGATACCGGGGTGTTGGCGGAACTTGCCAGAGAGGACGTTGTTCCTGCTATGGTACTCAATCACCGCACCCTCTCTAAACTGATTTCAACTTACGCCGACGCGCTTCCTAAACTTATAAATCAAAAGACGTGCAGAATTCACACCCATTTTATTCAGACCGGCACTGCCACAGGAAGACTCTCCAGTAAAGATCCCAATCTTCAGAATATCCCTATCCGCGAAGAGGAAGGGAGAAAGATCCGGTCCGCGTTCGTCGCGAGTAAAGGAAATTTTCTTTTAAGCGCTGATTATTCACAGATAGAACTTGTAATTCTGGCTCATCTTTCGGGAGATCCGGAACTTTCCAAAGCATTCCTTGAAGGGGGCGACATCCATAGGAGAACCGCTGCCCTTCTGTTTGGTACATCGGAAGACATGGTAACTCCGGATCTGCGCAGAATTGCCAAAACCATCAACTTCGGGGTGATGTACGGCATGTCGGCCTACAGGTTATCCCAGGAACTGGGTATTCCAAGAAAAGAGGCAGCTTCGTTTATCACCGAATATTTCAACCGGTACAGTAAAATTAAGGAATTTATCGAAGAGACAATCCGCGATGCCGAAATCACCGGTTCAGTAAAAACGATATTCGGTAGAGAAAGAAGCATTCCCGCAATAAATAACCGAAATAAAACGGTAAAAGCTGGAGCGGAGCGGGTAGCGGTGAATACTCCTATCCAGGGTTCCGCCGCAGATATAGTAAAAATGGCAATGATACGGGTTCAGAAACGGATTGAAACAGAAAACAGCAGCGCTCAACTCCTCTTACAGGTTCATGATGAGCTGATTTTAGAGGTTCCCAAAAGTGAAGTTGAGGATGCAGCCGCTTTTGTCCGGGAAGAGATGACGGGCGCCGCGCGGCTTGATGTGCCTCTCCGGGTTAATGTTGAGTACGGTGAATCCTGGGGTTCATTTCATTGAGGGGCAGCCTAAAAAAAGATCGCGTCCTTTAACCAATGCTGTTAATTTTCGGTCCGCGATGCTTCTGGAAAGCATCCAGAAACCGCAGTCCGGGTGGACCCACTTAATCCGTTCCGGGCCATGGATCCTGATACTCCGTTCGATTCCCTCAGCAACTTCTTCAGGAGTTTCTACCCGGTTGTCTTTTATATCTATCACTCCTATACCGAGTTTTATCTCCGGCTTTAACTCTTTAAAGACTTCCAACTCGTTATATCCCCTTCGGGCAAACTCCAGTACAAGATGATCAACATTCAACCTGTTTAAAAAACCCAAAAGAGCGTTCCATGTGCCCTGCTGTACAGATTGTCCCCCGTAGTTACCAAAACAAAGGTGTAATGCCCGTTCCCCTTTTATGTTCTCCAGGATAGCATTGATTGGTTCATGGACCCAATCCGCGTCTCCGGGATGACCCGGGAGGTGCGCTTCATCAACCTGAATAACCGGAGCATCAATATCTTTGATCTGGCGGGAGAAAACCGCGGCAATATCCATGGTCAACTCCCGGGTATCGGAATAATGATTGTCGAGGACGGTTCGAGCCAGCATATAGGGTGATGTAACGGTGTACTTGCATGGGTGGGAAGCGAAGTCTTTTATAAAATTCCACGCTCCGACGAGATCCAGAGTTCCTTCCGTTATTTTCTCTTCTACAACGGCAGCCGGCCGAGACCGGAATCCCATCTCCTCCCGCGCGCGGAATTCATCCAAATCCTTTCTGGTTATTCCGGAACGTATGCCGTCCAGGGGCTTTAAAAAGTATTCAATCATGCCGTTTGTTTCAGGATGATTGATGTCAAAACGGGAAAGTTCTCCGTCCGATATGACGTCGATTCCGGCCAATTCCTGGATTTTCATGACTGTCCTTAGCGCATCTTGGAGATTCGGGGTTGACGGATAGATCCGGAACCACTCCGGAACGGGATAACTCCCCACAACGGTGGTTAATATTTCTTTCATGCTTCAATCTTTATTCTTTTGTCGACATCTGTCAATTATACATTGACAGATGTCGTATGAGATGTCATTATTGTTGCATGCAACAGAAAAAGATAACGGTATACGATATATCAAAAGAGATAGGGCTTTCTCCAAGCACCGTAAGCAGGGTGCTCAATAACTCCACGTTAGTGGGGGAGGAGACGAGAAAACGTGTTCTTGAGTCAGCGGAGAGATTGGGATACCGGAAGCGAAAAATACGGAGGCATCATAACCGTGCTGTTCTAAATATACGTCTCTTTTTACCGGTTACTCCTTCTCCGAAGCATCAGCTCTTTTATGATACGGCAGAATTGATACGCAGTATAGAAGAGGGTTTTGGAGGTGTCAGGGTAAATATCATTGTGAGTGCCGGACAGTATCTTCTCCAGCACAAGAAGGGGGGGGGCATCGACGGTTGTATCTTTGCGTTTTGTCATCCGCCTGATGAGCTGCTTTTGGAAATTGAACGGTGGGGAATCCCCTCAATCTACATAGATAGAGAACCCGAAACGGGAAACTTTATAGCTGTGGATAATGAGGCGGCAATGGACGATCTTCTTTCCCGGGTAGTGGATGCCGGCTCTTTAAAGCGGGTGCTCTATTTGGGTTATCTGCCAGTCCGGGATGTTTCGGAATTGCGGAAACAGGCCATCGGAAAGGCAGTCAGGAAACGGGGAATGGATTTTAATGCATCCAACTGGATGGATCTAAAATCGTTGGATGATTTAACGGAAGCGGAATTAGCAGAACTAATTAAGGGAGGGTTTTCCCCTATCATGTGTTTCAACGATATGCTTGCTGTTTATGTGTATCAGCTTGCATTGAAGGCGGGGTATTCCGTTCCGGAAAATTTTTCCCTTACCGGTTTCGGTAATTCTCCGGTGGGAGAACTTACCCTTAAGAAAATTGATACGGTGAATCTATCGGTTAAGGAAATGGGTGTAGAGGCCGGACAATGGTTGAAAAAAAGGATCATAGACAAAGATGAAAAACCCATACGGAAAAAGATTGCCGTTACCGTTATCCCCGGGAATACCGTAAGTTCACGGTCCGCGGTTAAGGCGTAAGGAGGAATAAGATGGGAGTTAATTTTGTACCGGTTGTATATGAGCATGCGGCGGCATTCATCGGAAAAAGTCCCTGGGAAGTAAGCAGAGATACCGAATTGATGTACAAAGCTCACGCGGCGGCATATGAATATTACCGGCATTCTCCAGTAACTGTTGGAATCGATATCTATAACTTAGAAGCGGAAGCCTATGGCGCTCGGGTAGAGAATCCCGGAGGAAATGGCATTCCCTCAATACGGGAGCATCCCTTAAAGACCGTCGATACCCTCAAGGACCTCCCATTATTCAAACCGGAAAAGGACGGAAGATTGCCGATGCTTCTGGAGGCCGCTTTGAGGCTGAAAAGGGAATATCCGGAAGCGGATGTGCGTGTGCCGGTAAGCGGTCCTTTTTCGGTGGCGGTAAACCTGCTGGGTATAGAAAACCTGGTTATGCAGGCTTTCACACGGGGTGATGTTGTTAGAGAGGCTTTAGCCCGTCTGGGTGAAGGTCAAGTTGGTTTTTGTAAAGCCGTCACGGAAAAGGGTTTGGGAATAACGTTTTTTGAATCCGCGGCGACCCCTCCGATGATTTCCCCGGATGTATTCGAAGGTGTGGAATACCCAGTCCTTAAGGAAACCATGGACCGGTGCTCCGCGATAACAGGCAGAAGAACCGCCTGTATCATGGGCGGGGACACCGCGCCTATCCTTCCAGTTCTCCTCAAAACGAAACCGGGCTTCCTTATCTGTCCGGCTGAAACTGATCAAATCCGGTTTATGGAACAAATGAGTTCCGTGCCTACTATTACGGTACGGATTAATATGAATGCGGGAATAATCGCAAACGGAACGTGGGAGGAGATACAGGCTGAAGCTGACAGAGTACTATCTATTGCTCAGGAAAGACCGAATACATTAATTGGTCCGGGGGTGCTTGCGTATACTACTCCCCCGAAAAATGTTATCAAATTAAGAGAATATGTGAATGAAAGGATAGGTTGATATGAATGATAAAATACCAGGTGTATTGGTTACCGGTGCAAGCCGGGGGATAGGACGCGGCATAGCCCTTTCCCTCGCGGAGGAAGGATTTTCTGTGGCAATTAATTACGCACGGAACAGGGAAGCCGCGGAAGAGACAGCACTGCTCTGCAAGGAGCGTTCCGGGCTTAAGGATCAGGTTTTCTCCATTGTCCAGGGAGACATATCCCGCAAAGAGGACAGAGAAACCATGGTGGCGGAGACGCACGCGAACCTCGGGTCACTTGATGCCCTTGTGAACAATGCGGGAATTGCACCGAAGGTAAGGGCGGATATCACCGAAGCTACTGAGGAATCTTTCGAGGAAGTTCTTAAAACGAATTTGCAGGGACCGTATTTTCTTACTCAGGCAGTGGTAAATCGGTGGCTCATTTCCGGAATCGAATCCAGAATAGCTTCGGGGTATAAAATCGTGTTTGTGACCTCCATTTCCGCGGAAACAGCCAGCATCGGCCGGGGTGAATACTGTTTGTCAAAGGCCGGACTTGCCATGGCGGTTAAACTCTGGGCGGTAAGGACAGCGAAGGAAGGAATTCAGGTTTATGAAGTCCGACCGGGAATTACGGCGACTGATATGACGTCCGGTGTTAAGGAGAAGTACGATAGGTTAATCGAGGAGGGGCTTGTCCCCCAGAAACGGTGGGGTATCCCTGAAGATATAGGAGAAGGGGTCAGTTCTCTTTTAAAGGGAAATTTCCCCTTCTCAACGGGAACCGTCTTCTCAGTGGACGGCGGATTCCATATTTCAAGACTGTAGAGGATGCAGAGGAGCGAAAAAAGTGATAAAGATCGATACTAACATTACTCCGTCGGAATTATCGGGCAGCCTGGATACTTTATTTTCTTTATCGGGAGATAAAATCCGGCTTCTAGATTCGGAATGGAATCCCGAGAAGGGTACTCCTGTTTTTACTGTTAAAGGAAAATACACCAGCCGGGGTTGGACTGAATGGACCCAGGGATTTCAATACGGAAATGCCCTGTATCAGTACGATGCCACCGGAGATGAGTGGTTTCTGCGTTACGGGAGGCGGAACACCGTAGAGAAGATGTCTCCCCATTTAACCCATGTGGGAGTGCATGATCACGGGTTCAACAACGTCAGTACCTATGGGAATCTGCTCCGGCTGATGACGGAGAAGCGGATAGAGGAGAATTCTAATGAACGGGAGTTCTACCGGTTGGCCTTAAAAGTAACCGGAGCGGTACAGGCTTCCCGCTGGACGGACCTTCCTGACGGACGGGGCTATGTTCCCTCCTTTAACGGTCCGCACTCCCTTTTTTCCGATACGATCCGGTCTATGCGCGCCTTAGCGGCGGCATATCTTTTAGGTCAGCACCTTTCGGGAGAACAGGACGCAAATATCAACCTGCTCTACCGGCTGCTGCAGCACGCCGATACCACTGCCTTTTATAACGTATACTATGGGAATGGAAGAGACTCCTACGATGAACGGGGAAGGGTGGTGCACGAATCTATTTTCAATACGAAAAGCGGCGCCTACCGCTGTCCCTCCACACAGCAGGGATATTCCCCCTTCTCAACCTGGACCCGGGGTCTGTCCTGGATCGTTTGCGGATACGCGGAGGAATTGGAATTCCTTGAAATCTTATCACCCGATGAAATTTCCGGGCTGGAGTATCCTCATCTGCCGGATATGGAAAGTGTTAAAGGATTGTTTCTTAAGGCTGCTAAGGCTTCAGCGGATTTCTTTATAGAAAATACTCCCTCCGACGGAATACCTTATTGGGATACGGGCGCTCCGGGATTGCATAACTTGGGTGATTACCTGTCCCGGCCGGCAGATCCCTTTAATCAGTTTGAACCGGTGGATTCTTCCGCGGCAGCAATTACTGCTCAAGGACTGCTCAGGTTGGGCCGTTATTTAAAGGCAAAGGGAGAAGATGAGCCGGGTGACCGTTACTTTCAGGCCGGGCTTACTGCCGCAAAGACGCTTCTGGATGAACCGTATCTCTCGGCAGATCCCTCGCATCACGGGATTCTTCTGCACTCTATTTATCATAGACCGAACGGATGGGATTACATTCCTCCGGAGTCAAAAGTCCCGCATGGCGAATCGTGTATGTGGGGCGATTATCATCTTATGGAATTAGCGGTATATCTTAAACGGATGGCGGAAGAAAAAGATTATCTTACGTTTTTCAACATCGGTGCCCGATAGAGGAGAAGTAAAAAATGAAGGATAGGTCAAAGCTTTGTATTCATACCGTCACTACCAAGCCTTGGGATTTAGATACAGCGGTTAATCATTATGCAAGAGCCGGTATAAAAGGTATAACCGTCTGGAGGAATGCCCTGGAGGGAAAGAACCCGTCCGAAGCGGGTAAGATGATCCGCGAAGCAGGCATGGAGGTGGTGTCTCTCTGCCGGGGAGGATTTTTCCCCGCAAAGTTAAAACGGGAACGGAGAAAAGCAATTCGGGAAAATGAACGAATAATCGACGAAGCCGCGGAGCTGGGTGCGCCGATGATTGTTTTAGTTTGCGGGGCAGATCCCGAACAGCCCCTTATCGATTCCCGTTCTCAGATCGAAGAAGGTATTAACGAAATAAAGCACAGGGCGAAGCGCGCCGGAGTCCGGCTTGCCGTCGAGCCGCTTCATCCTATGTATGCCGATACAAGATCAGCCATCAATACCATGAAGCAGGCCAATGATCTCTGCGACCGGATAAATGATGATACCGTGGGAATTGCTGTTGATGTGTACCATCTCTGGTGGGATCCTGAATTAGGACCGGAAATCCGCCGGGCGGGAAAAAAGAACAGGCTCTTTGCCTTTCACATATGTGACTGGCGCTCGCCCCCAGAAGATATACTTTATGATAGGGGGCTTATGGGAGAAGGCTGTATCAACATAAAAGAGATTAAAAACTGGATGGAGCGTGACGGTTTTGACGGTTTTAATGAAGTTGAGATATTCTCAAACAGGTATTGGACAATGGATCAATCCCGGTTTTTAGATATGATTCTTGAAGCGTATCGGGATCATGTATAATTCAAAAATATAGAGGAACAATATATGGAACATAAAATCGGAATAATTATGAACGGAGTCACCGGACGGATGGGAACGAATCAACATTTAATCCGGTCTATCCTGGCAATCCGAAAACAGGGAGGGGTTCCCCTGGAAAATGGAGACTTTCTTATTCCCGACCCTATTTTAGTCGGCAGAAATGAAAAGAAGCTTCAGAAGCTTTCCAGCGCCCATAACGTGCCGCGTTATACTACGAATTTGGACGAAGCTCTTTCTGAAGATTACAATGAGATCTATTTCGACAGCCAGATAACGGAAATGCGGGTATCTGGAGTCCGGAAGGCAATAGAGGCGGAAAAATCCATCTACTGTGAAAAGCCGACAGCTACCAGCACCGGGGAAGCGTTAGCCCTTTACCGGGAAGCGGATAAGGCTGGACTTAAGAACGGTGTCGTCCAGGATAAATTGTGGCTTCCCGGTTTACTGAAGCTGAAATACCTTATCGACACCGGTTTTTTTGGTAAAATCTTGAGCGTCCGGGGAGAGTTTGGTTATTGGGTTTTCCCGGGATATCATCAAGCTCCGCAGCGGCCGTCCTGGAATTACCGGAAGGAAGACGGCGGGGGAATCATGATCGATATGTACTGTCATTGGCGGTATGTCATTGATAATTTGTTTGGTCCCGTAAAGTCTCTAATAAGCTTAGGTGCTGCTCATATCCCGAAAAGGATCGATGAAAAGGGAAATGAATATGATGCTACGGCTGATGACGCGGCTTACGGAATATTCGAGCTTGAAAACGGAGTGATCTGCCAATTCAACAGTTCCTGGACCGTACGGGTTAGACGGGATGATCTTTTAACACTTCAAGTTGACGGAACTAAAGGGTCAGCTGTCGCGGGGCTGCGGGAATGCTGGGTCCAGGACGATGCAATGACGCCGAAGCCGGTATGGAACCCGGATGTTGACAGCCCTATAGATTTTCGCGGAGGATGGAAATCCATGCCGACTAGGGATCCCTTCGAAAACGCCTTTAAGGCTCAGTGGGAGTTGTTTTTGAAGCATGTAAGGGAAGACCACCCGTTTCCCTGGTCCCTTCTCGAAGGAGCGAAAGGCGTACAGATGGCCGACTTAGGTGTAAAGAGCTGGAAAGAGCGGAGCTGGGTTGATGTCAAACCCCTTGTGTGAGGTGAAGATATGGAAAATATATTAAAAACTTTGGGAGATGTGGGCATCATTCCCCTGGTCAGAATTGAAGACCCTGAAAAAGCCGTACCTCTGGCTCGAGCCGTATATGAGGGAGGTCTTTCCGTCATTGAAATTACGTTTCGTACAGAAGCGGCCGAAGCGGCCATCCGATCCATAGCCCGTGAAGTTCCGGAAATAATGGTCGGGGCGGGAACTGTCCTTTCCACGGAACAAGCCGATATCGCTGTTGAAGCCGGGGCAAAATTTATCGTCACGCCGGGATTTAATCCTAAGGTTGTTAAGCATTGTATAGAAAAGGAGATACCCATTACTCCAGGAATCAATTCACCAACCCAAATAGAAGCGGCCTTGGGCTTTGGCCTGGATACCGTGAAATTTTTTCCAGCCGAGGCTTCCGGTGGAATTAAGGCTGTAAAAGCTATATCCGCACCGTATGGCGGCATGAAATTTATCCCTACCGGAGGGGTGAATACTGATAATTTGAATGATTATCTTTCCTTCCCAAAAATTCTTGCCTGCGGCGGCAGCTGGATGACCAAAGGAGATCTTCTGGAAAAGGATGATTTTCCCGAAATTACAAGCCGGGTAAGAAAAGCTGTGTCCGCCATGCTGGGTTTTGAGCTGATGCATGTAGGCATATACGGAAATAATCCTGAGGAAGCTGCTGGAGGAGCTGGTCTTCTGTCATCCATGTTTGATTTTCCGAAAACAGAAAGTTCCGGCGGATTCATGGCGGGAAAAGGTTTTGAAATTACAAAGAAGCCGTATTTGGGTAGCCGCGGCCATATAGCAGTGGGAACTAATTATCTTAACCGGGCTGTTTTTTATCTTGAAAAAAAAGGATTTAAGGTTCGAGAAGATAGCTGGAAGGAAAAAGAAGGTCGCCGGGTCGCGGTTTATCTTCAGGATGAAGTTCTTGGATTTGCTCTTCATCTGTTACAGAAGTGAGTTATATACATAGTTTACATAAGCTCAAGCGAACTCACTTTAAAATAAGGAGATTGTCATGAAACATATTACCTTTGGTGAAATTATGCTGCGGTTAAAATCCCCGGACCATACCCGGCTTTTTCAGGAACCTTTCCTGGAAGCTACTTTTGGAGGCGGGGAAGCCAATGTGGCTGTCGGGCTGTCCCGTTATGGATTGGATGCCGCCTTTATCTCCTTTATACCTTCGAATCCTATAGGAGATGCTTGTATTGCGGAACTCCGAAAGCACGGAGTGGATACCAGCCGGATTGTCCGCGGCGGAAATCGGCTCGGTGTCTATTTCCTGGAAGCCGGATCGAATCATCGGGCATCAAAGGTTGTCTACGACCGGTCTCATTCCGCCATTGCGGAAGCATCATTAGAAGATATAAATTGGAAAGAGTCACTAAACGGCGCTGAATGGTTTCATATTACAGGAATTACTCCTGCTCTTTCTGAAAATGCCGCCATGTTGTCCCTGGATGCCGTTAGAACTGCTAAAAACCTCGGGATAACAGTCTCCTGTGATCTCAATTACCGGAGCAAATTATGGAAATACGGGAAAAAGGCCCCGGAAGTAATGAATGAATTGGTGAAGTATGTGGATGTTGCCGTAGGCAACGAAGAAGACTGCCAGAAGTCCCTGGGCATTGAAGCGGATGTTGATGTTTCCGCCGGAAGTCTCGATCAGGAAAAATACAAAGTTCTGTCCGAAAATGTACTGGAGGCATATCCGAATCTGCAGAAGATAGCCATTACCCTCCGTGAGAGCCATAGTGCTAATTATAACGGCTGGTCCGGGGTATTAAATAACCGCGAAAGCTTCCTCGTATCTAAAAAATACGAAATAAAAAATATTGTGGACCGCGTCGGAGGCGGGGACAGCTTTGCTTCCGGACTGATTTACGGCCTTTCCGTTTTTCGGGATGACAGGAAAGCTTTAGAGTTCGCTGCCGCAGCTTCTTGCTTGAAACATACGATACCTGGTGATTTCCCTCAGCTTTCCATCGAAGAAGTTACTGCTTTAGCGGAAGGGGAAGGTTCAGGAAGGGTCCAGCGTTAAGGACGTCCGGCGCTGGTAATTCCCGCTTTCATCTTAGGAAGAAGGCAATTCTTAAATGCATATTTAGAATAGCTGAGAATTGATGGTTGCAATTGTAACCGTCTCTGTATTATAAAGGGTAAGTGAAAGATTTTGCATCCCCGAGAGCATACTACAATTTTCTTTCTAAAATGGCGGTATTTCCTGAAGGATTTACCGCGTCTGTAGTACCGATTTCGTTTTTCCCGAAAGAACGGGAGAGTGTAAACCCTTATGAGATGAATTTATCTCTAATTGTTTGCCGCGAAGGCACCGAAACATTTGGAGGAGTTTTTACTAAGAATAAAGTACAAGGGTCTCCGGTGCTTCACGCGAAAACGATGATGAACAGACGAATTGCAAGCGGTATTTTGATTAACAATAAAATCGCGAACGTCTGTTCCCCGTCCGGCATGGATGATATTAATACGCTTCTGCGAAACGCGGAACAGAAAGCCTCCCTTATTCCTGACAGCCTCTTTTCAGCTTCCACCGGAATTATCGGGTGGGGTCTTCCCGTAGATGAAATGATAAAGGGTATGGACGCTCTCTCTTTAGGCCGGGCTAATCCGTTGGATGTAGCACAGGCTATAATGACTACCGATTCATATCCGAAACTCTTCTCCCGTAAAATTGGAGAAGGATCCATTTTAGGTATCGCAAAAGGTGCCGGAATGATTGAGCCTAACTTAGCGACGATGCTTGTATTCATCCTAACTGATATCGAAATACAGCGGGACACCCTCTGTAAAATATTGAGGGAATGCGTGAGCCAAACCTTTAACTGTATAAGTGTGGATGGGGACCAAAGCACCAGTGATATGGTCATAGCTATGAGTTCCCGAAAGTATAAAGGAGTGGATTCCGTTAGTTTTAAAAATGGTCTCTTAGAAGTATGCGGCTATCTGTCCCGTCAGATCGTGAGAAACGGGGAAGGAACATCCCATGTTATTCGAACGAACGTTTTGGGCGCGAAAACCGTGAAGGATGCCCGGTTATTAGCTAAAGGGATAGTCAATTCCCCCCTTGTAAAGACAGCAGTTTACGGTAATGATCCTAACATCGGCCGGATTATATCAGCTTTGGGAGATACCGCCGGGAATTTCGGGATACCGCTGGATATGAATACATTAAAATTAACAGTAGAGGATGAGCAGGTTTTTGAATCAGGTGTTTTCTGCCTTGATAAAGAAAAAGAGGATAGATTAAGCAACTACCTAAGGGAAGCTGGTATGGTAGCGGATACCCATGGATTCCCCTCCCATAACCGAGAGGTTGTATTCTCCGTTCATTTAGGAATGGGTGAAAAATCCGGATATGCCGTCGGATCGGATCTCAGTAAAGAATATGTTAAGGTGAATGCAGATTACAGAACATGAGGTTATAATGAATACGAAAAAGACGGAAAAAATGATGGAAATGACAGAGGAAATACGAAGGGCATCGGAAGTATTAAAAAACTGCAGAGAGGAAGTCGGAAAACGGATTGTCGGTCAAAAAGATATGATAGACGGACTGTTGATGGGGATCCTTTCCGGAGGACACGTGCTTTTGGAAGGTGTGCCCGGGTTAGCCAAAACGTTAGCGGTAAAAACCTTATCGGAAGTGATAGATGCGGGCTTTAGGCGGATTCAATTTACTCCCGACCTGCTTCCGGCAGATCTTGTCGGCACGATGATATACCGGCAGCAGACCGGCGAATTTATCCCGAGAAAGGGACCTGTTTTTACCAACATTGTTTTAGCTGATGAGGTAAACAGAGCACCGGCAAAAGTTCAATCCGCATTGCTTGAGGCTATGGAAGAACGTCAGGTTACCATTGGGGAAACCACATATCCCCTTCCCGATCCGTTTTTTGTACTCGCTACACAGAACCCTATCGAGCATGAAGGAACGTACCCTCTCCCGGAAGCTCAGCTTGACCGCTTTATTCTTAAAGTCACTGTGGGATATCCGTCTGAACAGGAAGAATTATCTATTCTTCGCCGTGTGGGAAATAACAAGCAAATACCGGTTAATAAGATTCTCTTTCAGCCGGATATCCGTCGTGTCAAGAGAACTGTTGAGGCTGTATCCGTGGATGAACGGATTGAAGAATACATTGTTTCCATAGTCCGGGCTACCCGGGAGGAAAATAAACACATAAATAATCATTCGCGTTACATTGAGTTCGGCGCATCTCCCCGCGCCACGGTTTATCTGTTTCGATGTGCTAAAGTGAATGCCCTGTTCGACGGAAGAAGCTATGTAGTTCCGGAGGATGTAAAGGCCGTAACTCACGAAATTCTTCGTCACCGTATTGTTCTCTCCTACGAAGCTGAGTCCGACGAGTTATTGCCGGATGACATAATAAAAAACATTCTTTCTACGGTTCCCGTTCCATGAAACATGAGAATAAAAAAAGTTCTCAAATATTCAGCACTCGGCTCTTAAGGCAGGTTAGAAGACTCCATCTTGAATCAAGCCGCCTGGTGGAGAGCTTGTTAGCCGGGAATTACCGTTCGGTATTTAAAGGGCCTGGAATTGAGTTTGATGAAGTACGGGAATATGTGGAGGGAGATGACTCCCGATTAATAGACTGGAATGTCAGTTCCCGATTCGGTAATCCTTATACGAAAGTTTTTAGAGAGGAAAGAGAACTTACCCTGTTTTTAATGGTAGATGTTTCGGCATCTGTTTTTAGCGGAGCCGGAGGTGAACAACGATGGGAAAAACTGGGATTACTATTTGCTGTCCTATCTCTCGCGGCTGTTAAAAATGGAGATAAAGCGGGCGCTGTTTTTTTCTCGGATAAGATTGAAGAGTGGATTTCCCCGACGAAAGGATCTAAACACGGAATGAGAATGATCCAGGAAATGTTATCTTTCAAGCCTTCCGGGAAGGGATCAGATTTATCCAAGGCGGCCCGGACGGTCAGCGAAGTTTTAAAACGGAGAGGAATTTGCATAATTCTTTCTGATTTTAAAACCGCGGGATATGAGAAAGATCTTTCTTTATTAAGCCGTAGACACGATGTTATTGCCATCAGAATCTACGATCCTGTGGATGAAGAATTTCCTTCTATAGGAATGGTTCCTCTTCAGGACCCGGAAACGGGAAAGGTCATTTTATCAGTAGGGAAATCAAAAAGATTTAGAAAGCAGTACCAAGCATACCGTCAGATCCAACGGAGACAATGGATAAGAATTTGCCGCAGACATGGAATTGGAACCTTAGAGATAAATACCTCTGAGGATATGATCAAAAAGCTGATTCAGTATTTTGACAGGAGAGCGAGGTGAAGCGGGCCGTTTTTCTTGCTGCCATACTATCGCTGCTTTTTTCTTTCGCGTATTCACTGGAGATTGAAGAGATAAAATATCTTCCCCCTGTCTTTTTTGTGGGAGACCAGGTTGAAATACGAATAACGATAACCGGATCAGAGGAGTTGGATTTACACTCTCCGGAGGAACTTCCCGAAACAAAGTGGGGTACAATAAATTCGGTACGGGCAATAAAAAAACCTCTGAATTGGGAGGTGCGCATTCTTGTTACCTCCTTTGTCCCGGAGACGCAAACTCTTCCTCCGCTTAATCTTGGTGATACGGTTTTAGAAAGAATTGATGTTCCCGTCGGGTCCGTTTTAGATAGACAAGAACCGGTATTGGCTCCTCCCAGGCAGCAGTTGTTATTGCCTTCAACTAAGCTGTATTTGGCCTTGGGAATAGGTCTTATTTTTGGACTCCCCCTTCTCTTTACCTTTGGATTCAAGTGGGGAAAAAGAAAGATCAGCGAACTTATTTCACGGTACCGTGAGAATCAGCCCAACCGCAGATTGGCAAAGATACTATCTTCTTTAGACGATACAGTAAGATCGAACCCGAGAAGATTTTATATTATCCTTTTAGATGAATTGCGGTTATTCATGACCAGCAAATCGGGGATTGACTGCAGAGCCGCCACTACTGATGAAATATCTGATTATGTGAGGGAGTTTACCGGCGATGCGGCTTTGAGTAGTTCCGTCATGGATATATTCAACCGGGGGGATCTTGTTAAATTTGCTAATAAACGAACAACGTTAAAAAAGAGGAATGAGCATCTCGAGACAGTTAAAGAACTGTCCGTTACCACAAGATCTGAGGAGAAGAAGATTAGTAATGCTGATACTTGAACAGCCTTCCTCCATGCTGCTCCTGTTTTTACTGATACCACTCTTTTATTACCGTCATATTTGGACCAGGCGGGGAGGAAATATTCCGCTTCCTTTCGGTACATGGAATGGTCCGGGATTTAACTCAAGAATGGTTGTCACCAAATTTTTTTATGTTCTTTCGCTCTGTTTTTTTTGGACCGGTATGATCTTTTTTATCATCGCCCTGTCGGGTCCTGCTAAAGTACGGAGGGAGAGGATCTATATGAACCGCGGTATTGATATGATGATTATATTGGATGAATCCCCCAGTATGGCAGCTAAAGATTTTCCGGATAACCGTTTTGAAACGGCGAAAGATGTTATACGTGAATTTGTTAAGAGCAGAAACAATGATCCCATTGGTTTGGTAAGTTTTGGTAAAGATGCCGCGTTAAGAATGCCGCCTACATTAGATTACGAAACCTTGCTTAATCAGCTGGAAAATCTTGTTATTATGGATTTAGGTGACGGGACAGCCATTGGTATGGGTATCTCTGTCGGAGCATTGCATTTACGGGATTCCACCGCGGAGGAAAAAATCATTATTCTCCTGACAGACGGGAAAAATAATACCGGTGAAATCCTCCCGGAAACCGCGGCTGGAATATCAAAACAGCTGGGTATTAAAATTTATGCAATTGGTATTGGGAGCGAAGCTGAAGCTCCCATAGAATTTGTTGATCCCCGGACAGGAACCGCATACCGCGGTACGGTAGAGGGCGGATTTGATGAAAAACTTCTAAAGACTGTTGCCGATATTTCACAGGGAGCGTATTTTCGAGCTTCCGACTCCGGAGCATTACAATTTATCTTTCAAGCAATCGATTCCATTGAAACTTCCGAAAGCAGAGTAAGGTTTGTGGTACACACAGAACCGCATCACAGGAATTTCATTCTGTTAGGGCTCATCCTCATTGTTACGGATTATCTTATCCGGAAGCTCCTGCTGCGGGAGGTTCTATGACAATTCTGTATCCTGATTCGCTTTATTTTCTCTTTCTGCTTATTCCCGCTCTTTTGCTGTTTTTGTTTCTATACAGAAGAAACACAAAAGATTTGGAAACTCTCACCGGAAAGAAAATTCTTAAACTGTTCGGAACAATATATACAGTCAAATGGTTTTTCCGGGGCATCTTTTTCCTCCTAGCCGTCGGTCTGTTAATTCTATCTCTCGCCGGTATTTCCTGGGGAGAAACTACAGTGGAAGAGGACCGGGAGGGACTTGAAATAATGATCACAATCGATATTTCCCGCAGTATGCTCGCGCAAGACGCAGCTCCGTCGAGGCTGCGGAAATCCGGAGAAGTTATCCGGGGACTGGTGAATGGAATTCCTGAGGGAAAATACGGAACGGTTATTTTCAAAGGAAAAGCTTCACAAGTGATTCCAATAACGGAAGACAAAGTCCTGTTAGAGTCCTTTTTAGATTATCTGTCTTCAGGGATGATAAGCGCGCCGGGAAGCAACATCGGTGAAGGCATAAAACTGGCGTTAGAGAGTTTCCCAGAAGGATCCGACCGGAATAGAGTAATACTATTGTTTACAGACGGAGAAAATATACTATCCCGGGAAGATTCCGTTAACGCTGTCAGAACCGCATTCCGGTCTGGTCAAAGAGGTATTCCTATTTATACTGTGGCTTGCGGAACAGCGGCCGGATCAACCATACCTCTGTCTGACGGAACAGTATTGACAGACGAAGAGGGAGAAAAGGTTGTAACTAGAATGAATGTTCCTTTCCTTCAGGAAATTTCTCGGGTTTCATCCGGTGAATATTTTCTGCTTTCTGATCCTGAGATATTCGCGCGCTTAACCCGCGCTATGGAGGAATATAATGAGGTTAAGATAAAAGAGGGATTCAGGGTAATAAAAGTCAAAAGGTACCGCCTCTTTCTTTTCTTTGCCGTTGTTTTTCTAGTTCTTCGAGTTTTAATACGAGCGGTTCGCTGGAGAGATTCATTATGAGGTATGTTAAGATTTTTGTGTTTTTTCTCGGGGGAGTTGCTTTATCGCTCAACTTTGTCTCTTGCGGAAATCCCAGGCCGTACCTAAATGTATTACAGGGCAATTATTCATATGGACAGGGACATTATCAACCCGCTACCGTCCGGTATTTGTCCGCCCTAAAGTACGAAGAGTATAGACCATGGATTCAATATAATTTAGGTAATGTTTATCACTCCTTAGGTGAGAGCGAAGAAGCCCTGAAGATGTGGAATGAGGCTTCTAAGTCAAATGAAGAAGATATACTTTTTGGGCTAAGTTTTAACAGGGGAGTACTCTACTACGAGATGGGACGGTATAACGAAGCATACCGGGAATTTAAATATGCGCTTCAGTTAGATAGTTCAAACATGGAAGCAAAAATTAATCTTGAACTCTGTTATCGGAAAATAAAGGGCGGGCAATCTTCTATCGCGGGAAGCGGAAACGGGAGAAGTTTTGATGAATCAAGCAGGGAAGAAGAAAATGATACACAAACCGGTAAGCAATCAATTTCCGATGAAAGTAAAAGAATTCTGGAATACATCAGAAAAAAGGAGGGACAGCGTTGGTTTGCAACGGAGGAAATAAAACCGGAAGATTTTCAGCGGGACTGGTAAAATTACTTTTCTGTGTTAGTTTCGTCTATTTCCCGGTTATTCACATTTCCGCACAACAGCCTGCTGCTTTGACCATACCCTCCCGCCTTCTTTCAGAAGGCGAGAGCTTTACCATTAATATTACGATACCGGACGCCCCTTCCGGAAGTATCCGGATAGAAGAGCTGGATTTTCCTGAGGAATTATCCCTTGTTGAGGGGCCGTTAATTAGTACCTCCGCAGGAGAAAAGGATGGCACAGTACAGGTTGAAATAAGTTATTCCCTGCAGAGCCTGAGGGCTGGAAGAGCTATCATTCCACCAATCAGTATTTCAATAAATACAGATAAATACCAATCTCCAAAAGGAATTATTGAGATAAAACGGAAAGCAGAACCAAGGATAATACCTTTTGAGGTTGTCTGGGAAATAGAAAAAACTAATTTGTACATAGGTGAGACCATTGCCGTTGTTGTACTCATAGAAGAAACTACTGAGATTGCGTTTCCGGATTCAGTATCTGTGACTTCACCCCAAGGGGGAGTTTTCGAAGAAATTGAGGGTATCGGTAAGATCCGCAGAGAGAATATAGGCGGTATGGAATTATTCAGTGTTCCCGTGATGTCATACGCCTTTACTCCCACTCAAACAGGTGAAGCTGTGATTCCTAAAGCAGAAGTCTCCCTCTATGGACTCACGGTACGTTCGGAAGAGATCGTGATTCAGGTTAACGATTTGCCTGAGCCTGTAAAAAAATCAGGAGCGGTGGGAAATTTTACATTCAGTTCAGAAATCTCCTCCTCAGCTGTAAAGATCGGTGAAACGGTAAACCTTAAAATGAGAATCAACGGCGAAGGGAATCTTACCTATCTTCAATTTCCTATACCGGCAGCGGAAGGCTTGATCAGCACACTCCATGGGGAGGATCAAATATTAACCCCTATAATGAGCGGCTTTTCGGGATACCGAATGGTAAGGTATCAATATACTCCTGAAAATGAGGGGAAGGTGGAGATAAGAATTCCATCATTCAGTTGGATAAATCCTAAAACCGGTATTATGCGGCAAACTGAAGCGGAAACCTATACCGTAACGGTAACTTCCGCGGAAAAACAATTTTCAGACAGCACAAATTCCCAATATAGTCTTTTAGGTATTGAAAGAATTAAAAAACATGAACCGGCAGATGCTTATCTGAATCCATGGAGTTATTTATGGATTTTACCCGGATTTGGAATACTGATTTTTTCCTTTTTGCGGCGCAGATATTCCATCATTATAGTCCTTATTCCTCTGTGTTTTTTATGTATTTCCGCGAACACAGGGGAAGAATCGGCGGATTTTCCGGCGGATCTTCTGGCAGCTGCGGAAAAATATTATGAAACGGGGGAAATAGAAAGCGCTGTTGAAAATTATGAAAGAGCTCTTGCCGTGAAGAGCGGCAGTCCGGGAATATGGTATAATCTTTCGCTCGCGTATTACAGCTCTAGTCAGTATGGTTCCGCTATTTTTTCAATTAGAAAAGCAATTATGGAAAATCCGATGATTCAGCTATACTGGGATACCCTTGAATGGATGGAAAGCTCCCTGTCTCTGGATAGACAGGTGGAACCACAGAGATGGATCCATCCGGATATTTTTTTAATATCCCTCGCTGTTTTTTTCAACATAACCTGCGGCGTCGGTTCTTTATCTATGTACAGAAAGAAGAGCAGGTATGTGATTGTTACTATTTTAGGCCTGGTTCTTACTTTGTTTTCTATGTCAGCTTTAGTTTACAGTTCCGCGTTAGGTAGATACGGATCAGGTATTGTCGGACCCGAGACAACCGCTTTAAGAAAAATTCCTGAACCTGATGCAGCTAAATGGCTGGTTTTGGATGAAGGCACAGCAATCAATATAAAATCTCAGGCGGAAGACTTTTTTCTTGTGGAAACCACCTACGGGATAGAGGGTTGGCTAGAAAGGGATGACTTTTTCTGGAGCAGGAAAGATTTAATTCCCCGGAGCATTGCGGGTGAAGAATAACTTTGAAGATATGTTAAATTCATATCCTCCTAAACCGGAAGACATTAAAAAAAAGGAGAGTAAATTAGGAAATACCCTCGCGGGACAAAAGACAAGCATAAGAAATATCCCTATAGACGCGGTGCTGGATCTGCATGGCTGCATCTTAGAGGAGGCGGTAAAGAAAACAAACAAGTTTATTACCGAATGCCGGAAAAAGAAACACAGGAAGGTGTTGATTATTCATGGAAAGGGAAACCATTCAGAGAAAGATGGAGTCCTGAAAAAGGAAATTAGAAGATGTTTGGAAAAAAATAAATATACCGGTGCCGTGGGGCATGCCGACAGGAAAAATGGAGGGAGCGGTGCGTTGTGGGTTATACTCCGGTACTGATCACCGGAAATTGCTGACTGATTGCCTTTTTTTTAAAATAACCTTAAGATTGGTCATATGAAAAGAACAGTAATTCAGCTATTGGAAGATGCCGCGGATAGATTCGGTGATGTTTCTTATGTAAATAATAAAACAGATAACGGCTGGGATTCTAAAACCTTTTCCCAAGTTTATCGGAATGCTTGTTCTTTTTCAGCATGGCTCATAAAGGAAGGTTTCTCGAAAGGGAACACTGCAGCTATACTGTCGGAGGGCAGGCAGGAATGGGTTATCGGTGAGTTCGGGATTTTATTAGCCGGGGGAATATCCGTGCCTCTCTCCATAAAGCTTCTTCCGGAGGAGCTGCCGTTCCGTCTCAATCATTCAGAAGCACATATTATTCTGGCAAGCAGAAATACTCTTCAGTCTGCAGCAGCCGTATACAATAAACTAAGTGATGATATTAAAATAGTTTATCTTGATGAAGATGATGAGCATCTCCGGACAGTGCTTGAAAAGTACGGGATCGATAAAGAAAAGGTCTCAACGTATGGACATGCTTTAAAAGAAGGGCTTAAGTATCATCAGCAAAATCCAACCGTTGTTACCGATAGAACTGATAAAATTCTGGAAGATGATATCGTAACGATTTCATACACTTCAGGGACAACCGGAAACCCGAAGGGTATAATGCTCAGTCATAAAAACTATTTTGTAAACGTCCACGATTCCATCGCCATGTTCGATATTCCCTTAGGATATGCAACGCTCCTTATTCTTCCCTGCGATCATTCTTTTGCCCATACGGTAGGATTATACGCTGCTCTTTTGCGGGGAATAACTCTCTTTTTTGTTGACGCGAGAGGCGGTCCCATGGGAATACTCAGGAACATTCCGATAAATCTAAAGGAATCAAACCCTGATTTTCTTTTAACGGTTCCGGCATTGACAGGAAATTTCATGAAAAAAATCACTGACGGAATAGAAAGCAAAGGCGGGTTTGTAAAAAAACTCTTCAATGCCGGTCTTAATGCCGCTGTAAAGCGTAACCGGGACGGTTACCATAGAGCACTGGTATGGACCCGGATTATAACCTTTTTCCCGTATAAAATTGCGGATTTGCTGATTTTTAGTAAGCTGAGGAAAATATTCGGATCAAAGCTTAAGTTTTGTGTCGGCGGCGGCGCTCTATTGGACGTAAAACAGCAGGAATTCTTTAAGGCTATCGGCGTTCCCATTTATCAGGGGTACGGATTGACCGAAGCTGCGCCTGTAATTTCTTCAAACTCTTTTGCTGTGCATAAACTAGGTACCTCCGGTAAAATCGCGCCTTCTGTGGAATGTAAAATAATTTCTGAAGGTAAAGAAATGTTACAAGGGGAGAAGGGAGAAGTTGTAATCCATGGTGAAAATGTGATGAAAGGCTATTTTAAAAACCCGGAAGCTACCGCTGAGACTGTCCGTGACGGCTGGCTGTATACCGGCGATTTAGGATACATAGACGAGGATGACTTTCTTGTTGTGGTGGGACGTGAAAAAGCGCTTCTTATTTCAGATGACGGAGAAAAATACTCTCCCGAGGAAATTGAAGAAGCCATTAAAAACTCTTCTGATTTAATCCATCAGGTAATGATCTATAATGATCATAAGAAATATACCACGGCACTGGTCACTCTGGATTCCGAAAAGGTAAAAAATATTATTAATCATAAAAAAATCGCCGATGTCAGAAGCCTTTTCAAGGTTATTGAGGATTCCTTCTTCCGATTTCAGGAAGAAGAAGCGTACCGGGGAAAATTCCCTAAACAGTGGCTTCCTGTTACATTTCAAATACTAAAAGAACCCTTTAGTGAGAAAAACAAGATGATCAATTCAACGATGAAGATGGTACGGTACAAGATTTGTGAAACCCATAAATCCCTTTTGGACTATATGTATACACCCGAAGGAAATGAGCTTAATAATATGAAAAACCAGGAGATATTGAAAACGTTCTTTTCCGATTGACCTTTTTGTATTATAGGAATATCTTTAACGCATAAATAAATTGGGGAGCCGGTATACGGCTGAGAGGAAGATATAATCTTCGACCCATATAACCTGATCTGGGTAATGCCAGCGGAGGGAAAACTGTAAAGTATTAAACAGGACTTAGCCCCTTGCCCGGTATTACCCGGGTATTTTAAATTTAAGGGGGGCGTCCATGACCAAATATATAATTGTTGTTTTTTTATCTATTCCTTTTATGCTTTTTGCCGGGGGAGTGCCGGAAGAACAGAGAGAATCAGATGAAAAAGAACTCGTAATATACGCGTATGATTCTTTTGTTTCCGAATGGGGTCCGGGACCTGTTGTAGTTCCTGTCTTTGAAGAAAAATACGGTATCGATGTTACACTGCTTTCCATGGGCGATGCCGGACAGGTACTGAGCAGGGCTGTTTTAGAGAAAAATAATCCGAAAGCGGATGTCATAATAGGTATCGATAACAATCTTCTTCCCCGTGCTCTGGAATCACAAGTTCTTTCTCAGTACCGTCCACCCAAAATGGATCTCCTTCCGGAGGAGCTTGCGTTTGATAAAACAGGTCATCTTACTCCATACGACTACGGGTATTTCGCTTTTATATATGACTCCGAAAAAGTAGAATTCCCGCCTGTCTCGCTGGAAGATCTCACGGATGAAAGGTTTGAGGATTCTGTAATACTCATGGATCCCAGGACATCCTCTCCCGGGCTGGGGTTCTTTTTATGGGTGGTCTCCGAATACGGAGAAGATGGGTACTTAGACTATTTTAGAAGACTGAATCCGTCTATTCTAACGGTTACAGAGGGATGGGATGCCGGGTATGGCCTTTTTACCCAAGGAGAAGCTCCCTTAGTTTTGAGTTACACCACAAGTCCTGCTTATCATGTTGAGTATGAGGATACGGCCCGATTCCGGGCCGCGGTTTTTCCCGAAGGACACTATATGCAGATTGAAGGGCTTGGAATAACATCGGGAGCTGAAAACCGGGAAGAAGCAGAGCTCTTTGTGGATTTTGCGTTGTCGGAGGAATTTCAGTCGGCAATACCTCTTACTAATTGGATGTTTCCCGTTGTTCCCGGTATATCTCTTCCCGATTCCTATGAATATGCTCCGAAACCAAAGGAGTCAATTTTATTGGATCCTGCTGAATTGGACCCTCCCCTGGATCAGCTTATCCGGAAATGGGTTACAATGATGGGTAAATGGAAGTGAGCCGATATGTTCCCTTGGGGGCAGCTGCGTTATTTCTAATTCTCTTCTTCTTTCTGCCCCTGGGGATAGTTCTTCATCGTGGGATTTTTGCCGGGGAAGTTCCCTTTTCCAAAATAACCGAAGTTTTAGGGTCTTCTTACTATCAGAGGATAATAGGATTTACTGTATTTCAAGCCGTCATTAGCGCATTCTTTGCACTACTGTTAGGCTTGCCGGGGGCATACCTCCTAAGCAGATCTTCCGGAAAATTAAAATCTTTTTTACGCGCCGTAGCCACGGTTCCCTTTATCCTTCCCGCGATTCTTGTTGTATTAGGATTTATTATCTTTTTTGGAAACAATGGATTTCTCAACCGTATTCTCATGACATTGTTCAAGTTAGACTCACCGCCTCTAAGAGTGCTTTACACCTTTAAAGCTGTCATCCTTGCCCATGGCTTTTATAATTTTCCAGTGGTACTTCGTATTGTTTCCGGAGCTTGGGAAAATATGCCGGAGAATGAAAAAGACGCAGCTGCTGCAATGGGAGCGGGTAAATACCGGATTTTTAGAACGGTGGTACTGCCGCGGCTGTTCCCCAGTATCGCTGTTTCCTGGTTTTTAACATTTTTATTCTGTTACTTAAGTTTCGCGGTAATACTTGTTCTGGCGGGAGGGCCTCAATACACAACCATGGAGGTTGAGATATACCGTCTTACCGTAAGGGCTGTTGAGTTAGATAACGCGGCAGCTTTAGGGGCTGTCCAAGCAGTTCTGACATTGGTAATGATGTCCGCGTTTACTCATTTTACTTCTAAAGGAAGAATAACCGGTTCTTCCGGAATCAGTTATGCGGCGGGCCGGGAAACAGCCGCTGAAAAAAAGAAGAAAGAAAAATATTCCGCGATAAAAAAAGCAGCGCTAATTATCTATAGTGCTCTTGCCCTAATGGTACTATTGGGTCCTATAGTATCTTTGGTTATCCGCTCCTTCCAGACTCCCATAACGAGAGCCGGCGGTATACAATTTACCTTGAAGTGGTATCGGGAAATCTTTTCCGGAACCGGTTCACCCTTAAAAGCTATGGCGAACACCCTTTTTTATGCAATATCTACAGCTGCAATTTCCCTTGTTATAGGAGTTTTTCTTGCCAGAATGATTTGGCGGAGTGTCAGGGGAAGGAAAATCCTGGAATCGTTATCTTTGCTCCCCCTGGGTATCAGCTCAGTGGTCTTAGGACTGGGATATCTTCTGATTCTCAGGAGAATACCTGGTCAGATCGTTTCTCCTCTTCTGGTAATTGCGGCGCATTCTATTATTGCATACCCGTTTGTATTAGGTACGGTAAGGTCCTATCTGTCAAAAATACCTTCTAATATAAATCACGCAGCCCGCTTGTTAGGTGCTTCTCCGGTAAGGGCTTTCCGGACAGTAGAATTCCCCCTTATTCAGCCGGGAATTGCCGCCGCGGGTAGTTTTGCCTTTGCTATTTCAGCAGGTGAAATGAACGCCACAATAATGTTCAACAGCGCCGGAGTGGTGACTCTTCCGATTATGATATACCGCTATGTAGGGGCCTATAATTACTACGGCGCCTGTGCCTTGGGAGTTATTCTTATGGTTCTTTCGGCAACAGCATTTTTTGCGGCGGACTATTTTAGCGAGGAAGGAAGGAAATATGTTTCTTCGTCTTGAGGGAATAAGAAAACGGTTAGGCAATTTCTCTCTCAGCTTGAACTGCTCCATCCGGAAAGGGGATTTTGTAACGCTCCTTGGACCAAGCGGCTGCGGAAAGACAACAGTATTGAATATTGTTTCCGGCATTCTCAATCCCGATAGCGGATCGGTATATCTAGAAGGAAAAGATATAACAGAACTAAGAATTCAGGACCGTCAGGTGGGAATGGTTTTTCAGGATTACGCTTTGTTCCCGCATCTGTCGGTAGGTAAAAATGTGGGTTACGGCCCCCGGTCAAGAAAACTCAGCAGGCAGGAGATAAAAGAAAGAATAACCAGTTATCTCGATTTAGTCCGGCTCCCTAATACGGAAAAGCGCACAATTTCAAGTCTCTCCGGGGGTGAAAAGCAGAGAATCGCGTTAGCCCGAGCAATGGCTGCGCATCCTAAGCTGCTGCTCCTTGATGAACCCCTTAGCGCGCTAGACACAAAGCTGAGGCAATACCTGCGAGAGGAGATACACCGGATACAGCGGGAAACGGGAATCACAACCATTTACGTGACCCACGATCAGGAAGAAGCTTTGACTCTTTCGGACCGGATAATACTTCTTTCAGACGGAAATCTTGTTCAGTATGGAACTCCTGAAGATCTTTACCGCAATCCTGTAAGCCCTTTCGCGGCAACTTTTCTCGGAGAAACCAATTTTTTCGACGGAAGAATTATCGGTAGAACCGGTGATAATCTGACCGTGGTTCGTCTTTCTAATCAGCAAGTTGTTACTGTCGAAACAAGTTGTTCTGTTTCAGAGGATGTATCTGTCTTTTTCCGACCGGAAGATTGTATTCCCGTCGATAAATCTTTTAAGACAGATGGCAACTATTTCAGAGGAAAGATACTGCGAAAGGAATACCGCGGATCTTCAAGCATGTTGAAGGTTTCTTGGAATGGCAAGCAGATAGATTTATTAGTATTCGGCAGGCCTATGCTCTATAGAGAGGGGGAAGCAATAAATTTCCATATTGCCTCTGGAAATATCATGCTGTTTCCCATGTCAATGCTTAATAAAGAAGGATAAGGCTTCAACACCGAAGAGGGAAACCACGGTAACGATTATCCCGGATATGCAAACTCCGCCGGCTACCACCATAAATGTTTTTTTTGGTTCTAATCCCATAACCCAGGCTCCCAATGTACCGGTATATGCTCCGGTTATAGGAAAAGGAATAGCTACAAAAAGCAGGATTCCGAAGTAACCATACTTTTCAACTTTTCCGGCTATTTTTCGCCGGGTTCTTATAATCACTTTATCAAAAATTATCCTGTAGGGTTTGACCCGGTAAAATAAGCGGTGCAATGTACCTAAAAAGAGAAACAACACCGGACCGATCAGAGCATTCAGGAAAACGCAGTAGAAGTATACAGGAAGCCAGTGTGCACCCCTTGCTATACCTAAAGGAATGGCACCCCGCAACTCGGATATGGGAAGAAGTGATAATGCAGCCATAACGGCATAAAGCGAACCGGACATACTGAGGCTGATAATACCCTACAGAATGTTCTTTGCATAGTCTTGACACGTATAGACTGCATAGGAGGTACAGTTGAAAAACAGAAGATCTAAAGGTATGATACTGCATGGATATTTCCCGTTTTCCCGTCTCGTTTGAAGGTACTGACATCTACATGGTCGGAATTAAGGGCACAGGAATGGCTGCCCTTGCGGAATATCTGGTAAAGGCCGGAGCCAACGTTGAAGGTTCCGACACTCCGGAAGTTTTCCCCACCGATGCGATGCTTCAAAAACTTAAGATAATACCCAAGGAAGGATTTGAAGACGAACATATTTCTAAGCGATTTGATCTGCTTATCCATTCTTCTGCCTACGACCCTGATACCAATCCGGAGCTTAAAGCAGCGGCCGCGCTGGGTATACCTGTTGCTGCCTATCCTGAAGCGTTGGGAGCTATTTCCAAAAACCAGCCTTCAGCAGGTATTTCCGGCGTTCACGGAAAAACTACCACTACCGCACTCAGCAGCATATTTGTAAAAGCCTTTGGTCTCCCCGGTTCGGTACTGGTGCCGACAGCTGTTCCCGATATCGACGGGAATTCGGTTTATTCCGGGGGTGATAAATTTTTTGTTACAGAAACCTGTGAATGGCGCCGTAATTTTCTTTATTATCATCCGGAGTGGGCCGTACTGACTAGTTTAGAGCTGGACCATCCTGATTACTTCAAAGACTATAATGATGTAAAAGACGCCTTCTGTTCATTTCTATACCGGCTTAAACAAGAGGGAACGGTAATTTACTGTGCTGATAATCCCGGTGTTGTTTCCTGTATCAATGATGTTCGGAAACAACGAGGCGATCTGAAGCTTATACCGTATGGAAAACATGCTTCCGGACCTTACAGAATCATTCTGGAAAAATCTGTACCCGGATACAACTGTTTTCGTCTCTATGGTATTGATAAGCTTTTCCAAATCGGGCAACCCGGGGAGCACTTAATACTGGATGCTGCTGCCGCCTTTATATTGACTATCGAAATAGCACAATATTTAGGGATAGAATATAAAGATAAATTTGATAATGCGGCAGAAGCCTTGAGATCATTTCGGGGGATAAGAAGAAGGAGTGAGTTAATCGGTGAAGAAAAAGGTGTCCTGTTTTATGATGATTATGGACACCATCCGACAGCCATTTCCAAGACAATAGCGGGATTTAAAAGTTTCTTTCCCACCCGGCGGATTGTAGTTGATTTTATGCCCCATACATACTCCAGAACCAAAGCCCTTCTAAATGATTTTGCCGCGGCCTTTAAAGACGCTGACGCCTTGATACTCCATGAAATATATGCCTCAGCCAGGGAGGAGAAGAATAAAGATCCGGAACTGGATGAGATACTGTTTAATCTTATTAGGAATACCCGGAATGAGGTGTATTTTTTTCCAAAACCTATGGACGCGCTTTCTTTTCTTGCTCAGTATCTCCGCGAAGAAGATCTATTTTTAACTATTGGAGCAGGTAATAATTGGAAGCTGGGTAAAAAACTTAAGGAAAAATTATCATAATCTGTTATCGGGAAGGATTTAACCATGAAAAGTATGACAGGATACGGTTACGGTGAAAAACAGAATGAAAAAATGGATCTTATTCTGGAAATAAAGACGTATAATAATAGATACCTCGATATTGTCATTAATCTACCGCCTTTTTTAAATCCCTTGGAACAGCGAATAAGGGATTTTCTGAACAGCCATATGCGGCGCGGCCGAATTGAAGTGTATGTGCGAATTAGGGAAGCGGGAACCGATTTAGAAATATCATTAAATGAATCAGCTGTTAATGCATATGTAGATGTCTTGACCCGTCTATCAGATTTGGCGCAGATTAATGAAGCAATCAGAATCTCACATCTTTTACGGATGGAGGATATCATAAAAACTGAGCATACTAGGGATGTTGAATCATATTGGGAGGTTGTATACCCTCTCCTTGAAGATGTTTATCGCGATGTTGAAAAAGGACGGATCAGCGAGGGAAAGGCAACAGAGAAAGATATCTTGAGGGAACTGGACTCCCTAGAGGAAAATCACCATAAAATAAAGCAGAATGTAACGCGGATTGAGCAGCTTTTAAGGGGAAACCTTGAGCAGCGGTTTAAAGAGCTGTTGGATCAGGATATTGATGAACAGCGGATGTATACAGAAATAGCTGTACTCCTAATGAAGTATACTATTAATGAAGAGTTAAACAGACTAGAAACCCATTTTTCAAACTTCAGGGAGATAACTGCTTCTCATGAATCTATCGGTAAAAAATTAGATTTCTTATGCCAGGAAATAAACCGGGAGATAAATACTATCGGGTCCAAGAATATTCTGAGTGAAGTATCTATGATGGTGGTGAATATGAAGGATTCCGTGGAAAACATAAGAGAACAGCTCAGGAACATAGAATGAAGATTGCAATTTCCGGAAAAAGCGGATGCGGTAATACCACCATAAGTAAGATGACAGCTGATAAACTAGGGTATAGAATGGTAAACTATACATTTCATACCCTTGCCGAAGAACTGAATATTCCTTTTCAGCAATTATGTGAATTAGCGGAAACAGATCAAAAATGGGACCGGCTGCTGGACAAAAGGCAGATTGAGCTTGCCCGGGGAGATAATGTTGTACTAGGATCCCGTCTGGCTATCTGGCTTTTAGAAGATGCTGATGTAAAGGTTTTTCTTACAGCTTCTCCGGAAGTAAGAGCTTCGAGGATACAACAACGGGAAAGGGGAAGATTTGAAGATGTTTTAAAACGCACTCTGGAAAGGGATAGAAGGGATAGAAATAGATATCTTCGTCTTTACGGTATAGATAATAATGATTATAGCTTTGCCGACATCATTATCGACACTGAGCGATTTTCTCAAGATGAAGAAGTTCAGTTGATAGTCAGTAAACTTGGATAACTATAAAAGCTTTGCGTTAGTAAAAAGGCAATTGCATAATGCAAATTTAAAATTGCCCTTGCTGGTGCCGGAAATTGCTGTGCCGGGATTGTTTACATTTAGTATAAAAATTATGTATACTATCCTTAAATAAAAAGACTGGAGCACATACCGATGATTATTCCTATGGATCTACTAATTGGCAATGAAGGTAACATATACGAAGTAACGAGTGCAGCCATAAGGCGGGCGTACCAAATATCTATAACCGGTGATGAAGAACTTGAAGAAAACGAAGGGAAAGTAGTATCTACTGCTATCAAACAGATTTTAACTAAGAAGGTTGAATACCAACTGGAAGAATAAATCCGCTTTCCCTCTGCCGGTCGTTTTGTTATTTGGTCCGACGGCAGTAGGAAAAACAGAAATCATTAATCGAATCTTCAAAAGATGCGGAGAAGTAATAAATGCCGATTCTCTTCAAGTTTACCGAGGGATGAATATCGGCACCGCAAAGCCCCGATCCGCAGTTTTGTCTGAAATACCGCATCATCTTGTGGATATAAAAACCCCAAACGAGAAATATGATGTGGGGGAATTTATAAAGAGAGCCGATATACTAATACCGGAAATAATAAAAAAGGATAAAATACCCGTTGTATCAGGCGGTACGGCATTCTATATAAAGAATTTTCTATTCGGGATCTCCAGCGCTCCACCCTCAAACCGCCGAGTCCGGGAAAGTATTAAGCTTCGATTGAACCGGGAAGGCTCACAAAAGCTTTTTGAAGAACTCTCTCAAATCGATCCTGATACGGCTCAGCGAATTTCATCACGGGATGTCTACAGACTTACCAGAGCTTTGGAAGTCTATGAAGTAACAGGAAAGCCTCTTTCCAGTTTTAAGGTGCCGGATAAAAAACGATCGAAATATACCTTTCTCCTCATCGGTCTGAATCGACCCAGGCCTGATTTGTACAGAAGGATAGAAGACCGTATTGACGAGATGTTCAAATGCGGTTTAGTCCAGGAAGTGAAAAATCTTCTCGCAGGAGGAGTAACATGGAAAGATCCGGGTATGAGAGGAATAGGCTACCGTGAGTTTCACCTTTATGCCGGTACAGGTTGTATGCTCCGTCGGGACGTTGAGGAGCATATAAAGCGTAATACCCGGCGGTATGCGAAACGGCAGCTTACATTTTTCCGCCGTTTGCCGGATGTTCAGTGGTTTCATCCGGAAAACCATATCGGTATTGATAATTGTGTTAAATCATTTTTATCAAGGAATTTGTAATTACTGATGAATTCTCATTTTATACCTTTAGGCAACAGAAAGAGGAATGATTTCTAAAAAATGCCGTAAAATAATCGAATAAAATGAGAATTCCAAGCATGACATGAGTAAAAAGGCAATTCTAAATTACAAATTTAGAATTGCGGGTAATTACTGTATACTACTTGACTATAGCATAAGATATTAGTTATATTGGATACTTGTCCGGGATACCCCGGAAAGGTTCCGGACCTTCTTCACCTGTCGGTCCTGCCTATTAGTATCCGAACAGTTAATTGCATTGGATAAAAAAGATAAATGCTGTCTTTAAGTAAGATAACGTTTAACGGTATATCATTGGAAATGTTAGCATAAGGAGTAAAATAACGTGCCTTGCGGAAGAAAACGGAAACGGAAAAAAATTTCCACACATAAGCGGAAAAAAAAGTTACGGAAAAACCGGCATAAAAAGAAAAGTAAATAGCTTTTTTCTAAAAACGTGCTAAATTTATTAAAGTACGGTGCCTGCAAATTTATGTTTTGCAAGAGCCCCGTTATCGGGTCGGGAAAACTAATTATTTACTTTGTAAATGATTAGCTATACTGAACCCCTGGCTGATTGTAGCCAATCAGGATTTTTCAATTACCTAAGTAATTCATTAAATCCATATTATTATGGAAAAGTAAAAAGGTTCATGTAGAAATGCCGTCTGTTCTTTCCTCCATCTTAAAATCTGATGATTTAAAAAAGATTCCAGAAGAATCTCTCTGTCAGCTTGCAGATGAAGTTAGAGAGCTGATTATTGAAGTGGTGAGCAAAAACGGAGGCCATTTAGCATCAAACCTTGGAGCTGTTGAGTTAACGATAGCTCTGCATCGTGTTTTTAACAGTCCTTCCGATGCACTTATTTGGGATGTGGGCCATCAGTGTTATACCCATAAGATTCTCACAGGAAGAAAAGATCTTTTCCGCTCTATTAGAACTGAAAATGGATTGTCAGGTTTTCCCAAACGGGACGAAAGCACCCATGATTTAATTGAAACCGGTCATGCTTCTACGGCAATATCATCCGCATTGGGAATTTTAGAAGGGAAAAAAATTCAAAACATACCTGGAAAAGTAGTTGCCGTCGTTGGTGATGGTGCTCTCGGCGGGGGGCTTGCGTTAGAAGGGCTGAATCATGCTGGTCATTTAAAAAAGGATCTCGTTGTAGTGTTGAATGATAACGAGATGTCAATAAACAGAAATGTAGGAGCCATATCTTCTTACCTGTCACGTCTTACAACTACCGAGATGTATCAGACATTTAGAGACCGATTTGATTCTTTAGTTAATACCATTCCTAAAGTCGGTCCTGAACTTCTAGGAATGATTGAACGCTTCAAACGGGCAGTTAAGGCAGTTGCATTTAAAGAAAACCTCTTTTCGGATTTGGGTTTCGAATATGTTGGTCCAATCGATGGTCACAATATAAAAAGCTTAATAAACGTTTTTAAAAACATAAAGCAGGTTGCAAGACCCGTTGTCGTTCATGTCCGTACTATCAAAGGGCATGGGTACAGTTACGCGGAGAATGATCCAACTTCCTTTCATGGCATATCTTCCTTTTCTGTTATAGACGGGAAGGTGGACAATCCTGAAAAGAAGACATTTACCCAGGCTTTTTCTCAAAGTATGATTGATTTTGCTGATAAGGATGATAAGATAGTAGCCATTACCGCCGCCATGGCCAAAGGTACAGGATTGTCCCCCTTTAAAGCTCGTTTTCCGGATAGATTTTACGATGTTGGTATAACCGAACAGCATGCTGTTACCTTCGCCGCAGGGCTTGCTGCCGCAGGTTTGAAACCTGTCGCAGCCATTTACTCAACCTTTCTGCAGCGAGCCGTAGATCAAGTAATACATGATGTCGCTTTACCGGGCCATTCGGTAATATTTGCCTTGGATAGGGCAGGACTAGTTGGTAATGACGGCGCTACTCATCAGGGGATATTCGATATAGCTCTTTTTAGAGGAATCCCTGGTATAACCATGCTGTCACCGGCGTCAACGGACGAAGTTCGTATGATGTTAGAGTACAGCTTGAATATGCGGGGACCCGTTATGATTCGATATCCTAAAGATGATTGTCTGGACGGGCAATCAGTTTTTCAGGAGCCCCTCGTGGAAGGGAGAGGAGCATTTGCTATAAGAGATAACTCCAATATTCTCCTTGCGGGTACGGGAGGGTTGGTTCCTGAACTGCTGGACGCCGCATACCGATTGGGAAGACAGGGAATTCCCGCAGATGTATATAATCTCCGTTTTATTGAACCGATCGATGAGGATTACCTTTTAGATATTCTGTCCAGTTATAAATTGGTATATCTTCTTGAGGATGGTGTATCCGCAGGAGGAATAGGAGAAATGATCGGCTCCTTTATCCAGCGTGAGCATATACCGGTTCTTTACAAACATTGGGGGATTAAGAAAGAATTCCCCGGTCAAGCTTCCCGCAAAAGACTGATCCAAAAAGCCGGATTAGACGGCGGCTCTCTCTGTAACGATGTTATAGATACTAAAAAGAAAATAGGCTCATTTCACATTCTTAGAAAAATCAGTTCATAAAAGTAATTACCCGGCAATTCCCGCACAGAATAGTATTAATACGGCTTTTCTGCTAATATTAATTCCAATGAAGATAACTCTCTCCCGGAACAGATTTCTGGAATTCGGCGAAAAACCTTTAATTATGGGTATCCTCAATGCTACACCCGATTCTTTTCATTCTGATAGCAGATATCCTAATATAAATGAAGCACGCAGTGCTGCCGATAAAATGATTAGGGCAGGAGTAGATGTTATTGATATCGGAGGTGAATCCACTAGGCCGGGAAGCAGCTATGTGGTGTTACGCGAAGAAATACAAAGGGTGCGGCCAATTGTCGAGGAGATCCGTAAGCATTGGGATATCCCTATCTCTGTCGATACGAGAAAATGTGATGCCGCTAAAGCGGCAATGGATGCAGGGGCGGATATCATAAATGATATATCTGCTCTCAGGGATGACGCGCTGATGGCGCAATACGCTGCAAGAAATGGTATACCGGTTATTTTAATGCACATGAGGGGTAATCCTGTGACAATGCAGAAGAATCCTTCATACAAGGATACCATCATAGAAATTAAGAATGAGTTACAGGAACGTATAGATTTTGCTTTAACCGCGGGAATATCCCGTGAGAGTATTATAATCGATCCGGGAGTAGGTTTTGGTAAAAGGGTGATTGATAATCTCCGTATAATTGGGAGTGCCGATTCTTTTAAGGAGTTAGGTTTCCCGGTAATCATCGGCCTTTCTAGAAAGTCTTTTATTAAATCGGTGTTAGGCCGCAAGTCTTCAGAGGAAAGGCTGGCCGGAACATTAGCCGCCAATATATACGCTGCGATGCATGGAGCAGACATTCTCCGGGTTCATGATGTTGCAGAAACTGTTGATTGTATCAGAATGATTAAAGCCTTGGAGGAGGCAGGAAAGTAGGGCAGAGTGGATTTTCTTAATGACATTTGGTTATTCCGCGAACTTATCATCCCCGTATTGGATATACTGATTCTTGCTTTTGTAATATATAAGGGATATCAAATCCTGGTACAGACAAAGGCAATTCAACTAGTAAAGGGTGTATTCTTTATTCTCCTTGTCTACGGTGCTGCCTTTCTGCTTAATTTAAAGACCCTCCTCTGGATAATGAATACTCTTGCACCCAGTATAGTAATAGCCATGGCAATTATCTTCCAGCCTGAATTACGGCGGATATTCACCCGTATTGGACAAGGTGAGTGGTTCAGGATTGGTCAACGGGCTAAATCATTTCAGTTAGATGCAGTGTTAAATGCTGTGGATATACTCTCCTCGCGAAGAAGGGGTGCCCTGATTGTTTTTAAACGGTCTGTAGGCTTAAAAAATATAATAGATACCGGCACAAGGTTAAACGCCGATTTATCATCGGGTTTAATTCTCACCATTTTTGGATACGATACGACTCTGCATGACGGTGCCGTGGTAATAGATGCTGGAAAGGTGGTTGCCGCCGGATGTTTTCTTCCTCTTTCCGAGCAATTGGATATAAGAAGAAGTTTTGGTACCCGGCACAGGGCGGCTTTAGGACTGGCCGAAGAGACCGATGCCGTCGTCTTGGTCGTTTCAGAAGAGACAGGAGCGGTTTCCCTGGCGTATGAGTCCAATCTTTACTATGATGTGGCAGCCCGGGAAGTAAAGAATCGGCTTAGAGAGAAATTAAATACAACTGAACCGGTAAAGGAAGAGGAGGTTGCCCTCTTTGAAGAGTAAAAAGGTCTTCCGCAATTTGTTTTCCAACTGGCCGGTAAAAATTTTAGCCCTTGCAGGTGCAGTTGTTCTTTTTTTTCTCAATAACATAAATAGGATGGAAGAGCGGTATCTTAGTGTACCTCTAGACATCATTGTAAATGATAATTATGTTCTCAGTACCCGGCATACGGAAAGAATTAGAGTGAGATTGCGGGGCGACGAAGATGGAATTTTTCAAATTTTCGAAGAGGACCTGTATGCCGGCGTTGATTTTTCGGAGTACAAGAGTGAAGGGATTTTTAAGGCTCCGGTTGAAATCGATTTAACAGGAAACGCTGAAACGGTGGAGCCTTTAGAAATCCAAGTGGAACCTAAGAACATCACTTTAGAACTGGAAGAAAAAATCCAGAAAAGTTTAGAAGTAGTACCTAATATCACTGGAAATCCGGCCCCCGGGTACAATTTAGTAAGGTACTATTTGAATCCCTCGGCGGTAGAGGCCAATGGTCCGAGAAGCCGGGTAATGAATATCCAGCAAGTAAAAACTGAAGAAATAGATCTTACAGGGAGGAATGATGATTTCTCTGTGCGCGTCCGGATTATTTCTCCAAATGAATTTATCTCTTTTCCCGGAGGAAATGTTGTAGAATTTCAGGGAATTATTGAAGAGAAAGTTGTGGTACAGGAGATTTCTTCGGTTGATATTGCTATTTTAGATCTGGAACCTGGATTACGGATAGCCGATCCTGTTCCTAACGGTTTTATACAATTACAAGGCGGGCAAAGGGCTATGAATCGTTTCTCCATGGATGAAATACTATTGACCGTTGATGCGTCTGACGCAGAAGAACCGGGAACATATACGCTTCAGGTTAGTCCAATAGTACCTGACGATTTATCAGTACTGGATTTCGAACCCAGAGAGATTGAAGTGACCGTTGAACTTAGGGAAGAAGCGGAATGATTCTTGGTATCGGGATTGATGTTGTACAAGTTCCTAGATTTGCTGCTTGGAAAGAAAATCAAAAACTATTAAGACGGTACTTTCATCCGGAGGAATTGGAAACTGCTCTTGCTAGAAGAGAAGGAGCTGTACAGTCCCTTGCCAATCGATTCGCCGCAAAGGAAGCTCTCGGGAAAGCGGTAGGAATTGGATTACGGGGGGTTAAACTGAAGGAAATTCAGGTTAAGAATGATACGTTCGGAAAGCCGATAATTGTTCTTCATGGAAAAGCGTTAGAAATCTTCCATCGAGTAGGGGGAACGAAAATCCACTGTTCCCTAGCCCATGAAAAAGATAATGCCATAGCCATGGTTGTCATTGAAGGCGATCCGGATTAGACTGCTTTATATAACATGGCCGATAAAGGTAGTACCCTTACATTTTTTTCTAAAGACCCAATTGAATGTCCCGTTTGTACCGGATCATTTTATCGTGAAGAGCTGCGTACCGGACGGGGACGGCTGATTGCAGGCGAGCTGACTCATGAATTTAGAAGACAGTATCTCCCGTCAAAAAAATATGGCGAGGTGTTTCCTTTGAATTATCCGGTAACGGTTTGCCCGAACTGTTATTATGCCGCTTATCAAAAAGATTTTTTGGAATTACCGGGACCAAGCAGAGATAAAATTTCTGAAGATACCACAAGACGCATGGAAAGTGTCCAATCCATTTTTCCTGTACTGGATTATACAGAACCTAGGGGGATCGAGGAGGGATGCGCGAGTTATTTCTTTGCCATTATGTGTTACGATCTATTTCCTCCTGAATTTTCTCCCACCATCAAGCAGGGATTATCAGCTATAAGGGCTGCTTGGTTATCGAAGGACCTGCATCGGAAAAAGCCCAACGAAAATTACGATTACTTATCAAAGATATTTTATAGGAAAGCCCGTTTCTTTTATAATTTGGCGGTGGAAAGCGAACAAAAGGGAGTTGAAGGAATAGGCGGGGCAAAACACCTCGGTCCTGATTTGGACAAGGATTACGGTTATGACGGTGTTCTCTATATTGCCGGTTATTTGGAATATAAATACGGCCCAAAGCAAGATCCCAAAAAGAGACAGGTGGCTTTAGACCGGGCAAAGAGGACTATAGCAAAGATATTTGGTATGGGAAGGGCATCGAAAGATAAACCCGTTGTATTATTAGATAATGCACGGGATGTGTATGAAGAAATAGCTAAAGAAATGGGAATAGAAGTCCCAGAGGAAATCGGATGAGTTATGCTGAGAAATATACGTATGGTAATCTCCTACGATGGAACCGATTTTCTAGGATGGCAGGTACAGAAACGGGGAAGAACAGTCCAGGGAGAGATAACGAATTCTCTAGAGACGATGCATCGGCATCCGGTAAAAGTTACAGGCGCGGGTAGAACCGACACAGGAGTTCATGCTTGCGGACAGGTTATAAATTTTTTTACCGATATTGATTCAATACCCGCATCAAGGTATTGGATTGCTCTAAACAGTTATATGCCTTCCGATATAAAAGCAGTTTCAAGCGATGAGGTATCTAACGATTTTAGTGCGCGCTACAGTGCTAAATCCCGTGAATACCGCTACTATTTATATTTTTCCTCCAGACCGAATCCTTTTTACAGCAGATTATCATGGAGGGTTAACAGCTATGCACCGGATCTATTAAAGCTTAACCGGATGGCCGCGCAAATTCCCGGAGAACACGATTTTTCGACTTTTGCCTTTAAACCGGAACCAGGTTTATCGTTGGTCCGGAATATTTCTTCAGCCGCTTTTTATCCTGATTCTTCCTTTGTTGTATTTCGTATAAAAGGTCATGGGTTTCTTCGCCGAATGGTACGAGCCTTAGTAGGAACGATGGTAGGAGTGGTTTTAGAAAATAAAGATCCTGATATATTTAAAGAACGTCTTGAGCTGCGGGATAATCAATATTCCTATAGCCCTGCTCCTCCCATGGGATTATTTCTTTATAAGGTAGATTATGATGAGTAAAGAGTTAAAGCAGCGATTTTGGGATTTATTAAACGATGTTGAAGATTATGTGAGTCAAGGTTTTAAGAGAAAGCATGATCCGCTTGCGCGGAAGAAGCAAAGCGGGGGCAGAGAAATTCAGGAGAGCCTCAAGGACGGGACTGAAAAAGAAGTTTTGCTTAAAAAGCTTAATGATAAAATATCTGTATGTAAAAAATGTCCTCTACATGAAACCAGAAACTCAACAGTTCCCGGAATGGGAGTTATGAATCCTGAAGTGATGGTTATAGGTGAGGGGCCCGGCGGTGATGAAGACAAGCAAGGATTACCCTTTGTCGGGAAGGCTGGACAGTTTCTTGATAAATGGCTAGATGCAATCGATCTGTCCCGTTTTTCAAACGTCTATATCGGCAATATCGTAAAATGCAGACCGCCGAATAACAGAGATCCTAAACCCAATGAAGTTGAACAATGTATGCCTTACCTGGAACAGCAGATTTTTTATATAAAGCCTAAAGCTATATTAACACTCGGACGCATTGCTACGCAGGTACTGTTAAATAATGCTGCTGGAATTGGGAAACAACGGGGCCGAGTGCATTTGTTTAAGGGTATACCTCTGATTGCGACTTATCATCCGAGTGCCGTGCTCCGGAACGCTGAACTAAAGAGACAGGTCTGGGAAGATTTGAAGTTACTCCGGAAAACCCTCGATGAGTAGTAAGCCTTTTTACCTTGACGTAGTCTTTAATTTACCGGTCGCCGGAACATTTTCCTACAAAGCGCCGGAGAAATCCCCGGAATTCCCGATGGGATACCGGGTAGCTGCCCCTTTCGGCTCAAGAAAATTAATTGGTTTTGTAGTGGGCACCGCCTCTGTGCCTCCGCCGGAGGTGAGAGAACTTAAAAGCATTGAGCGTTTTGTAGATTCCGAGCCGTTATTCGACTCTGAATACCTAAAGCTGGCAAAGTGGACTGCCCATATGTATTTTTCTTCGCTTGGTGAGTCGCTCTTTTCCATGTTACCCGGAGGGAAGAAAGAAACGGAACCGCCTTCGCTCCTGGTGGAGGAAGATGTTCCTGAAAAGACTCCCAAACAACTGAGTGACGAACAAGAAAAAGCGATTAAAGAAATTGCTGATAACCCTAAAGGAATGCATTACCTGCATGGAGTTACAGGATCCGGTAAAACGGAAGTCTTTTTACAAATTGCGGGTAAAATGCTTAACGAAGGGAAAACTGTTATCTATCTTGTTCCTGAAATTGCCCTTACCCAGCAGATTGTATCTGCAATAAAAGCGAGATTTTCTGTATCTGCCGCTGTACTCCATTCGAGACTTACTCCTTCACAGAAATTATCGGAGTGGAAAAAAATCTTAAAGGGTGAAGCACCTTTGGTCATCGGTGCCAGGAGTGCTGTTTTTGCACCGCTTAAAAATCTGGGGATGATCATCCTGGACGAAGAGCATGAAGGTGCTTACAAATCTTCAGCTTCTCCCCGTTACCATGCAAGACAGGTGGCTATGAAACGGTGTGCTGAAACCGGCGCGCTGCTTATTATGGGAAGCGCTACTCCATCTGTAGAGGGATATCTCCTTATGAAGGAAGGCCGTATTAAAGGACATGCCCTTACCACTCGAGTTGCCGGCGGCGGGATACCGGAACTTGTTCGTGTTGATATGACGGGTAAAACAAGCGTGCTTTCCGATACACTTTTGAGAGAGATGAAGAGAACCCTTGAAGAGAAACGGCAGGTTATACTATTTCTGAACCGCCGCGGTTTTTCTTACTTTTTTCACTGCAGAAGCTGTGGATATCAGATGAAGTGTTCCCGCTGCTCTGTAAGTCTAACCTATCATAAGAAGAGGGGAGAAATGTTATGCCATTACTGTGGATACCGCAAAAGCCCGATAGAAATTTGTCCGGAATGCGGATCGTTGGATGTAGGGTATTCCGGATTTGGAACCGAAAAAATAGAGGAAGAATTAGAGAGTATTTTTCCTGAATATAACATCTGCAGAATCGATACCGATGCCGTGAGAAAAAAAGGCGCCTTAGAAAAGAAGATAAATGAGTTTAAAAAGGGCAGAATCGATATATTAGTAGGAACTCAAATGGTAGCTAAGGGGCTCAATTTTCCCGGTGTTAAATTGGTTGGTATTGTCATGGCGGATACCGGACTTCAGCTTCCGGATTTCAGGGCTTCTGAACGAACCTATTCTCTGATAGTCCAGGTGGCAGGCAGGGCTGGAAGGTACCATCCTGACGGGAAAGTAGTTGTGCAGACTTTCCGCCCGGAATATGATGCTGTTCGGTATGCAGCTACCGGAGAAGCAAGCGAGTTTTATCTTAGGGAGCTGGAAACCCGTCGGGAACTTGACTTTCCTCCCTTTTCCCGTCTGTTCCGTTTTGTATTTAGAGGAAAGGATTATAAAAAGGTGCTTAAATCAGGATCACTTTTTGCGGCGGAATGTCGAAACGCGCTGCCGTCTGAGGATTTTCTCTTGGGTCCAGTAGAATGTCCTTTAAATTTCATTGCGGGAAAACACCGGAACCATATAATTGTTATTTCCCATTCTTTTGGAAAGACCCACGGTATTCTGTATTCTATTTATAAAAACTTCCCTGCAAAAGGGGGAGTATACATTGAGGCTGACATAGATCCTGTCGCCCTTCTCTAAGACGATCCAGCCTTTTGAATTTTAGTATATTATGTATATATTAATGTTGAATCTTTTGGTAAGGTTTATGATTGTCTATACACCCGCTTAAGATATTTAAAGGAATGAAATAATATAGTATAATGACATTGGAGAATAATATGTTAGAGATAATTAAAGTTCCAAATCCTGGATTGAAAGAAAAAGCAGCGGAAGTGGATACTATAGATAAAGCAACGGCAGAATTAGCTTCCGAAATGATTAATGTAATGATAAAAGAAAAAGGAATCGGTCTTGCGGCTCCTCAGGTTAATATCAACAAGCGGCTGTTCGTCATCAGCCTGCAGGGTGACCAGCCAAGAACTTTTATAAATCCTCAAGTCATTGAGACATCCCTGGAAGAAGTTGAATATGAAGAGGGGTGCCTCAGTATTCCCGGAATTTATACCGACATTAGGCGGCCTCGATTGGTAAAAATTCAGGCATGGAATGAATACGGGAGGCGATTCACTCTTGATGCCGAAGGCTTTCTTGCCCGGGTAATTCAGCATGAAAATGATCACTTGAATGGGGTTCTCTTTATAGATCATTTGAATGAACGGAAAAAAGATAAGGTTATGAAGAAGTACTTCAAAACGGTTGGAGTTTAATGCGCATTCTGTTCGCGGGAACCCCGGAGCTTGCGGTCAAATCACTGGAAAAACTGTCCTCAAATAATGAGTGTTTTGTACTTACCGCCCCGGACCGGATAGCAGGAAGGGGAAAAAAAATTGTCTCTCCGCCCGTCAAGAAACGGGCGGAAGAACTGGGGTTAATACTTCTTCAACCGCACCGTTTAGGTTCTGAAATACGGAAAAAAATTCGTGAATTAAATCCTGATCTGCTTGCGGTGTATGCTTATGGACGGTTATTCGGACCGAAGTTTATTGAATTATTTCCATTAGGAGGGGTAAACGTGCATCCCTCTCTCCTTCCCAGGTTTAGGGGGCCCTCTCCTATACCGGCTGCTATCCTTTCCGGAGATGATATGACCGGTGTAACAGTACAGCGGATAGCAATGGAAATGGATGCCGGAAATATATTATTCCAAGAGGAGATACCTTTAGCAGGTAATGAAACAACTGTGGAATTGACAGAACTAGCCTCCAAAACGGGGGCTGATCTTCTTGATAAAACTGTATCGGGGCTAAAGCAGGGCAACATCCATGACCGTCCTCAGGATGAATCAAAGGCGACCTACTGCCGTATAGTCAAAAAGGAAGATGGGAATATTAACTGGAAATTACCCGCTGTTTTTATAGAAAGAATGATACGAGCCTACACCGGTTGGCCTGGCGCGTATACGCTCCTCAGGGGACGGAAACTTTTTATCTTATCGGGGTCCGTGATGGATTCAGCTGGTAATGAAACATTGCCTGCCGGCACAGTTATAGGTATAGACAAAGAAAGGGGAATTTTGATACAAACGGGAGATGGTATTCTTACAGTAAATAGAGTCCAGCTTCAATCAAAAAAACCTATGGATTGGAAATCCTTTGTGAATGGGGTTAAAGAGTTAGAAGGTTCTATGCTTGGGGGAGAAGAATGAAGCTTTCCGCGCCTAATTTTAGAAAAAAGACCGGTTTTTCCGGAGACGAAGCATCAAAATATTTTCGTTACTCAATACTGGCAATCGTGGGTGCGCTTCTTCTTATGATTGTAAGCGGACTTATTGTTTTTCTTGTCGTTATGGAAGGTCCCGAAGAGACAAAGGTTCCGGATGTTGCGGGCAAGACCCTGGAAGAAGCGATGCTGGATCTGCAGAAATATCATCTCCAGCCCTGGATTCAGTTACGAACATCATCAGACCCCTCATCAAAAGGAAGAGTGCTTTCTCAGAAACCCATACCGGGTACTGTTGTTAAGCTCGGGAAGAGAATACAGCTCTCGGTCAGCAAGGGAGCCTTAGTCGATAAAGTAGAAGATTTCGTTGGAAAAGAACTGGATGAGGTGAAGCTCTACCTGCAGACATTATTTTCCAGTCAGAATCCCCTCCTGGGGGTGGGGAATGTTTCCTTTGTGTTTGACGAAGCGGAACCGGGCACAATTGTAGGTCAGAATCCCGAACCCGATACCCGCGTCACCGGTTTTACCTCTCTTGATTTTTGGGTAAGCCGCGGACCTAATGTGGAAGCCGCGGAAATGCCTGACTTAATCGATCTGCATTATTCGGATGCTATACAGGAGCTGGTGGATAAAGGAATACCTTTCCGATTCATAGCAGATGATGAAGAGGGAGAAGGGGTAGTGGTCTCACAAAATCCTCCGCCGGAAACGGAAATAGATTTAAATAATATTGTTTCCGTTACTATTAATAAACCGGATCCCGAAGAGGAAGATGTTGTCTTTGGTATTTTCGATTATGTACTTCCCGATTATCCGGTAGCAATCGATATCCAGTTTCAAGTAATACCCCCGGATGGAGAACAGAAAGTTATCTTTGGAATGAAACATCCCGGAGGAAGGATTGCTGTCCCCTACGAAGAAAAGGTTAACTCAACACTAACTCTCGTTATTTCGGGACAGGAAGAAATTAAGGAATTTGTTCTTCCTCCTGCTAGGCAATACTAAAAATTTATCGGATTTTTATAAAAATTCCGAATAACACGATGATCAGCAGCATCTGAATTAGTGAATACCGGATGAGTACCTGTGTATTGGACCATTTCCAACGGTATCTGAAATGATCATGGAGTGGAAATCTGACATTGTGAAAAACCTTTATCTTAAAGAAACGTAATAGAACTACCTTAATTAATCCGGTACCTCCGTTTATCAGCATCACCCCTCCTGCAATTAGGATAAAAAAAGGATTGCCGGAAAGAATTATGGATGCTCCTATAATGAAGCCTAAAGCTCTCGAGCCCGCGTCTCCCATAAGTACTGAGCTTGGATAAGCATTGTGCCAGAGATACCCCCCAAGGCTTCCAACCAAAGTGAAAATCATGATGGCCCAACGTGCTCCATTTTCGTAATGGGGCAGTAGAAGATAATTAGATACCACCACATGGCCGATCACAAAGTAGAGGAAGACTCCCATACTCATTAGCGCCAAAAGGACCAGTGTACTGGATAGACCGTCAATTCCGTCCGTACAATTCGTGGAATTAATGCTGACCCAAATGATTAGCGCAGATATGGGGATATAGAAAAAAGGTGAAACATAGAAAATCTCCTTTGTAAAGGGAAACCACAATTCTCCCCCCCTTGAGTAGTAAAGCACAAAGGAAGCTGCTAAAGCTATGAGTAGATCTAAGAGCCCCTTAATGTATTCGCTCCATGGCTTATTACTTCTGTCATCAAGATACCCGGTAACCATGGCAATCATACAGATAAGAAGGATGAGAATCTGATGAACAGAAAATGGAACAAAAAGCATACTGATAAAGAAGAATATTGTGATAAAGATAATCCCTCCACCTGTGGGTTTTCCGATAGCGGCATGACTATCAACAGCAAATTCTCTGCCTCTGTCTCTGGGGAGTAGTTGTTTAAGCGGTGGAATAAAGATAAGAGATAGGAGAAATGATATTGATGTGCCTGCAGCTATTAAGAAAAGATGGGATGTAAATAGTCTTGCCGGTCCAAAGTATTGAGTAAGCCATTCACCGAGGTAGTATAACATCGTTCTACGATGCCTCCCTTATTCAGATAGATGTTTTGCCATTGTTGACAGAAGAGCGGTCATCTCTGCAGCGGGTACATCCAAGTACATGGACATGTTTTTTGTCCCTTCTTTCAAACATCCTTGCGATGAGATAATCATTAAATCCAAGGATTTTTCCGCATACTGGACATTTTCTGGGAGACCCGCTGTTTCCCGGATAACAGTGCGGGCAGCCAAACATATGAACAATACGATCCGGTTTGCCCGGATATACCGTTGTTTTTATCAGTTCACTCTTCTTGAGCATTTTACCACAAATTGGACAGGGTTTCAGCAATTCAAAGTTTTTTCTGCTTCTATTTGCCATCCTGTTCGAGAGGGAGGAATAATCGTTATCTTTCATCTTGAGCAGTGTGTATAGTAGAATACCGATAAGAATGAGTAGAAAGATTAGAACGGCTATTTGAATGTTATACCCCCTGTTGAAATTATCGTGATTAGTATATCATTGTAAACAAACTATATTGAATAACGCAAGCAGAGACTAAAAAGAATGGAGGAGTAATTGGCAGAGCGGGAGAACGCGTTATTTATTGTTGCGACACCTATCGGTAATATGGCGGATATAACTCTGAGAGCCCTTGATGTTCTTAAGAGTGTTGATATAATAGTATGTGAAGATACAAGGCGAACGGGCAGGTTACTTCTTCAATACGGCATTAAAAAAAAGCTAATAAGCTGTCATGGATATAATGAAAAATCCAGAGTAAATGCAGTCGTACAGAGGTTAGAAGAGGGTAAAAGCTTAGCTTATTGCAGCGATGCCGGTACACCGGCAGTTAGTGATCCAGGAAGCCTGCTGGCGCGGGACATCCGTGAGAAGGGTTTTGAGGTTATTCCGATTCCGGGCCCGTCTGCGGCAATATCCGCTTATAGTGTTTCGGGTTTTAGCGGCGGTGATTTTATTTTCGGGGGGTTTCTATCCCCAAAGTCCGGCAGGCGTAAACGCCGGCTGGAAAAAATAATGAGCTGTGATACCGCGGTGATTTTATATGAATCTCCGCATCGCGTTGTAAAATTATTAGAAGATATTGCCGATATTGATTCTAAGCGGTACATTTTTATTGGCAGGGAGATGACAAAACTGCATGAAGAGTATATATCCGGCATAGTAGTAGAAGTACTGGAGAATTTTAAGAGCAGAAGTACAATTAAAGGAGAAATAGTTGTCTGTATCTCCGCAAAAGAGTAATTTTATATTAAAAATTTAGGCAGTTATTGACGATAGTTAATATGAAAGGAAGGATGATATGACGATTGACCGCTTAGGTCCAGTTGACCCCATATCGCGATTCAACAAAACAGAAAAGACCCAACGGACAGAGAAAAAGGAAGCAAAGGATTCCGTTTCCCTCTCCGAAGAATCAAAACTAAAAGCTGAACTCCTTAAAATTTCTAAGGATGTAAAATCCTCGGACGATGTACGAATGGATCGAATTGCAGAAGTCAAAAAGAAATTAGAAGATCCTTCCTATATAAATGATTCCGTGGTTGAAATGGTTGCCGACCGGATAATGGAATCCTTCGGACTTGGAGAATAATTCTTTATTCGTTTATCACTAAAGAACGACTTGGTTTAATCTATTCCGCTCATATTTGACTTTTATTTCTCCCGAGACTAACCTTAAGTTATCATTCCGGAATAATAACTTGGAGTACCAATGAAAAATATATTAAGATTATCCCTATCTGTTCTATTTATAATAATACCGTTTACAATAACAGCACAGAAAGAGAACGCGGAGTTTACAGTAAATCTAAGCCCTGCAAACTTACAGTATAACCCGATTTATTCATACACCACTTCGGAAGCTCAGTTGTATACTGCCCTTTTTGAAGGTCTTGTATCATACGATCCTTATAACTTAAATCCCGTTCCGGCAATTGCGGAAAAATGGGATATATCAGAGGACGGAAAAACTTACACCTTTTATTTGCGAGATACGGTATATTCAAACGGAGATCAGGTAACGGCAAAGCATTTTCGTGATTCCTGGCTGGAACTCTTACACCCTCAGAATGATGCTGCTTATTCTTTTCTTTTTGATATCATAGCGGGAGCTAAAAATTATCGTACCGGGAAAACTTCCCGGGCATCATCTGTAGGAATAAAAGTCCTTTCGGATACTGTTTTAGAGGTTGTTCTAGAAAAATCAGCTTCGCATTTTATGAAAATCCTCTGTCATCACAGTTTTTCAGCCGTGCATCCTGAAAATCTCTATCTGAAGCAGCTGACCCAGCCGGATAAAGTTATTGGAAACGGTCCCTTTATAATTGATGAGTACTCGTCATCGGAACTATCCCTAAAGAAAAACCCTCGGTATTGGGACAAGGACAATGTGTATTACGATATTGTCAAGATTAACTATAATGATGATGACAAGCGTGTAACAGAGTTGTTTAATAAAGGGCAGATAGAATGGGTTGCCCAAAGCTGGGATCTGCGGGAAGTTCAGTTTGCCGATGCAATTAAAATAAATCCTATGTTCGCCACCACCTATTTCTTTTCGGTGAGCAGAGAGAAACCATTTAACAATCCTAAAGTAAGACGCGGGGTGGCACTAATAATGCCGTGGGAAAAGATCAGAGATCACGAAAAGTTTTTCACCCCGGCGGACACACTGGTTCCGCCGATACCCCTGTATCCTGAAGTGGAAGGTTTGAAACAGGACGTTCAGGCCGGAAAAAAATTACTCGCGGAAGCCGGTTATCCCGAAGGGAGAGGATTGAAAGATCTCGTATTTAAAATCCCCCCCGATCCTGTAAACAGGGAAACCACCGAACTCATTGCATCGGCTTTAAAGGAGCATCTGGAGGTAACTACTCAGTTAAAAGTAGTCAGTTTTGATTCCTATTTTGAGGCTTTGAATGAAGATGACTATACATTTGGTACTCTTACCTGGATTGGGGATTTTGCTGATCCGTTGACATTCCTTCAAATGTGGACTTCCGACAGCAATCTTAACGACGCGAATTTCCGGGATCAGGAATTTGATACCCTCATCGAAGATTCAATGAGCGGTGATACGAAAGACCGGTATGAAAATCTCGCGAAGGCGGAAGAGATACTAATTGAAACAGGGGTTGTTCTTCCGATAAGTCATACTCCCGCGGTAAATCTTATTGATACGAGCAGAATAGACGGATGGTATCCCAATCCTCTAGATATACACCCCTTTAAGTATCTAAAACCAAAAAAGAGAGAATTTGATCCATCTCTTGCCGGGTTATCAATGCAAGAGCGGCTTGTGTTATTAAAATAGCATTTTTGTCGCGTCTCCTCCTTTGACTTTTACCCCAAATGAAGGGTATACTGAGAGCATGAAGAATAAGACAAAGGCAAAGAAATCTACCCATTTCAAAGAAAATCAAGAGGTGGTTTATCCTCTTCAAGGGGTGGGAAAAATTAAATCCATTACCGAAAGGGAATTCAACGATGCATTAATTCCCTATTACATTATCTATATAGAAGTTTCCGATATGACTGTTATGGTGCCGGTCGATAAGGCCGAGGAATTGGGAATCCGTGCAATTGTAGGTAAAAAAGAAGCCCAAAAGGCTCTTTCATTGATTGCTGAAGATTATAAACCGGTTCAGACAGATTGGAAAATGCGGTATCAGATGAACCTAGACCTGCTGAAACAAGGCAGTGTTATGGATATTGCCACGGTGGTGAGGGCTTTGTATCACAGAAGCAAAATAAAGGAACTGCCCATTTTGGAACGGAAACTTTTTGACAGCGCCTTGAAGTTATTAGTTGATGAAATAGCTTACTCTCTGGGAATCAAGAAAGAAGAAGTGGAAAGTATGGTATTCAGCAAGTTGGAGATTGATCTGGATACCGATGAAGATTTAGAAGATGAAGAAGAATAATACCGTCAGATGTCTCATCTGAACGATTGTCCGTGCGCGGTTATAATTACCGCTGCCGGAACCGGATCACGGATAGGCGGGGAAACCAGGAAGCAGTTTCGTTTTATTGGCGGAAAGCCAATATTCATAAATGCCGCTATTCCTTTTATCAATAAACTGTCTTGTGGACAGGTGATTTTTACTGTTCCTAAAGAATCAGTCCGGGGTGCCTCCGAATTAGCTGATCATTATCTTGAAACAGATATACGGAGCCGCTGCAGTGTCATTGCAGGCGGTGAAACCAGGCAAAATTCCGTATATAACGGTCTGGAACATCTCCGGGCATTTCCTTCCGAATTTGTTATGATACATGATGCCGCTCGTCCGTGGGTATCGGAAGAGTTGATTGCGGCTGTTTATAAGGGAGCTCTGCAGCACGGAGCGTGTGCTCCTGTTATTAGTTTGCACGATACCGTAAAAGGCATCGATAGTAACGGTTTTGTGAAAATTCACTACGAGAGATCGGCTCTATCCCGGATACAAACTCCCCAGACATTTCGATTTTCCGATATTCTCTCAGCTCACCGCAGGGCAAAAGAGGAAGAATTTCAAAGCACCGATGATACCGCTTTATACGACCGCTACTGTGGAAAAGTCTTCACCATACCCGGAGATCCGGGTAACAGGAAAATAACTTATCCTTGGGATATCCCGGCAGAAGGGGATGGCGCAGTGATTACAAAATCAGGTTTCGGTTACGATATTCATCCTCTTGCGGAGGGAAGGCCTTTAATTTTAGGAGGAATCACCATACCTTTCCCCCGGGGGGAGGAAGGGCATTCCGATGGAGATGCCCCGCTGCATGCATTGATGGATGCTCTCTTTGGTGCCGCGTCTTTAGATGATATCGGAACTCACTTTCCGCCGGAAGATCCAGTATTTAAAGGAGCTGACAGTATTGACTTATTGAGAAAGACAGTTCAAATGGTGAGTAGTAAAAATCATGACATTATTCATACCGACATTACCATTATTATAGAAAAGCCTAAATTACGTCCCTTTGTACCGGAAATACGGAAAAAAATCGCCGGCATAATGGGCGTACCCTATGAATCGGTGTCCGTAAAAGCGAAGACAAAGGAAGGTTTTGCCCCGGTTGGTACAGGAGAGGCAGTGGAAGCCTATGCTTCGGTAACCCTGGTAATGAAAGCGGAACAGAAATAATAATGAATATTGATTGGGACATCCTGCTCAGGCAAATGGCAGATCGCCTTGAGATCCATGAGCCTCCTTCGGTGACGGAGGTGGCTGCAAGGCATAGGTCCCCCTTTAAAATACTCATTGCTACTATGATATCGTTAAGGACTAAAGATGAAGTGACATCAGCTGCTTCTGACCGGCTCTTCAGCATTGCCGATTCCCCTAATGCATTGGTGAAAATATCTCAGAAGAGGATTGCCGATTTAATCTATCCCGCGGGATTTTATCGGGTTAAAGCAGGGAATCTAAAAGAAGCTGCTCGAAAGATTATTAATGAATTTGATGGTAAAGTTCCTTCAGGAATGGAAGATCTTCTATCTCTTCCGGGTGTAGGGAGGAAAACCGCTAATCTGGTACGGGGTTTGGGTTTCGGCATAGATGCTATCTGTGTTGACACACATGTCCACCGAATTTCCAACAGATTAGGGTGGGTCAAGACGGATACACCGGAACAAACCGAAGAAGCCCTGATGAAGATACTTCCCCGGAAATACTGGATCAGCATAAATACCATTCTGGTTGCTTACGGTAAACGAGTTTGTATGCCGGTTTCCCCTAAATGCAGCGTCTGCGCGGTACTAAGTTCATGTTTACAGCGCGGCGTTGACCGTTCAAGATGAAAATCAATCCTCCGCTGCTATAAGCAAACTTTTTGAATCAAGCATCAAATGAAGATCATCAGTAACCATATGGTCATGATCTTTTTTCAGTTCTAAACGCACTTTATCATCTATTGGAGTAAGTGAAATAAGAACCGAAACGGTATCCATATAAGGCTTCAGCATATCCGGTATACCCTTTTGTGTTTTAACTACAGGATCTTCCGGACTTACTGAAGAACTGAACCAAACGGTTAATCCCAATTCCTGCGCGAAGGATTTAAAGGGATTAAAGGTTGATGGATTACCCCGGTTAAAATCATATCCGTCTACAATAATGAGATCCGCCGCAAAATTTCCATCGGTGATCATCGCCCGGATACTCTTGATTATCTGTTCCGGTTTGATTGCTTCCTGATTAAAATTCATAATAACCCGATTTTTGATTATTTCATCATGAACATCCATGGCGGAATCAAGATTTCTGCGCCGCGCTATCTCCTTGAAAATATCTTCATACCAACTGATTATGTGATCGGTCCGGGCGGAAAAGGATACGTGTATTACATGCTTTCCCTGAAAAAGGCTATCGGTCCCGATATGCACAAGACAAGCTGTTTTCCCTACCCCTTTGCGGGACGCAATAACTGCTATATTTCCCGCGCCCACACCGCCGTGAATAGATTTTTCCAGAATGCGTAAAGGGCTCCTTTTTACCAATTCAGTTCTTACCATTATGTTTTATCCTCCTGGAAAGTTATTTAATAAAACATCCGGTCGGCAAAGCCTCCGGATGGAAACCATCAAGGTATTTACCGTGCTGCCGCTTCCTTTTTCTTTTTCTCTTCGAATTCTTTGATTAATTCTTCAGAAATACTTTGAGGCACTCTTCCGTACTTGAGAAATTCCATACTGAACTCTGCTTTACCTTGAGTAAGGGATCTTAGAGTCGTTGAGTAGCCGAACATCTCGCTTAAAGGAACCTCTGCTTCAACACTGGCATTTACATCATCCTCAGTAGAACTGATGATAATTCCCCGCCGCTGATTAAGAGAAGCGAAGTAGTTCCCTTGAAATTCTGAGGGTCCTTCTACGGTTACTTTCATGATCGGCTCTAAGATGTGGGGTTTAGCCTTGCCGTAGGCTTGACGAAAAGCGCCTATGGCTGCCTGCTGAAACGCCATATCAGAAGAATCCACAGGATGACTGTTCCCATCGTTTATAACAACCTTTACATTGATGATGGGGAACCCTATCAGGGTACCTTTTTCTACTGCTATTCTAAATCCTTTGTCGCAGGCTCCGATAAATTCAGTTGGTATTGCACCGCCTTTTATTTGATTATCAAATTCATAATCATTTTCCTCTCCGGGTTCGATATAACCTACTATCCGGCCAAACTGTCCGGCACCACCTGTCTGTTTTTTATGGGTATAATCAAATTCCGCACGATCTCCGATAGTTTCGCGGTACGCAACCTGGGGCATACCTGTTTCCACGGAAGCTTTGTATTCCCTTCGCATCCTCTCAAGATACACATCAAGATGAAGTTCTCCCATCCCCTGGATGATTGTTTGATTAGATTCAGGATCTACATAGCTTCTAAAGGTAGGATCTTCTTTTGTAAAACGATTAATTGCCTTGCTTATTTTATCTTCTGATTTTTTTTCCTTTGGATAAATTGCCAATGAAATAACGGGATTCGGCACAAACATTGAGGTCATTGAATAATTGATACTGGAGGAAACAAAGGTATCTCCCGAGGCGCAATCAATACCGAATACAGCTATAATATCACCCGCCTCCGCGCCGTTAATATCCTCCATAGCATGCGCGTGCATTCTTATGAGTCTTCCAGTTTTTATTTTTTTCTGGGAACGAGTGTTTATCAGTTCATCTCCCTTGTTTATAGTTCCTTGATAGATTTTAACATAAGTTAATTGACCGTATGGACCATCCTCCAATTTAAAAGCTAAAGCGACGGTTGATGCCGCGGGGTCCACAGTAAGATCCACCGGTGCTTCATCATTATCAAGATCAAGGGCCGTATTTTTAACCTCCATCGGATTGGGAAGATAATCGATTATTGCATTGAGGAGATTCTGTACTCCCTTATTCTTATAGGCTGATCCTAAATAAACCGGTACAAGCTTTCTCAAAAGCGTCCCTTTCCGTACCGCCTCTCTTATTTGATCTTCTGTTTCGTTTCCCTCTAAATATGCTTCTGCTAACTCGTCGGAAAACATGGAAGTTTTATCGATCATTTCTTCCCGTTTTTCTGATGCTAATTTCTTTAGGTTTTCCGGTATATCATCGGTTCGTAATTCTTCTCCGAATGTACCTTCGAAATAGTAGGCCTTCATGGATATAAGATCCACAATGCCGTGGAAGTTTTCTTCCAAACCTATAGGCAGCTGCATAAGAACAGCGTTGTGTCCTAACTTTTCTTCCAACTGGTCTCTAACTTTTAGAGGATTAGCTCCCGTTCGGTCGCATTTGTTTACAAAGGCAATAAAAGGAACGTTGTACCTTCTCAGCTGTCGGTCCACCGTAATGGATTGTGATTGAACTCCTCCGACGGAACAGAGTACGAGGATTGCACCATCCAATACCCGGAGGGATCGTTCCACCTCTATGGTGAAATCAACATGACCCGGGGTATCGATTATATTAATGGGATGATTTTTCCAGGTCACATTGGTCGACGCCGAAGCAATTGTTATTCCCCGCTCCCGTTCCAATTCCATGGAATCCATAGTGGCGCCGACTCCGTCTTTTCCCCGAACCTCATGAATAGCATGGATCTTTTCGCAATAGAAAAGTATCCGTTCGGTGAGAGTTGTCTTACCCGAATCAATATGAGCGCTTATACCTATGTTGCGCATTTTAGTTGTATCAATTGCCATATACCAATACCTCTTATTATAGTATACTATTATCCTATCAAGTAACGAACCTGCGGTTTAATTTTTAATATTTTCGGGGACAGTCCGCTGAAGCGCAGACAAAAAAGTGATTGCTTATCCCGTTTTTTCTAATTGAATGGTAAATATATAAATATATCATGATAATATCAATAGATGTTTATGAAAAAAAAACAGATACGTATTGGAACATCAGGTTACTCCTATAAGGATTGGGTGGGCCCGGTTTATCCGGAAGGAACAAAACCTTCCGATTATTTTGATTACTACAGCACATTATTCTCCCTTACAGAATTAAACTTTTCCTATTATAAGCAGCCTGAACCGAAAACAATAGAACGGATTACTGCTAAGGCTCCGGATGGCTTTCTCTTTACGATCAAGGGGCATAAAGCCCTAACTCATGAAGTGGATCATAGTTGGGAGAAACAGGCGGATCTTTTTATCCGGGGTATGGAACCGATGCGGGAACATCAAAAACTCGCGGGAGTATTATTGCAGTTTCCTTATAGTTTCCATTATGAAGATAAGAACAGAATGTATTTGGGAGAATTGACCAGTAAGTTTAAGGAACTCCCTCTTTTTCTGGAATTTAGGAATGCGGAATGGCAAAATGAAAGTGTTTATTCTGAAATGAAGGATCAAAAGATCGGATATGTGGTTACAGATATGCCGGAATTACATAATCTTCCTTCTGCCGCGATTGAGGTTACTTCTTCGGTAGGATATTTCAGGCTTCATGGACGGAATAAGGAGAACTGGTGGAATGGTACTAATACTTCCCGTTATGATTATCTTTACTCCCGGGATGAACTACAGAACATAGTAGAAAAAATTTGGGCAATGGCTTCAGATACACAGTTGCTTATAATTACCTTTAATAATCATTATAAAGGAAAAGCTGTTAAGAATGGTAAAACACTAAGGGATATGCTTCTTTTGGAAAAAAAAGAAGCATACGTTATTAAGTAAGGTCTGCGATTCTAAATTTGCGATTTAGAATCGCCTTCTTCCTAAGATAAAATGAGGATTCCCCAGTAGCTTTGGGTATACCCAACCTAAAAAGATATTACTTCGTAACCTTCATCTATATAGCTTGCCATAGACGGGTGCCCGTGCATTTCCGCGCATAGCGGAAGCTTTTGCTGTTCCGCTGATTCAACGGAATTCATCTGAAGTGAACAGGCACGGCAGACACAGTCAATGATACCGCTCTCTTTAACCCGTTGGTATAGATCGTATAATTTGTGACCTTCTTTATCCATCTCCTTAATCAGGGCGGTAGCACTTCCTTCAATAACTAAAGCAACATTAAACCCTTTTTCCCGCATGTCGATACTGTTCAGAAGCACGTGGATAAAACACATGGGATCACCATTGAAAGCAAATAGAGCGATTTTTTTCATATTCAATCCTCCTTGAAACTGGAATCAACCTATTATATTCTGAGCAATTCCTCTTATATTCTTGAGAAGCATAACACAATATGGTATAAGATTCAGTAAGGAAGATATAATGCAACTTGCTTGTTTGGATTTAGAGGGTGTTATTATCCCCGAAATTTGGATCGCTGTAGCTAAAGCGACAGGAATTCCAGAATTAGAAAAAACAACCCGTGATGTAAGCGATTACAATGAACTGATGTATATGAGATTACGGGTACTAAAAGAAGCCGGTATCGGGATAGAACAGCTTAGAGCAGTGGCGGCCCGTATCGACCCGCTACCCGGAGCCTTGGAATTTTTGAATTGGCTCAGAGGTAATCTCCAGACGATTCTGCTTTCCGATACTTTTATTCAGTTTTCTCCCCCTATCCTGAAAAAACTGAATTGGCCCACCCTCTTCTGTAATGAGCTTATAGTCAATCCCCAAGGTGTCATTACTGATTTCCGCCTCCGTCACCGGAATGGAAAATATAACGCAGTACTTGGTTTCAAAGACATGGGATTTGATGTTATCGCGGTGGGGGATTCGTATAATGATATTCCCATGCTTATGGCAGCTGATCATCAGGCTCTATTCAAAGCACCGGATTCCATTTCTAAAAATTATGCTGATTTAGCTGATTTTGATAACTTCAATGAATTGAAAGCATTTTTCAGTAAGATAATATCTGTATAGCGGTAAAGGAAAAGATACGATGAACACCGGTTTTTGTGTAAAAAACGTACGGATTGTTGATGTAGATGCGGAGAAAATTATACCCGGCATGTCGGTGGTAATAAAAAACGGTTCTATCCATAGGATTGATAAAATATCGAATGTTACTGATGATATCATCTGTATTGACGGTGAAGGGAATTATCTCCTCCCGGGATTCATCGATCTTCACATCCATGGTGTTGGAAACAGTCTGCTAGATAGAGGGCCGGATGATTTGTCATCCATCCGGTCTCTTCTTCCTCGATATGGAGTTACCGCCTTTTTACCAACTCTGGTTCCGAGAAAATTTAGTGAGGATGTAAAATTTTTGAAAGAAATGGTGTCTCATTCTTCAAACACCGCGGGGCTTGCCGACGTCCTAGGTTATTTCCTTGAGGGGCCCTTCATTGCCCTAACAGGCGCTATAAATCCCGATGCCTTAGAACCTAAATCTATTCAGCGCCTTAAGATGCTCATGGATGCTTCAGAGAAACTGCCGTTGGTGTTTGCCGTTTCTCCGGAGATAGAAGGCGCAGACCGTTTTGTTGCTGAGATAGTCAGCCGGGGTTCTAAGGTTTTTATTACCCACACTTCTGCTGACCCTGAGCAGACTCAACGGGCAATAGAAAATGGTGCAAGCCATGCAACCCATTTTTACGATGTGTTTCCGCCTCCGCCGGAAAAAGATCCCGGAGTTAGGCCTGCAGGCGCTGTTGAAGCTATTCTTGCTGATCCGCGCGTTTCAGTTGATTTTATTCTGGATGGAGAACATGTCCACCCTCTAGCTGTTAAAGCTGCCTTGGCATGTAAAGGCGTTTCCGGTGTCAGCTTGGTGACGGACGCTAATTTAGGAGCCGGATTACCTCCAGGAAGGTATACCGGTATTGGCGGCAGAGAGATAGAGATTGCGTATCCGGGAGGTCCTGCCAGGGGTACTGAAAACTCTCCATCGCCGGGCGGGCTGGCGGGAAGCGGGTTGACCATGGATTTTGCGGTTAAAAACGCGGTAAAACTATTGAATCTTTCTCTGCCCAGAGCGGCAGCAATGGCTTCTAAAAATCCCGCGGGAGTAATAGGCGCGGAAAAAAAGGGACAAATAAAACTTGGATATGATGCTGATTTGATTCTTGCGGATAATAAATTGAATATAATAAAGACATGGATCAGAGGAATCCCGGCATACGAAAAAAAAGACGAGGAAAAAGATGCAGAATTATCCCTATATTAAAACTTACTTAGAAAGACGTGAAATCAGGATGGATAAACTCAAGCACGCCGTTCTTGATATTTTAGAAACATCTTACATGATGGATGTAAACAGGGCTGAAAAGGTCGCTGATAATTACTTCGCCGACGATTTTTTACCTAATTGGTACTTCCATTCCAATTCTTCAGGAGAAATAGCTTCTCATATTTTTATCACTACACAACTGTTAACGGCTCAAACAGAATATCTGGAACAAATAAGTGATGATGGAAAAGCTATTACTTACTTCTTAAATGTGGGGAGAAATTTTCCCGGAAAACTCGCAAAAATTATAGATGAAAATGTTGAGCAGGGAATAGTTGCCTTCGATTCAGTAAATACCCGATCCGGAATAAGAATTGTGACTATAGAAAAAAGGGGAAGGCGCCGTTTTTTCCTTTCGGAACAAGAATTGAACGAAGTTGCTGAACTGAAAAAAGAATTAGTACTCTTCGCAAAAAAAGCCGGGTATATACACACGAAAGAATTTTTAGAGAGTCTTCCCAAGAACTATCTCAATGAAGAATTGAACAGCTTTACCTACCCGCGTCGTATAGTAAGACATCAGAGGATATTTGAAAAAGTAATGTCCAATGATTCAGGAATCGTAGTGGGATATGAAGATACGGAAAGCGAGATAGATGATGAAAACGAGAAATTAATCCCCAATGAACATAGATTCTACATCGGAATTAAAAACCCGGGAAAAGCATTCGTTCAGAAAGCAATCAGCATATTCCGGGACAAACTTATCAATATCAACCGCAGCTATTTTGATACGTTCGAAACGGAAAACAGGGAAAATGCCGTTGGTATTCTTACGGTGTATCTTATGGAGGACCTGGATTTTGAGGACATTAAAAAAGCGGTACTCTCCAGAAACGATTTAGTTATTGAGAAAACTCCGGAACAGGAAGAAACAATAGAAGACCGTTTAGAGTACATTATAAGAAAAATAAGCTCTCTCCGGGGAAAAAGCCCCGCTGGTTATAGGGATTTAAAGCGTTTAATAGAAAAAAATTGTAATACCGACCTGACGCAGGAGTTCGGCTCGTACCTGCTCAATGTTTTTAGCGATTTTCATGAAGCACTTAGCTTTACGGAACTTTCTGAAAGTACTGATATAATGTCAAAATTGATAGGATTTGAAGCTTTTGACGAGTTCTGGGTGAGAAGAATATATAAAGGATTCCAAACCAATACTGAGGGCTTTAGAACAAAGCATAATTCGGTGCGTGGTACAAATAAAGGAGGTCTTAGAATTGATAATATCGTGGAATTTTCCGAAGTATCAGCTTTGGCCTTTATGATGACTTGGAAGTGCGCCCGGGCAAAAATACTTTTCGGCGGGAGTAAGGGAGGACTGAAACTAAATCCCGTTGATTTTAAAGATAACCCCACTGATTTTATTGATACCCTTACAAACTTCGGCCGTTCTTTGTTCTTGGTAACCGGCCCCTCAAAAGATGTTCCGGCAGGAGATGTGGGGTGTGGACCGGCAGAGATTGGTCATATGTTTGAGGGCTACAAATCCGCGCTGAGAGACCTTGCTTTAATCGCCTTTGGTTTAAAACAAGGTGTGGCTTTTATGGGTAATAAAGTAATTCCTTTAGGACATGTACGAAAAATTCTCTGGGAGCATTTTGATATCGATTACCGTGACGAAGATGTTCTTCAGGCCTTGTGCATGAATGAGCAATACCTGGAGCTTGTAACGGCAGCGCAGATTACAGGAAAACCTCGGATGGGGGTTAAGGTCCGGAACGGGGCAACGGGGCGGGGATTATGCTACAGCATTTTGGTTGCTGTAATAAACATGTTTATCCATGGGAAATGGGAAGATCTGGGTGAAATAACCGATAAAGACAGAAAATTATTAGAAAAAGCTGCTTCTATTACAGAAAAAACCTTTCAAAATAATGCCCAAAGCTTTCTTGCCGATTCGGAATGGAAAAAGCTTGATACCGAAGTTCTTCCAAAACTTCTTCGGGGAAGAAAAGTCATAGTACAGGGAACCGGAAAGGTTGGAGGATCTGTCATAAAAGAGCTTGATCGATATGGGGTCAATATTATAGCAGTTGCCGATAGAGAAGGAGCTGTAATTGGTAATAATCTCGATCCAGAAGAGATCCTTGCCTCGGTAAAGGAATCGGGAAGTGCTTTCGGATGCAAAAATAATGTATCCAAGAAGATACCGGGCGCCAAAGAGGGTTCGGAGATATTGGAATACCCCTGCGACATCCTCATCCCCGCTGCTTTGGAAAATGCAGTGACCGCGGAAAATGCGCCGAATATACAGACTAAATTAGAGGCCTGCGGTAGTAATGGACCGAATACCACTAAAGCGGAGCGTGTTTTGCGGGAGCGCGGAATAACGGTCCTGTACGATTTTCTTGCCAACAGCGGCGGAGTAATTGCCTCTTATTTTGAGTGGCTCCGTAACTTAGCCGAAAGGTTCCGTTATGAGGCTGAAGTCATCCGGAAAAAAACTTTTGATCCCGATATAATGGACAGATATATCATGCCGGACTTCCGGACTCGGATAAAGGAGATACTGTCTCATCCGGAATCTGAAGAAAGTTTTATCAAGTGGAATGCTGTGCTGCGGGACATAATATTTGCAGCTGTCAATGAGGATTTCCAGTATTCACAAAAATACAACATATCGATGAAAACAGCAGGTATGGTAAATGCTCTTCTGCGGGTATTGTCGGCGATTCTTGTTAAGGCGGAAAAAACAGAAAGAAACAAATTGTGGGAAGGGATTCCTCAAAAAACTAAAGAGATGCTGGTACCGTTTCTTAAGCATCCTGAAACCTTGCTGTATAATAGTAATGCTAAAGATGTTCTTGAGGAGCTTGGGGTGTAATAATGGTTTTAACCTTTTTAAGGATGCCGGCATCGGGGGGTACTAACGTTAAAGAGTGGTCTCTTAGATAGTAAAGAGCAGTTTTTATCTCAGTACCCGTCTTTTTTTCTTCGTTGTATAGTTCTTCTGCTGCTAAGCGGTATATTCCTAATTGAATTCTATACTCCGCCGGGTTTTTTATTCTGTCGGTTTTAAAGTCAATTATGTTTATTGTACCGTTCTTTAAGTAAACTAGATCAATAATACCGGATATAAAGACACGAAGATTAGCGGGTTGGTACAGGAAGCTTAATTCGGGTTCTACCCAATCGGCTTTTTTGAGCTCTTCTCCTATAGGACCCTGGATAAACTTCAAAGTAGACTCCCGGGAAATCTGAAGCATTTCCAATACTAAAGAATCTTCGATGCTGTTTCTCAGGCTGCCGGGTAAATCCCTTAGTGAGAGCTCAGAAACAGCGCCTTTTCTTATGGAATGTTCTAAGTGAAGATGAACAATACTGCCTAACGTATTATGAAGATTCTCAGGATATTCAGCGTCTTTTAATCTATCGATAGAGATTTCCGGTAATTTTTCAATGATTCCGGTACATGTTGTTTCTGATTTTTTATTCCACAGTGTGTTTAATTCTGTTGCGGAAAATTCCTTCTTCGGAAAATGAGTTGGTGCTTTTGGTTTTTTATAATACCCCTTGATCTTTTCGGTATCTGCAGCTTTTAACCGCGGTACATGATAGAGTCGGTCTTTTGGTATTTCCGAAATCTCCTGTATTTTATACAGACCCTTCAGCAAGCCTGCCGGATCAATGGAAGCGTCAGGGCGGATTCCCAATCCGGTTTTCAGCAAACCGAGGTGTGAGATACCGGCATTTCTCTTTTTTTCACTGCAAGAAAGTACAAGATAGGATTCAGCACGTGTAGCAGCAACATAGAGTAGACGTTTAAGTTCCGCCTCTTCCTTAAGGATTTCCTCCTCTTTTCCCCAATCATAAAAGATATTATATTTACCCAACGTAGATCCAACTGAATTTGAAAAATTAAAAGAAAGACCGTATCTATCGGAAAAGTAATAGGGATTAGATCCTTGTGTATTGCTTTTCCCTGTGTTTCCTAAGTCAGCTGCTATCACTACGGGAAACTCCAACCCCTTTGAAGCGTGAATGCTCATTATCTGAACACCCGCTATGTGTTCCGGTGTGACTTCAATTTCGTCTGCTTTACCGTATTTTCCCAAACGGTCCCGGATTTTGTCAAGAAATGTGACCATTGAAATATCGTTGTACTTTTCCGCAAAAGCCTTAAAAAAGCGGTAGTAATCTAAATATGGATGGTATTTAGGATCTGAGAGCAGTGAATACCGGTACCCGTACCGGTACCATATTTCAAAGATGATTTCGCCCGGAGATTTTATATCTATTGATTGTTTGATTTCCCGATACATATCGGCTGCATTCCTAAGTTTTGCCAGATCACAAGAAGAATTACCATCTGTGTTAAACAATGGACCTGGAGACAGCAAAAGGTTTACCATTGTACTGTCCGATACATTTACAAGGGGAGAACGGAGCACCGCGGCGTAGGCAGACCGGTCGTCAGGATAAACGCACAGCTGGAGAAAATTGTAAATGTCATTCACGGGAGCTTCCTGAAAAAGACTCCTGGCGTTTTTTACGGTGTAAGGAATACTGAAATTCCTGAATATCCGCTCGTAAATAATCTGATTACCCATGGAACGCATCAGTACTGCAAAATCTTTATATTGGGCCGGCCTTGACGCGGAACCTTTTTCTTTTACTGTAAGTTCACTGTTTTCAACACTCTTTTTAATGAAGGAAGCTATATGAAAAGCCTCCGCTTCGGTAGAATTGAGATAATCCTCATCAGGTAAAATTTCCTCTTTTTCCGGTTTCGATTTGTAAAAAACCAAAACCCGGGGTTCGTTTTCCCGAGGGGTTTCAACAGATTCCATAGGAGTGAAAACTGCTTCATACGATTCAGTTCCGGGAGACATGATAGGTTCGAATATTTGGTTATAGAAGTCGATAAGGGCTGGTTCGCTACGGTAATTTTTCTTTAATACCAGATGCTTCCCCCCGGCTGCGGTTAACTCATTGGAAAGACCTTTGAATACCGAAACATCAGCACCACGGAACCGGTATATTGACTGTTTTTCATCCCCCACAAAAAACAGTTTTTCCGGCACAATAAATTCTATGGCGGGTACAGCAGAGTCTGAAAAGTCATTATTTGCCGCTAAAAGGTAAAGCAGATCACGCTGGAGTTCATTGTTGTCTTGAAACTCATCAATCATTATATGGGAATATTTTGTTCCGTAATAACGTCTTTCCTCGGGAAAGTTTTTCAGTATCTCAATGGCAAGTATCATCACATCTTGAAAAGAAAGAAGAGAATTCTCAATTTTTTTATCGATTATTTCTTGCTGATATTTTCCCATTAGGTTGTTGAATCCGCGTATAAAAGTTTCTAATTCAAGTGTCTTGGTAATTTTTTTATGAATTTGAGCGTCGTTCCTCATGTCCTGGATTGTATCCGCTAAAAGCGACATCGCTTCTGTTTTCTTACCCGGAGGCTTGTGGATAGAGCCTATTTCATTCATAAAAACTGACCACTCTTCCTTCGAATCACCCGCGGGAAACAAATCAAAACAGTTTAAGCATGTTTTAAGGGTTTTGCCGGGATGATCGATGTTGTTTATGATAGTAAGATAATCTGAAAATTTTTTTCTAATTTTCCTCAGTTCTGTAAAAAGCAATTGCTTCTGTTTATTCCAAATTTTTTCAAGATCCAAAGGACGGGCGATTAAGAAATTTTCAAATCCAATGGGAACGAGACAATCGTCAATTATTCTGTTGAATCCGTTTGCACCGGCAAATTCACCCAGTTCGGAATTTTTTGAATGCCGTAAAACAAAATCTAAAGCGGTATCCTTGATAAGTGATACTATCGTTTCTTCGTCGGTAGTAAAATCCGGGGAAATTCCGTAGCTCCCTGCTTTTCCGCGGACAATTTGAGAACAAAAACTGTCTATTGTCGATATTTGTGCTTTATCGAACATAGCCGCCGCCTGAGCGGCCCGTGGGTTACCCGGGGCTTCCTCGATTAGGAAACGATAAATACGGTCATGCATCTCCGCGGCAGCTTTTCTTGTAAACGTTAAGGTAAGGATCGATTCAACATCACCTTTACCTTCAATTATCAGCCTGAGGAACCTTCTGGCAAGAATCGTTGTTTTTCCGGAACCTGCCCCGGCGGTAACTATGCAGTTTTGGTCCTGGGTTATAGCCTGTTCTTGATACTGATCTATGAAAAACCTTTTCTTTTCCATTGGAACCTACTGAGTTGAGAAACGGGTTCTGCAAACCCTCCTCAATTCACACCCCCTTTCGCAGCCCTGATACGGATCGGGGCATCGATAATCTCCTTCTTTTATTTTTTGTACAAATCCTTTTAGTGTGTTCAAAGCATGTTTAATCAATTCATTTTTCTGATCCGTATTTATCCAGCTTTTCTTTTTTTCATGAAGCAGAAATTTATACTCTCCCTTTTTAAAGCTGTAATAACCGGCATTTTCGATCTGTTTTCCTTCGGATTCCGCGGAAAAAATGTAGAGCGGAAGCTGGAAAGAAACAGGAGCCATAGCATCATTTCCAAGTATATCTTTTTTCTGGGGCGAGTTTTTAAGCTTATAATCAATAATGGTGAAACAACCGGAGCTTCGGTTCTCCAATAAGTGATCGATTCTGCATTTTAAGTGAACGGGTGGGTCATCAGTTGTATTGTAAAATTCAGCCTCAGTATCAATTGTTTTATGATTTGGAAATTGTTCTGTGTGGTTTTCCATAAAATATTGGAGTTCTTTGATTATTCGAGGTTCTAACACCCAATAAACCGGTAAGGGAATGAAGGTGCCTTCAGAAACGCTTTCCCTCAAAATTTCAGGTATTTGCGAGGATTTAGCGTTTCTATTAAGCAGTTTACTTGCGGCGGTATGGTAAAGGGAACCGATTTCTCGCATAGACTCGTAATCGGTTATATACTGATCAGGATCGATGTGTAGTAAGGAAGTAAGTAAGAACTGGAAGGGACACGCAATATATGTTTCCAGTTTGGTGGGTGAGAGCTCGAGCAGATGAGTGTTCGGATTTTCAAGCCGATTAATAAGGGTCTGTACCGTTTCGCCGGAAGGGACAGTATCTACTGTAAAATCTTCTTCTTTAGGTTGTAGGGCGGTTGTAAAAGCTTGATTCAAACCAAGATATTGATTAGTGAAAGGAACAAAGGTCTTGCTTTCACCTGTTTTCCATAGGTCTATTTCATTATAATAATTATCCGCCGCGTAAATCTGCTGAATCTTTTCATTTTCCGCCTTTTCAATCTTTTGTTTTTCGATGAAGATGGAAGGAGATAATTCAGGTCCTGTAAAACCTTCCTGTGAATAGGTAAATGATGTTTCTTCCCCTGAAACCCAATATGCCTTTATGAATTGATCCGACAGTTCTGTTCTCTGTAACCCTAAACTCTCAGCATAATCGTTCCGTAAATAGTCTGCTTGATTGACTTTAACCGTAGTATTCCGCTGTGAACATCCCGTTATAAAATGATATCCCGGAAATATTCCGGCGGCAGGACGATACGGATAAAAATGAATCTTCTCTTCCTCTTCCCGCGCTACGTATCTCTTTGATGATAACAGGGAAAGCCAAAACCGCAGGGGAGAAACGGAGGAGATATTCCTGTCGGTCTCCGTTATTATTAAATCATTTAGAACATCCATAGATGATTGAAGGGCTTTCATATTTAGGGGATCCCAATTGTCTGATTCTATTTGGCTATGAATGAACCGGTAAACAGCCTTGCGAAGCTCAGAAAAATCCCCGGCTTTTTGAATAGCTAAAAGCTGTACACTTGCGGATGTATCCTGCTCATTTGCCGGAACCTTTCCCGGTAAAGAGTTGATGTAACCGGATTTCATAAGTTTTTTTATAAAGCTGAATAATGTTTCACGGTTCTTCCAGGGAATTCCCTGATTTAAAAAGAGAGACTTTAGGGAATCAAGTGTAAAGCGGCTTGTAACCGTTTGCTGTATCATGCTGAATAGTTTGCCGGGAAGGTAGTTCGCCAATGTATCGCCGGTCCGGAAAGAAACCGGAAGGTCATATGCTTCCGACAGTTCCTGAATAAAGGGTTTGGCAGATTCAAGGTCCGCTGATGTTACCGCTATCTCCCGGGGATGCACTCCTAGGGTGAGCAGTTTTTCTATGTTATGAAACAGAACACGGTACTCCTGGTAGGAATTGGGAAACTCCTTAAGATACGGTATATCAGGAACCGATTCGACGGGAATGGTCTTCACCTTGTCGGTTTCTGTTAAATAAAGAGCAAACTCATTGTAGTCTGTAATTAGCTCCGGAAAGAGGATCACCCATCCGCCTTTGAGGGCCTGAATATCCGGCGTTTCTCTGGAAGGTTCAAAGGATCCGATAGTATCAAGAAAATCATTATATTTTTCATAGAGATAAAGAAGATCCTGACGAAGCCCCGGGTTGAGAAGATTAAAATTCTTGTTTTCTGTTACCCGGTGAAGTGTCGGAAAGATACGGGACAGATAATGTATGAAGCTTAGAGAATATTTAGAGTAATCGGGATTGATCAGGGATGTAAGAATTGGTTTGCTCTTGTTTTCCATCAGAAGATTTTCTGAAAAGAGCATCCGTTCCATATTATTTACAGGACGGCGGTCTTCCCGTGATCTAAAAAGAGACTCTTTAAACTTGTCCCAGGAAATAATACTATCCGTTTTTATTGCGTGTTTTTTTGAATAGGATAAGATGTTTCTCCGCCAAAAAGCGGCTGCAACTTCGGAAGGAAAAACATAACGTTTTCCCGTTTCCCTCAAAAGTGTTTGAATAAAATTCGGAAGCTTCCTCATTCCTTAGTATAACAGACTAATATTTCACCCGCATAGAGCTTATGGAAATCGCTCTTGGGATAAATGTCTTCCACTAGGCTCTGATCAACAAAACAGTCCTTTGTCATATCCTGCGCATATATTTTTTTACAGCATATAATAAGCCGCGATTGTTGGAATCCTATGGTTTCTCCATCATCCGGAAGGTCAAACTTTTGAGGATTCAACCCTGTCTCACTGATCTTGTTGACATTCCGGCCGGAGTGTGTTCCGCAATAGTTTAATATCTCCTTGTGTTCTTCGCCGAAAAACGAGATGGAAAACGTATCGGAATTTTCCATAAACGAGTAGGTATAGCGGGTGGGGCGGATGAAACAAATAGCCACGGGCCTGCTCCACAGTATTCCTAAAGTTCCCCAGGCTGCCGTCATGGTGTTGAAGTCGTTTGGACTGCCGGCTGTAATCAGAACCCAATCATCTCCAATAGTTTTAAATACATTTTCGTTTAACTGTTTCGGATTGATCTTTCTCCAGTCCTTTTGCATATCCCCTCCTTTTCTTCCTATTATACACATTACCTCGAATCATGTATATTGCATGGGAACCCTGGATCCATCGTTGCAAGTTCATTCAATCGGTATTTTTTCTCCGGCGTTTGAATCGGCTTAAGAAATAGAAGCCCAGCATTACATCTATTTTCAGAGAAATGGGATTCATGTTTTGTTCGTACTGTGTCCGAGTGGTTTTAATAAACCAATACCATAATCCTAATTTAGGTTCTAGAAAGGCAGCAGTTTCCGTCAAATCCTCCTTTTGATTTCCAGGAATTATGGCCGCAAGAAAAATTTTACTGAACTCGTATAGGCTGTCAAAGGCCTCTTGAAAGCGATCTTCTAAAAAATTTTCTTCTGTTTTTTTAAGTAATCTTAGGAGTAATTTTAATTGCTGCTTATTATCCGGGGAGTCTTTTGTTTTTTTTATAAGAGCAGCAACGTTCCGCTGAGTGTCCTGAATCAGCTTCTGGGTTTTCTGTTCCCTTTGTAGACTGCTTCCCGTTAGGTATTGATAAAATTCGCCGGGTGTTCCCAAAATATTACCCAATGCAATGGATAATTGATTTCGGAGTACCGGGTTCGCCGTTTGGTGCATTCGGGGAACGATTTCCCAGGCGGCTTCAAAGATCCCCATGGAGGAAACTGCTTCCGCTCCGGATGCAAAGATCCGGTCGGACCCGGCGCGTTTAAAAATGCTGATAAGGGTTTCTGTCGATTGGTCGCCCCCGATTTTACCAAGAGCCTGTATACAAGCCTCCTGAAGTTCCTCCGAGGGTGAGTTTATTCCTTCCATCAATGCAGGTATTGCCGCGGGATTCCCGATCCTTCCTAATGCCTGAGCTGCCTGTATTCGGATTGTGGAATGACTGTCCTTTAATCTATCTATAAGAGCTTGTGCTGCGTCTTCCGCACCGATTCTGCCCAATGCTTTTGCTGCTTCCTCCCGGATTTCCGGATTCGGATCATCCAGGCGTTCCAAAACTTCTTCCAGGGCAATGTCCCCTTTAGAGCCGTCGATTGACCTAAGAGCTTTGAGAGCTTTTTCGGTACTTGCTGTTTTTGATATCACCTCCATATTCAGAAAGGTACGGAATATGCCGGGATTGGTGATTCGGGAAACTACAAATCCAACATCTTTTACCCTTCCTTCGGAAATCCGGGAGAGAAAAAGAGCGCTCATTGTTATGAGAACTATCGAGACGGCCAAAACAATTTTGAATCCGGTAATTGTTATAAAACCTGTATCTATGGAAACATATTTTAAGGAGTCGTTTAGGATCCCCCCTAATAATGATCCCCCGGAGGAAACGGCCCCTACGATAGACCAGAACCATGCTACAAAGGCGATTCTGTTCTTTTTTGGCGTCAGGGTCAGCATCATCTGGGAAAGACCGTCGTAGAAAGCAGGAGACAGCAGTCCTCCCGCCAGGGATATTGCTGGAAGCAGATAGATGTAATTCCCTGGACCGATAAAAAAATAGCCTATCCACGACAGCGGGAAGAGGGCTCCAATTATTACAACAGGTTTTCTGCCGAATCGGTCCATTATTATACCCGTCGGTCTGGAAACTACGATCCAGGTGAGTTGGGAAATCACAAACATTATCCCCAGCCAAGTGTTAGGTGCTCCTAATGTATCCGGGGATGTTATAAAGGGCGGTATAAACGGTGCCGCAATGTTAATTGAGAAAATTGCTGCTCCTATGGAGAAGGAAAACAGGAGGAAGTTTTTATTACGGATCGGCTCAAAAAAATGTTTTTTCAGTATAGGAATCATATCATCTTTTGAAACTGTCTCCGGAACGAAAAGGTGTAGCAAAATATCTATCATCCCTCCGATACCGCCCAAAAAGAAAAGAACAGCATAGAGGTAGAAAATCCTATTTTGTGCGAAGGAATCGAGTAAAACGGTGATTATGAAAAAACTGATAATATTTATAACGTTAGCGACAGCGGATCTGCGTCCGAAAAAGGCGGCCCTTTTTTTCTCCGGAATAAGATCGGCGATCCAGCCCCACCACCCCGATGCACTTATGTTCATCAGGAACCAGCTGACTGTCATTACTCCGATTATAAGGCGGGCGCTTTTTGCGGGATCGGTACTCTCCGCAGCCCACAAAGCTATAGCTGCGAGAAAAAATCCGTTAAGCCGATGGATAAGATGACAAAGAAGCCAGAAAGCCTTTTTCTTTTTTAGACCGGCATAAATGGGGATGGATACTAGATTGAAAATAGCCGAGAGCTGGATAACGGTCATCAGTAACCCAAGAAGACTCGAAGATGCCCCTAGTCTATTTTGGAAGAAAACAATAAATATGGGTTGCGGCGAACAGAGTATGAGCCAGAGTGTTCCGGATGCTCCGCTTATAAGGCTTAGATTCATTACAAAGTTGAGACGCACCTGAGAAAGATTCGGTGAAAGACGGTTGTATTTAATGTTCATTGCTCATCGATAAGACTTCCGAAAGTAACCGGTACATATTCCCTCCGAGAACCTTTGCCGCTTCCTCTTCCGAAAGTCCTGCATCAAACAATGCTTTGGTCAGTGACGGCAGTTTGTCCGGTCCTTCCAATCCCGAAACGGCGCCGTCAAAACCGTCCCAATCCGAACCAAGCCCCACATGGTCGATACCGCCGATTTCCGCGGCATGCAGGATGTTTCTGACTACATCGGAAATTTCGGCTTTCCCTTCTTCCATTATTCCCGGTTTTAACTGGTCCGGGAGGAAGCTGATGCAAACGACTCCGCCGGTATTTGCTATTGCTTTTACCTGTTCATCGGTTATATTCCGGGGAAAATCCCGGATAGTTCTAAGGCCGGTATGAGAATCGAGTACCGGTTTTTTGGCAATGCGGATAACATCCCAAAAGGTGTCTTCGTTGGAGTGGGCCAGGTCCACTGCCATACCGATGTTTTCCATCTCGCGGACAAGTTCTTTACCGAATTTTGTCAGTCCTCTGTTTTTACCTTCCGCAAAACATCCCTTAGCGGCTTCGTTGTCGAAATTATGAGTCAATGTTATTCCCCGAATACCTAATTCGTAAAAAATCCTAAGGTTCTGTATGTTTCCCCGCAAAGGGGTTGCCCCTTCCATGAACAAAAGGAAGCCGTAATTGCCGGGTTTGCAGACTTTGTCGAGATGGGCCTTTGTATGAACCCCGCGGTATGGTCTCTCCAGCAACGAGTTTTCCTTGGAATGCAGCGCCTGATAATAGACAGAAAGCAGATTCAATGCAAATTGGAGCCCTTCCAGGTCAGTGTGTTTGCCCGGTGTGTAGATCGCCATTATCTGCAGGTTCTGCTGAGCCTTCTGCAGACCCTGATGGTCTAAATGCAGCCGGTCCTTACCGGAAAAGAAATCCAACGGTCTTTCCCTGTAATGAAGGAACGTGTCCGCATGTCCATCTATAATAGGATGATCGTGGTGAACTTTTTTAATATCCATTGTGTCCTTCCTTTATTGTATGTAACTGTTTTGGTATTACAACATAGATTATTTTGGAATACAATTAGTTTAGAAATATATTATAAACAGGTTTGATATATAATCAATAGATGTTATAATATAGCAACATGTTTGGTTGATAAAAATGGGAGAATATGCGGATGGAAAAACGATTAGAAGCCATCAGAAATAGAATGGCTTTAATAGATAAAAACCGATCCCGAATTCTTTATTCTGTGCCTGAAGATATTGCTATAGGACAGGCGTCCACTGGTCCGGCCGTGGGCAGACGGGAAGGATTGCAGAGCGCAGTGAAAAACGGCGGAGGTGGAAAGTTTGTTATGCTGGGCGATCAGTCCGTTGTAGTAAGAAACGGAAGACCCTTTCCGGGGAAAGTACCCAGCAGCACGGAGGGGATCAAATTTTCTCTTTCTCAATTTACTGAGGACTTTGTTGCATTTATGGATGGTAGTCCCGCTGAAATTTATCCCGGGGAAGAAATTGCCGGAGAGATACATTGGGAGTTCCCCGATGTAAGGCTGCGGATCTTCCCGGAAAACGGAGAGCTGGAACAATTAACTGATAAAGCTATGGCTGCAGGATCCGTCGGCTTTCCTGTGACTCACACCTGCGCGGATTTATCCATCGGCATTAGAGAAGGATGGACGGGAATCCTGGACCGTATCATCAGCTCAAGGGAGCGTTTTCTATCAAACGGCGGAAAAGGAAAGGAAGCGGAATATTTAAAAACAGCAGAACTGACATGCGGTGCCGTCATACGTTTTATCCGGAGACACGGTGAAAAGGCTTTGGAGCTTGCTTCGAAAGAAACTCACAGAGATCAGCAGCTGCGTTATAAAGCCGCTGCTGTGCGATGCTTTAATTTAGCGAACGGTGCGCCTAAGAGTTTTGCAGAGGGGATACAGTTTGTCTGGTTTTTTATTATGGCGGAACGGATGCAGCTCGGGGGTAACGGTTACGGCCGGATAGATCAATACCTTTTAGACCTTTACCGGAAAGATATTTCGAAAGGTACTATATCCCGGGAAGATGCAAAAAATTTAATAATTGAACTCTACCTTAAGTATCCTACTTTTTATTCCTTAGGCGGGAGAAGGAGAGAAGGAGCCGATGCGGTAAATGAACTCAGTTGGCTTTTCCTGGAAGCGTATGATCAAATAGGCGGAGCTAATGAGTTCGGTATCATGTGGCATAAAGATATTGACCGCAACTTTTTTACCTATGCTTGTGATGTACTCCTAAGACATGGTACCGGCAGTCCCGCTTTGATAAATCAGGATGTACTGGCGGAAAGCGAGACAGCATACGGTGTCGAGCTTGAAGATGCCTGGAATGTCGCGTATTCCGGCTGCTTTTGGTATTGCATCCCCGGAAAAGAGTGGTGTGCCCACGATACATTGGCTGTAAGCGGAGTGAAATGTTTGGCCAATGCACTGAACCGTGCTTTTGTTAAAGGACTGAATTCTGTAGATGAATTGCTGGATTTACTGGAAGAGGAAATGCATAAAGCCGTCAAAGCGCTTCAGGAGATGACGGACTGGCAGCTTAGGCGTATTCCTTCTGTATGGCCTGAAACCGTTACCAGTTTGATGTGTCACGGATGCATCGAGTCGGGACGGGACATTACCGATGCCGGAGGGAAGTATAACAGCCTGGTGGTGCAGTTTTCCGGGATCGGAACGGTGGCGGATTCTCTAGCTGCAATAGATGCAAGAATTTTCCGGGAGAAAAGCGTTTCTTTGCAGGAGCTAAAGCAGGCTCTGGACTCAGATTATTGCGGACATGAAGATATCAGGATGCTGATGCTTACGGCGCCTAAATACGGAAACGATCAGCCGGAAGCGGACAGGTATGCGGTTGAAGCAGCCGATATGTTCCGCAGCGTACTCTCTGAGTATACAACCTGTAAAGGAACCTGTTATCGGCCCGCTTTTTTCTCCTGGGCAGGACACGCTTACGGCAGCCTTGTGGTCGGTGCAACACCGGACGGACGGCGCGCCGATGACCCGGTATCGCAGGGACCTAATCCGTCCCACGGGTGTAATAAATCAGGAATAACCGCAACAGCATCCTCTGTTGCAAAGCTTGATTTTCGCCGAAATGCGGGAGGTCCTCTCCATTTAGAACTTGATCCCGGAATAAAACGGTTGGAAACCCCTGATGTTTTTTTAGCGGAATTTGCAGAGACGCATTTCATGTTTGGAGGTCAGCATATTTTTGCCAATGTGGTTTCTTTGGAGGACCTTGAAGCAGCTGTTGAAAGTCCGGAGAAATACGAACATCTGGTAATTCGGGTCACAGGATTTTCGGTGCATTTTGTCCAGTTGGATAAAAAGATTCAGCGGGAAATTATAAAACGCACACGGCATCAATTTTAGGAGAAACAATGGACAAATACCGCGGTAAACTGCACGGCTGCTGGATGGGTAAAAACATCGGCGGAACCTTGGGTGCTCCCTTCGAATGGAAGCGGCAGCTCAATGATGTAAGTTTTTATACCCAGAACCTGAATGGAGAACCGCTCCCGAATGACGATTTGGACATTCAGCTTCTTTGGCTTATCGTTGTAGAACGGCATGGTCTGGATGTTGATGCCCATCTTTTAGCCCATTACTGGCTGTACTATGTAGCGCCCCACTGGGCTGAATACGGAACCGCTAAGGTAAATATGAGAAGCGGATTAGCCCCTCCCCTTTGCGGAACTATCAATAATCCATACAAGGACAGCTGCGGGTCTTTCATCCGTTCGGAGATATGGGCATGTCTTTTTCCCGGTAATCCTGTAAAAGCTGCGCTATGCGCATTTCAGGATGCTGTAGTTGATCATGGTGACGGTGAGGGTGTATACGCGGAAGTATTTACCGCTGTCCTTGAAAGTACAGCCTTTGTGTGCCAGAGCACTGCAGAGCTCCTTCGTATAGGACTATCTTTTATACCGCAGAACTCCGGTGTTGCTGAAGCAGTAAATGATACCATAGGCGCTTGGAAAGAAGGAAAGGATTGGCAGGAGACTCGGGATCTAGTCTTGGAAAAACACAGGGGACAGGCATCAAAACATGGGATATCCATAGAAGATAAAAACAAAGGGTTTGATTCCGGACCTTTGGGATACGATGCACCTTCGAACGTTGCCATAGTAGTGCTGGGTCTGCTCTACGGTGAAGGTGATTTCGGAAAAAGTATCACTACTGCGGTAAACTGCGGAGAAGATACCGACTGTACCGCTGCAACTCTGGGGGCTCTTTTAGGAATAATGAACGGAATTGAGGGTATCCCCGAAAAATGGCAGGAATCCATTGGAAGAGGAATAAACACCATATCACTTAATTTAGGAGACCTGGTTGAGGGTATGGAAAGCCTTGTGCCGGTAACAATTGATGAACTCAGCGATAGAATTGAGAAGCTGCACCATGCTGTGCCTCATAATTTTCAGGATGCTTTATCGAGAGGGGAAAAATTCCTCTCTACCTATAAAAAGATGAAAGGATCGGAGTTCAGGTTTCCATTCTTCTCTGTTTTTATAGATTACGACGGCAGCCCCTATATTCAAGAGGGAAAGGAAAAACAGCTGGATATCTATTTCCACAACGGAGAACGGTTTCAGAAAAATATCATGCTGCAGTGTAGGTTTCCCGAAGGTTGGGATGTACAGCCGGCAGGGGATTTTTCACTCTATCTCCAGGCTCCCTGGTTTGGTCCTGCTGAAAAAAAGTGTACCCTCCGTATTACCCCCAGAGGAGTATACAAGGCACTATACCGTGGAACCATCAGAATACTGACTGAAGGCTCACCGGAGGTACATTATGTACCTCTCTTTTTTCTCAACGGCAGCAGAATTGATTAGAGGTTTGCTGCGGTTTCCGCTGTCATCATCCAAAGTGTCGTTGTCATCACCACACCGGAAGCAGGTACGATTTTGACATCGTAATTGGGAATAAAGAGACTTGCATCAGCGTATCTCCAATACGCATCGATGTGGATCTCCTTGGAAAAGGGGGAAATCTTCTGAATTTCCCGCCCCCCGGTTATCCATACCGAATCTATTTCAGCTTCCCGTGCCCTTGTAAGATTCTCCTCCGGATAAATGTAGTAGCCGTTGTAAATATACAGATCGCCGTTTTTTAATGTTATTCCGCCTTCTCCCTGTTCGGGGAACACCATCGTTAAAATTTCAGGATCTCCCGGAATACCCCTCTGGGATGGCATGTGATGCCCGATAGCCTCGCACCATACCGTTCCTCCCCACTTGATCGTTTCTGCAGCCTTGGATCCGGCCTCCCGGAATTTATCAATTTCTGACCTGGATAATCCGGAAAAACAGCGGTGGAGATTATCAAGGTAGCTCCTTCCTAAAATTTCCGGCGGAATAGCCGGTATGCTGAATTCAGCCGGAGTATGAAAATACCGGCCCTTATATTTGGTGTTACGCTTCTTTCCGTCGGGAAGGCAGGCGCTCTGCCAGAAAATGTGCATCTTCCCTCTGCGGGTACAGGCTGCAGCGTATTCTGCCGTAAGAAGCCAAAGGGCTGTTATGTTTAAAATACCCCCGGCGGGACATATGTTCTTACCGTTTTGCGGGACCATCGGTGCAGTACCGGAAGAAAGGCCGGTGTCGATAAAAGAATCGGCAGTTCCAATGACAGATGCATCTCTGGAACCGATCAGAATTACATAAGCACCGGCATCCCTAAACCCTTGCAGTTTTTTTTCTTGGTCCTTTGGGTCTAGATCAAGTGTAGCTGCAAAAATCACATCTCCTTTTTTTATTTCCGATGGATCCGGCGCCGGTTTGATATTCATGAGGCCGCCTGAACGGGCGTTTAATTCATTTACGAAGCCAACTTCATCGCTGGTCCCGTAAAGTTCACCTCCCTGAATCATCAGTTCGGAAGCCTTATCAGCTATATTCACGATGTTATCCAACTGATTCTCCAGATAAAAAAGCTGACATTGTACTTTTTCCAAAAAAATTCCAGCACTCATTATTCATCCCTCCGTTTAAGAAGTGTCCGCCACTCTAATGTCGTATAAGTGCCGTCCTTCTTGAGCATTTTTATGTGATCGTTTCCTTCTTTGGTTACCACTTCGACTACTTCGCCGTCTGTAAAGCAGCCTACTACCTCACCGAGAAAGAGATCGTGGGATCCCATATTGACTATTGCCCGTACTTCACACTCGTAATTGATCGGACATTCTTTTATATGCGGGCTATTTATCCTATTCCCCGGAAGAGCAGTTAATCCAGCCCCCTTGAACTTGTCTACCTTAGCATCTTTGTGACGTGATAATCTGCCGGTTTCAGTTATTTGTTCCCGGAGTTCTTCGGTAGGAAGGTTGAGTGAAAAATTCATTGCTTTACGCATAAGTTCGTAGGTACCCCGTACATAATAATTTTTGTTGTATTCCTTTACACATATGGATACCCCTAATAACAGCGGAAGCCGGTTGAGAAAACCCCAAGCCACCAAGGGCATAATATTGGGTATACCCGTCTCCGGGTCTTCTACGGCTATCAATGCTGCTGATACAGGGAGATAACCTGGTGTTTTAAACTCTTGATCGTAAGTTTCCGGAACCCAACGCTCGTGGGGGGTATAAACTTTTTCCATGATTCAGCCTCTCTATACTTTTGTACTTCCCATAGAGTAATAGCAACTTGAGAACTTGTCAACCATGTTGATGCATGCGAAACCAGATCCCGGAGCGCTAATCACTGTGCGAGAGAACCCATGGGATCCCATGCGGGGAGATGAATGGGAGGCTGCTGGTAAGCATCGAGCATTTCTTTGGACAGGTGCTCCTTATGAGCAGCAATTTCGAACATGTGTTCGTTGAACCAGGCGTCGTTCATTACAAAAAAACCTTTATTACCGGGATTATCGCCCCAGCTGTTTTCAATACGCCATCTTCTAGGTTTTCCGTCCAGAAGATCAACGCCCGTAAAAAGCATTGCATGATTCATAGCCGTTTGGTGATACTCCAGGCGTGATGTTTTGTCCATGTTGAATGTGGTATCGTATATGTCCTGATATTCAAACAGCTCGGGATCCAACACTCCGAGACTTCGGTCCATCATTTTCCCTACATCGCATCCGAACCATACGGGGGTGCCCTGCTGAATTATGGATGCAGCTGTGGTTTTCATTACTTCAATAGGAACATTAAGGTATTTTACTTCATCTCCGCCAACGATATTTCCTAAAAACTCAACGGTATAAGTTTTCATTTGCGGATGGTACGGTCTCGGATCGTGAACTAAACAGATGTAATCTTCAACTCTTGTATCGAGATACTTGTCTGCAAACTGCCGGGGAGTCATCTCATCATCCCGGTGGAACTTACGGTCCTTATCCATCCATTGCCAGGTAAACTTCTCGGGAGGGGTCCCCAAATGCATGGTAAGGATACGGTAGATGACCTTTAGCAGTTCAGTTTTTGTTTCGTCTAAATTCTTTCTGGAAGCCTTCCGGGCAGCCAGGTCTCTGAGCGTTTTGGCACCTTCTTGCATCTTCAAAAGGAGAATCCTGTTCATCTGACCGGTGTTAGCGGAGCTGTGTGTTTCCGGCATGAAGTTTTTTGGAATTAGGCCGTATTTTTTTATAATTCCCGCTAACATGTCCCACTGGCCGCCGTCTGAAATAGCGTTGGTAAGAATATGGGCCACACTCCTGTCATCGATATCTCTGTCGGAAGTATATATGATATTTTCAAAGAAAAAATTAGCTCGTTCAAGCTTATCCCGGAAAAGGATGTAATTCTGACTGAATTCGAACTCTTTTACATTAAGTTTTTTCATTAAACCCGGCCGAAGCATATTCAATCCCGCAAAAATCCAGCATCTTCCGGAAGATTTCTGATTTGTTACCGGCCATTCATCTAAGTGATGAGAAAACGTATGATCGGTATTGAATATTACATCTCTATTTAGCGCGATGTCGTTTACGGCATTCTTGGTAAGGGCATTTTTTAAAATCCTGTACTTGCTGTTTTGATTAAAATTATCATCGAAGTCTTGAATCATCTTTTTACTAATGCTGTTTTTACTATTTTCCATTCTGTTACTCCAAGGTAAATATACAAAACTCTAAAAGTCATTTGATCTTAATGTCAAGAGCAATTCCCGGAGGCTGTCCGCTGTTTACAGTATATTTTTACTCCTTTATTATTGAAAAATAAACGATTATTCGGGGAGAAAATTAGATGGATGGGAAAAGCAATCAGCCCAATATTATTTATATTATGTCGGATGATCACGGAGCACATGCAATCAGCAGTTACGGAAGTAAGATAAACAGTACTCCCAATATCGACCGCTTAGCTCAAGAAGGAATACGTTTCTCTAACTGTTTTGATGTTAACTCAGTGTGCGCACCCAGCAGGGCAAGTATACTCGCGGGAAAACACTCCAGTGCCAACGGCTTCTTTCGAAATGGAGATACCTTTGACGGTTCCCAAGAAACATTTCCAAAGATCCTTAAGCGGGCAGGATACGAAACGGCAATTATTGGAAAATGGCATCTGGTTTCCGAACCTACCGGTTTTGATTACTACAATGTGCTGCCGGGGCAGGGGAGATACTGGGATCCTGTTATGAAGGAAAAGGGAAAGCCCTGGCAGGACGGCCCTAACGGAGGAGAAGTTCGGAGAGGATACCTTACCGATGTGATTACCGATGATGCCGTCCGATGGATGGAAGAGAGAAAATCTGATAAACCTTTCTGTTTGTTAGTGCACCACAAAGCACCGCACGCGCCATATGACTATCCTGATAAATTCGCCTCATTTTACGAAGAGGATCTTCCGGAACCGGAAACGCTGGATGATAATTACGCCACTAGAAAAGCGCTGCAGAACTCTACGACTGAACACTCCCGTCTTGATATGGTAACAAAAAAACGGTGTAAAAGTTGGAAATTTGATGAAATAGACGGTCCTGAGCGTTTATCAGGGGTACCTTTAAGGAAGTGGGTCTATCAGCGGTTGTATAAACGGTATTTAAGACTTGTTGCCGCCTTAGATGAAAATGTGGGCAGGCTTATCGATTTTGTAGATAGTACTGATCTAAAGGACAACACGATAGTAGTATATACCTCCGATAACGGATTTTTCCTTGGCGATCACGGACTTCATAATAAGGTATGGATGTACGAGGAATCACAGCGCGTGCCCCTTTTGGTACGGTATCCTCAAGAAATTTCCGCGGGAACAGTTAATTCAGATTTGGTTACCACTTTGGATTTTTCCGCGACTTTTCTCGACTACGCCGGGATTCCGTTGCCGGAAGATATGCATGGAAGATCTCTGCGGAAATTATTAACGGGTAAAACACCTGCCGATTGGAGGGATGCAGTCTACTATCATTACTATGGAAGTGCCTTTGGGTACGGCCTTGAACCCCAACTTGGTGTCCGGACTAAGGATGAAAAGTTAGTTTACTTCTATGATTTTTCTCCCGAATCCTATTTTGAATATTTTGATCTGCAAAAGGATCCTTTAGAAATGCGGAATGCATACGATGATCCCGGTTATTCTGAAAGAGTAAAAGCCTTAAAACAAACGCTTAAGGAGGCTCAAAAGAAATTTGGGGAAGATAAGAATTGCGCAGAGAAATACGGGGTGTCTTGACAATAGTCCATTATAATGATGAATATGGAACCGATGAGAAAAGTTTTCCTCTGTATGATTTTATTTGCTTTATTTTTTTCCTGTAAAACCGCGGAAATTAATCCCGATAATTCTTCGCGTCTTGCTCCTGACAGTCCTCCCGCGCAAAGAGCGCGTCCGCAAGTTCAGCCTGAAATTAACGAACCCCCTACGGAGTGGCACTACGGTGTGGAAGTAACGAATTCCGGCACACGAAGTGAGGGGAAAATCGGTCATCTGTTTTTCCGAGACTTAGAGATACCCGGGATCTTTGATGAGATAATCATCAGAAGAACCCGCTACGAATATTATCAGAGAAGTCATCTGTGGGATTTTGCAGGATATGTTAAAGACAGTGAATACAAAAATGAGATCAGCTTTCAGGATGAAAAAATTTGTGACACTGAACTTAAGAACGGCTGGTATTACGCTCATAAGGATGAGAAGAAGAAAAATACCCCGGAAAATTGGGTATGGGTTAGAAGAGAAAACATTCGCGCCTTTATCAATCCGGAAAAAATTGTAGAATTTGTAAAAAAGCATCAACTGTCACTTCGGGGACTAAACCTTTTAAAAGTTGATCCGGTGTGGAGCAATAATTAATAGTTGGATAAATTCATTATTACCTTTTGATTTTTTTTTATTATCCATTAAGCTAAAAGGTAAAGGAGGAAAACAGCTATGGCCAAAAGTCTCGAAATGTACATCGATGCTGCCGGCGATGAAATGGTAGCGAATATACACAAAAAGGTACGGAAGCTATATGGGAAGCACAATGTTCAGATAAACTCCACCTTTCTTGGAGGCGGCGTCGCGGAGATCCTCTCTTCTACAATTCCCTTAATGAACGATGCGGGCTTAGATACCGGTTGGCGGACTGTCCATGGCAACCAAAACTTTTACGAAATAACTAAGAAGATTCACAATGCCATGCAGGGGAATCCTGAAGGTCTCACAGATTTTGAGAAGCGGTTCTATTTGGATGTCAATCATGATTTTTCTATATATTCGCATTTTGATCATGATTTTATTATTATCCATGATCCCCAACCGCTTCCTCTGATCCGTTATTTCAAGAAGACTCAGCCCTGGATATGGCGCTGTCATATCGATATTACTGATTCTAATCCAGATGTGTGGAACTTTCTAAAACGATATATGTTAAGATACGATATCATTGTAGTATCCAGTAAAAAGTATCTTAAGGCTGACCTTCCCGTGGAACAGCGGATAATTCATCCCGCTATTGATCCATTGTCTATGAAGAATAAAGAATTAAGTCAAAAGGAAATAGCCCATTACATAAAAGAAGAAGATATCCCGACTGATAAACCTATTATTACACAGGTATCTCGAATGGACCCCTGGAAAGATCCGGAAGGGGTATTGGAAGTTTATGAAAAGGTGAGGAAAAAAATAGATTGCCGGCTTCTTTTCTGTTATAATCTTGCTTCTGATGATCCTGAAGGAATGCAGGTATTCGAACGGGTTTATGAAAAGGCAAAAGAACTCAGTGATAATGGAGATGTAATTTTTGTTGTAGGAAACAACGCCCTTTTGGTTAATGCAATTCAAAGGTTTTCTTCAGTTATTATCCAGAAATCATTAAGAGAAGGGTTTTGTCTTACCGTGACAGAAGCAATGTGGAAAGGAAAGCCTGTTGTTGCTTCCACAGCGGGAGGAATAGGCGAGCAGATAACATCAGGAGAAAATGGTTATCTTATAGAACCGAAAGACATTGACGGGTGTGCCGATAGAATTATTGAACTTCTTAAAAACCCCTCTCTACACCAAGAGATGGGAGAAAAAGCTAAAGAAACTGTTAGAAAGAAATTTTTAACAACCCGGTTAATGTTGGATTATATTGATCTTATGGTGGAACTTGATAACTGATACGTCCTACACTTTACATCTATTTTTTTCCTCCATGAATTAATCTGGATGCGAACCATAACTTGCCATCACGAAGAATGTTAGAGATTTTTGCAATACGTGTTATAATATCATCTTAAAGACCACAGAAAAGGAAGAATGAAAAATGGATATCAAGAAAAGCCGACTTTTATATATATTGATTACAGTATTTTTTATAACAGGAATTCCGGTATTTTCGCAGACTGACGCATTCGTTGATACTGAATACCTCTACTCTCCGTCTTTTTTGGCGGGGGGCGTTACGGCTTCCGGAATGGTATCACCGCAGTCGGACGTTTTAAATCCGGCGGCTTCCGGCGGAAAACAGCGTTTGACTCTGGATCTGAGTTATATAAACATGCTCGGTTTTGGTGAGGATACAGGAATGGGGCATGTTATAAACGCCGGTGTAACGGTTCCTACACGGGCAGGTGTTTTCAGCGGCAGCGGCCGTTTTTTAACTTCACCTTTTGCATTCCTTCCTTACGGTACTTTTGGAATGATTAATACGAGCTTTGGTAAAGATCTATATCCGGATTTCTATGTAGGCGCGGGACTCGATTTTGTTTTTGGAGCCGATTGGGGATTGGGTCTGAATTTGGGCTTTGTCCACCTTCCCGGAGATTTGGGCTTTCTCAAGGACTTTCGTTGGGGATTCGCCATGAGAGGAATGGGAAAGGGATATAATTCCCCTGGGGGGAAAATCCCTTCGATATTCACACCTGTTCTGGATACATCTTTTAAACTTATCGAAACCGATCCTTTCACCTTAGGCTTTAGTTCTTATGCGGCTTTCCCGACATTTCAGGACGTTCATTTAAGCGCGGGCCTTTCAGCAATTCTTTTTGATATGATCAGTCTTAAAGGCGCGTATAATTTCGATTTACAGGATACATTAACCGGCACCGAGCGGTTTCCGCTGTCCTTCGGTTTGGCAGTTAGTTTCGGAACGGGCTCGAAGTCGGATGATGATGGGGAAGCAGACGTTTGGCGCCGCAGTGAAATTACAACCACGGCCGGAGCAGCGCCGCTGATTAACGGTATCTGGGCTATGGGGCTTGGGGCGAACCTTCCCTTAGGAGTAATTGATAGAAATCCTCCTGATATTTCCATCGGACCTGACGGAATAGCCTACATCTCTCCTAATTTCGACGGAGTAAAAGATAATTTACTTGTTCCTTTGGCTATTGAAGACGAAAGATACGTCCGCGGATACCGATTAATCTTTCAGGATTCTGACGGAAAAGTTGTCCGCACAATAAAAAATAAAGATGAACGTCCCGAAAATGAAGGTTTCCGGAATGTTATCGACCGGCTGCTCTACGTTAAAGAAGGAATCACAGTACCGGAATCCCTTAGATGGGACGGAAATGACGATGCCGGCTCTCTGGTCTCGGATGGAACATATACCTACTTTGTCGAAGCCTGGGACGACAATGGAAATATCAGTAAAACAGATTCCCGAAAAGTTGTCATAGATACGGTGGACCCTATGGTAACCGTTGAACTTCCCTATCCGATTTTCTCTCCCAATGACGACGGAAACAAAGATACTCTTGTAATAGATCAATTCGGATCAAAAGAAGATAAATGGGAAGCGGAAATATATAATGCGGTGGAAGAAAAGGTTGCGGAATTTACCTGGGCTGGAGAACCGGAATTTTTCCAGTGGGATGGAAAAAACAGCGAAGGGATTTTAGCACCGGATGGTGTATACTGGTATGTTATATCATCCACCGATAAGGCGGGGAATACCATAACACATAGGACAGATAATATCATTATCAATACTGAAAAAACTCCTATTGATCTATCTGTTTCTGATGCAAATTTTTCCCCCGACGGGAACGGAGTAAAGGACACGATATTTTTTGCTATTGACGCTCCCTCGACAACGAATATCGAAAAATGGGAAGTAATGGTAAAAGACAATTCTGATAATACTGTCCGCTCATTTACCGGTGCAGAGGAACTCCCGGAAACAATAACATTTGACGGAAAGGATAACGACGGGACACGGCTTCCGGAAGGTATCTACACCGCTCAACTGGACCTTTTGTATATCAACGGAAACAATCCTTCGGATGTTTCGCCTTCCTTCAATCTTGATTTGACCCCTCCATCAGTTCAAACTAAAGCTCAGTGGGATGTTTTTTCACCAAACGGTGACGGACGGAAAGATTTCCTAGTTATTTTTCAGGAAACAAGCCGCGAAGAGGTTTGGACAGGTTCTGTAACCAATGAAGATGGTGATGAAATGTATTCCATAACTTGGAAGGGTAACGCGGAAACAAAGTATTCTTGGGACGGAAGAGATGAAGATGGAAATTTATTAGAGGACGGCAGGTATTTTTATCAGCTTTCTTCCACAGACCTTGCGGGAAACAGTGTTCAATCCAATATTGTTGCCTTTGAGATAGATACCAGAGAAACTCCTGTTCAGCTTGCATTTGAACTCACACACTTTTCTCCAAACGGAGATGGAAAAAAGGATACACAAACTTTTTCTCCGGAGCTCGGAGTTTCCGATACAATAGAATCTTATGAAATAGTTGTTTTAGATTCACTGGAAAACCCGGTAAAAACGTTTTCAGGCGGGGGAACTCCTCCCAATGCGGTGATATGGAATGGAAAAACCGATTCAGGCACTACTGTCCGTGACGGAGAATATTCCGCACGGTTTACCGTGGAATACCGTAACGGAAACAATCCCTCCGTTATTACCTCCCCTTTTGTAGTGGATACTGTGTTCCCAAAAATTGCTGTAGATTCAGACACTTCACTTTTTTCTCCGGACGGAGACGGGAACAAGGACCTGATAACTATTACTCAGGATTCCAGTGCGGAGGATCTTTGGGAAGGTCAAATACTGGATGCCAACGGCCAGGAGGTGGATTCCTGGTTTTGGTCCGGAGAAGTTGATAATCTTACATGGGACGGTACTGATGCTGTAGGTAATACGGTAAAGGACGGAGTCTATTCCTACCGTGTTCAAAGTGAAGATAAGGCAGGAAACCTTACTGTTAAACTTCTTCAAAATATACAGGTAGATACAAAACCAACTCCGGTAACCATTACTGTTTCCAGAGGATTCTTTTCTCCTAATGGAGACGGGAATAAGGACACTATAGATTTCCAACCCTCCCTGCAACAGAATTCCGGCATTAAGGAATGGAACCTGAAGATTACAGATACCGCCGGAGCAGTTATGAAAACTTATGACGGTACAGGTTCTCTCCCCGCTTCGATAACATGGAATGGAGAAAAGACAATAGGTAAGGCAGGGGAAGGGAGCTATAAAGCCGAACTTGAAGTGGAATACCAAAAGGGAAATATCGAAAGAGCAAAATCGTCTTTGTTCGTCATAGATATTACGCCGCCGGAAGCTAAAGTTTCGGGAAAGTATACCGTTTTTTCTCCTAACGGAGACGGAAGCAAAGATATTATGATATTTACACAGACTGCCTCCAATGAACAGCTATGGGAGGGAACAGTCCGAAACGAAGACAGTGATCCCGTAAGAGTATACACCTGGCGGGGTACAGTGGATGAAGAATTTTCCTGGGACGGAAGAAATTTCCAGGGAAAGAATGTACCGGACGGACAATACTCTTATACACTAAAGGCTATAGATAAAGCTGGTAATGCCGGTTCATCTTCAGCAGTAATTTTTTCTGTCGATACCACCCAGACCCCTATTCTGGTTTCCACAGACATAAGTTATTTTTCACCTAACGCTGACGGAATAAAGGATGCTGTGGAATTTCTCCCTGACATATCCGTATCACAAGGTTTTGAATCCTATACGTTAAAGATAAAGGACACCTCAGGTGAAGAAATTAAGACTTTTACCGGCAGATCAATACCTCAACGTATAGAGTGGAACGGCAAGAATGAAGCCGGAAATCCTGCGGTGGATGGAACCTATTTGGGTGAATTACATGTTACGTATATGAATGGAAATAAACCCACCACAAAAACCAATCCTGTAGTGTTAGACACTCAGTATCCGGAAATTGAATTATCCGCGGAGACACTTCTCTTTTCGCCAGAAGGGGACGGTAATCTGGATGAAATTACGATATCTCAGTCATCTTCCACGGAGGATCTCTGGGAAGGCGAAATAAGCGACACCTCCGGAAAGGTGATTAAAACTTATTTTTGGCAGGGAAACGCGAAGGATTTTACCTGGGACGGCAAGGATATGAATGGGAACAGCATCCCGGATGGAACATACATATATACAGTAAGTTCACAAGACAAGGCAGGTAATAAAGTTGAACGTAAGCTGGAAAATATCACCATCGATACCCGCAGGACTACAGCTTTTACAACCGTCTCCGACCGGGGCTTTTCACCAAACGGTGACGGAACTGATGATACGATTACCTTCCGGCTCTATACCGGTCTTAAGGAAGGCATAAAACGCTGGCGCCTGAAGATGGAACATGCTGACGGCGGTACGGAAAAAACATTTTCCGGTACGTCAGTGCCTCCGGATTCCGTAACGTGGAACGGCAAGAGCGATGCTGCCCGTGCTGCCGAGGGGAATTACAGGGCTGAGTTTGTTGTGGAGTACCATAAAGGCAACAGACCTGAAACAAAATCATCTCAGTTCATACTGGATGTATCACCGCCGGCATCGAACATAACCCTAACCCCGAAGCTGTTTTCGCCGGATGATGACGGCCTTAATGATGAACTCACCATCCGGCTGAATGCCCGGGATGAAAGCCCTATAGATACCTGGGAACTGATTATCTACGATCCCACCGGTAAACCTTTTAAGACATTTTCCGGAACAGGAGAGCCTGCTGAATCTATAATCTGGGATGGTCTTTCGGATGAAGGGGAACTTGTCCAGGCAGCTGAAGACTACCGGACCACACTCACTATGACGGATAGATACGGAAACACCTCCACCGTCCGGGACACTATACCAATTGATGTACTGGTTATTCGGGAGGGAGATAAACTGAAAATCCGCATCTCCAGCATCACTTTTGCACCAAACACTGCAAACTTTAAAAATGTTGATGAGGAAAAAGCTGACCGGAACTATAGAACGCTGCGCAGACTCGCTGAAATATTCGAGAAATATTCCAATTATCGTATTAGAATCGAAGGCCATGCCGTCATGGTCCACTACGATGACCCAAAGAAAGGGGAAATAGAACAGGAGGAAGAACTTATTCCCCTTTCTAAGTCCCGCGCGGAAGCTGTTAAGAGCGCATTGGTAGATCTAGGTATGGATCCTAAGCGGATATCCACCGAAGGTCTCGGCGGCGCTCAACCCATCGTCCCTTTTAGTGATCTTGAAAATCGATGGAAAAACAGAAGGGTGGAATTTATCCTGATTAGGTAAACCCGGATACACAGCTAAGCGATAACATGAGGGGAGTGCAAGGTTATGGAATTACCTTGTTTCTCCCCGAATTTTTTGCTTGATACATATTTTGATCTGCCTTTAGTACAATATCTTGAGCTTTCTCCATGGCGGGACCGCGGGAGCAAATGCCGATGCTTATGGTTATTTTCAGCTGAGGACAAATGCTGTCCCACGAGAAACTTTCCACCGCCCCCCTCATTTTTTCACATGCCACTTTCGCCCCTTCTATTGAAGTATCCGGGAAAATCGCCAGGAATTCTTCTCCGCCGTAACGCCCGATAATATCGCAGGTACGGATATTTTCCTGGAGAATGCTTGATATTGATTTCAGAACTATATCTCCCACGTGGTGGTTGTAATTATCATTTACCCGTTTGAATAAATCTACATCCACCATGGCTACGCTTAGGGGATGCCCATATCTCACAGCCCTATTCCATTCCCGTTCCAATACCGTATCCAGATGCTGCCGGTTGAATAGATTTGTTAAGAAGTCGATTCTGGACATTTTACGGCATTTTTCTGCACGGTATCGGATTTTCGTATTCGACCTTTTAAGCTTAGCATTTATTTTTAGAAGTTCTCTATTACGAACCCGGTATATTTCACTTTCCTTTGAAGTAACATTACCGGAAAAGCTCATAGTAGAAAGAATAATCGAATCCTTTTCTTTTTTTTCTAAATTGTAATTTCTTTTGTGATATTCTAAAGCTTTTTTAAAATCATTTTTTTCTTCAAAGAATTGAGAAATAGTCAGGCAGATTTCCTTTTCCAGATCGCGGTTTTTCAGTTCCGAAGCGATTTTAAGTGCCTTTTGATAATACGGAAGAGATGATTCGTTTACACCAATTTTTTTATTAAGAATTCCAATACGTAAGTTTGCGGAAGCGATTATATATTGATCATTGTTTTCCGTTGCTAAAGCTAAAACCTGATGGATGATTTTTTTAGCTTCAGTATATTCTTCCCTTAGTTTATGGATTTTTGATATGTTTAATAGCACTGTTGCGATACTACTACCGGAATCTTCGAACAATGTTTTTGCTTGATTAAATAGACAGAAGGCTTTTTCTATTTCTCCTTGCTGAGTAAATAGTAAACCCAAATTGTTAAGTTCTTCTGCTATACTGTGAGTATCGCCAATTTCTTCGAAAAATTCCTTTGCTTTGGTAAAATAATCGAAGGATTTTTCTATGTTTCCTAAAGCTTGATAAGAGATTCCGAGACGGTTATAAACCCGGGCGATACCAATTCGGTCATCCAAATCAGAATAGATATTTAAAGATTTTGATAAGCCCTTAAGAGCTTTCAAATGGTTTCCAACCTTTGTGTAAACAATAGTCTTGGTGAGATAGGATGCTGCTCTTCCTTTGCGGTATTTAATTTTCCGGGATGTTTCTAGAGCTCTATCCGCGTATTCTCTGGCTTTACCTATATCATTGATAGATGTTGCATAGATATATGCAATGATGTTAAGCGAATCTGAGTTGTTTTTTAGATCGGTAAATTTTTCCGACAGTTCCTGTGCTTTTAATGCATACGACAGCGCTTTTCCCGGATATTTTGTACGGCAGTACGAGGCGAGGTTATTAAGAATAGATATTTTATATGCATCATTAGCGGACCAAAGCTGTTCTTCCAACTGAACAAGTTTAGTTTCTTCCATAATGCAAACCCTCTTCAGGTATGATTGCGGTTATTATATCCTAAATTTATCGAGTTGTATACTGAATCCCTAATAAACTAATAAAACCAATCTTTCAGCTTCTTTGAAGAGCCGGTATAGAATAAAACCGTGCTTACCGGATCTAAAGACAGCGTAAATTCGTCAGTGTTTTCTGCAATGAGTTTTTTCGTGAAGAGTTCATATACTATTTCTGTTTTATAGGGTAATTTGATCAGCCGTTTACCTCCTTTGAGGGTATGGATACATAAAAAGTGATCATTAGCATAGAACACTTCCGGTTCGTTATTGTAAATGTGAACCCCTGCATGCTTAGCAACTCCCTGCAGCAGCCTGGGAGGTACGTTTGGAGCAGCGGAATAGACAGACCGCCAACCCCCAAAATCTTTAATACCTAATCCTGGTTTACATCGTCCTAAGGAGTATACTACCTGTCCTAAAACCGCTGCATCACCATCTTCTATATGATAAATCGGGCATAATTTACTGTCGGTACCCCAGAAAAGATCCTGAGGCAAGTCCTTAGTTATAGGATGGTCAAACCGTGTAACATGACACTTTACATACCAGGGATGTTCAGCCCAGCCGAAGGAAAAGCCTGTTAGCTCCGTCATGTTTTCTATGGATTCTTCCTCTTCTTTGATTATTCCGGGAGCATATAGCCAGAGAAGTGTTTTCCCATCCCGTTTTACCTTGGCATCGATCGCTTTCCGGCGGGAAACATCGAGGGAGAAGGCATTTAAAAACACAACGAGTTTATACTGTGCCGTATCGCCGTTCAAGAAATCATCTAAAAGGTAGAAATCGTAAGGGGCGCCTATGCGTGATAATCCCCATAATCGCTGCTGAAAAATTAGGGAAAGGTCTAAGTCATTACGCAGACTCTCGAAGTAGAAACTTTCATCGTCCAGCAAAACGGCAATTTCTGCTTGCGGGTGCCGGGGCAGGGAAAGGGAAAACTCTCCGATCCTTTTAAATCTTGTGATTAGTTCCTGAAAAGAGGGTTCTTCTATCGGATTCTGATGATGACTGAGCCACCAAATCCCCATGGACCGAATAAGAACATCACTGAAATTACGTTTTAGAACTGCTTCTGAGTCTCTATTGGTATATGTCCGGCCGTAGTTGTGGTCCCTTCCTGCGGTAAGAGTCCGGGAATCCTCTTCAAAAATGTATAGCTTTCCGTTTTTCCGCAATGATTCGGTGGGAGGCATGGGTGCACCTGCACCTCCTATGCCTCGGAACCCGTAACTGCAGGGGCTTACTAAAAAGTCAACCGCATCGGACTGCAGTACCCTTTTTAGTCCGAGATGTCCGCAGCGTTGGATTGTGGATACTTCACTTTCATCAGATACGCCGAAGAAACATTGGTTCCAGGCCAACTCCGCCAGGTAACCGTAAAAAGCTCCGGCCAGTATCTGCCCCTTTCCTGCTTCTTTCACGGTCTTGCAGTAATCAATTACCAGATCAGCACAAAGGCCGGCTAAGGCTCGATAATAATCTATTACATTACCTTCTTTGACGGGATCCCGGAAACAGTATCGTCTTGTGTTAAGTTGTTCTTCCGCCGGAGGAACCATAACGGTTTCGAAGGTTACAGAATCATTCCCCCAGGCTTTTCTAAGAGCTGCTTCCGTTCCGTACCGCTTTCGGAGCCAGTTCCGGAAATAGGCTTTCATCGGAGCGGAATAATCACCGCATCTTCTTCCCATGCTGGTATCACCTTTGACCCATTCCAATGAGCCTCCGGCACCTACTTGAAAAGCAGCTGTTTTGTCTATAAATCCAATCTGGGTTAACTTTTCTGCATATGCGTGGATAAATTCCTTAGCCCGGGACCGCCAGAACGAAGATGCAAAGGACTGTTTGCACAAATTCCCATCCGAATCAATTTCACTTTCCCCGGGAAATCGGTCTCTCCACCAATCGGGCATTTCATAATGCATTCTAAAATGGAATAACGCTTCCGGATCAGCTTCCACTATCCTGGTGAGTTTCTTTTGCAGACTGGAAAAATCAAAATGAGGTGAACCGTCCGAATGCGGTTCTCTCCATTCATATTTTGTACCTACATCGAATGCGTAGATGTGAACCCCGGCCTTTGCGTAACACCGTGCTATTTCCGCTTCTTCATAACCTTCGGCTTTTGGCGGCACCCCCCACATGGCTGAATAGAAAACAGGTTTTTCGTTGATAAATGCGGTGGGAGTTCCATTATACATTTTTACCTTGACCTTCATCGTTTTACCTCCATATTTTAAATAACAGATGATGATATATTTCTTCATATTAGTCAAGGGGTTTGATATATGTGAAAACCATATTGACTGATACTAAAATTATTGTTTTAATAGGTGT
>CAZUAE010000013.1:0-107956 GCA_964618265.1 uncultured Spirochaetales bacterium | reverse complement strand
CCCGATCCAGCTATTCTAAATTAGCAATTTAGAATAGCCTTTTTACCTATGTAAAACCTGGAATTCCTCTCCCCGCTCTAAATTCCGTTTACACAAGCCCCCTAATCGCGATATATTGAAACAATAAACATTATAATTACGGGAGGGGATTTGTCTGATTTCGTACACCTCCATAACCATTCTGATTACAGTCTTTTAGACGGAGCGGTTTCCATTGAATCGCTGGTACGGTCCGCAAAAGAACGGGGAATGAAACACCTTGCCCTGACGGATCACGGGAACATGTTCGGTGTTCTCAAATTCTATCAGCTCTGCAGGGAAGAAGGTATAAATCCCATTATAGGCAGCGAATTTTATGTTGCTCCTAAATCTAGATTTCTTAAAACCGGATCTGAAAAAGCCGGCAAAAACAATCATCTGGTACTCTTGGCAAAAAATAAACGGGGATATAAAAATCTGCTCCAGTTGAGTTCTCAATCCTATACAGAAGGCTTTTATTACAAACCTAGAATCGACCTTGAACTATTAGAGGAACACACCGAAGGGCTGATTGCCCTGACAGCATGCCTGGCCGGAGAAATTCCGCAGCTTATCCTGGAAGGTAAAGCAGAACAGGCTGAAGCGAGATCCCTATACTTTCGAGATCTATTTGGGGAATCAAACTTCTATCTAGAACTGCAGGATCATGGAATCCCGGATCAAAAAACGGTAAATCGGGGATTGACAGCAATATCCCGGAATACCGGTATTCCCGTTGTTGCCAGCAATGATGTTCATTATCTTAATCGTGATGATGCCTACGCACAGGATATCCTCCTCTGTATCGGAACTAACAAGAAAGTTAATGAATCGGATAGAATGAAATTTAAAGGACAGGAGTTCTATCTGAAAAGCGGTGAAGAGATGGAATCCCTTTTTGGGGATATCCCGGAGGCTCTTGAGAATTCCGTCAGGATAGCGGAATCGTGCGATCTTACTATAGACCTGCCTGGACCTATGCTTCCGGACTACAAAATACCCGAAGAATTTGATTCTCCGGAAGCTTATCTGAAGACCCTTTCCTTCCAGGGGCTAAAGGAGCGTTACGGCGAGGTAACTGAAGAAATACGGAAACGGTGTGAATATGAGTTATCGGTAATCATAAAGATGGGATTTACCGGATATTACCTCATCGTCTGGGACTTCATTAACTTCGCAAAAAAGCGCGGTATTCCTGTGGGGCCGGGACGGGGATCAGGCGCTGGTTCCATAACAGCATACGCCCTGAAGATAACAGACATCGATCCCTTAAAATATGATCTTCTTTTTGAGCGCTTTCTCAATCCGGAACGTGTCTCAATGCCCGACTTCGATGTGGATTTCTGCTTTGAACGGCGCCAGGATGTAATCGACTATGTAACTGAAAAATACGGAAGCCCCCGGGTGGGACAGATTATCACGTTCGGGACCTTAAAAGCCCGGGCGGTAATCCGGGATGTCGCGCGGGTTCTTGATATCCCCTACGCGGAGGCCGACGAAATAGCCAAGCTTGTTCCCGAAGGTCCAAAGGTGACTTTGGAGAAAGCTCTTACGGAAGAACCCAAACTTCAAGAGATTATGGGACGGGGAGAGATATACAAACAGCTTTTAACGGTAGCAACAAAGCTGGAAGGACTCCACCGGCATGCATCAACACATGCCGCGGGTATCGTCATTGGAAGGGATCCCCTAACGGAGTATGTTCCGCTCTACCGTGACCCAAAAACGGGATCCGTATCTACCCAATTCACCATGGATCAGCTTGAAGAGTGCGGTCTCGTAAAAATGGATTTTTTGGGTCTTAAGACTCTTACCCTTATACGGAACACTGAATCCCTTATAAGACGAAGCGGAATCGATTTTGACATCGAACAAATTTCCGAAGAAGACGAGAAAACCTTTTCTCTTCTGGGTGAAGGAAACAGCAGGGGTGTATTCCAGTTCGACGGTTCCGGGATGCAGGGGCTCCTTAAACGTGCTAAACCGCAAAGAATTAAGGACCTCATTGCCCTAAACGCCCTTTACCGTCCGGGTCCCATGGCTTATATCGATCAATTTGTTGATTCTAAAGCGGGAAAGACGGCCATTACGTACCCTCTTCCTCAGCTGGGATCGGTGCTGAAAGAAACCTACGGCGTTATCGTCTATCAGGAACAGGTAATGCAGATAGCCCGTATTGTGGGCGGGTTTTCCCTGGGGCAGGCGGATATTTTAAGAAGCGCCATGGGTAAGAAAAAGCTTAAAGAGATGGCTAAGCAAAAGGTACTGTTTATTAAAGGTGCTGTGGAGAAGGGATTTACAAAAAAGGACGCCGAACGTATTTTCGAGCTTCTCGTACCCTTTGCCGGTTACGGTTTCAACAAATGTCACGCGGCACCCTATTCGGTTCTTGCGTATAAAACAGCGTTTTTGAAAGCCAATTATCCTGCCGAATTCATGGCGGCGAATTTAACCAATGAAATAGGAAATAATAAAGACTTTCCGGCATACCTCGAAGAAACCAGGACCATGGGTATCAACATACTTCCCCCGGATATCAATAAAAGTGATAAATATTTTACCGTTTCTGAGGGCAAGATTGTATACGGTCTCATGGGAATAAAAAATGTAGGTTCCGCCGCGGTAGACGAAATACTGAGGGAAAGAAAGGAAAACGGAGCATTCCCCTCCTTTTTCGATTTTCTGTACCGGATCGATCTCAAAACGGTAAACAGGAAGGTAATCGAAATGGGGATACAATCAGGACTCTTTGTAACCCTGTATCCCAATCGAGCTACCCTAATGGCTAATTTGGAACGGTGTCTCGACCATGCTGCAAAGAAAAAAGAAAGCAGCGCCTTTGGTCAGGGAAGTCTCTTTGACGAAAAGGAAGAAGATGCCTTCGGCGACCCGGAACTAACGGAAATTCCTGAGTGGGATGCTGCAGAGATTCTACGACTCGAAAAGGAGAACCTTGGGTTTTATGTCTCGGGACATCCATTAGATGAATACAGAAAGCGGTGGGAAAAAACCGTCACCCTGGATCTTTCTACTCCGGAACGGTACAGCCCGGACACAAAGTATAATGTATTAGGTTTGCTGAAAGAGCTCAAATCAATACAGACAAAAAAAGGGGAGACAATGGCTTTCGGAGTCATAGAAGATTTTCGCGGCTCCATAGAGCTTGTCTTTTTTCCGGAAGTCTACTCCCGCTTCCAACATCTTTTAGCAAACGATATAATAATCGGAATAACCGGGAAGGTGGAGGAAAGACGGGGAGAACCGCAGATGATTATTCAGGAGGTGTGTAATCCCGACGAACTTGAGGAGAAGGAAGCCGGCGAGGTGCACATCCGAATCGACGATCACTTTGAAAGCGAAGAAGATCTTTATCAGCTCAGGGCACACCTTTTTGAAAGCAGCGGGGTATGTCCCGTTTTTATCCACGTAAACCGAAATGGAAATGGAACCGAATCAATAATCAGAGCCTCCTCTCAGATTAAAGTCTCTTCTAAACGGGAGGTTATTTCCCGGATTTCTACGCACCCTAAAGTTATCGAAGTTTGGACTCAGTAGGAGAATAAAATGGTACAAGTTATTTTTAAAGTCATTAGCGCGGTACTGCTCATTTACATGCTTATTATAATACTGCGGATACTCCTTACATGGTTTCAAGGGGGGAGCTCATTCGGAAAGCCGTATGAGATTATGGCCCGTATTACGGATCCTTATCTTAACCTCTTCAGAAAATTACGGCTCTTTCCAAAGTCCCGTATAGATTTCTCACCGATATTGGGTATTATAACGCTATCCATCCTCTACAACATTACAAGTTCCTTGGCAGCCCAAATTGCCCTTACAGTAGGCCTTGTTTTAGCGATTATAATTTCCGGTATCTGGTCGGCGGCGGGATTTATCCTTATTTTTCTGTTCATCCTTATTATCATTAGGATCATTGGAATATATGCCGGGGGAAGTTCTATTCATCCGGTTTGGATGACTTTAGACACCCTTCTTCAGCCGATTATACGTTTTTTCACCATGCCTATAGCTAAGCGGCAACCCCTCCACTACCGTTACAGCCTGATGATTACCGGTGTCATGCTGATTGCTCTATTTTTCATAGGGAGATTTCTTATCGGCAGGCTGATTTTATTTCTCCTTCAGCAGGGGTTTTAATTCGTTAGATGATTTTATCCGAACTCCGCACAGAGGTTCGAGCTGTAAGAGGAGTTGGTCCGGCGGCTGCTTCTGCATTAAACCGGTTAGGCATACGAACCCTCTGTGATCTGCTTACCCACTACCCGCGGGAATACGAAGACAGGGGAAAACACATCCCCCTTTCACCGAGAAATGAAATAGCAAATACCGTCGTTGATGTTGTTGCTCACGATTATACCGGCCCCTTTAAGGGAGGAAAAAGGACTTTAAAAGTTTACGTAAAGGAAGCAGATGAAAATAATACCCCCGCGGTTCTGGTATGTTTCGGCAGAAATCTACTTGGTAAATTACTGCAGCCGGGAAGAAGATTCTTCCTCTGGGGAAAGTTTCACTACCGGTACGGAGAACTTCAGAGTACCGCCTTCGAAGTGGAACCTTTTTCGGACTCCCCTAAAAAATTCGGAATGATTTTACCCGTATATCCCCTCACCTCTTCTCTTACACAAAATCAGCTTAGAAAGTATGTCCGGGAAGCTCTCTCTACGACCATTGACACATTAGAAGATGAGTTGCCGATACCGGTTTTGGAAACCAAAAAATTTTTATCTAAAAAAGCTGCTCTTAAAAACATTCATTTTCCGGAGAACAACGAAAAATTAAGACAAGCCAGAGACACCCTTATCTATGAAGAACTATTCTTCCTTCAGACGGAAGTAACTAAAAGAGCCCTCGGTAAAAAGCAGGGTCCCGGGAAAGATCCTATAACCGATTTCAGACTGCAGAAACGGATGATCTCTTCACTTCCCTTTAAACTCACCCAAGATCAATCCAAAGTTATAGAAGAAATTAATGATGATATAAGATCTCCACGGCCGATGTACCGTCTCTTAGAAGGAGATGTGGGATCCGGAAAAACACTTGTCGCCTTTCTCTCTGCTCTACCTTACATTGCTTCCGGACGGCAAACAGCTTTATTAGTACCTACCGAACTTTTGGCTAGGCAGCATGCAGAAAATGCCGTCCGCCTTTTAGAGCCTTTAGGTGTTAGGTTAGCTTACCTTAAAGGAAACATTCCTGAAGCGACCCGCCGGCCTCTTATGGAATCTCTTAAGGGGGGATTAGTGGACATGATTATCGGCACCCACGCCTTATTTACGGAAGACGTGGATTTCAAAGATCTCGGGCTTGTAATAGTTGATGAGCAGCACCGTTTTGGAGTACTTCAGCGAAGTGCGATTCTGGCTAAAGGAAACAATCCCGACCTCATCACCATGACAGCAACTCCTATACCCCGTACCCTTGCGTTGACTGTTTTTGGCGATATGGATGTATCAACGATACGGATCCTTCCGCCCGGAAGGATACCGGTAGAAACCCACCTGGCGCAAATGGGAAACGAAGAGAAGGTTTACCGGTGGGTCCGGCGTGAAATTGCCAAAGGACATCAAGCTTTCTTTGTCTATCCCCTCATCGAAAAATCAAAATCGGGATTAAAAAACGCGGAGTCCATGGCAAAATATTTGGGGGAGAATATTTTTCCCCATTACAGGGTAGGCTTGATCCATTCCCGGCTTCCGGAAGAAAAAAAAGAGAAAATAATGAACTCCTTTGTCCGGAATCGGTTAGATATACTTGTGGCAACTTCGGTAGTGGAAGTTGGAGTTGATATACCAAACGCTACATGTATGGTTGTGGAACACGCTGAACGCTTCGGACTTTCCGCGCTGCATCAGCTCCGCGGACGCGTCGGCCGAAGTTCCTTTCCATCCTATTTTTTCCTAGTCTATGGTGAAAACCTTACCGAAGCGGGAAAGCAGAGACTAAAGGTAATGCTGGAGGAGCGGGACGGATTCAGCATTGCAGAAGAAGATCTTAGAATCCGGGGGCCCGGGGATTTATCCGGTATCCGCCAGTCGGGATATCTAGAGCTTAAAATTGCGGATATTTCCAGAGACATGGCAATAATGACGGAAGCCAGGAAGGAGGTGTTCGGCATTCTTGAATCGGATCCCGGTCTCTTGGAACCGCGAAACAGGAGTTTAGCCCGGGCTTTGGCAGCTCGGGAAAGTGATGACGAGATTAACGGCATTACCTAAAAACGGAAACGGAATCCCCCCTGAATCATGAAGGGAACAAAAAATTTATATGGATTATACCGCCATATCGGTGCATACCCCATCTCCAAGGATGCTGAAAAATGCCGGAACAGAACTGCTTCTATGCCGATTCCCGCGGAAACACCAAGATACGGGGTAAACGGACCCGACACTTTTACCGGTTCGGTAGTATAATCCATGTCATGATCTACCCATTCCTGAAGAATGTATCCTCCGTGAAATCCGCCTCCAAAGAGATAGACTATTCCGGAAAGCCAGCTGGTAAGATCCTGTCCGAAAAGGGGAAAGGCTGCTTCCAGATAGACCGAGTAGTCTAATGATCTGGAAAAGTATAGATCATCAGGATAATAAACCAGTCCTGCCATCACAGAAAACCCGATTTTATTTCCCCACCGTTGATAGGAAAGTCCGGCCCCGGCGTCGGAGGTGGCAAAAAAACCGATTGCGTTAGGATACTCCTCAAAGGTTGTCTTCGCAGCGGAATCCTTGGATTGTTCTTCTGACCACAAGGAAAAACAGAAAAGAAACAAAATTATCACTAAAAAAATCCGCTTATTCATATCTCCTCCTTGAATGCCTTTTCTAAGCCTCTCCTTCCCGGTATACTGGAAAAGGTATCGTCATAGCCAAAAGAATAATCACATTTTTTATATATTTCAATGCAGCAGGAGTCAATATTTTGGAACCGAAAAAAGACCGCTTCCTCAGACTTCCCCGGGGGACGGAGAGTATTTTTTTAGAGGAAGCATACCGTCATAGACATATTGTTCGGGAAATTGAGAAAACATTTCATCAGTGGGGATATCTGCCGGTTCAGACCCCGGTCTTTGATTTTTACGAAGTGTTCCGGCCTCTAATTAGTCACGACGATGAAGAAAAGATCTACCGGCTGGTAGACCGTGAAGGAGATATTTTAATGCTCCGTTCCGATGTCACCCTTTTCCTGGCGAAACAAATCAGCAGAATGATATCCGCGGACGACCTTCCGGTTCGGTTAAGTTATGCAGATTCGATACTTAGACATCAAAAGGCCGAAGATATTCAGGTAAACGAATTTTTTCAGGTTGGAGCAGAGCTCATTGGCAAGGCCGACATGGAATCGGATTGTGAAGTGCTGTGCCTTCTGAGTGAAATCCTTCAGGAAATCGGAGCTGCCGAGTATTACCTTCACTTGGGTAATAAAAAATTTTTCAACACCATTTTTAATAAAAACGATTTTGACTCAATTCACCCCGCGGAACGGGCGGTTCAGAATCGGGACGAAGAAGGAATATCCGAACTATTGAACTCAATACCCGAAATGACGAAAAAAAAACGGAATTTCTTGACCAAGGCCTTCCTCTTTATTGGAAACCCCGATGATTTCCAGAGCCTTCTTAAGGAAGGCAAAGGATATTTGGAACCGTATGAGAGGAATGAACTGGAATACCTTTCTTCAATACAGCGTGAATACGTCAAAACAGGACTTCCCCAAAACATACGGATAGATTTATCCGAAATAGGCACACAGTCTTACCACACCGGAATTGCCTTTCAGGTCTATAAAACCGGCATCGATTCTGCTATCGCCTCGGGCGGCCGCTACGATAATCTCCTAAGGTCTTTTGGTTTTGCCGCTCCATCGATAGGTTTTTCCATCATGCTCAGGAAAATAGAGAAACATCTGCCCCATCCCACACTTTATTATCCTCCCGGAAAGGTGGAAAATGCTGAAGGCAGCTCATTTTCAGAGCGGTATCTCAATGCAAAAAAAAGAAAGAGAAACGGGAGAATCGTGATTTTATGAAACAGCAGCTAAGCATTGCTCTGCCGAAAGGGCGCCTTACCGAAAAAGTCATGGACCACCTTAAAAATTGCGGTATAAATGTAGAAGTGGGCAAACGCGAGTTAGTAGCGAAGGATTCCGCAGGAAATCTCCAAATTCTCCTGGTAAAAAATTCCGATCTACCCGTTTACGTAAATCACGGCATTGCAGGTTTAGGTGTCTGCGGGGAAGATATTATCTATGAATCGGGAATCGATTTTTACAAGCTGTTAGAGCTTCCCTACGGAAAAACTAGAATGTGCCTAGCCGGCAAGAAGGAAAATTCACCTGCATCTATACTTCCTCCCTGGAAAATTGCAACAAAATTTACAAAGTTTGCCCGGGATTATTTTCACAGCCGCGGAACAGCTGTTGAAATTATAAAACTGAACGGTTCGGTAGAACTCGCGCCTGTTCTGGGATTGACACCCTTTATTGTTGATCTCGTAGAAACCGGATCTACCCTAAAAGCGAATAATCTTGAAGTGCTAAAGGAACTAAAAAAAATTGGGGTTTACCTGATTGCAAATCCTGCGTATTATAAGTGCAATTACACTCGAGTAAATGAATTAGTCAATCTGCTTAAGGAAGTAAACGGTTAATGCGCAGTACGGTAGTAGAACGGAAAACAAAGGAGACGGATATAACTTTATCGCTGGATCTCGACCATCCGGCTGAACCAACAGTAAGTTTAGGGCTCCCCTTCTTTGAGCACCTTCTTTCCGCAATGGCTTTTCATGGGCGGTTCGGACTCATAATTAACGGCAGCGGTGATCTAAGGGTAGATCCGCATCATCTTGTAGAGGACACGGGTCTCGTTTTAGGGGAGGCTGTCCGACGGATAATTGCAGACGGGGGTATCCGTCGATTCGGAAATGCGGTGATTCCAATGGACGAGGCTATTTCCGAGGCCGCCATCGATGCATCAGGCCGTCCCTTTCTCGTTTATCAGGCGGATTACCCGCAAAATCACGCGGGTTCCTTTGCTCTATCTCTGCTCAGAGAGTTTTTCCTCGGGTTTGTAAACCGGGGCGCTTTAACGCTTCACGCGGTCTGCCGTTACGGTTCAAACAGTCATCATATGGCTGAATCTTTATTCAAAGCATTGGGAATAGCATTAGGAATATCACTTTCAAAAGATAACCGGGGTACAGCGCCTTCCACAAAAGGGTCGATTATATAAGGAGAAATTCTCATTTTATACCTTTAGGTAACAGGAAGAGGCGTGATTTCTAAAAAATTCCGTAAAATAATCGAATACGGCAATTCCTGGTCAATTTAATTTATTATATTATAAAGACATATGGTGCTCCCGATATTGCAAATGGTATTGACCGGGAATTGCTCAATCGAATAAAATGAGAATTCCAAACATGACATTTTTATTTCGCGGAAAAACGGCAATTTCCGGTGATGCCGATTCATGTAATTGATCGTACTAAAAGAATTTATTAATTTTGATGCGAATGAGATCACCGGAAATTGATGTTATATAAGAGCATTGATTGAAAATGTATTTATTCGTATATTATGATTAAACCAGTCTATTATGAAAGATCAAGACATTTTGAAAAAAATTCCTAAAGACGGTTTTATTAAACTTACAAGGGAAAAGGGTCCAAAACTTAAACCGGACCAGAAAGCAGCTCTTATCCGGAAAGGGAACGAACTATTTAATAAGGGTGATATTTCACAGGCTAAGAAAATATTCTTGACTGTGGGGTATACTGACGGCATTATACGATTAGGAAGTTACTACTATAAAAAAAACATGCCGTTAGAAGCTTTCAGGATGTATTGTTTAGCACCGGATCAACAGAAGAAAGAAGCATTTATAGAAAAAATGGCCGGGATAATAAAGAGCTGGTTAACTGAATGAAGGAAAGCTGATGAACGATAATTTAGATGATAAAAAGTCTCAAGTCCGGGCTGATCTTGAATCCAGAAATCAGGAACTTGTCGATCTGTCCCAACGGGGTTATCAATTATTAAAGGAAAATTATTTAGCTGAAGCAGAAGACTGCTTTACGAAAATATTAGATGAAGATCCATATAATAACTATGCCCTGGTGGGGATGGGAGACTCCGCAAGGAAGAAAAAGAAGTACGGAGAAGCAATCGAATATTATCAACGGTGCCTAAAACTCCATCCCCAAAACAATTACGCGCTTTTCGGATTAGCAGATTGCTACAAATCTTTAAAGCATTTCCACAAGGCCATTGATGTTTGGGAAATATATTTAAACCATGATGACCAAAACGTAACGGTACTTACCAGGGTAGCGGATGCTTACCGTAAAGTAAAAAATCTCGAAAAATCAAAAGAGCTTTACACAAAAGTTCTGGAGATGGAGCCGGATAATCCTTACGCCCTCATAGGCTTGGGACATCTTCATTATGATTTTAATCTATACAAAGAAGCGCTTCATTATTGGAAGCAGATGTATGAAAAACAGCGAAAACATGTGGACATCCGGGTACTTACCTCCCTCGGGAATTGTCATCGTAAAATGAAAACCTTTGATCAGGGTATACCGTATTTCGAAGAAGCTTTGCAGAGAGACCCGGCCAATTTTTACGCCCTCTTTGGGCTTGCTGATTGTTACCGGGGATTAAATAAACAGGAACAGTCTTTAAAGTATTGGAATCAAATACTGAAACAAGACCCGCAAAATAAAGTTATCCTGACCCGGGCAGCAGATGCCTATAGAAATATGGGGGATTTTGAAAAGGCGGAGGAATATTATAAAAAAGCATTAAACATAGAATTTGATACGTACGCGATTCTTGGATTAGCAATGATAAATAAGCAGAAGGAAAATTATCAGGAGGCAATCGATTCGTTAGAAGGTCTTTTGAAGAATGATCCGAAGAATCACCGGCTCTATGCGGAGATTGCCGACTGTTACCTCTTGCTCGGGGATAAACAGAACGCTTTAGACACATTAGCTAAATATCAAAAAATCGGACCCCGTAATCCCTATATAGCAGAACTTCAGGAAAAAATAAAGAAAACTAGATAATGGAAACCCTAAAAAAGGATCCGCAAAAAAGACCGGGGAAGTGTTGCCGGGAGCCTATTACAGCGTTTCTTCCGGAGGAACTTATAGAGATGTTGTCTCTTAAACAATCCTTCCGGGGGGACCAGCTTTTTGATTGGATACACAATAAGCTGCAGAATAATTTTCTTGGAATGACCAATCTGCCCATAAAAACCCGAAACCGGCTTAACTTGAATCACACAATATATTCCACTACCGTTTCACGGATATTGGAAGATACAGACGGCACCGTAAAATTTCAGATCACTCTCCCCGACGGCCTTAAAGCGGAAGCGGTTCAGCTCTCCGATGGAAAGGGAAGATTAACCGCCTGTATTTCATCCCAAGCGGGATGTGCTATGGGCTGCACTTTCTGCCGCACCGGTAGTCTCGGATTTAGACGAAACCTAACCGCCCATGAGATTGTAGAGCAGTACCTCCATATTCAGAGAGCTTCAGAGAAACCGGTAGGGAATATAGTTTTCATGGGTATGGGAGAACCCCTGGAAAACCTGGAGGAAGTAGAACGGGCCATAACGGTTTTTAATCATCCTAAGGGATCAAACATAGGAATCCGGAAAATGGTTGTCTCCACCTCGGGCATCGTACCGGGAATAATTCATCTTGCGGATTCCGCTCCTCCTGTACGTTTAGCGGTTTCCCTTATCACTCCCAGTCAGGATATACGTAATCAGTTAATGCCGGGATTACGCCGCTATCCTCTTCCGGAGCTACGGGAAGCTCTGAAGTATTACCAAACCCATCGGAACAAACGGATTACGCTGGAGATTGTGCTTCTCAAGGGCCTAAATGACCGGGTAGAAGATATGGAACTCCTAAAAAGGTTTATCGGGGATCTTAAGGTAATGATAAACCTTATCCCCTGGAACCCGCTTCCGGGATTTCCCTTTCAGGAACCGTCAGAGGAGGAGATAAAACAGACATGGCAAAGGATGATTTCCATTACCGGTGCGGATGTCTATGTGCGGTATAATAAAGGAAGAAAAATAACCGGTGCCTGCGGGCAGCTCGGATAGTTACCTTCTAAGTACCGCCTTGATTCTGCGGACTCCCGCGGAAGAAGATTGTTCTTTAACGATTTTCACCCCCCCTAATTCACCGAGATGTTCTACATGCGGGCCTCCGCATACCTCTTTTGAAAAATCACCTACCGAATAAACTTTTACCACTTCATCATATCGATCTCCAAAAAGGGCGATTGCCCCGGAGTCTTTTGCTTCTCCTAATGTCATAGTTTGAAATGATACGGGAAGATCCTTCTTGATCTGTTCATTCACTATATCTTCAACACGTTTTATCTCTTCCGGAGTCATCTTTTCTCCATGAGAAAAATCAAACCGAAGACGTTCCGGATTTATGTTACTTCCCTTTTGCTCCACATGATCCCCTAATACCATTCTTAGAGCTTGGTGAATCAGATGAGTAGCTGTATGCAGAGCAGTGGTTGATTTAGAATGATCCGCTAATCCCCCTTTAAAGCTCTTCTCAGATCCCTGTTTGGATTTCTCCTGATGTTTTCTGAAAGCCTTCTCAAATCCCGCATGATCAACCTTAAGTCCATGTTCCGAAGCCAACTCTTCAGTTATTTCCAAAGGAAATCCGTATGTATCGTAGAGCCTGAAAGCAACCCGCCCTGGAATCATTCCGGATTGGCTTTTTTTCAGATTCGGAAGCATCTTCTCAAACTCATGCTCCCCCTTCTCCAGGGTGTTAAGGAAGCGGTCCTCCTCCTGCTGCAGTTCCTGAAGGATAAAATCTTTTTTTGCCTCTAAAAGGGGGTAGACATCCCGGTTAATCTCCACTGCAACCTCCGCGGGCGGTATCAGGAAATTTTGGGGGATTGATATTTTCCGCCCATGCCGCAAAGCTCGCCGTATGAGCCTTCTAAGTATATATCCCGCGCCAAGGTTCGAAGGAGTCACCCCTTTTTCATCCCCTAAAATAAAAACCGCGGCTTTTATATGATCCACTATGATCCGTATAGAAGTGTCAGTTTCAAAATCGTCACCGTATTTTTTATTGGAAACATCTTCTATAGCTTTAATGATTGGAACGAACAGCTCAGTATCAAATACTGACTGCTTTCCCTGGAGCATTGCCGCCGTCCTTTCTATACCCATCCCGGTGTCTACACTCTTTTGCCGGAGCGGCTCAAATGTTCCTTCCGCTGTCTGGTTATACTGCATAAAAACATCATTCCAAACCTCAAAATATTTACCGCAGTGACATCCGGGACGGCACTCGGACCCGCATTCATCCTTACCGGTGTCTATAAACATCTCCGTATCAGGTCCGCATGGACCAACACCGCTTCCAATGGACCACCAATTATCGGTTTCAGGAAGGTAAAATATCCGGTCTTCAGGTATTCCCAAGGAACGCCATGCCTCAGCCGACTCTTCATCAGCTTCCACTAATTCATTACCGGAAAAAACCGACACATTCAGTGTTTGCGGATCTATGCCCAACCATTCGGAGGAGGTGAGAAATTCGTAACTCATGGCAATGGCTTCCCGTTTAAAGTAATCCCCCAAGGACCAATTACCCAGCATTTCGAAAAAGGTAAGATGCGATGGATCCCCTACCTCTTCTATATCACCTGTGCGGATACATTTCTGATAATTGGTCAACCTGTTTCCGGCGGGGTGCTTTTCCCCTTTAAGAAACGGAACCAGGGGATGCATACCCGCCATTGTAAAAAGAGCAGAAGGATCATTTTCCGGTATCAACGATTTCCCGGAGATTTCTGCATGGTCCCTCGATTTAAAGAACTCTATATATTTTTTGCGTAGTTCATTAGCTGTCATATATTTATTTTCCTCGTTTTTTAAAAACTCTCGTAATCACCTTTCCGGTATTCCGGAACAAAATCGGGTACAACATAAACGATTAGTCCGCTTATTTTTATCCTCATGTCCACAATTCCCTTCTTTGCAGCTTGTTCTAAAAATGACTGAGCTTTTTCTAAGGGTATGTCGCTTTCCAAGGCCAACTCAGAAGGGGTTATTATTCCCTCTTCCCTTTTGGCAATTCGAAGCACAATATGTTCCAGACTCTCTTTCCTGGAATCGGGAAGTGATCTTCCCTCAGGAAATTCTTCATACTGATCAAATATACCATTTAATCGTGATTTTAGCTTTGCTTCCTTTACCTGCTTCGGAAGGGTGATTAAATCGTAAATAGTTCCAATACCGAATAACCCGCCAGTTATTAGCCACAAGATACCGGTTCCAACTTTCCCAAGATAAAACCGCTGGAGACCGGCAACTCCGAAAAATGAAGGCAGGGTCAAAATGTAAGCGATTTCAACGGATCTCATCTATTTAAATCTCCTTTTTCATTTTAATCGATTATTTCTTCATTATAATTTCTAAGGACTATTTCACCTTCTTCTTCCAAGTCCCTCACCAGTCTTATGAAATCCCGTGCTGCTTCATCTACTTCATGCTTCGGCATGGGACCGAGAATCTTATACTCCTCAGTAATTAATAACCTGCGGCGTTCAGATACGTTATTTAGTATTTTGGCTCGAATAGCATCCCGCTTTCCTTTTAAAAGAAGGGCTATTTCTTTGTCTTCCATCTGACGGATTATCTTTTGCAGGTCCTTTTCATTCATCGAAAGTATAGAATCCATGGTAAAAAGTCTATCTTCTATATCCTGCGCTACCTCAGGAGCTTCACTCTGGAGGGTCTCAATTATTTCCTTTCCCTCTTCAGGATCAATGTATTTTAGAATGTCCGCCAGTACACCTTTACCGTCAATATCTGCTGAATCGGTTTTTCCGATTCTATGTGCTTTTTCCCGGAGAGCATCGGCGATTTTTTCTATCACTGATGTATCCAGAGTTTTCATTCGGGCTATCCTTTTGACAACAGCTAATTGGTTCTCTTCTTTTATTCCCTCCAAGACCTTTGACGACTTCTCCGGATCTAGATAAGGAAGCACAACCGCTTGTACCAGAACCGATTCATCTTTAAGAAGCAATGCTGTTTGAGCTGCCTCTATATCTTTAAGAAAATCAAAATACCCTGATTTGGGAACGGCTCGGTTGAATATTTCTTCTGCCCTTTCATCTCCAAAGGCTTTTGCTAAAATAGTCTTGGCAGCCTTTTCCCCAAGAATCAACGGTTTACCGGACCATGTTTTCTTTAATCCTTTTCCGAACTCCTCAAAGAGTTTTTCTCGTTCTTCCTTTCCTACCGTTTTAACAAGACTCAATTCGTGAATAACCGATTCAACTTCTTCACCGTCAAAATGAGAGAGAACCTTAGCTGCATCTTCAACACCCAAAACTATCAAGAATTTTGCGATTTTTCTGTATCTGCTGGACTTTGCAGCCGGCTTACCTGATTTTAGAAAACCATTCAGATAAGGGTCCATTTTAGGTATGGAAGAAGGCTTATCCGAATTCTGCTTTTTTAAGCCCAGCGCCTTCCTTACCCGTTTCCCTTCAGGTTTTCCATCTATTTTCTGCATATTTTTATATGCTTCGGCACCCCACTTTTTTCGAGCCATGGCAACAGTATCAAATTTTTTCGGTGGAAGGTCAATAATTACTGTTAAGAATAACGTTTTCTTAGCGTATTGGTTGACATTCCTACAAGTTTTAGGAATAATAGTGCCGTACTTGCCGCTGTAGCTCAGTCGGTAGAGCAGAGGACTGAAAATCCTCGTGTCATCAGTTCGATTCTGATCGGCGGCAGGTTAGAACCGTCCTATAGGGGGCGGTTCTTTTTTTGTATATTTTACGGTATATTGTTTCTATGAAAAATAAAAACACACAAAAGGTTTATCAATATAATCAAAAAAAGGTTCAAAAGAAGCTTGTAACCGCTATAAAAAAGAGAAAAAATGAATCCACAATAGCCGACCTGATTGCGGTAACGGGACTTCCTAAGCATCAGGTCGAGGAAACTATGCCTAAGGTAGTGCTGGAATACGCGGGACAGATGAAGGTAACGGAATCCGGTGAAATTCTTTACTATTTTCCCCGGGGAATGAAAAACATCGTCCAAGGTCCCTTGCCCAAATTCAAAAGAAATTTTTCCAACGTGGTAAACCAAACAGGCAAAGCCTTAACCCTTCTTTTTAAGGTTTGGATTATGGTTACATTAATAGGTTATTTTGTAATCTTTGTAACCCTTCTCCTTTTAGCACTATTTGCTTCCATGGCTGCTTCAGCCTCATCGAAGGATTCCCGGACTACCACCAGGTCCAGAGGGGGCGGGTTTATGGGGTTTTACCTAACCAGTCAGATATTTAGAATATTCATAAGCCTTCTGCTGTACAGCCGGATAGAAAAAAGCTCCCGGCAGAATGCCTGGGCTTTGCCTAAGAAAAGAAAAAAAGATCCTCTACACTATTCAATCTTTGCTTTTGTTTTTGGTACCGATAAAAAAGAACAGCGGGAATGGTCAGAACGGCTGAGAAAAGCCTTTATAACCTACGTCATGAATCATCAGAGTATCATCACTATAGAGGAATTGATGAACCTTTCAGGCTTTGATTTTTCGGAAGCAAACCGTTTGATGAGTGCCTATCTTTTAGAATACAATGGTGAACCAGATGTAAGTGAAGGCGGCACCCTCATCTACCGTTTTCCTGAACTTCTCCGTACAAAAAATCTTTCTAAACTGGAAAGTGAGTTTTATCGGGAGAAAAAGCCATTAATTTCATTTAACAAAAATAAAGCATCAGCAAACCGGTGGATTGGATTTTTTAACGGCTTTAATTTAGTTTTCGGAACATACTTCATGGTGGCAAGCAGCATGAACTTGGCGAATCAAACAGACCCGCTTTCCCGTTTTTATCTCATTGTACAGTCTCTCCTCGCCAATGTATTCGCCGATCCGTCGGGTATCATATTGGTTGTTTTAGGTATTATCCCCTTCATTTTTTCTATCTTTTTTTACTTAATTCCGTTTCTCAGAAGAATGTCTGAAAAAGGTGAAAATAAGAAGATTAAAACAGAAAACTTTCGTAAACATATCAATAATAGAATCTGGGATAATCCGGACCATGTTAATCCGGAAGCCATAGAACCCTCCGGAGAAGAGGAGGCTCTTCAGAACTATTCTGCTTTCCGAAGACGGTATGTTGAAGCATACGCAGCAGAAAAGGAGGGGGAACCTGTAGAGAAAGGAAAGGATACGTTTATCTACCGTTTTCCGGAAATTCTTCGGGAGCAGGACGACCTCATCAAAGTGCGGAAATCAGTAAATATGACTCAGTACGATGTTGGAGGAATCGTATTCGATTCCGGTTCGGAGAAGGATGCAACCTAACATACATGCCATACATCCCGATTACGGAAACAAAAAGGCTGTTCAGGGAAAACCCTGAACAGCCTTTTTATTATAAAAAACAAGTACCTACTTTGTATTCGTTAACACTGCTTGTGCAGCTGCAAGCCTTGCAATAGGCACTCTAAAGGGTGAACAGGAAACATAATTCATTCCTGCTCGATAACAGAATTCAATGGAAGAAGGTTCTCCCCCGTGTTCCCCACAGATTCCTATCTTCAGATTCTCTCGGCCTTTTCTTCCCTTCTCTACACCCATCTTAACCAACTGTCCAACGCCTTCCTGATCCAGTACGGCAAAGGGATCTTCCTCGTAGATTTCCTTTTCCACGTATTCCGGAAGGAATGAACCTACGTCATCCCGGCTGAAACCAAGTGTCATCTGGGTTAAATCGTTTGTTCCGAAGGAGAAAAACTCGGCGTGTTCAGCAATCGCGTCTGCGGTAAGAGCTGCCCGCGGTATCTCAATCATTGTTCCGATAAGGTACTCGACATCCATTTTCTTCTTTTCCAGGACACTTTTTATTACCTTTTCAGCATTTTCTTTAAGAATTGATAATTCTGCAGCCGTACCTACCAGAGGAATCATTATTTCCGGTTTAACGGTAGTACCGCTATTTGCAACTTCACAGGCAGCGGTTATTATAGCCTCTACCTGCATATCGTAGATCTCCGGATAGGTAACGCCAAGCCGGCAGCCTCGATGACCTAACATTGGGTTAAGTTCATGCAGCGAATCAGCTTTGGTTTGAATCTTTTTCGGGCTTACTCCAATCTTCTCAGACAGCTCTTTAGCTTCTGCTTTCGTCTTAGGCACAAATTCATGAAGCGGAGGATCGAGTAAACGAATGGTAACGGGAAAACCGTCCATTGCTTTGAAAATACCTTTAAAATCCTTCTTCTGAAGGGGAAGGATTTTTTTCAACGCCTTTTTCCGGGCTTCAACATCTTCTGCTACAATCATTTCCTGAAAATACGGCAGCTTATCCTCTTCGAAGAACATGTGCTCCGTTCGACACAGACCGATTCCCTCAGCGCCAAACTTTCTCGCCTTTTTGGAATCACCGGGAGTATCTGCATTGGTTCTGATGTTAAATCCTTTCGGAAGACCTGCACGCTCCGCTGAATTTCTAATCTCATCGGTCCAGGCTAACAGAGTATCAAGCTCTCCCGCTATCTTCGGTTCAATCAGACCGAGGTGACCCTCAAAAACTTCACCGGTTGTTCCGTCGATGGTAATCTCCTCTCCCTGCTTATATTTCTTATTTCCCACCGTCATAGACTTACCGGAAATTTCTATGGCTTTGCATCCCGCTACACAGGGAATACCCATCCCGCGTGCTACTACGGCTGCATGGCTGGTCATTCCTCCCGTTGCGGTAAGAACTCCTTGAGCAGCATGCATACCTCCAATGTCTTCCGGAGATGTTTCGTTTCTTACCAGAAGAACCTGTTTCCCGTCTTTAGCCCATTCTTCAGCCTCTTCAGCGGTAAAAACAACGGATCCTGTTGCGGCACCGGGAGATGCATTCAGACCCTTGGCTATTGGATCAACCTTCTTTTTTTCCTTCGGGTCGATCATGGGATGAAAAACCTGATCTAATAGTTCAGGAGTAACGCGCTTTACTGCTTCCACTCTTTCGATAAGGTTTTCATTAACCATATCAACTGCCATTTTTACAGCGGCAACTCCTGTCCGTTTTCCAGTTCTGGTCTGCAGCAAAAAGAGTTTACCCTGTTCGATGGTGAATTCCATATCCTGCATATCTTTATAATGGCTCTCCAGTTTATCTTTAACTTCCTCAAGCTGATTGTAAATTTTCGGATTCTTCTTCTTGAGGGTGGATAGTTTCTGAGGTGTTCTAATTCCCGCGACGACATCCTCACCCTGGGCATTCATCAAATACTCACCATAAAAAACCTTTTTGCCGGTAGAGGGATCGCGGGTAAAGGCGACACCTGTTCCTGAATCGTCTCCAAAGTTTCCGAAAACCATGGATTGAACGTTTACCGCTGTTCCCCTTAAACCGCGAATATTGTTTATTCTACGGTAGTTAATGGCCCTTGGATTCATCCAGGAGCCAAAGACGGCATCGATTGAAGCCCACATTTGATCCATAGGCTCCTGCGGGAAATCTTCCTTGGTATGTTTCTTGTATACAGCCTTATACTTATTTACAACCTCTTTAAGGTCATCCGTATCCAGTTCGGTATCAAGATCCACACCTTTTTTCTTTTTGACAGATCTTAAAGCTTCCTCATAATCTTCATGGGGAACACCCTTTACCACATCACCGAACATGTTGATAAATCTCCGGTAGGCATCCCATGCAAATCTCTCATTACCCGACTTTTTTGCCAGACCGGAAACAGCTTCATCATTTAATCCCAGGTTAAGAACAGTATCCATCATTCCCGGCATAGATACGGCAGCTCCTGACCGGACGGATACCAAAAGAGGGTCCTGAGGATCTCCTAATTTCTTACCCATTATTTTTTCTAACCGTTCAAGGTTCTTTAATACAGAATCCTCAACCCCTTCCGGATAATTACGATCATTTTCGTAATACTCCTCACAAACCGCAGAGGAAATGGTAAAACCCGGCGGAACCGGTATACCAATATTAGTCATTTCGGCAAGGTTTGCTCCCTTGCCCCCCAAAAGGGGCTTCATCTCGGCTTTTCCTTCGGCTTTACCTTCGCCGAAAAAATAGACGTATTTTTCAGCCATTTTTTTCATACCCCCAAGTATTAGATTAGTAATTATTTGACGCTTATGAATTTTATTTATGCGTCTTTTTTAGATATCCCGGATTATCTTTCCAGGTGCATGTAAATATTATACTAAGGCTTTAGAAAAAGAAAAAGCCCCCGATAAAGGAGGCTTTTTCTCGTTTATATGTAACACGGTAAACCAATACCGCGGCTAAGCAATATATGATTCAAGGTATTGACTTCTTGTAGGATGCTGTAATCTTTTTATAGCCTTTTTCTCTATCTGTCTTATCCTCTCTTTGGTAAGATTATAACGGTCTCCGATTTCTTTAAGGGAAAGGGGATTTCTTCCGTTTAAACCGAACCGGTACTGAACAATTTCAGCTTCCTTCTCTGATAAGGTAGACAATACCGAATTGATATCATTTTTCAATGAATGTTCCACTACCTGTTCCTCCGGCGGTTTATATCCGTCATCTTCTACAAAGTCTCCTAAAATGGACGAGTCTTTTTCCGCGTACACCGGAGTCTCAAGACTTATAAGATCTCTCGATATATTCAACAAATCAGCCACATGACTGGGTGCCATCTTTAAAGTTTTTGCAATCTGTTTCAATTTAGCGGTTTCGCTTTTTCTCCCTTGAAAATCTTTCTTTACCTTTTCAATTTGCACTAACTCATTCGCGCGATTCAATGGTAGTCTGATCATTCTCGATTTTTCACAGATCGCTTTCAATATTGCCTGTCTAATCCACCAAACAGCATAAGATATGAAATGATATCCCTTGTTAACATCAAAACGCTCAATAGCATTCATCAGCCCGATGTTTCCCTCACTGATAAGATCCGAAAGGGGTAGTCCCTGATTTTGATATTTTTTAGCAACATTCACAACAAACCGTAAATTTGCCTGAACAAGCATATCTTTTGCTTTTTTATCACCCTCAGCCGCACGCCGGGCATAATGATCTTCTTCCTCTCGGGAGAGAAGGGGTATCCTATTTATTTCTTTAAGGTACATCGACAGGATGTTTTCATCATCCTTTGAAGCTCTTGGAGCAATAATTGTTTCCTGTTTTTTCTTAGTCTTCTGTGGCATTTGTTATCCTCCTGCGTATATTAATGTTTGCAATATTCATGCCAAAGAGACAATTCAGACGAGGTGATATATAATTACTTGCTTTATAAAGAATTAAGTGATGCCTAATTCAGCTTGATAAAAATTTGTGATAATTTTCTACTTTACAATCGAGTCATATTTACCCGTTCAACTAATATTAGCGGTAAAGTGTATCAAAATACACCAATCGCGAGTTCATCCTGTCCGGGTGTGCGCCCGCAGCATAGTTTATAAGGTAATCCGCTTCCGCACCTACACCGTGTTTCCGGATACAGCCGTTTTTTTTCGACAAAATCAACATCCAATGTTTTATTCGGTTCAACTGCATTATCTAAATAAAAGGGAAATACAATTTTAACCCGCGAAAATATCACTATTTTATCCTTCGGCTCCAAAGCACTGAGAGCAATCTGCTCTTTCAGCACTTTCCAATGGTCAGATATTAATTCCTTAATCATATCTCCTTCCGCCTCGGTAATAATTCGTCTGCATTGCTTCGTATTCAAATATTTAACCAGCTGAACGGAATAAAAGGCCTTATAATCATCTAACTCTTTACTAACTTGTCTGGGCATTCCATAATCATTGGCAAATCTTTTTAACATATAAGAAGAGTAGGAGTGCTTTTTTACCTTGGAAGCTGTTGACCAGCTTTTTAAGGCTCCTCCAGGTATGCCTAACTTCTGTAGAGATACTCCTAGAAAATACAATATTTTGCATAAATGATCTTTGTTATCTGGTTGGCAAAGATCAAGACCACGCCGAAAATGAAGTACCGCCTTTTGGGGGAGATGTTTTCTTAAATATTTTAATCCCCTTCTCGTTTCTGCTTCAATAATACTCTCTAATTTCATGAGTTAAATATAATAAGGAATAAAATAAAAAAAAAGACTAGTGTAAACTCTTGACCAAAAAGAGGATCATGCTTATATTTTTGGAAACTTTACAATTCCTTTTACGTTCGGTGTAATAAAATTCAGGAGGAACTATATGAAAATAAAACCCTTAGGTGACCGCGTGCTCATAAAAACAGAAATGGGCGAAACCCAGACAAGGGGGGGAATCGTAATCCCCCAAACTGCGCAGGAAAAGACTCAGGAAGGTGTTGTTGCTGCAATCGGTGATGATAAAGATGTTATCAAAGTAAAAAATGGTGACAAAGTGATGTACGACAAGTATGCCGGTACAACTATCAAAATCGAGGGTGATGAGCACCTTATAGTAAAGATGTCTGATATTCTTGCGGTAATTGAATAGAGAATTTTTTTAATCAAATTAAGGGATCCCCAGGGTGATCCCTTTTTTTATTTTTTCCGTTATTCAACTAAGAAATTTTCTATATCTTCCAGTAGATATCTGCAGGGTTTTATGCCCTTTCTTGTTTCCGGGAGCGAGTTAATGAAGGCATTGCCATAACTCTTTTTAGCTATTCTCACATCCGTGATAAGAACTGCGCCTCTATCGGTATTTCGACGCATAAGACGGCCGAATCCCTGTTTTAACTTCATCACCGCTTCCGGCAGAGCCAATTCGAAGAACGGATTCCCTCCCGTGTTACGAATAAATTCCATGCGGGCGGTATGAACAGGATCGGTGGGGACACGGAAAGGCAAACGGCAGAGTATAACTATTCCGAGAGTTTCCCCCGGTGCATCTATCCCTTCCCAAAAACTGTGAGTGGCAAACAAAACACTGGAAGTTTCTTTTACGAATCGGGCAAGCAGCCTGCTCCGTTCATCTTCTCCCTGTTTTAATACCGATATACCTTCCGAGCTAAGAATTTCCTTTACTCCGTCATAGGCCGCGTTCAGCATCCGGTAAGAGGTAAAGAGAATTAAACCCCGTCCCTCTGATAACAGCAAAACTTTTCGTATAAAATCATTCAAGAAATGCTGATACTCATCAGAATCCGGAGCCGGGGCATCGGAGGGAACACCAAGAAAAACACGTTCCCGGTAGAGAAACGGAGACGGGTAGATGCCTTCTATGGTATCGGCAGAGGAAAGCCCGACCCTGTTCTTCCAGTACTGAAAACTATTATTTACTGTAAGGGTAGCACTCGCAAAAATAACCGAGTCATAAGGGGCGTAAACAGTTTCTGTCATCATCTCACGAATATCTAACGGAGTAATCACAAACCGAATATACTGTCCCTTCCGAGAGGATCTCCGTTCCAGCCAAAAAACTGATTCGGGATGATCTTGGAACTCAACAAAATTATCACAAACTGTTATTAAGCTGCTCAGACGGCGGCAAACCATTTTCACTTCAGGAACCGGATATTCATCGGTTAGTTTTTCTTCAATATCCTCTAAGAGCGTTGATACGAATTTGATATATTCAACTATCCGTGCTTTTAACTCTTTAAAGGGTTCAAGGAGACAATTTCTTAAACGCGGAGTTTCCTCCCCGGTCAGGCGGAAAACACCTTCAGAAGCCAATAATTCTGAACATGAGCTTTCTATTTCTTCGGCTTGCTCTCTAATCCGTTCCAACAGAACAGGTGCTTCACTAAAAAGTTCATTCTTTTTCTTATCATGGATAAGGAGCTGTTGAAGAGAAACCAATAACCCAACATTCCTTCCCCGCTTTTTTCGAAAGAGCATTCCAAGCAGTCTAAGTATTCCGGGACGGCTCAAGGTTTCCGAAAAATAGGAGGTAGCACTTGCTTCAACATTATGAGCTTCATCAAATAAAATCCGATGAAAAGGAGGAAGCACCGCTGTTGAATCAAACCCCATGCCTCCTGCCCGAAGAGCCAAATCGGAAAAGAGAAGGTGATGATTAACCACGAGTATTTTAGCGGAAGCGGCCTCCCGGCGAGCCCGCATGACAAAACACTGCTCCCGAAATCTGCAGCGGAACCCGGAGCAACCTTCAGCTTCGGAGCGAAGTTGGTCCCAGAGTTCTTCTCCGGGATAGAAAGACAGGTCAGACCGGCTTCCGGTAGGTGAATCTTTCGACCATTTTAAGATGGCATTCAGTTCCTCATCATCCTCCCGGAATAACGAATCTTCCTCCACAACCTCCGACAGACGGTTAAGACAGAGGTAGTTTCCCCTACCCTTAACGAGTACAGCCTTTGTATCCAAGGAGAGGAGTTTCAAAGCCAAGGGAATGTCCTTCTCTATCAGCTGCTGCTGCAAATTTATGGTTGCAGTGGTGATAACTATCCGTTCCTCATTCTTATCCACCCAGGAAATGACGGGAAGGAGATAAGCAATAGACTTCCCTACTCCCGTTCCGGCTTCTATTATTCCTATGCGTCCCTGATTTAGACATTCCGCAACCATCCGGAGCATTAACCGTTGAGAGTCACGGGGTTCATACCAGGGAACCATCTTAGCAAAAGCACCTTTTTCCCCGATGACTTCCTCAAGCTGTTCTGAATTTATCTGTTCAATTTCTCTAACCTGAACCGGTTCGGCTACTATATAAATAGTATCAAGTCTATTGTCTACGATAAAAAAACCGATACCCAAGTTTCCTAGTTCAGAAGCAATTCTTAAATCAGCATCACTTGGATATAAATTCCCGCCGGGATGGTTATGAATCACAGCATTTCCCCGATTCATATGAGACATTAGGGCCGGCACGGAATTTTCGTTGCCCCGGGCAACAGCTCGGATAGCCGAGACTATCCCGTCATCATCGGTTTCCGCGACAAATAAAACCTCATTACCCCCGGCTTCATCTATTTTATTTTTTATTTTGATTAGTATGTTGCTTGATATCCGCTCAGAAGCTTTCATTTACCCGCATTATTACATAACCTGTGAAAAAAATGAACTCTTTCCGACACAACCCAGCAATTTCCGCGAAAAAAATACGCGGCAAGTCCGGGTCAATTCGATTTAATTTGTACTGGAAAGAAAAACATCTCCTAGCTAAGGAGATAAAGACAACAAAAGAGAAGGACAAGGTCCCTAGGGTTTCTGCTTGAAGGGGACATTTTAATCGAGTCTTGACAGGTATAAAACGGGAATGTTGCCAAAACACCGAATTTATGTCTAGATAATTCTCTGCAGGAGAAACAAATGCGAAAATTGGGAAAAAGAATACCCGTAGGTGTTCTCGGTGCTACCGGGACGGTAGGACAAAAATTCATTACTCTTTTAAGGGACCATCCTATTTTCAAGATTACATCCCTTGTGGCTTCTCGACGGTCAGCCGGAAAACGGTACGGAGAAGCTTGTAATTGGAAACAAACTGCTCCTATTGAAAATAACATTTTTGAAATGAAGGTACAGAAACTTGACGCTGACCTAGATTGTTCTCTTCTTTTTTCAGGTCTTGATTCTTCCGTAGCGGGAGAGGCAGAGAAACGTTATGCTGAACGGGGGTATTGGGTTGTTAGTAATTCAAAAAACCACCGTATGGACTATGATGTTCCCCTCGTTATACCGGAGATAAACCATACTCACCTAAAGTTAGCGGATCAGCAGAAAACTTCCGGGAAAATTGTTACAAATCCAAATTGCTCAACTATGTTTCTTGCTATGGTTCTTGCTCCCTTAGAAAAAACCTTCGGTGTTTCAAAGGTTTTAGTAACAACCATGCAAGCTGTTTCGGGAGCCGGGTATCCAGGAGTTGCTTCTATGGATATTTTGGGAAATGTTATTCCCAACATTCCGGGAGAAGAAGAAAAGATGGAATCGGAAACGAGAAAAATATTGGGGAGCCTTCAGGGAGATACCATAAATCCCGCTGATTTTATCGTCAGCGCCCAATGCAACAGGGTGCCGGTTTATGATGGACATACGGAGACAGTAGCGGTTACGCTTAAAGATTCACCCACTCCGCAAGAGGTATCTAAAGCACTCATGACCTTTAGAGGCTTTCCTCAAGAATCCAATCTATTCAGCGCGCCCGCGAAACCGATTATAGTCACCGGAAACCCCTTCAAACCTCAACCCGGTAGAGATATTATGGAGGGAGGAGGAATGGCTGCAGTTGTCGGAAGGATCCGGGAATGTCCTGTTATGGGATATAAAATGGTAATTTTGGGACATAACACCATAAGAGGAGCTGCCGGAGCGGCGATATTGAATGCGGAAACCCTTTTTGAATTAGGTTATCTGCTCTAAGAGAGGAGACGGCGTTGGACAATTTTTTCGATAGAATGGGAGACTTTTTAAAATCCGTAATAAACACTCCATCCGGTACGGATGGATACAGCAATACCGGAGATCCGGACTTGGACGAAGCCTGGGCTGAATTGGATGCATATATCAAAACAGGAGAAGAACCTCCTAAGAAAAAAACAAAAAGTAAAACCTACAAAAATTACAGCGGAAGACGGTACGAGAATGATCCCGTAAGGCATCTAAGGAAAGACTTTGCCCGCCTTGAACTGCCGTTTGGTGCTCCCATGGATGCGGTAAGGCAGTCCTATAAGAAAATGCTGGTCCGATACCATCCCGACCGCTGGTCATCGAATACTGAAAAAATGGCTCTTGCCACGGAAATAACAAAAAAGATCACGGAATCCTTTCGGAGAATTAATGAATATTACGGAAAGTGAGGAATTCTCATTTTATTTCATCAGGCAATAGAAACAGCATAATTTTCAAGAATTAGCCGTAAAAATAATAAAATAAAATGAGAATTCCTGTTCATTGACATTCCATCATTGAAAGGATAGTATATTTTTAGAACAATTATAAATTTTGATAGCATCCACCTGAAATTCTACCCCTCAAGGGTGTTATACATTAGTAAAGGAATTTTGCAGCATCAAATGATTAGTACGGTCGTTTATATATTTGCATTTCTAATAGCAGCGGTCTTAAACCTCCTTCTTATACCCTGCATACTAAGACTGTCCCACACCTTTCACTGGTACGATTCCATCGATCACAGAAAAATACATACCGAAGACACCCCAAGATTAGGAGGTGTGGGCATTTTCCTCTCCGTTTTAATTTCATTTACGGTAATTGGTTTTGCGGGAAAATTATTCTCTTTGGAAGGAAGAAATTTTGTTAATCTCCTTCCGCTTCTTGGGGGCATGACCATCGTGCATCTGATGGGACTTGTAGATGATTTCCATGACCTTAGAGCATTCACAAAATTTTTTATTCAGATAGCCGCTGCCATTATTCTGATCATTGGGGGAATTAGAATCGAAACTGTTTCACTCCCTTTCCATTGGGAACCCATATCTTTGGGAGTGCTCACGTATCCATTAACAGCTCTATGGCTAGTAGGTATCGCTAATGCAGTCAATTTGATTGATGGAATGGATGGTCTCGCAGCGGGGTTCGGTTTGGTGACTTCCGTCACCTTCTGCATCATTTCTTTTATTACAGGTAATATCCTTACCGCTCTATTTGCCTTGATCTTTATGGGAAGCATTATCGGTTTTTTGGTATTCAATTTTCCGCCTGCTAAAATTTTTATGGGAGACAGCGGAAGCCTGTTTATTGGTTTTACCTTAGCGGCACTTCCCTTAGTAAAAGACGGCCATATAGTTGATATTTCTATCTTATTTCCTTCTATTACTATTTTTTTACTCCCCATTGCCGATACCCTCTCCGCGATAATAAGGAGAACAAAGAGAAAGCTGCCAATCTATAATCCCGACAAAGAGCATATTCATCACAAGCTTCTTGAGGTTGGTTTATCGGTTAGACACATTCTTTTACTGCTTATATCCACAATTATTGTTTTGAATATACCGGCTGTCCTGTGGAATATTGTTTCAAAGGATATAGCCCTGCTATTGATTTTTGCATCCTGGATTGCTGCTTTGCTTGGACTTTTCGTTCTGGAGAAAAAACACCTTACATACAGAAACAGCCGGCAGCATTAAGCTATTCCGTATTCTTTTAGTTTCCTGTGTAAAGTTTTCCGCCCAATACCTAGGATTTCCGCCGTTTTGCTCTTGTTTCCCCGATTCGAGCTAAGGGTGTGCTGAATTATTTCCCTTTCAGCCTCAGACAAGGTAGAACCCAGAGGAATCCTTATGTCATTTTCTCCGGTTTCGGTCTTTACTGAAGGGGGAAGATCATCCGGAGTAATAATCGTTCCTTTACTCATGACCACTGCACTTTCTATGCAGTTTCTCAGCTCCCGAACATTACCCGGCCAACTATACGCGTAAAGCATCGCCCGGGCCTTTGAATCGATTCCTTCTACGGGTTTTCCATTTTCCTGAGCAAACTCCTTGATAAAGGCTGCTAAAAACAACGGAATATCTTCTTTCCGTTCCCTCAAGGGCGGGATATGGATATTCACTACATTAAGCCGATAAAAAAGGTCCTCCCGAAAGGAACCTTCAGTAATGGCTGCCTGAAGATCACGGTTAGTCGCTGAAATTATCCGAACATCCACGCTGATTGTCTGTTCTCCCCCTACCCTTTCAAACTCCTTCTCCTGAAGTACTCGGAGTATTTTTATCTGAATGCTCTGATCGATTTCTCCGATTTCGTCTAGAAATATCGTACCATTATGAGCTAACTCAAATCTTCCCCGCTTGCGATTCAACGCTCCGGTGAATGCGCCCCGCTCATGACCGAACAATTCGCTTTCTAATAGGGATTCAGATAAAGCTGCACAATGAACCTTTATAAAAGGCTTATCCTTTCTATTGGAAAGACGGTGAATTGCATCAGCCACAATCTCTTTACCCACTCCGCTCTCTCCGGTAATCAGAACAGAAGCTTTCGTCGGGGCTACCTGGTTAATCACATCGAAAATTTTTTTCATCGCAGGACTTTTGCCGATGATGTTTTTAAGTCCCCGCTGTTTCTCCAATTCCTCCTGAAGTTCACGATGCTGTAATATCAATTCCCGATTGGATAAAGCCCTTTTTACCAGCATGGAGAGTCTATCCAGGTTTACCGGTTTTGTTATGAAATCAAAGGCTCCATCCCGCATAGCAGTCACGGCGGACTCAATCGTCCCGTGCCCTGTTAATATTATGACTGGTACCGTGGGATAGGAGGAAGCTACACGCTTAAGAAGCTCCTGTCCACTCATTTTTGGCATCTTTAAGTCGGCGATGACTAAGTCAACATTTTCTGAATCAATTAATTTAGATGCTTCTTCTCCATCAGAGGCAAGGGATATCTCGTATCCCTCCTGTTCTAAAGCTTTACCCAGTCCTTCCCGGATATTCTTTTCATCGTCAACAATGAGTATTGTAAATTTCATCCCGCATGTCCTTTCCAGTCAAGAAGTCTTTTTTCCCGTTGCGGGAGAGGAAGATGAATATCGAAAGAAGTTCCCTTTCCTTCTTTAGAGTCTACAAATATGTCTCCGTTATGCTCTTTTATGACTTTGTAGACGAGGGTCAATCCAATTCCGGAACCGAATTCCTTTGTGGTAAAATAGGGCTCGAATATTTTATTCAAGACTTCTTCTGTCATCCCTTTTCCCGTGTCGGATATCCTGAGTACAACATCGTCTTCTCTCCGCCTTGTTTCAACTGTCAGAGTGCCTCCCTCAGGCATAGCAGCCATGGCATTTTTTACTACATTAAGAAGTGCCTGCTTTATAAACCGCTCATCCAAAAGCAGTTTCGGCAGAGAATCGTCCAACCACAACTGAGCATTGATGTCAGCTTCCTCCAGTTCGTACTGCATAAACTGAATAAGATCCTGAACGAGCCGGTTTAAATCTGATTCTTCAAGTTTAGTATCCATAGGTCTTACAGCAAACAAAAAATCGACAACAATTCTATTTAACCTTTCTACTTCCTCATTTACAATATCTAAATATCCATTAATCTCTTGACGGTCAAACTTTCCTCCCTTGTTGAGGGAACGCTGTATAAGCTGTATGTGAATTCCGATGGAACCCAAAGGGTTTTTTATTTCATGCGCAACACCTGCAGCAAGAGTAGTAAGGGAAGCAAGATTCTCCATCCGCCTATTCTTTGCTTCCTGAATCCGCTTATCTGTAACATCATCCAAGTGAATGACACTTCCTGCAATTTTTCCCTCCCTTAAATAAGGGAGCACTGTAAAAGCGAGGGTCTTTCTAATGTCTCCTGCTTCTAAAGTAAAATCTCTGTCTCTAACGGACTCTTGTGTAGTGAGTGCCGATTCAAGGAATTCACTTATTTGAGGATCCGAAACCACATCCCATATAATTTTTTCTTGCGGGTCCTTACCTGCAAAGGAAAGGAGTCTTTCCGACTTACGATTCATGAAGATGATGAGGTTATTTTCATCCACCACAAGCACCCCTTCATCCAAAGAATGAAGCACCCCTTCAAAACGCTCATTTTCTAAAGCAAGGTCCCATATTAAGCTCCTTATCTGAGATTTATCCAGTTTATTCAGTTTACCCAAGGCACGTTGAACAAAACTTCTCATGCCGCTTCCCGCATCCTAAAAAAAAGATTTTCCAAACATAAAGTTTGATTGACATTGTAGATCTCTCTCCATTGAAGCACTTCGTGAATATAACGGTTCCACTTCATGTGTCTATGTACCTCGGCCGGATCATTTCCCTTCTCTTTTAAAAGCTGGGTGAGTATCCCGGTAAGGATTTCTAAAAAATAACGGTAACCTTCTCGGAAGGGATAAGTTTTTAATGCATTCTCCACTTCTGCAAGTAAATCCCGGGTCTCAGAAATATTTTCCCGGTAAACACCTTTAACAAACAGCTCAGCGGCCTTATGAAGCAGGAGAGTATTTTCAGTATTTTCACTGACCAGACGCCGGTCTCTGAAAAAATCCGCCAGGTTATTCCATATCCCGTTATCATCGATTCTAAATATTCGCCGGAATATTTCCTTGTTTTGCTGCTTATTCCTGGACCGAAAGGGGTAAGGCCGTAACCTTGAAAGTATTGTTGGAATTATGGCTCCTCTTCGTGAGGTGGTTAGTATATAATATACACCAACCGGAGGTTCCTCCAAGGCTTTAAGGAGAGAATTCCTAGATCCCTCCATCATTCGGTCCGCGTTTTCTAGAATAACAATCTTAGCTGAACCTGAAGCTGTTCTATGGGACCAGGCAATGATATTACGTATCATATTGATTGGAATATTATCCGGTATAGCATTGCTGATTTTTTCTGTTACCTGTATTATTTTTACTACTATTGTTTGTAGATTTTCCTCATTCGGCATGTCTTTACCGGGATATAGTTCCTCCAACAGTTCTTCAGTATCCTGTACGGCCTCTGCTATTCCGGAAAGTTTTGCTTCATCACCTTCCCACAGAATAGGATCAAATCTTCTCGTCAACTTCCGCACCGATCTTATGAAGAGATACTTAGCAGCATCCCTTGGCTCCCGCGCAAGGGTATCTCCACAAGCGGCGATGTCCTGCTTGAAATACCTGCTGCCTAAGAGGAGGTTATTCGGATGTGTAAGTAACCGGTGCTTCCTGCAGGAGGAACAACTGCAATTCCAAAGAGCATCACCTTTTTCACAGGTAAGAATCCGAGACAATTCTAAAGCAGTTGTTAATTTTCCCGAGTAGTCGGGACCATGAAACAGAAGAGATGATGGTAGTTTTTTCGAGAGTATATCCCGGCGGAGATCCGTTATTACCTGATCTTGTCCGATTACATTTTCAAACATGAGTCGCGTCTCCCCGGATAGAAAACAATTCCTCCGCATACGGCAGAAGAGGCTCCATCATCCTTACAAAAAAACTGTCCTGTGTTATTGGAGCAGGATCGAAGAATGGCTGCAGATTAAGCAAAAACAGGATAATGAATACAAAAAAAAGACCTTCCGCTGTCCCAATAAAAAGCCCTAACGCATGATCCAGCTTTTCTAAATTAATCCGTTCCACTAAACTACTTAAAGCATTTTCAAAAAGTTTAACAACTAAATATACAACGATAAATATTATTAAAAATGCAATTAGCTGCGTCCAAACAGAATCACCTATATATTGTGAAAGAAACCGGGAACCTGTTCCGGAGAAAAGAACAGCAGCAGCAATTCCAAGGATCAATGATGCGGTAGAACCAACTTCCTTAACAAATCCTCTTATAGAACCCCGGATCGCCGCAAAGAGGATAATAAGGGAAAAAATTATATCCAGCGTTGTAAATGTCATTTTATAGGCTCCACTTCGTTCAAAATGTTAAGGCAGTCTCCTACTATGGTAGAAGCTGCCTTTGCTCCTCCCAATGCGTAAGAAGCCTTTCCCATCTTATCAAGAGCTTTTGGATTTCTCATTAATTTAAAAAGGGTATCAACAATATGCTCAGGGTCGGGATTATTTTCAAGGACCTCAGCCGCTCCCCTTTCCTTAAAATATTGAGCATTTCTAATTTGATCACCCCGTGAAGAAGAAACGGAAAGGGGTAAAAGCACTAACGGCTTTCCTAAAGCAGAAAATTCCCAAAGTGTTCCGGCCCCCGCACGGGATAAAACAATATCAGCAGCAGCAGCAGCATCGGGATATTCATCTTTTAGATAAGCAATAGGAACATAGCCGGGTAAAGGATGATGGTTTCCCTTTTCCATTTCTTTTCCTACCTGATGGATGACATCGAAAACTGAAAGAAGTTCTTCCAATGATTTCCGAAGGAGATTATTTATCTCCCGGGATCCTTGACTCCCTCCAAGAATCAGCAGGATAGGTTTATCCCCGGTAAAATCAAAAATGGAAAGTCCCCGCTCCCGGCTTCCGGAAAGAATATCAGGCCGGACAGGATTGCCGGTAACCATAATTTTATCACCTAATCCGGGATTAAGAAACTGTACAGTTTCTTGATAGGTAACGTATATTTTCCGTACCATGCGGGAATTAATACGGGTAGCCAAGCCGGGATCAAAATCGGATTCGTGGGTTACCGCGGGTATCCCGAGGATTCCAGCTGCTATCACCGGAGGAACAGAAACAAATCCGCCCTTGGAAAAAATAAGTTTTGGTTTTATCTTCCGGAGAAGAGAAATGGATTGAAGTATTCCTGCAGTTATTTTAAATAGATCAGTTACATTTTTAAAGGAAAAATACCTTCGGAACTTACCGGATGAAATCGGTCGATACTCGATACTATCATTGTACTCCTCAAGAATTCGGCGTTCCATTCCATTTTTAGAACCAATCCACACGAATTTCCCGTCCCAATTTTCTTTAAAAAGTTCATATACTGCTAAGGCTGGATATACATGGCCCCCCGTGCCTCCACCGGTAAAAAGTATTGTTTTCTCCATACACTATTTACTGAATCATCTCCCGTTCCCTCTCTCCCGTTTTAACTGCCTTTTCATATCTATTTGTTTCTTTTATACTTCACCTTACCATGAAGAACGTCATCTATTCAATTGTATTTCTTTTTATGCCTCTTTTAGTTTTCCCTCAGACAGCTTCTTATGAAGACTTTTCTGAAATAATACCCAAGGAAAAACTGACGAATGAAGAACTTCAAAGGCTTAAAACTGAAGGAGAAGTTTTTATAAGGAGAGACACCTATTCAACTGAACTGGCCCCGAAGGTTTATTTTAAAAGCAAACCATTAGACGAATACTTACGCTCTGTTTCGGAAACTGAAACAAATATCTGCATTCAACATCTATTACTTGTACCGTTAGAAAAATCATACTCCCCTCGAGCTATCTACAATACCCTTCTTTCGGTTAGTACTATGTCGGGGATTGAATATTTTTCCCACTCCCGGCAACGTTATCGAATTTTTTATCATACCGTCTATGCCGTTTCGGAAATGAACCGGAATTCTCAGATTCCCGATCCCGAACTTACGGAACGTAATCTTCCAGAAGAGAAAGAACTCCTTATATACCAGCATGACTCCTCCTTTGGGAAATACTATACTCAGCTCCGGTATCTCTACGACGGAAAATCCTTCATTCTCTCCATGGAAAACAAGACTTCATTAATATACAAGCTTATCCGTGTCCTTAAACCGGGGAATTTACGGATAAAATTCTTCATAAAACCATCCTCCAAAGGACTGCTCCTCTACGTCCATTGCAGCGCTGATGCAGCGACGCTTTTCGGATTGGATAAACGGGTTGAGAAAAGTCTCACCAATAGGTTAAGGGCTATCGCAGAGTGGTTTACAGCCACTTTAACAGAATATTAACCTAATTTTTATAAACCCCTTATGCTGTATCCGTATTCATTAAGCATCCTTGTAAAGGAAACTATAACCATTTTTAGGAGGAATTTTAAATGAAGAAACTGATTGTTGTTCTCATTCTCGTACTTCTTAGTTCAGCTCTCGTATTCGCCGGCGGCGACCAGGAAGAAGGAAACGGTTTTTCCGGAAACTACGCATTCGGCGGGTCCACCACGGTTGATCCTATCATCACCGCTGCTATCGAAGAGTGGAAGGACATTCATCCGGATGTACATATCAGCTACGAAGGTGTTGGTTCCAGTAACGGAGTCAAAGGTGTTATCAGCGGACAGTACTCTCTCGGAGCTGCTTCCCGGGAACCCAAACCTTCCGAAACCGACCAGGGTGTAAAAGCTACTCCCATAGCTATGGACGCTGTTGCCGTTATCGTTAACAAGGGTTCCGTAGCAATCTCTAACCTCAGCCTTGATCAGGTTGCCCAGATATACGCAAAAGAAATAACTAACTGGAGTGAGGTGGGCGGCCCCGATGCTGAAATAGTTGTTTACAACAGAGACGAAGCTTCCGGTACCTACGAAACTTTCGAAAAGAAAGTTATGGATGTTGCGGAAGAAAGTTTCAGCGGCGAAGCTGTTGTGGTTACTTCCAATGGTGACATGGTTGCAAAGGTAGCCGCGCAGCCTAACGCTATAGGATACTGCGGACTTGGATATCTCGAAGCAGATCCCGGAATCAAAGCCGTCACAGTAAACGGTGTCGAGGCTGAAATCGATAATGTCTACGACGGCAGTTACCCGATTTGGCGCTATCTCAATGTTGTTTATACTGGTGAGTTGGAAGGTGTAGAGGAAGCTTTTGTAGAATACCTTCTCTCCGATGACGGACAGGCAATTGTTGAAGAAGTTGGCTTTATAGAACTTCCCGAATAAGAAAGTATTGCCTCAGTCCACAAATAAGATGAAGGCCGCTTACCGCGGCCTTTTTTTTATTCATTATTTACTCTAAACAGATGGATTAACAAAACTCTAACATTTACTTAACATAACTGTAAGGTAAATCCATCATATGTTAGATATCTCATGCAAATGGAAACAAGAAAGGAAGAATGGTGAAACAGAAACAGGCCATAGTCAGCAGAGGAGCGGAATACTTCTTTCTGTTCTTCGCGTCGGTTTCAATTTTCAGTGTAATTTTTATTACTATTTTCATATTCATCGAAGGACTTCCTCTCTTTGAAGAAGTCGGACTTTTTGAGTTTCTCTTTAGTACAAAATGGCGCCCCACCGCGGATCTCCCCAGCTTCGGGATCCTTCCTTTTATCCTGGGTTCCATCTTTGTTACGGTTGGGGCTCTTGTTATGTCTGTTCCTGTTGGTTTGGCGGTAGGAATTTTTATGGCGGAAATGGCAAAAAAAAGATCCAGCCGCATCATCAGAAGCGGTGTAGAACTCCTGGCAGGCATCCCATCCGTTATATACGGACTTTTCGGTTTCTTTTTTATCGCCAAGATTGTAAGAACCTTGACGATCAGCAATACCGGCCTCGGTATTCTTACGGGATCCATTGTACTGGCCATTATGGTACTCCCGACAATTATAAATATCACCGAAGTATCAATCCGGTCGGTTCCCCCCGAGTTAAAAGAAGGTTCAATGGCTTTAGGGGCAACTCATTGGCAAACCATTGTAAAAACCCTAATTCCTTCAGCGCGAAGCGGTATAGTTGCAGGAATCGTGCTGGCAATAGGCCGGGCGATCGGGGAAACTATGGCCGTTCTTATGGTTGCGGGGAATGTACCCATGATGCCTAAAAGTATCGTTTCCCATACCCGTACCCTAACCATGAACATTGTAACGGATTTAAAATATGCTGCTGTGGACAGCCTTCATGAAACAAGCCTTTTTACCACAGGAATCGTTCTCTTTTTCTTTATTTTGGTTATCAACATTCTGGTTCAAGTGCTCTTAAAACGCACAATTAAGGATATGTAGATGATTACATCACCCCACACAGTAAAAACAAAAAGGCAAGAAACAATAGCAAAGGGATTTATATATTTTTTTGTATCCTTAACTCTTATAATCCTGGGTTGGATTATATTTTACATTATGTTTCAGGGATTTTACTCCGACAAAAATCCTGTCTACGATGTTACTGCATATGAGGAAGAACAGGTTGATTTGAAGCTATCCAACGGCATGCAGATGATTATTATAACCAATAAGAAAGTCAGGATTGATTCAATAACAGCATCAGCTCTTAATAATTGCTACACTAAGCGCCGGCAGGAAGATTGGGGACATTATACCCAGCAGATTTTAGAAGTTGTCCCCTTTGCTTTTAAACCGGACGATTCATTTTCTGAAGCTGCGGCGGAACAGATATTGATAAGCGAAGATTTCGGCGACTATGTTGCCTTTGTCAACTCTCCCGAAGAGATGATAGAGCGGGTTGCGAATAATAGAGGCGCGATAGGATATATACCTGCCGGCTACAAGCACCTCTTAAACGGAAAAAATGTAGAAATAGTACCCCTTAGACGAATCGCGTTAGGAGTACATCCTTCGATTAAAAGAATTGAAAACAATATGCAGTTTCAGGATATAAACAATCCGGATATACACCGTATTTTTTCAGGAGAACTCATCAACTGGCAGGATCTTGGCGGAATTGATCTTCCCATACGCCCCTTTGTCGTTGTCCCGGACAGTCCCGCCGGAACGGATTATGATGTTATCTACAACAAACTCACCGGAAAGATCGATCAATTAGGATCAAATGTAACCATATTAAACTCTCATAAGGACCTGATAAACCGTCTTTCCTCTACAGAAGGGGCTGTAGGACTCAGCTTCTACAGTTATCTTTTGAATCGGGAAGATATTTTTCTACAGCCCGTCCGGCGGAGAGAACGCGGTCTTAACCTGGATATATATTTTATTATAGAACCGCCCGCAAGATCGGGAGCTTGGGGGGGTGTTTCAACTATAATAATAAACACACTGGTTCTCATCCTCTTTACCCTGTTATTCTCAACTCCCATTGGATTATTTGCTGCTATCTACTTAGTAGAATACGCAAAACAAGGGAGACTAATAAAAATACTAAGACTTGGTTCCGAAACCCTGGCAGGAGTGCCGTCTATAATATTCGGTCTTTTTGGAAACATTTTTTTTGTAAATATCCTAGGGTTAGGAATCGGGTTCATATCGGCTACATTATCAGTCACCATGATGATCCTCCCAACCATTGTCCGTACTTCCGAGGAAGCTTTAAAATCTGTACCGATGTCTTATCGGGAAGGAAGCCTTGCGCTTGGAGCTACTAAGCTTCAAACAATCTTCAAGGTTACTTTACCCGCGGCAATTCCTGGAATCCTTACAGGAATCATCTTAGGGGTTGGAAGAGTTGTGGGCGAGACAGCGGTCCTTCTCTACACGTTAGGGTCTAATTATGAACTTGTAAGGGGTCCGTCATCATCAGCACGGGTCCTATCTCTTCATCTTTATGCAATGTTTTCAGAGGCAATATCCTATGAAAGGGTCTTTGCCACGGGGGCCATTCTGGTGTTTATGATATTGATAGTGAATTTTTCCACCACAAAACTCATAAGCCGGGTTAATATGATGGCTGGAAAATGAATGTAAATACGTTACCAAGGAGTAGGCATGGAAAATCCTGAGCAACCCAAAATACAAATATCCAATTTAAACCTCTTCTACGGTTCTTTCCAGGCATTGAAAGATGTCAATATGAAGATGTATTCCAATAAGGTAACCGCCCTTATTGGACCTTCAGGCTGTGGGAAATCGACCTTCTTGAGGGTCATTAATAGGATGAATGATTTAATAGACGGAGTTACTATACATGGCGAAGTACTTTACGGCAATGTCGATATCTACAAGAACTTTGATGTAATTGAGCTTCGGAAAAAAATTGGGATGGTTTTTCAAAAACCAAATCCCTTTCCTATGACCGTTTATGATAACGTTGCATACGGTCCGAAAATTCACGGAATCCGAAGCAAAAGCAGACTTGATGAAATAGTGGAAAGAAGCATAAAAGCTTCAGCTCTTTGGGATGAGGTAAGCGACCGTCTTCATAAACCGGCACTGGGACTTTCAGGCGGTCAGCAGCAGCGCCTCTGTATTGCCAGAGTATTGGCAGTTGAACCTGATGTCGTTTTGATGGATGAACCTACTTCGGCTCTGGATCCTATATCCACCTCAAGAATTGAAGACCTAATCGATGAGCTGAAAAAAAACTACACCATCATCATTGTCACTCACAATATGCAGCAGGCAGGCCGGATTTCAGACCAGACAGCCTTTTTTCTAAACGGTCTAGTAGTCGAAACAGGAAATACTAAGGATATTTTCTTTAATCCCAATGATTCCCGGACAGAGGCGTATATTTCGGGTAAATTTGGTTGATCCGATTAAAAAATGATATTGTATAATTCTATAGCAGGAGAAGGAAGATGAAAGGCAGAACACACTTTGCTGAAGCAATGAAAGATTTATATCAGGATATCGTTAGGATGGGAACCTTAGTGGAGGAAGCTCTGAGGAAAGCTTTAATATCATTATCTATAAGGGATATTGACTTGGCTAAACATGTTATAGAGGGTGATAAAAAAATTGATGAGCTGCAACACGAAATTGAAGAGCAATGTACACAATTGATAGCCTTAGAACAACCGGTAGCAACAGACCTTCGGGAAATTCTTACCTCAACTAAGATCGTTACCGATTTAGAAAGGATCGGGGATCACGCAAGGCATTTGGCAAAAAGCGTAGAAACACTATCGGACCCGAAACTTCTCCAGACCCTCCCGGATATTCAAAAAATGACACAATTAGGTATAAACATGGTACACGACTGTATTACCGCCTTTGTCGAACACGACGCAGAGAAGGCCATGGAAGTCGCCGGCAGAGACGATGAGATTGATTCTATACACAAACATCTGTTTAACGAAGTACTGGAAATAATGAAAAATAATCCTGATAAAATATCTCAAGGGGCTTCTCTGATGTTTTTAAACAGATTTCTCGAACGGTTAGGGGATCATGTTACCAACATGTGTGAATGGGTGGTGTTTGCCAAGAATGGGGAACATGTGGAATTGAATCCATAACAAAACAGAGGACAGACAGGTATGGCAAAAGAAACAGTAATGGTAGTTGATGACGAACAGGATATACTGGAACTCATAGCATACAATCTAGAGCGGGAAGGATATTCGGTTATTCCTTTTACTTCGGGAGAAGACGCATTAACCCATGCAAAAAAGATACTTCCCGATATTATCATTTTAGACCTTATGCTTCCCGGTATAGACGGCTTAGGGTTTTGTAAACAGTTAAAATTACAAGAAGCAACAGCAGAAATCCCTATTATTATGCTTACCGCAAAAACAGAGGATTCAGATATTATATCGGGATTGGAAGTAGGAGCGGATGACTACATTACAAAACCTTTTAGTCCTAAAGTACTTATTGCAAGAATTAGAGCTGTCCTTAGAAGAAAACAGGATGAAGAGAGGAAGGAAGTTGGTGAGCGAATCTGTATCCACAATATAGTAATCGATATTGCCAGGCATGAAGTTATAAGCAACGGAAATCCGGTAAATTTAAGCGCCACGGAATTTTCGATTCTTGAATTTCTTGCCCGGAACCAAGGCTGGGTCTTCGGCCGGAACAAGATTATCGATGCGGTAAAAGGGAAAGATTACCCGGTAACGGAACGCTCAGTGGATGTTCAGATCCTCGGCCTTCGTAAAAAATTGGGCGAAGAAGGTAAACACATCCAGACCGTACGGGGAGTTGGATATAGAATGAAATCTCCGGAAATACCTTAGGAAAACTAAGCGGCTCAGGAATTCTCTCTTTATTCCACCTCTACCCGGTTTCTTCCCGTTTCTTTGGCCATATACATCGCCTTGTCGGCCCTGCTGAGCCATTCTTCCCTTGATTCCCCGTGTCTAAATTTTGCCACCCCCAAAGAGGCGGTAACTTTCAACTCTTGACTTTCACAATGAATTGGAAGAGTGCATAATTTTTTACGAAACCGTTCGGCAATTTGTTTAGCTTCGTCCAATGTGGTATTGGGTAAAACAATAAAAAATTCTTCTCCCCCATACCTTCCTGCATAATCGTATTTTCTAAGGTCTTTACGCAGACGGAACCCTATCTCCCTAATTACTATATCTCCGCAGGGGTGGCCATAGGTATCGTTTATCTTTTTAAAATAATCTATATCCATCATGATACCGCATAGAGGTATTTCACTTCTTAATGCACGTTCGATCTCTACATCCATAATTGAAAAAAGATTCAGTCTATTCAGTAACCCCGAAAGATTATCGTATCTGGCAAGGCGTTCCAGTTCTTCATTTGCTTTGGCTAACTTCTGATTTAGTATTTCTATATCTTGATAGGCCTTCTTTAATGATAAATTCTGGTCCAGAACTTTAGATGACAGCTCTTCCTCCTGTTTTACTGCTTTTCTGAAAAATTCCCGCTCCTTTACAAGTTCCTCTCTGGCTTTAAGCATCTTAGCCGCTACATAAACCCGTATTTCCAAGGCTTCGATGCTTACAGGTCTTACGAGGATATCATCTATTCCCATCTCAAGGTACTTTTGATAATCAGCAAGAGAGGAATCATTATCCAGCGTATAGAATAGATAAACAGGATCTGATTGTCCCTTCTCTTTTAATTGAGATATATAAGTTTCGATATCATAGTCAGATAAAGAATTATCCAGGACTACAATCTGAATTGACTGATTACTTGCCTTTTCCACCGCAACTTCAAGAGTTTCATAGACAACGGCGGAAAAGGAGATAGTATCAGTCTGTGTAATGTTTGTTTCCGTAAAGAGATTTTTTGAAATCAAAACGGATTTTGTTTTTTTGTTCATGTATCAAATTTTCCTAAGAAATCAAACCAAATATCAGTTGCATACTGCCGATAACAAAACCAAGAAGTGCACCGAATACGTTTATCCAGCGAAGATGCTTAGCAATTACCGTTAAAAGCAGCTCTTCCACATTTTTTATATCAAGACTGTTTACTTTTTCCACCACCATTTTTTCTACATTGAAAGTCTTTAGAACTTCCGCTAATCCGGAATCTATTATCTCGTACATCCGGCTTAAAAGAAAAGAATCAATGCCTTTTTTCCGTTCCGCGTCAATACCTATAGCCTGTCTTACCGGTAGATGCTCTAATTGATCAAGGAAATCTGATATTAAATTAATGATTCGGGAAGATAGTCCTGCAGCTGTATCGGGTTTGTGCAGCCAACCGATCATCATACGGGATAATCTGCCGGAAATCATCTGTTCATCCACTTCAAGATACTGATTTAATAATTCCCCTACCGACCGGTCTGCATTTTCCTGGGTTATTCTACTGACTGCCTCGGATATTCTCCTCCGTATTGCCGGTCCATTGGCCCATTTCACGAGACCGTCGATAAGTTGTGCTATTTTCTTTTGAGGATTTATACCCGCTTTAAAAGAAAGATCCGCTACTCCCTGTTTACTTATATTTTCTAACGCGTCAGCAATACCATCTAGCACCTTCGTTCGGTTGCTTGCATCAAGTCCTGCTGAATGAAGACTCCAAATAATATCATCAATGATTTCCGGCATCCGTTCATTGATGGTTCTATCATACTGCCCCGCTGATACGAGAAACCTCTGAAAAACATTTAGCTTTTCCATGATATCCGAAAGAAGTGTTTTTCCTCTAATCGATAATTCCTGACGAACATCATCCCGATTAAGCCAATTTATTATCGCCTCTAAAATAGGATCGTATATTAGATCCAATGCATCGACAATTTTAGCACGCAGAGTGGATGTCAATAGATAACCCACAGGCTCATTCCGCTTCAATATTTCTGTAATCCAGCCGGAGGCTCTTTGTGTAATTTGAACTCGAACCTCATCACTTAATAACCTCCGTATAAACCGCTGAACGATTATTTTTATTCTACGGGGATCCCGGGTAAGGGAAGAAATTTTTATTTCAGAAAAAGTTTTAGCTATTTCCACCGCCACGGAATCGATAACACCTTCAAAGCCCTGGGATCTAACAAATTTTGTTAGGATAGTTTCCAGTGTTTCTTCAAAACTTTCTACAAATGCTTTTATTTCCTTTGTTCTAGCCTGGCCGGGCACGGTATCTAAAAATTTCTCCGTAAATGATGCAATACCGGTATTTAAATCAGTTTTAAAATCGGATTTTTCTAAATGCAGACGTACGGAGTCTTCCGTTAAAAGCTGATTGGAAACCATTTTCCCCAGACTTACCGCTAAATTATATCTTTGTTTCGGTATTATTCCCGGGGTAAAGGGTATGCGGAATTTTAATACCCGTTTTTCAGTCAAAGGACGGAAAAGCATTTTTATAGCAATATAATTAGTCACATAACCAATGATGGCTCCGAGAACTGGAGGGAGAATAAAGGGTAGTAACGATACAAAAGAATTCACTGCCGTATCTCCTTCGATGCATTCAAAGCTTTTTCCCGGGTTCCGTAGAGCAAAAGATAGTCTCCAAAAACCCAACCGTCAATATCATCTATGTTTATCCTATACCAATAATTGTTATTAAAATCGATTTTTTCCTGATACTCTGTTCTTTTAATTATATTAACAACTGCCCCCCGCCGCAAATGGGTAATTATAACAGCTTCATGGCTACTGATTTTCATAACCGGTGCGTACACTTTGCTAACCACCCCCCATTTCGGAATACCGGTAATTACCGGAACTTCAGGCAATTCAATTTCTGTAATCTTATCACCGCTTCCGCACGAAGCAAATAACAGTCCTGAAAAAAACAGAAATATTAGGGGAATGTATGCGTTATTTGAAAAAACCTTAAATTTATAGTAAAATCGTATTATCATATGACGCTAAAAAAAACTATATCATCTTTAGTGCTTCTTGTCATTTCGATGACTCCCTTAATGGCCAGCAATATTCATGTTGCTAAATCCATTTCATCTTCCTTTAAAATTCAGCTATCAAAGTCACGGGGAAATGTTCTCCTTCCTCAGGCAGGTTCATCTTTGCGAATGAGTGCATCAATCAGCCCGGTAAAATGGCTCATTTTCGGCGGCGGCGTATCTTTTCATTCCTATAAACCTTCCCAAAGTGTAAACGGTTTAAATTATCGGAGCTTTTCCGGTGTAACCGCTGATGTTAGACTTGCGTTCATAATGAATAAAATATCTGCCTTAGACGCGGAAATAAAACTGGAATCCAGTTTTTGGGGGTCTTTCTCTGTTTCACAATATTCCTCTACGTCACTCTTATTCTTTTATCCCGGTATTGGATTATCTCCGGGTATTACAATAAATTTCAATAATACGCCCTTCTTATTTGGATTTTACATTCCCTTTGAATTATACTTAAGGAGGGACCTGGTTACAGCAATCTCGACAGGAGCAACCTTAAGCTGTATACTAAAATTCTAAATAAAAGTAACAAAATGAAAAAACAATTTATATTCCCAATTTTACTTACAATTATCATAAGTTCCTGCAGCTTAGTTCAAGAAGAATACAGCACTTATATTCTTTCTTACGGGGTGGGAACCTATATTGAAGGCACCACCGGCAGACCAAATCTCTCCTATACAGTTAAGGATGCTTCTGAAGTGTACGATTTATTTACTTCAAAGGGATATCAAGGATATTTGAGGACGGATAGCACTGCGACAAAAGAACAGCTAACCGAAGATATTCAGGAACTTTCCTTAACGATACGTCCAAAAGATGTAATTGTTCTTTATTTTTCCGGACATGCCGGGCAATACGGAATAAGCGATGCGGGAAACGAACCCTTTGAAAGAGATATATACACGGAGCGGTTACTGCTTTATGGTTCTGTGTATGATTCGGAAGGCAGCATCAAAGTTGACGAAGAACTCATGATTAGTGACGATGAGCTTAATGTACTTCTTGCGTGCATAAATACCAAAAAGAAAGTAATAATAATTGATGCCTGTAATTCCGGAGGATTTATCGGAACTTCTTCTTCCCTTGACGCTGTGCCGCAGAATTACAAAGAGGGAACTATAGGAATAACCGGAAACTCTCTTTCTAAGGCTGTATATCTCTATTTTGCGTATCCTAATTTACCGGATGCCGATATTAACCAGGATAATGCATTTATTATTACAGCATCGGGAGAACGGGAATATTCGTATGAGGAAGCAGGGTTGCAGAATGGCGTTTTCACTCATTTTTTCTTAGAATCACCGACGCTGGCGGACAGGGATAAAAATGGATCAGTTACCGTAACAGAGGCTTATTCCCATACATTTAGAAGAATTATGGAGGAATGGAACAATCCCAACCATCCCGTGTACCGCTTTCTTCCCCATGTCTCTTCCGGAGCTATGGATCTTCATCTTTTTGCAGCTGATTAACTAGTTAACTAGATCCCATCTCTTCCAGCTTTTTCAATTCATCCCGAATTACCGCGGCTTCCTCAAACTCCAGTTTTTTAGCATGCTCCAGCATCTCCTTTTCCAGAGCCTTTCTAAGTTCCGCCCTCTGTTTTGGGACCAAAACATTGTAACTCTTTTTAATTATTTCTACGGATCTGCGTTCATTCTCCTTTTTTTCATCCCGCTCACGGAGAAGTATATCTCTTACCGCCTTCCTTATTGTTTGCGGTGTAATTCCATTTTCTTTGTTATATTTTTCCTGTATTTGCCTTCGTCTCTTTGTCTCCTCAATAGCTTCCTTCATGGCATCAGACATACGATCAGCATACATGATTACCTTTCCGTTTACATTACGGGCTGCTCTTCCTATTGTCTGGATGAGAGCCGTAGCTGAACGAAGGAATCCTATTTTATCAGCGTCGAGAATTCCAATCAGGCTAACCTCCGGTAAATCCAAACCTTCTCTTAAAAGATTTATCCCTACTAATACATCAAATTTTCCCGAACGCAGGTCCGTAAGTATTTCGGTTCGTTCAAATGTTTCTATCTCTGAATGCAAATACCGTACCCGTAAACCCAAACCGGTAAAATAATCGGTAAGATCCTCTGCCATTTTTTTAGTCAGCGTGGTAACAAGGGTCCGTTCCTTATCCTGTATCCTTTTTTGTATTTCTGAATAAAGATCTTCGATCTGGCCTTCCGTAGGCCGGACAAAGACTTCAGGATCAAGCAGTCCGGTCGGTCTGATAATCTGCTCAACACACCGAACCGATTTCTCGAGTTCCTCACCACCGGGAGTTGCCGAAACAAAAACAGTTTGTGATATTAATTCTTCAAATTCAGTAAAGAAAAGAGGCCGATTATCCAGTGCTGAAGGCAGCCTAAATCCGTAGTCAACGAGGGATTGCTTACGGGAGCGGTCACCGGAATACATTCCCCGTATCTGCGGAACCGTTACATGTGATTCATCAATAAAGGTTATGAAATGTTCCGGGAAGTAATCTAAAAGTACCGCAGGCCGTTCTCCCGGTTTCCTACCGCTTAAATGGCGGGAATAATTTTCTATACCGGGACAGTATCCCATTTCCTGAAGCATTTCCAGATCATATTCAGTTCTTGTTTTTAAACGCTGGGCTTCGAGAAGTTTCTTCTTATTTATCAATTCTTGATGCCGCTCTTCCAACTCTTTTTTAATATCATCCAAAGCTTTCCTTACCTGATCTTCAGGCATAACAAAATGTTTCGCGGGATATATGGTAACCATATCCAGCTCAGAAACCGTATTTCCTGTAACGGGATTGATTTTTCTTATAGTCCGCACCTCATCCCATTCCAGTTCTATTCTATATGCTTCTTCTAAATAGGCTGGAAAGATTTCTAAGACATCTCCCTTTATCCGAAAAGAACCCCTTTTTAAAACATCGTCATTTCTATCGTACTGAAGAGTTATAAGCTTCATCTTAACATCCCGTAAATTGAGAGTTTCTTCGGATTTAAAACTAAGACGCATTTCTTTAAAAAGGGATGGAGTACCGAGACCGTAGATACAGGAAACAGTTGCCACTACGATAACATCTTCCCGTTCGGTAAGGCTTCGTGTCGCGGAAAGACGGAGTCTATCAATCTCATCATTTATACTTGCATCTTTCTCAATATAAAGGTCCCGGGAAACAACATAAGCCTCGGGTTGGTAATAATCGTAGTATGACACAAAATATTCCACAGCATTGTTTGGGAAAAATTCTTTTAACTCCCGGTATAACTGTGCTGCCAATGTTTTATTATGAGACACCACTAATGCAGGCCGCTGAACTTGTTCTATTATCTTTGCCATGCTGTAGGTTTTACCGGAACCAGTTACCCCTTTCAGCGTCTGAAATGTGTATCTTTTTTTTATGCCTTGGGATAATTTTTCAATTGCCTGGGCTTGATCTCCTGCGGGCGAATATTCAGATTCAACCTTGAATTTAATCATTCTTCTACCAGGGCAATCGTTCCGGTCTCTCTGAAAGAGTCACCTGTACAGTAATTCTTTTCCTGCCTCGAATTAATTCTACCGGTATCCTCTCCCCCGGTTTATTATCCTCTAAGGCACTGAAAAGATCGGCAAGAGTAGCTACATCTTCATTATCAACTCCAACTATAATGTCACCGCCGAGTTGAATTATTGTGGACCCCCAGCTAACTGCCTTCTCCCGGGAGCCTCCTCTAATACCGGATTTATCAGCATTGCCTCCTTCATACACCTTAGAAACAAGTAGTCCTTTATTAACCGGAAGATCGGCATAATTCACCAATGCTGGGAAAAGCTGAATCGGATAGATATCTATCCAGCCTCTCTTTACAAATCCGTACTCAATTAATTCCGGAACAACTCTCTTTGCTGTATCTACCGGAACGGCAAATCCTATCCCAATGGATCCGCCTGAAGGGGAATAAATCATAGTATTTATCCCGATCATATTACCCTGACTATCCAGGAGGGGCCCTCCAGAATTTCCCGGATTTATTGATGCATCCGTTTGGATCATATCTTGTATAATCCTATTATTATCGGTCCTAAGGGGACGTCCTAATCCTGATACGATCCCCGCAGTGAGAGTACGGTCAAAGGCAAAAGGATTACCGATGGCGAGTACTTTCTGGCCGACTTTCAAATCAGATGAAGATCCCATTGGTATGGTGTTTAATTCTTTTCCTGAAGGATCAAACCGCAACACCGCTAAATCGTTTTCCGGATCCGATCCGACCACCTTTCCCTCAACCTGGTCTCCGTCCGCGAGGGTGATATACACTTTATAAGCATTTTCCACTACATGGTTATTGGTAAGGATATATCCACGCTTATCAATTATAGAACCGGATCCGGATGAACCCTCCCGGGGTACTGGTTCAAGGAACCAAGTATAAGATAACTGCTGGGTAGAGATATTTACCACTGCTTCATTACGTTCTTGGTAAACCGCAATGTTTGTAACCTCATCTGAATCGTACCCGTTAAAATTTTGCACTTCCATATAGTTATTCAACGAGGAAGAATTAGTTTCCAAGTTTAATGAAGGGGATTCATATCGAAGATTATTTTCCGTAAATACATCGTCTCCGGCGGTATCTTTATTCTCGAATAAGGAATTAAACAATCCAAGTCCGAGAGCTATAAGAAAAGTTACAACAAATGTGGCAACTATAAATAGTATAAGCTGATTACGGCTATACAGTTTCAAAAAATGCCTCCTGTCTTTTGAGTATACCTTAAGAAAAGCCATTTGCCAATAAAACATCAGCAGCAAAGAGCAATTCCCGGACAATACCATAATTGATTTTGGGGAGGGCATATTACTCGGTGTCAGGGGGTATGGAGAGAATCACTAAGGTTATGCAGCGTTTCCCAAATTTTATGTGAATCGCCGTACCTTCTATACTGTATAGCCTCAAAGAGCTGTTTACTTCCTATTTTTTCTGCTCCGTCTAGATCTGCCGCTGTCCTGGCCACTTTCAATACTGAACTAACCGCCCGTGCTGAAAGGTCTAAACTCTGCACAGCGTTATTTAGCTCATTTTGACATTTTTTGGACAAACGACAATATGCGGCTACTTTTCCTGGAGAAATCCTTCCATTACGACAGAAAGTTTCCTGTTTATATCTTTGCTTTTGGACTTTTACAGTTTTTTCTACCTGTTTTCTCATAAAATCAGTACCTTCATTATTAGAAGATAGTAATTCTTCCGGAGAAGGAGGTGTCATGGCAATGCGTATATCTATCCTATCCATCAATGCCCCGCCTATCCGTTTCCAATAGTTATTTACTTCATGCATACTGCAGACACAAATGCCGCTCTTCTTTCCCAAATTACCGCACGGGCACGGGTTTGCCGACAGGATAAGCTGGAAATCCGCAGGAAATTGAAATGATTTTCCTACCCTAACGATAGATATACTTCCCTCCTCTAAGGGTTCTCTAAGATTCTGAAGAATGTTTTTTTTGAACTCAGGTGTTTCATCTAGAAAAAGGACACCGGAATGAGCTAAGGATATCTCTCCAGGTTTTATGCAGATTCCCCCGCCTACGATACCTTCCGGTGATGCGGAATGGTGCGGGGCACGATAAGGAGGCCGTATTATGATTCCGCATGCCGGCGGTATCAATCCGGCTAATGAATGGATTCTTGTTACCTCCAGAGCGTTTTCCTGACTTAGATCCGGAAGAATTGAAGGGAACCTTATGCCCGTCATAGTTTTACCGCTTCCGGGCGGGCCAAACAATAAAACATTATGACCTCCGGCGGCAGCAACCTGCATTGCCCTTTTAACATAAAATTGTCCTTTGAGATCAGAAAAATCAGGATAACCATCGTACAATTCGCGGTCAAAAACGGGAGGATGGTTTGACGCTTCTATCCATCCTCCCTCCAAATCGGTATACGATTGTCTTTTAATTAACAATGATAATAATGCAATAGCATCTGTCAGTGTATCCACACCTCCTATAATACCTTTTCTGAGGACTAAAGCTTCCTTAATATTTTTATTCGGAACGATAAAATGCTTAATGCCGGCCTTTAAACCTTCTGCTACCGCGGGCAGAATACCCCGAACAGGACGAACCTTCCCGGACAATAATACCTCTCCCATAGCCAATACCGGAACGTCCCTCGGGACGGTAAATTGTCCTGAATTTGACAGCAATGCTAAAGCGATAGGCAAGTCAAAGAGGGTACCGCTTTTGGGTACACCCCCGGGGGCTAAATTGATTAGAATACGTGAGGCAGGATACTGGAATCCACTATTTTTTATTGCAACCCTAACCCTTTCCCTTGCTTCTTTGACTGCGCTTCCCGGTAAACCGACTATTATGGTTCCGGGTATCCCCCTTCTTATATCCGCTTCCACGGAAACAAGATTTCCAATAAATCCAGTAGGTTCATAACTCCATATCGACATGTTGCCCTCCAATTATATAAAGGAAAAAAAGGGCAAAAAAATTCAAAAAGTGATTAAATTATTTTATTTATGGCTTTCCGCACCAATAAGTCACATTCAATATTCATGGGATCATCAGCGTGCCCCTTTACCCAAAACCATTGCACGGATAATCGTGCATTGAGTTCATCCAGAATCAGCCATAGATCTCTGTTTTTGACAGGTTTCTTTCCTGCGGTTTTCCAACCATTTTTTTTCCAATTATCTATCCATATAGTAATACCTTTCTTAACATATAATGAATCGGTATGAAGAGATATTTGCTCATCGTTCCCATATTCAATTTCTAACCAGCGTAATGCGGATATTACCGCTGTTAATTCCATTCTGTTGTTAGTAGTTTCTTTCTCTGCTCCATATTCCGAAAAACGCTTTCCATTCAGAACAGCAATGAATGCCCAACCACCAGGTCCGGGATTTCCTAAGCAACCTCCATCGGTATATATTACTTTCTCATCCATTTATATCCACCTTGTTTTATTTGAATTCTACTCGTACGTATTCTTGATAAAATACAAAATAGCAGGAATTCCCGGTCAATACTACATTCGTGTTCAGTAATTCTAAATTTGCAATTTAGAATTGCCTTTTTACTAATGTGAAGCTTAGATTTAATTGACAATCCCTTCGATTATTTTTATTATGCCTTTAAAAATGTAAGGGTAACAAATGCAGAGAAACGGATCTTCAAAAGAGCTGTGTTTTGCTTCCGAGATACCCGGGATAATTCTTAAGGAAAGTGCTGAAATCTTACGGACGCCGCTTATTAAAAACGAACCCGGGAAGGGATCTCAAATATACAGAATGGTATCAATTTATGACTTACCGGAGTACGGATATATTAATGCTCCGGAGAAAACAATTAGAATAAAGGCATCCCTATCTCGTGCTGAAAAATATCTTTTGCATCCCTGCGATGTACTGTTAACCATTGTTGGCACTATTGGAAAAGTCGGTATTATTGGACCTGATTTAGCAGAAAACTGGATATCTTCAAGTAATATGCTAATAATCCGATTTAATAATCAAAAAGAAGATAATGCCCTTGCCTTTACAGCATATATTCATTCCGATAAAGGCCGTCAAATGTTAAACAAATTGACACATGGTACAACAATACCGTTACTATCTAAAAAAGAATTTTCTAAAATAGTAATTCCTAAACTCACAGTAGCGTTAAAAAGAAAAGTTAAAGCTTTATATGCTAAGGAAAGGAAGCTGTTTAATCAAATAGAAAAAGATAAAGAATCTATCGCAAAAGTGCGTGCAAATTATCTTGGAGAAAATAATCAATGAAGCATCGAATCAACCTTTACGCTAGTTTTCGATTTTGGTTACTCACAGCTATAATGGTATCTATAATAGCTGCTTCAGTTTTACTAATAGCATTTGCAAGTCCTCTACTCGGAATAATAGCTTTAGTCGTTTCTCTTTATTTTGATTATAATATTTATAAATTTATACGGATGCAGTTAAAAAGCTATATTGAAACCGATGAGGACGGTATCTCCTGTCTAACCCCATCTTCAGATTCTGTCTACATTCCCTGGGATAATTTGACTTTTGCAGGTACTTATTCTCAGGGGAAATCAGATGGAATATATTTGTATTCAGAAAATCAAGATCAACTATTGATAATTCCCAACGAATATTCGGATCTTGAGCTGTTAAAAGATCAGCTGGCTGAAAAACACAGCTTAACTCACCTTTTATTGGAAAAGAGAAAACCACTCAGAGAACAGGTAAAGGAACACCTATCGTAAGTAACGTAAGAGTTTTGCTGTTGGAAGGCTGTTTTTTGAATTAATGAGCCATTTTTCTGCATACAATGGTAAAATCATTTTGTAGATAGTCATCAACTATTTCTGTCTCCCAAACATAAGGATCGGGAATCTTCTTAACCTTTTCCGGGTCGTAATAAAAATATATATCTTCTTTATTTCTAGAACGTTTATTCAAAAGGTTAAAAACAACAGTTTCTTTAGCGAGAGACAGCATGCACTGTATCCCTTTTAGAAGAAAAAAATCATTATTTCCTAGGTTTAAATTAAATACACCGGAAGCAAATACCGTATCAAAACTATTGTTAGGAAAAAGATTTTCCTTAAAAATATCACCATGTATAAAAGTTTTTGCAGGTTGTCTTAATTTTGCTGCTTTTATAGCTTCTCCCATGATATCTACACCCGTATAGTCTACATCTATGTCATGTTCCTCTAAGAAATCTACAAGTTTCCCGGTACCGCAACCAATGTCTAGGAGAGTGTTTCCATTTAAATTCACTTCCCGTATTAATGCCAAAAAACGGAGATAACGGCTTTCGTTATTTTCCCATCCCAAGAGCTGGTCAGAATCATGTAACTGAGAGATGTAGAATTTTTTGTAGTAATTATTTATTTTATCTGTTAGTTTTTCTTTATTCATTTGACCTTGATTTATGCCACTTGATCGGCAAGTCTTGTGGCTCTATCAAAAAGAGTTGTGAGATCCTCTATAGTATCTTTAATTCCAAGCATAATATAGGTATCTTTATTGTCAAATATAACCGGTATAAACAGAGCTTTCCGCAAAAATGCAGCATTAATATTATCTTCAAGTCCTTCTATTCCGTTTATTTCTTTCAAACTTTTTTTAACAAAAACAATCTGTCTATTTTTAAGGAATCTCCGGTATAACTCGGATTCAATTCTTATATAAAGATTTTTAAAACCCTCCTCTTCAACTCCAAGAGTATAACTGGGAACATATCCGGAATCGTCAGGCTTGAAAATTGCTCCTGTTGTAGCATCCCATAATCGGGTAAAACTTACAAATGATTTTAAAATCCCGCTCTCGTTTTGTGAAAAACCTCTCATATATTTATCGTAATCTAATCCCCGTTCATTAAATACGAGTCTTTTTTTATTTTCCTTTAAATCCCCCTCTTCTGTCTCTCCCTCTGCCTGCTCCTTATTATGTGAAACTTCATCGGCGGGAAACAGCTCTATTGCATCATAAGAAAAGATATCTTCTATTCCGGAGTGAATGTTCTCCGGTCTTCCGGATTCTTCCTTTTCCATCACGGAATCTACAAGGTTTTTTAGATTCCGATTTTGCAAATCTCCCTCTGATGCTCCATGAATACTTATTTCCAATATGCCTTCCGTATTTTCAGCTATCTTTATTTCCTCCTTATTCAATATTTCTAGAATATCTGTGGGATCAATGGATTCATAATCATCATCGGAAAATATTTTCTGTTCCTTTTTTTCATCTTCTTGATCAGCTTTAACATTAGGCACCTCTTTGAAAATAAGATGGCTATCCCCAAAAGCATAGCTGGCAAAAAAGGTAGAATCCGGAGTGGATATCATTTGGTCCATCTCAATTATTTCTTCATCTTCTTCTGAGGTTTCATCAACAATTGACAGTTCAGCAAGCTCTTCTTCTTCATCATTCTGACTTTCAGTAACAGCTTCTTCATCTTCCTCAAGTTCTTCTAGCTCCTCAAGTTCTTCCTCTTCCTCTTCCGGTTCCTCTTCTTCCTCATTCTCCATAGAATCATAGTAATCCTCTATTTTTTCAACTTCTTCTATATCTTCCGATGAAAAAATCTGTTCTAACTCCGCTAATTCTTCCAGCTCTTCCTCATTAGCTTCAAATACGCCTTCGGCAGTAATAGGTTCAGGTTCTTCAGCTTCTTCTATATCTTCCACATCTTCTAACTCATCTATTTCCTCAGCCTCTTCAAACTCTATTAATTCTGCCGTCTCTTCCTCCTGTAAAGGAGTTTCCGACATTCCCTCAGCCTCTTCAATTTCCGCAACTAATTCGGCCTCCTCCTCTTCCTCTATAACTTCTTCTATCTCTTCACTTTCTTCTTCGAGACCGCCGGTTTCAGCCTCTTCTACAGCAGACAATTCTTCGGCCTCTTCTATTTCCTGAATTTCCTCTAACTCGACTGCTTCTTCATCACCTTCTTCTGCTTGGGCTTCTTCAGGTTCTTTTTCTTCTATCTCGACTACCATTTCAGCTTCTTCTGCTTCTGAAATCTCAATCAGTTCAGCAACTTCATCTTCATCAATTTTTTCTTCGTCGTTCTCTTTTTCTTCTGTCGGCGGCGCTTCCAGCTCCTCTAATTGTTCAGCCTTATATAAATCTTCTAATTCATCTGCCTCTTCTTTGACTTCCGTCTCTTCCTCGGATTCATCGGCTTCCAGCTCCTCTAATTCTTCCATTTTTTCCGGTTCTTCTAGCTCAGCTTCTTCATCAGCTCTCTGAACCTTACTTTCATCTTCAGGAGTTATCTTATCAGCCGTTTCCTGCTTCGGTGTTGTGGTTGCCGGTTGTACGGTTTTTTCTTCTATAACCTTTAAGTTATCAGTACTTATGTTTTTTGTTTCTAAGGAATCTAAATTTATTGCTTTTAGATTATTGACTACCCGGTCCAGTAACTCCTCTATATCTGGTAACTCTATCTTTTCCCTTGGAGCCTGTTCACTCTTATCCCCTAAGACAGAAATGATCTCGTCCCAGCTTTTATTGATCATTTTGTCAATTTCTTCCGCTTTTGTTTTCCCTACATGACCAATTCCCTTTTTAATATTCTTTGATAATTCATCTCTCCTGATTTCCAATTCCGATTGCCATCGTTTCCAGTCAATATTCTCCTTCTCTTCCATGTATTCCTTTAAAAGATTGATCTGAAATCTTTTAATCCGGTCAGAAAGCACCAATACTGGATCTTGACGTAAATTCATAATGAGAAAAATTATTAAAAAAACAGTAAGAAAAACTGAAACTAAAAGAATAATGTTTAGAAACTGCGGCATCTTAAAGATGTCTTGCGGAAAAATCATAGCAGCTGTTCCCGCTACTGAATCTTCAGTGAATATCCTGTATCCTCCATTTCCATCATCATATGTCAACAGAAAATAATCATTCTTTGATTCTGTAATAACTTCTTCCCAATTAGAGGCTACAGCATCTACTAATGACTTTTGATATCTGGGATGAATATTTATTAGATAACCTTGTTCACCGATAGTTTGTACTGTATCGTTTATATTTATTATTCCTTCTTTTACCAAGCTCGTACTGATTCCGCCAACGGATACATAAAAAAGTGCAGTGCCTTGAAATACGTTGAAGGTATCATAAACCGGAAGGCGGTACACAAAAGTGCTTAGAGACGGAGCTATCACTACACTTCCTGACTGTCCTTTATCCAGTATCAGATCTCCTGGTGAAGGAGATTCTTCTATCTCTATCACAGAACGATAGTTTTTAGAGAAATTGGTTTCGTTAAGTATGTCCGCGGGATTGTCACTGAAATATATTTTTTCACCCGTTTTGTCTACAAACCGGATCATCGATAATGCTTCTAAATCTTCATGTAACTTACCAAAGAAATTTTCCTGCCTAAGTCTATCTTCACGACTCTGATTAACTCTATAAATATTTTTTACAGAATCATTTGAGATAATTCCGTTAAAGCGTCTAAAGTTCTTCTCGTGGTAATCATCAATTACATCTGCTGCATGATCCAGGAGCTCCTGCTTCTGCTGTATTATACGATTGTTATAAAAGGTAGTATCTATATAATTAAATAGACCGGAAAACGCAATAAAGGCGAATATACTGAAAACAACTACAGCCCCTAAGAAACTGACTGAAAATTTCTGGGCGCTCGTCATTTTAGTTTATTCCGCCTCTTACACTTTAGTATCATAATCTACTATTTATATATCAATTATCGGCTAAATTATCAAGTTTTTTGAGGAATTCTAATTTTATTCCTTTTGGCACCAAAGCAATTCTTGCGCTCCCTATTGTTGTAATTATTTATATTATAATCACTTGCATTTATTCTTGTGGCGGTAATCTTGGGTAATTGCCGCAGACAACAAAAAGAGTCATGTTTGCAGTGAGAAGCCGTAATAGTATCGGATAAAATGAGAATTTCAAGCTTTTTACAAGCAAATATACAATTCTTGAAACTCTTTCAAAACTTTAAAATTTTTAAAAGAGTTTCTCTTAATTGTCAATTTAGAATTGCTGTTATTGAGTTTCTTCCGGCGGAGTAACTTCTGCCTTTTTCGCTTTTCTTGTTTTTTTAGGTTCAGAGGATTTATCTTCCTTTTCAACCAACTCAATTATTGCCATTTCGCTTGCATCACCCTGTCTTTGACCAACTTTAAGAATTCTTGTGTATCCTCCCGGTCTTTGCTTAAAACGGGGTCCGATATCTGTAAACAATTTATTTAGAATATCTTTCTGACTAATAATTTTGGAAGCGATACGGCGATTGTGCAAACTATCTTCCTTTGCACGAGTAATAATTTTTTCAGCAGTGCCTCTAATGGCCAAAGCCTTTGCTTTAGTGGTAGTAATTTTTTCATATTTAAAAAGTGAAGCTACCATATTTTTATGTAATGCTTTCCTGTGCGATGCTTTACGGCTTAGAGGATTATAATTTACTCTGTGCCTCATTCTTCTTCCCCTTTTTCTTCTTCACTGCCGGACGCCTCTTCTTCTTCCTTAACCTTTTTGAATTTGAGGGAATCCTTTAGTGCGGAGTAATCAGTCATACCTAAACTAAGATTCCATTCCTTTAATTTTTCTTTAATTTCGAGAAGTGATTTCTTCCCGAAATTTCTTGTCTTTGCTATATCGTCTTCTGTACGGGATGTTAAATCACCGATGCTTTTTATATTCGCGTTCTTTAAACAATTACTGGATCTAACCGAAAGTTCAAGTTCTTCAACAGGTGTTTCGAGAAGCTTTCTTATTCGCTCTTCATCTTCATCTATATCTTCATCACTTATTACCTGGTCTTCATCGAAATTTATAAAAATTGTGAAATGATCTTTTGCGATTTTAGCCGCTTCTGCTACAGCGTCATCCGGTTTTATTGTACCATCTGTCCAAATTTCCAGTACCAGCTTATCGTAATCGGTCCGCTGACCCACTCGAGTATTTTCAACATTATATTTTACCCGTCTAATAGGTGAAAATATTGCATCTATCGGTATTGTTCCGATAATTTCAACATAGCTCTCATTTACTTCTGCAGGTACATAGCCTCTTCCTAGTTCTATCTGAAACTCTATTTCAATATTAGCATTTTCCATGAGATTCATTATATGAAGATCCTTGTTTATTACCCGCATATCGGTATCAACTTCAAAGTCAGCGGCGGTAACAGTACGTTCCCCTTTTAATTCAACCACTATTGTTTTTTGTTCTTTTTGGCCAACCAGTTCAATATGCATTTGTTTGAGGTTGTTGATAATATCCGGAGTGTCTTCTACAACGTTTGGAATAGATTCATATTCGCTAGATAGAACATGTGGAGAACCGTCGTCTGTATAAGCAGTAACACGAATAGCATTAACCGCGTATCCTTGAATAGATGACAGTAAAATTCTACGCATGGTATTTCCTATGGTTGTGCCGTATCCCCGTTCAAAAGGATACGCAATAAACTTACCATAATTTTCAGATACCTCGCTATGTTCGAATGTTATTCCTTTCGGCTTTTTGAATCCCTTGAGTAGGTTTTTCCTAGCCATTTATACTCCTTTATTTTAAATCAGATCTTTACTCTGTAAAAATCGATGTTTCTAATGATTATATTTTTATACCCTGCGGCTTTTCCGAGGTCTACAGCCATTATGCGGTATCGGGGTAACATCTTTAATTGTTCTTACCCGTAAACCCAATGCTCCTAACGAACGTATTGCAGACTCTCTTCCCACGCCTGGCCCCTTTACAAAGACATGAACTTCCTGAAGTCCGGCGTCCATCGCTTTTTGTGCGGCGGTCTCAGCTGTTGTCTGCGCAGCGTAAGGTGTTGACTTTTTTGCGCCGCGAAAACCTAAGCCTCCGGCACTTGCCCAGGATATTGAATTACCATTCAGATCAGTTATTGTGACTATCGTGTTATTGAAAGTGGCCTGTATATACACATTTCCTTCAAATACCGATTTTTTTTCTTTTTTCTTCTTTATTTTTGCCAATGCAGAACTCCTCCGGCACTATAAATAATACTACTGATTCTATTTATTTTAAAATTTTTATACAGCTTTTTTCTTTCCTGCTACTGTCTTCTTTTTACCTTTCCTGGTACGGGCATTAGTTCTAGTTTTTTGTCCCCGCACAGGAAGTCCTTTTCGATGCCTCAGTCCCCGGTAACTGCCGATATCCATTAGTCTTTTAATATTTAATGAGATTTCGGTACGCAAACGTCCTTCAACTTTATAATCATTCTCTATAACATTTCTGAGCTTGTTTATTTCCTCGGCACTCAACTCATTCATCTTTTTTTCTGTATCAACACCGGTTTTTTTACATATTTCTCTAGCCGAGGTATGTCCGATACCATATATATACGTTAAAGCAACATCAATGTGCTTATTTGGAAGATCAACTCCTGCAATACGTGCCATATAATCACCTCTACTTCTGTCTTTGCTTATGTTTAGGATCACTGCATATAATCCTAACAACACCTTTTCGTTTAATTACCTTACAATTTTTACAAATAGGCTTAACACTAACTCTAACTTTCATTTTTTCTAACTCCTTATGGACTTACAAGTTCCTTGATCTTATTTTCCCTTTCTTCGTCAGTCCTTCATGGTGATGCATTCTTAAATGTCCTTCTATTTGTGACATAAGATCCAAATCAACACCTACCATTATCAAAAGCGAAGTACCACCCATAAGGTAAGCAACATCGGCCGGCAGATTAAACATAGATTGTGCTAGACTCGGAATTGTTGCTATAAATGCAAGAAACAGTGCTCCAGGAAGAATAATACGATTTAATATACGGGTCAAGTACTGTTCCATTTTATCGGATCGTATACCCGGTATCGACCCTCCGTTTTCCCGTATATTCTTTGATATTTCAACAGGATTCAAACTCACCTGTGTATAGAAATAAGCAAAAAATATGATGAGTAAAGCCTGTACTATAACAAAAGGAGCCCCGCCTGGACTTAGCCAATCCGCGAATCGCGCAAGCCAGCGTACATTCGGACCGATGCCCCTTGCTATCTGCAGTGGAAACGTCATTATAGCAGATGCAAATATTACCGGAATAACTCCTGACGGATTTATTTTGAAGGGGATGTAAGTATTCTGAGCACCGTACATCTTTCTTCCGACCACTCTTTTAGCGTAATTTACGGGAATTTTCCTCTGTCCTTGCTGCTCATATATCACAAGACTTATTACAACGACAAACATTACGAAAACTAATATGACGAAAACAGGATTAAGATTTCCGTTTTGGATTTCAGATATTAGAACCCATACTGCGTTAGGCATACGGGCAACGATACCGGAAAAAATGATTAAAGATATACCATTTCCAATCCCCCGCTGATTTATTTGTTCACCTAACCACATCAGAAATACCGTTCCTGTTGTTACAGTAAGCATGGCGAAAAATCCATAAGCAAACCGATTCATTGTTATTGCCTGAGGAATACTGTTAGCATAAGAGATAACGGCTACCGATTGAACAAGACAGACAATAACCGTTCCATACCTTGTATATCGTTGAATCTTTTTTCTGCCGCCTTCTTCCTGTGAAATCTTCTTTAATTTTGGGAATACGATGAGCAGCAGCTGCATAATGATTGACATGGATATATAGGGCATAATACCCAACATGAATACGGAGAACTGACTGAATGCTCCGCCAGAGAAAAAATCTAAGTAATCATTGATAGAAATTCCCCCCGCCGACTCCTGAGCAAGAAAATACATCTTTAATGCATTTACATTGATTCCGGGAATTGGAATGGTAGATCCTATTCTATGAATAAATAGTATAAATAAGGTAAAAAATATCCTGTCCTTAAGATCTTTTATTTTGAAAATATCTACCAAGGGGTTTGAAGTCATAATTTAATCCTGCTTATTATTCTTTTCTGCTTCTTCCTGTTCAGTATTTTCCTGAACGGAACCTCCGGCGTCTTCAATAGCCTTTTTTGCTCCTGCGCTAATTGCCACACCTTTAATCGTGACTTTTTTCCCCAACGTTCCATTGTTAAGAATTTTAACGCTCTTGTCATTCCTTTTAATTACTTTTCTTTTTCTCAGTTCCTCTATGGTGACTGTTTCTCCATCATTAAAGGACCGATCAATATTAGTTAAACTAATCTCGGTATTAGTTATTTTAAAAGGTTCATTCGAGAATCCCCTCCGGGCTAAACGTCTGTAGAGAGGCATTTGACCGCCCTCAAATCCCGGCCGAACACTGCCGCCGGACCGAGATTTCTGCCCCTTATGTCCACGGCCGCAGGTTTTCCCTCTACCGCTTCCGGAACCTCTTCCTAGTATCTTTCTATTCTTTCTCTGACCTTTAGGCGCAGAAATTTTAAAATCGCTCATATTACTTGATCTCCTCGGTTTTAACCATAAAAGAGACGGTATCGATCATTCCCATTATAGCCGGATTCGATTCCTTAATAACAGAATGATCGATCTTTTTAAGCCCTAACGCTTCAATGGTTTTTCGATGTTTCGGTTTTTTTCCAACGGGACTTTTAACCAGAGTAATTTTTATTTTTTTTCCGCCTTTTGTTTCTGAGCCTTTTGCCATCTTTGCTAACCCCATAACTCTTGAATGGATTTACCGCGGTTACGCGCCACGACCTTTGCGTCCATCATCTCATCAAATCCTTGAAAAACCGCCTTGACGATGTTGATCGGGTTTTGAGAACCTAACGATTTGCTTAACACATCATGCACTCCAGCAGCTTCCATTACCGCTCTTACTGGACCACCTGCAATTATTCCGGTTCCCGGTGCCGCAGGTTTCATCAAAACATTCGCGCTTTTGAATCTTCCTACCATCTCATGGGGAATTGTTGTTTTCTTCAAGGGAACGGTAACAAAGTTCTTCTTTGCCTTTTCCACTCCTTTTCGAATAGCTTCCGTAACATCATTTGCTTTCCCAAATCCGTATCCAACCCTTCCGCTCTTATCTCCTACAACGATCAGGGCGGAAAATGAGAAACGTCTACCGCCTTTTACAACCTTGGCGACACGGTTTAGATTTATTAGTTGTTCACTAAAATCTTTATCACGATCCTGTTCCATTCTTCCCCCTAAAACTTTATCCCTGCTTTTCTTGTTCCATCCGCCAATGCCTTTATTACACCGTGATAGAGACGCCCGTTTCGGTCAAATACGATACGTTCGATTTTCTTTTCCTTAAGGCGCTTTCCAAGGTTCTCCCCTAGCTTAAAGGCATCTTCTGATCTATTATTTAGTTCCTTCATTCCATCTTCTAACGTAGAAATGGATATAATAGTGTGACCCTTTTTATCATCTATTACTTGAACATAAATATTTTTATTACTCTTGAATACACTTACCCTAGGTCTTTCTTCTGTCCCGGAAATAGACTTCCTGATTCTTTTTTTTCTTCTGAGTCTTCGTTCCTGTTTTTTATTAAGCCTTTTCATTAACTTACCCTCAATTATTTAATACCGGCTTTTCCGACCTTACGTTTAACAATTTCATCTTCATATCTGACTCCTTTCCCCTTGTAAGGTTCGGGAGGTCTTAAAGAACGTATCTCAGCAGCAACTTGACCTACTTGTTGTTTATCGATACCGGTTATGATGATTTTATTCGGACCGTCAATCTGAATGTCTATACCTTCCGGAATGGGATACTCAATGGGGTTAGAGAAACCCAAATTGAGAATTATGCTTCCGGATCCCATTTCAGCACGGTATCCTACACCGTTTATCAACAGGGTTTTTTTAAAACCATTGGAAACACCTATCACCATATTGTTTAAAAGATTACGGTAAAGTCCATGAAGAGACTTACTCCGCTTAGAATCATCTTTTCGGGAAACAATTCCTTCGTTTTCCTTTATATCAATTGTTACATCGGGCAGATAACTTTGGGTTAATATCCCCTTCGGCCCTTCCACCTTCATCAATTGATCATCTACAGTAACCTTAACACCGGAAGGAATCGGTACTGGTATTTTTCCTACTCTCGACATATCAATCCTCTCTTACCAGACTGAACAGAGTACTTCTCCGCCCACCTTCTTTTCTTTTGCTTTTTTTCCGGTGGTAACACCGGTGGAGGTGGATATAATTACCGTACCATACCCGTTGTATACCCGGGGCATGTTACGGTATCCGGAATAAACCCTCCTACCCGGAGTAGACACCTTTGTTAATCCATGAATTATAGGATTCTGCTCATTGTCATACTTTAAAAAAACCCGGATATATTCAAAATCATCTTTAGAAATGATTTTAAAATTCTTTACAAAACCTTCATTTTTTAAAATTTTGACAATTTCCATCTTTAAATTAGAGGTGGCAATGTCCACCTTTTCATATTTCGCCATGCATGCATTTCTAATCTTAGTCAGCATATCGGCAATAGGATCGGAAACGCTCATCTATCTCTCCCTACCAACTTGATTTCGTTACTCCGGGAATCATTCCCTTACTTGCAAGGTTTCTAAAACATATTCTGCACATTTTAAATTTCCTCAGATAACCTCGCGGTCTTCCGCATATTTCACATCGATTATACGCCCTTGTTGAATATTTGGGTTTTTTTCGAGCTTTTACGATCATTGATTTTTTAGCCATAAATTACCCCTCTTTATTTTTGAAACGGCATTCCAAATTTTTGCAGCAAACTCTTTGCTTCCTCGTCTCGTCCCGCTGTAGTAACGATGACGACATTCAATCCGCTTATTCTTTCAATTTTGTCATAATCTATTTCGGGAAAAATAATCTGTTCTGTAATCCCAATAGAATAATTTCCATGGCCGTCAAAGGCTTTAGGATTAACACCCCGAAAGTCTTTTACTCTTGGAAGTGCAACATTGATAAAGCGATCGAGAAATTCATACATCCGGTCACCCCTAAGAGTGACTTTAGCTCCAATCTCCATCCCGCTTCTTATTTTAAAATTAGAAATGGATTTTTTCGCCTTAGTTCTTACCGCTCTTTGCCCGGTAACAAGGGTTAACTCTTCAACGGAAGCATCGAGTGCCTTTTTATCCTGTACAGCCTCCCCGACTCCTGTACTGAGTATTATCTTTTCTATACACGGAATCTGCATGGGAGATGTATAGTTAAATTCATTTTGAAGTTCGTTCTTAATTGTCTCATTATAACTTTTCTTCATTCTTGGTATATATTTTTCTTCTGCCATGCCGTTATACCGTCTCTCCAGATTTCTTTACGTATCTAACTTTTTTTTGATCTTCGCCCTTACCTTCGTACCGGTAGCCAACACGGGACGGTTTACCGGATTTTGACAAGAGCATTACATTGGATATATGTATTGGAGCTTCAATATCTGCTATCCCGCCTTTGTCGTTTTGCTTTTTCTTACGCATGGTTTTTTTAACCATGTTTACTCCTTCAACAAATACCTTCCCTCTTTCACGGTCGATTTTCAGGACCCTTCCGGTTTTTCCTTTGTCTTTTCCGGCGATAACCCTTACTTCGTCATTTTTCTTTATCTTATAATCAGATTTAGCCATATACATTCCTCCCAATCATAGCACCTCGGGAGCAAGAGATATTATCTTCATAAAATCTGCCTCCCGTAACTCCCGTGCGACAGGACCGAAAATACGCTTTCCCCTCGGATTGTTTCCACTATCCAGAAGCACACATGCATTATCGTCAAATCTGATATAGGTCCCATCCGTTCTTCGTAACTCTTTTTTTGTCCGAACGATTACGGCTCTAACAACATTTCCCTTTTTTACCGGTGCATTTGGTATAGCATCTTTAACCGCAACTACCACAACATCTCCGATTCCTGCATATTTTCTCTTGCTGCCCCCAAGAACCTTTATGCATTGCACCTCTTTAGCGCCGCTATTATCTGCAACGTTCAAATTAGTATTCATCTGAATCATCGCTCTGTTTCTCCTACCTTTATTGAGTCTATATACTCAATTATCGCTATTTTGCCCTCTCCACGATGTCGAGAAGTCTCCACCGCTTGTTTTTGCTTAGGGGACGGCACTCTTCAATCCGGACGATATCACCGCTTTTTGCATCGTTTTTTTCATCATGAGCCTTTGCCTTTTTTGAAAAGCTCACATACTTCTTGTAAAGTTGATGCACATTCCTTTTCTCCACTGCGACAACAATCGTCTTATCCATCTTGTCACTAACAACTTGTCCCGTCAGGACTCTTTTTGTTCCTTTATTTGCCACCGTTGGTTCTTCAGCCATATTCTATTTGCCTCTTTCACCCTTCATTTTCTGAGGATACCTTATGATTCTCGGTATCATAGTTATAGATAATTGTGTTTAACCGGGCTATTTTGCGACGCAGGTCTCTTTTTTCAAGAGGATTGTCGACATGCCCTACCACCATGTTGAATCTAAGATCCCGGTACTTTTTCTTAAGTTCCTCGCGCTTTTGGAATAATTCTTCAAAAGTCATGTCCCTAAATGAATCCCGCATATCTTACTCCATTCCCTTTCGTGCAACAAACTTCGTTCGTATCGGTAATTTCGTAGAAGCGAGGTTCAGCGCTTCCTTGGCCAATTCGATAGGCACACCGGCAATTTCGAACATCACTGTTCCCGGAGGAACAACCGCTACCCAATATTCCGGATTACCTTTTCCCTTCCCCATCCGGGTCTCCGCGGGTTTTTTTGTATAGGGTTTATCAGGAAATATTCTGATCCATACTTTACCTCCCCGCTTAATATGTCGAGTCATCGCAACACGTGCTGCTTCCACCTGCCTATTAGTGACCCATTTTGGCTCAAGCGCAATTAATCCAAAATCGCCGAAAGATATTTTATTTCCTCTATTTGCCCTCTTCTTGATACTTCCACGCATCTGTTTTCTATATTTCGTTCTTTTAGGACTGAGCATAACTGCTATCTCCTCAAAATCGTTTTTTTAAACCGTTGCCTTATTCACCTGATCGGGATTTATCCCTCTTCTTACGAACCAACAGTCCCGCGTCTTCCTTCGTGTCTTTTGAGAGTACTTCACCATGAAACACCCAGACTTTTACACCGATTTTACCGAATGTAGTTTGGGATTCTGCAAAACCATAATCTATATTTGCCCTTAGTGTATGCAGAGGCACCCTTCCTGCTTTTTGAGACTCTGTTCGGGACATCTCTGCACCGCCAAGTCTTCCGGAAATCTTAACTTTTATTCCCTGAATACCCGTCTTCATTGCATTGCTGACTGACATCTTTAAAGCCCGTCTAAAGGATGACCTGCTCCGTAACTGTCTGGCAAGATTTAGAGCAATAACCTGAGCATTACTTTCAGGTCTTTTTATCTCCTTAATCTTTATCTGGATTTTTTTTCCAGCCGCTTTATGGAGACGAGCACCGATTTTTTCGATGTTAGAACCCTTTGTTCCTATTATAACTCCCGGGCGCGCGGTATGTATTACTAAAGTGATACGCTGTGGATGCCGTATTATTTCCATGTCGGCAATTTCTGCGCCTTTTGCCTCAGGACTTTCCTCGAGAATTTTCCTTATCTTAAGGTCCTCATGCAGAGTATCCGCATATTCTCTGGGATCGACATACCATTTCGATTTCCATGTTTTATTCACGCCGAGGCGTAATCCATATGGATTTACTTTCTGACCCACACTAAACCTCCGTGCCTGCTATTTCATCAACGACTGCTGTTATATGGCTCATACGCTTAAGCAGAATATCAGCTTTTCCCCTTGCTCTAGGCCATAAACGCTTCATCCGGGGGCCTTCGTTGACATAGACTTCCCTTACATAAAGCATATCTTCGTCCAGATCCTTATTCTGATACAACGCATTAGATGCGGCGGACTGGACAACCTTTCCGAGTAATTTTGCACCCTTATGCGGCAAATTCTCCAACACAGCGATCGCTTCGGTATAAGGTTTTCTTCTTATGGTATCCGCAACCGGTCTTACCTTCTTAGGGGAGATCAAAACATATTTAGCAACAGCCTTATATCCTTTTTTTTCTGCCATAACACTTTACCTTTATTTAACAACCTTTTTATCCGATCTAGAATGACTTCTGAACATTCTAGTGGCGGCAAATTCTCCCAATTTATGACCCACGAGATTTTCAGTAACATACACAGGTACCCAGGTTTTCCCATTATATACAGAAACGGTCATCCCAATCATTTCGGGGATTATAGTTGAACATCTAGAATATGTTTTGATCATCTTTCTTTCGCCTGATTTACTCATGTTAATTACTTTTGAGTACAGGCTTTTATCAATAAATGGGCCTTTTTTTATCGATCTCGACATAAGGTCACCTATCTCCTTTTAATAATGAACTTATCGGAATATTTCTTTTTCTTCCGTGTTTTAAAGCCTTTTGTTTTTACACCCCAAGGTGTAACAGGATGACGACCGCCGGAGGATTTGCCTTCCCCGCCGCCGTGGGGATGATCTACAGGATTCATTACTACACCCCGCACATTCGGCCGACGCCCTTTCCATCTGGACCTGCCTGCTTTTCCGAGGGAAACATTCATGTGGTCTTCATTACCAATTATCCCGATTGTTGCATAACATTCTTTAAAAACCATCCTCGCTTCTCCGGACGGAAGCTTTACAGTGACATAATCTCCCTCTTTAGCCACCAATATAGCACTCGTGCCGGCAGAACGGGCTAACTGTCCTCCCTTACCTTTCTTCAATTCAATATTGTGTACGGGAATACCCATAGGGATTGAATTCAAAGGGAGAGCGTTACCAACAGAAGGACCGGCTTTGGGACCGCTTAAAACAGTACTCCCCTTAGTCAAACCGCGAGGCGCCAATATATACCGTTTTTCTCCATCCGCGTAAGTTATCAACGCAATATTGGCGCTTCGATTAGGATCGTATTCAATAGAGGAAACTTTTCCAGGTATACCACTTTTATTTCTTCTAAAATCTATTTCCCTATATCTTCTTTTATGCTGACCACCTTTATGCCTAACGCTTATTCTTCCAGCGGAATTTCTTCCTGCCTTAAAACCTTTTCCTTTAGTCAGTTTTTTTTCAGCCTTCTTCTTATCAATTTCATCGTTTTTAAGGCTTGATCTGTATCTTAATCCCGGAGTATTTGGTTTATAATTTTTCAGTGCCACATATACCTCCTAACCTTCCTTATTACCCTATGCACCTTCGAAAATATCGATATGATCTCCCGATGCGAGAGTGACAATTGCTTTTTTCCACTGTGCTGTGTATCCCCTTTGATACCGCACCCGCTTAGGCTTTCTCTTTACATTTATTACTCTGCAGCTTAAGGGATGAACAGAAAACAACTCCCGAACTGCATTCATTATTTCAATTTTATTGGCCCGTCTATCAACTTTGAAGACGTATTTATTCTGTTCCCGCATGCTATTTGTTTTTTCGCTTAATACCGGTTCAATAATTATTTTATTCGATTCCATAAATGGCTCCCGTCTTTATTTTCCCGTATAAAATTCGTTCAATTTTTCCGCAGCCTTTTCCATAAGCAAAATATTTCTACCATAAAATAAATCGTGTGCCCTTAGGCGGTTATAGGACAGGAATGTTAACCAAGGAATGTTTCTACCAGCTCTTTTGAGCATGGGATCATCGCCTTCCGTTATCAAAACTGTACGCTCTTCCGCGACAAGAGCCTTAAGTAATGCAGCAAGAGATTTTGTTTTACCATCTTCAATAGTAAAATCTTCCACAACTTTCAATCGCTCGTCTCTTGTTACTTGACTTAAGATAGACTTCATTGCCAATCTTTTTATTTTTCTTGGCACCTTGTATGAATAATTCCGATTTGCCGGACCAAAAGCTACACCGCCTCCAACCCATACAGGGGATTGTTTCGTGCCTGCTCTTGCCCGTCCTGTACCCTTTTGACGCCAGGGCTTTTGATGACTTCCCACTACTTCACTTCTTGTTTTAGTCGCTGCAGTACCAACACGCATATTGGCCAATTCATTTCGAATTGCCTGATATACAGCATCTTGATTTACTTCCCGGCCGAATACGGTATCATCTAAGTTTATCTTTTTTTTCTCTTCTCCCGCAGTTGAGAAGACTTTCACTTCCATATCAAAACACCTCTTATCTAATGGTTAACGAATAGTTGCAGTCAGCCTAGTACTTTTTCTTGGCTCCTCGGACAACAAGGTAACTATCTCTTCTGCCGGGGACCGAACCTTTAACAAGAATCACCTGTTTTTCCGCATCCAAACTGAGAAGCCTGAGATTTTGAACAGTTCTCCTGGCATTCCCCATTCGTCCCGGCATCTTCGTTCCCTTAATAACCTTTGAAGGACTTGCAGCCATACCCGTGGACCCATTTGCCCGGTGAAATTTCGAACCGTGAGTTTTTCTACCACCGCTGAAACCATGCCGCTTTATGACTCCTTGATAGCCCTTGCCTTTTGTGGCACCAATGACATCAACGTATCGGAAATTTGATAGCAAATTAAGATCCAACGCATCTCCTACAGAACATTCGTGATCAAAATCGCGGAATTCCATAAGTTTCTTTTTAGGTGTCATGCCTTCACCAAATTGCCCGAGAATAGGCTTGGTCAGCTTAGATTCCTTCGTGTCATCAACGGCTAACACCTTTGCATTGTATCCGCACTTTTCTTCTTCTTTCTCACCAATTACTAGATTGGGTTCTATTTTTATTACTGTTACTGGGGTCAGAACACCGTCTTCATCGAACACTTGAGTCATTCCAACCTTTTTACCGATTAAACCTAACATAGTCGTAACCTTCCTGACCTAGTTCGCCGCTTCTACTGTTTTATTTCGACATCAACACCTGCCGGTAACTCAAGTTTCATAAGAGCATCCATAACGGCTGAAGTTGGTTGTATGATATCTATAAGCCGCTTATGAGTACGCATCTCGAACTGCTCCCTCGCTTTCTTGTTGACATGAGGGGAGCGGAGTACCGTGTATTTATTCACCCGGGTCGGCAGCGGGATAGGGCCCGAAACTTTAGACCCCGACTTTTGGACGGTCTGCACTATTGCCCTTGCACTCTGATCAACAAGATCAATGTCAAATCCTCGCAACCGAACCCGTATCTTATCGTTAGCCATTCTATCTCCAAGTTCACTTTCTAAGCGAAGAAAAGGGGAGGCAAACTCCCCTTTTCTTTGCTCTATATCTTCTATTCAATAACTTCGATAACCTGACCGCTTGCCACCGTGCGGCCGCCTTCACGAATTGCAAAGCGCAGCCCTTTATCCATCGCAACGGGGTGTATAAGCTCTGCAATAATTTCGGTATTATCACCAGGCATTATCATCTCTTTACCTTCCGGAAGTTCAACTGTTCCGGTTATATCTGTAGTTCTAAAATAGAACTGAGGACGATAACCGGTAAAGAAGGGGTTATGACGTCCGCCCTCTTCTTTGCTTAAGCAGTAAATTGTCCCTTTGAATTTGGTATGTGGTGTTATGGTTCCGGGATGTGCTAAAACCTGACCGCGTTCAACCTGGTTTTTTTCAATTCCTCTAAGCAAAACACCAATATTGTCACCGGCTTGTCCTTCTTCCAGGATCTTGTTGAACATTTCCACCCCGGTACATACAGTCTTTTTAGTTTCCTTAATACCAACGATTTCAAGATTATCACTAAGTTTCACAATACCGCTGTCTACTCTTCCGGTAACCACAGTACCTCTTCCCTGAATGCTAAAAACATCTTCTATCGGCATCAAGAAAGGCTTGTCTACTGCTCTCTCGGGCAGCGGAAAGTACTTGTCCATGGTTTCTAGAAGATCGATAACTGGTTTAATTTTTTCCTGATCTGTGGGATTTTCCATTGCCTCAAAGGCCGATCCCTTGATAATGGGAATATCATCTCCAGGAAATTCGTATTCATTAAGAACATCCCGAATTTCTTCTTCTACAAGTTCAATCAGATCAGGATCATCAACCTGGTCCGTCTTGTTCATAAATACTACGATTGCCGGCACACCAACCTGCCGGGCCAGCACTATATGCTCTCTGGTTTGAGGCATAACCGAATCGGGTGCAGAAACAACAAGAATCGCTCCATCCATCTGGGCAGCACCAGTAATCATGTTTTTGATATAGTCTGCGTGTCCCGGGCAGTCCACATGGGCGTAGTGCCTCTCGGATGTTTCGTATTCAACGTGTCTGGTGTTGATCGTTATTCCCCTAGCCTTTTCCTCAGGTGCGTTATCGATCTCATCATAACTCATAATTTTTCCGCCGTAAGTAGCTGAACTAAGCATAGTGATTGCAGCGGTCAATGTTGTCTTTCCATGGTCTACGTGACCGATGGTTCCAACATTGATATGGGGTTTTTTACGTTCAAATTTTTCCTTGGCCATCAATGCCCTCCTTATGGTTTTCCAAGAAAACAACAAGTTATATTAATTTTTTTCTGTTCTGTCTTGATTAGCTTTATTAAAAGCGGCAAGACCTATTTTATGCGGATGAAAACTCCACCCTGCAATTGTCCGAATGAGCGATATATACTGCATCCTTCATGCCTTTGAAAAAACCGGATGCCTGCATATGATTTCTTTAACTTCAGACGTGAGAGTGGTATTGTAGTGATCATTCATAAAAGTGTCAACCGATTACGTTAAAATAAAATAACGCATAACCAGTTAGACACTGGTAACAGGATAAGGTAACGTTTTTAATAATTCGATGTTCCACATTTATCCTAAAAGGATAAAAAAAATAAACACGTGAACATCGATATCTACGCTACCACCTTATCACCCACACTACATCAACCATTGTCCGGTCGAATCATCACTGCACCGGTCTGTCTCTCTCATCCCGGATGATCGGTTTGGTAACCTTTCTCAAAGAACACCGACTAAGCTAAGCCGGAAATAACAGTATATTTTTACCACCGGTAATGGGCAAATGCTTTATTAGCTTCCGCCATTCGGTGGGTATCTTCTTTTTTCTTAAATGCGGTACCACTAGAATTAAAAGAATCTAGAAGTTCAGCGCTGAGATTAGAAGCCATACCCTTACCCGTTCTATTTCGGGCTGCCTGTATGATCCAGCGCATCGCAAGAGCTTCCCTCCGGGATTCCTTTATTTCGACAGGAACCTGATAAGTTGAACCGCCTACACGCCGGGATTTAACCTCTACAATGGGTTTTACGTTATCCAAACCTTTTAGAAATACTTCTAAAGGATTATCATTTCCCTTTGTTTTTATAATATCAAACGCATCATACATTATTTTCTGACAAGTTGAACGTTTACCATGAACCATCATTCTTGTGATAAACTTAGTAACAACTGTGTTGTTATACCGCGGATCCGGCAGCAGCGGTTTTTTTGGTACAATTTTCCTTCTCGGCATACTTTTCGTTTTCCTTCTTTAAACCTTAGGTTTTTTCGCTCCGTATTTAGACCGGCCCTTCCGGCGATCTTCAACACCCAGCGTGTCCTTAGCTCCACGTATTATATGATACCGCACCCCCGGAAGATCCTTTACCCTTCCGCCGCGCACAAGCACAACTGAATGCTCCTGTAAATTGTGACCGATACCGGGTATGTATGCCGTAACTTCTATTCCGTTTGAGAGGCGTACCCTTGCGACTTTCCGAAGAGCGGAGTTTGGCTTTTTTGGCGTAAAGGTCTGAACCCTGGTACATACCCCCCTTTTCTGGGGACATGATTGCAGAGCAGGAGCCTTTGTTTTCTTATGAGACTTCTTTCTTCCTTTTCTAATCAACTGGTTAATAGTCGGCATTATATATTCATACTCCTATCACGATTCACTACAGCGTCTGTTTATGTGTAGAGAATCTATCAATTGCATATAAAAATGTCAAGTCTGTGTGTCTATAAGGTATAAAATAAGAATTCCTCATCTATTAAACACACCTATATTGCTTCGACACCCTCTCTCTCTTTATTTAGTTCCCGTTCCAGGCTTTTTTCACGTTCCTTTTGCTCCAATATCTGCTGCAGATGTGCATCCAGATCTTCTTTGTTTTGATCGTAAAGTTTCATGTGTTTATATGCACGAATACCTGTACCGGCCGGTATCAAATGTCCTATTACAACATTTTCTTTGAGTCCCCGTAATCTGTCCTGGTTTCCGGCTATCGCAGCATTGGTAAGAACACGCGTGGTTTCCTGAAAAGATGCTGCGGATATCCAAGAATCAATATTCAGGGATGCTCTGGTTATACCCAAGAGCAGCGGACGTCCTACTGCAGGCTGACCGCCCTCCCGAATCACTTTTCTGTTCTGCTCATGGAAGCGGTGTTTGTCTACCTGCTGTCCGAAGATGAAATTAGTATCACCCACTTGAAGTATTTCAACTTTCCTCATCATCTGCCGTATGATCACTCCGATGTGCTTATCGTTTATGTTTACACCTGCAAGACGATAGACTTCCTGTACTTCGTTCATAAGGAATCGCTGAAGTTTGTTTTCACCCTGAATTTGCAGGATCTCATGAGGATCTATATTACCGTCACAAAGCATTTCACCAGCTTCTACGGTATCACCGTTTCTCACCAGAATGTGTTTTCCAATGGGTACCGGGTGCTTATATTCTTTACCGTAAGGGTCCTTGATGATTATGATTCTTTTTCCTTTCTGAATACCTCTGAACTCGACAATTCCGCCGATTTGGGCCAGCACAGTAACAATTTTCGGTTTTCTCGCTTCAAACAGCTCACCAACCCGAGGCAAACCGCCGGTGATATCCATAGTTTTGACACTCTCTTTGAGAAGTTTTGCCAAGGTCCTTCCGGCCTTTACTTTTGCACCATCGTTTACATTGAGATAGGCTGAGCCGGGCAGATAATATACTGCCAATTCTTCACCTTCATCATCTACAATAAGAATTCGGGGCTGCAGACTCTCCAAGGAATATTCGGTAATTTTCTTTTCTATATTACCCGTATCTTCGTTTATCTCTTCCTTAAGGGTTGTTCCAAGTACGATATCTTCGAATTTAACGGTTCCTTCGTATTCTGAAATTATCGGTTCGCTGAATGGATCGAAAGAGGCCAAAGGTTTTTCAGCGTCCACTATTTCACCCTCTTTAACAAGAAGTTCAGCACCATTCCTAATTTCAACTTTCTGATCCTGAGCTATGAGAAGAAGAGTTTTATCACGGATAACCGCATAAGCATTTTGATCCGCTTTAATTTCCTCATCCTTCCGATCCATGACAACCTGACCTTTAACGATCTTATCACCATCGGCAACTTTAAATTTATCGCTCTTTTCAATTTTTATATCGGCGAAAATTTTAGCGACGAAGACGAAACCCTTCCGGGTAAAGAGTCTGTTTCCGCCTTTTACCTGCACTGTATTTCCCTGGACACCGCGGACTAACACGGGATACGGGAGGTAGGTTCTGGATTCTTCAGATGTTTTTGTTGCTGTACCGCCGATATGGAAGGTACGCATAGTTAACTGAGTGCCAGGCTGCCCGATGGATTGCGCGGCGATTATTCCTACTGCTTCTCCAATGTCCACCGTTCTGCCGGTAGCGAGATTACGTCCGTAACATTTCTGACATACACCGTATTGGGCTTCACAGGTCAGTACTGTCCGTATACGCACGTTTTCTATGCCGGCTTCTTCTATCGTTACAGCCTTTTCGTCTGTTATCTCTTCATTTACATCCACAAGAACTTCACCGGTTATTGGATGCTTAACACGTTCCAAAGTAAAGCGGCCAACTATACGGTCACTCAATGATTCAACAATTTCCTCTCCATCCTTGAGGGCTTCCATTTCTAGACCGTTAATGGTACCGCAGTCATGCTCATTGATGACAACATCCTGAGATATATCCACAAGCCGTCTGGTAAGATAACCCGCATCTGCCGTCTTTAATGCAGTATCGGCAAGACCTTTTCTTGCTCCATTTGTGGATATGAAGAACTCAATCACCGATAATCCTTCTTTAAAGTTTGACCGAATAGGCAGTTCTATAATATCTCCGGACGGCTTGGCCATAAGACCCCGCATACCTGCAAGCTGTCTAATCTGATTTCTACTACCCCGGGAGCCGGAACTTTCCATCATAAAGACAGGATTAAATCCTAATCGGTCGTTTTGAAGCTTGGACATCATAACTTTTGTCAGATCTTCGTTTGTCTTACTCCAAACCTCAACTACCCGGTTATAACGTTCTTCCTGTGTAATGTGACCCTGGAGGTACTGTCCCTGTATGGTCTGCACCTCCTGATTTGCGCCGTTGATCATCTCGCGTTTTTCAGTCGGCACAAGGATATCATCAATTCCGATGGTTGCCCCAAACAGGGTTGAATACCGGAATCCAAGCTCCTTGATTACATCCAGCATTTTTACAGTTACAAAAGGACCGTGCTTCTCGTATATTCTAGAAATCAGTTTCCTCAGCTCTTTATCGCCTAACGTTTCGTTTACAAAACCAACCTCCTTAGGCAATTCTTCATTAAAGATCACTCTGCCCGGAGTAGTGGTCATACGTTCTCCATTGACAGCTACCGATATTTCTGCTTGATAATCTATCGCCCGAACATCTAATGCCATCAGAACTTCGTCCGGTGAGGAAAACCGCTTTCCCGTACCTTTAGCATCCGGTTTGACTTTAGTCAGGTAATTTATACCTAAAACCATGTCCTGAGAGGGGAACACAATGGGTTTCCCATTGGCCGGATCAAGCAGGTTTCTGCTGGAAAGCATGAGAGTCCAGCATTCGATTTGGGCAGCCTGGGTCAGCGGGACATGAACAGCCATCTGATCCCCGTCAAAGTCGGCATTGAAGGCGTGACAGACAAGAGGATGCAACTTGATAGCCTTGCCGCCCACTAAAACAGGCTCGAAACTCTGAATACCCAACCGGTGAAGGGTTGGCGCTCTGTTGAGCATTACCGGATGTTCCCGTACAACTTCATCAAGGACCGCCCACACTTCCGGGGTTTCCTGTTCCACCAGCGTTTTTGCCTTTTTAATGTTATAAACAACATCTTTTTCGACGAGTTTTTTCATTATAAAAGGTTTGTACAGCTCTAAAGCCATTTTCGTGGGAAGACCGCATTGATGCAGCTTGAGCTCCGGTCCCACAACAATTACAGATCGTCCGGAATAATCTACCCGTTTTCCAAGAAGGTTCTGCCGGAATCTTCCCTGCTTACCCTTGAGCATATCGGACAGCGATTTTAGCGGACGGTTTGAAGCTCCCTTTACAACCCGCTTCTTCTTCGAATTGTCAAAGAGAGCATCCACAGCCTCCTGCAGCATCCTTTTTTCGTTTCGAATAATGATATCCGGTGCATTGAGAGCCATAAGCCGTTTTAAGCGATTATTCCGATTAATAACCCTCCGGTACAAATCATTAAGATCCGAAGTAGCAAATCTCCCTCCATCTAACTGCACCATTGGTCTGAGTTCGGGCGGAATAACCGGAATCACATCCAATATCATCCATTCCGCTTTATTTCCAGAATCCCGGAAGTTTTCTACAATCTCAATTCTTTTTAGAAGACGTTTATCGGATTTGGCTCCCTTGGTTACCATGGCATCCCGCAACTCCGAGGAAAGAATATCTAAGTCCAATTCTTCCAATAGAGTACGTATCGCCTCGGCACCAATTCCCGCGGAAAAAGCCATGCCGTACCGTTCTTTTGCTTCAGCAAACTCTTCTTCCGTCAAAAGATCCATCTTTTTGAGATCGGTATCACCGGGATCTATCACTATATATTTTTCGTAGTAAAGAATTGACCTAAGGCTTCCGACGGTAAGATCCAGCAGAAGTCCCATCCTAGATGGTACGGAACGGTAATACCATATATGAGAAACAGGAGAAGCCAGCTCTATATGCCCCATCCGTTCTCGTCTTACTTTGAAATGGGTTACTTCCACACCACAGCGATCACAGATAACTCCTTTATACCGAATAGACTTAAACTTACCGCAATAACACTCCCATTCTTTTGTAGTTCCAAAGATCCGTTCACAAAAGAGACCGTCCTTTTCGGGTCTCAGGGTGCGGTAATTAATAGTTTCCGGTTTTTTTACTTCGCCGTAACTCCATGAACGGATCTGTTCCGGAGAAGCCAACTTTATCATTATACTATCGAAATCTTGAATATCTCTCATTCGGTACCTCCATAATTAAAGGGAAACCGTCCTTTAAAAACGGCCAATTTGTTTATCACGTCCGGCGACATCCCTAAAAATTGCTCCCCTGCCTGGTGATGAGTTCTTCATCCCTTTCGGTAAGGGGCACTTGCTTGCCCTTAGAATCGTAAATCGATATATCCAAGGCTAAACCGCGAAGCTCCTGCACTAATACATTAAATGATTCAGGAACACCGGCTGCTGTGGAAGGCTCACCCTTTACGACACTCTCATATATTTTGGCTCGTCCGTTCATATCGTCGGATTTTATGGTAAGAAGTTCCTGCAGGGAATTCGCTGCTCCGTATGCTTCCAAAGCCCATACTTCCATTTCTCCTAGACGCTGACCTCCAAATTGGGCTTTTCCCCCCAGAGGCTGTTGGGTTACTAAGGAATAAGGACCTGTAGATCTGGCGTGCATCTTATCATCCACCAGATGGTTCAGTTTGAGCATGTACATACATCCCACCATGACCGGGTTTTCAAAGGGCTCCCCTGTCCTTCCGTCGTAGAGAATGGTCTTTGAGTTAGCAGGCAAACCCGCGTCGGTCATTTTTTTCTCAATCATACTGGTGGTTGCGGATTCAAAAACCGGAGTTGCATACCATTCATTTAATTGAGATGCTGCCCATCCCAATTCAGTCTCTAAAAGCTGCCCGATATTCATACGGGAAGGAACACCTAATGGATTTAAGCAAACATCTAATGGTGTCCCATCCTCCATGTAGGGCATATCTTCCTCCGGAAGAACCCGGGCTATCACACCCTTATTTCCATGTCTTCCAGCCATCTTATCTCCCTCCTGAAGCTTCCGCTTTGTAGCTATAAGAACTTTAACTACTTCATCCACTCCGGGATTGAGATCATCTCCTTCAGAGCGTCTTAGCCGCTGAACATCAATAACCGTTCCTTCTATCCCATGGGGTACTCGGAGAGAAGTATCTCTCACTTCCTTTGCCTTTTCTCCAAAAATGGAGTTCAACAACTTAAACTCAGGTGTAGTTTCAGTTTCCGATTTTGGAGTAACTTTTCCTATCAGAATGAATCCGGAACCGACTTTTGCTCCAACCCGTATAATCCCTTCTTCATCTAACTGATCTAAAGTCCTTTCAGATGTGTTGGGTATGTCTCTGGTAATTTTTTCCGGACCAAGTTTTGTTTCTCTAACTTCAATGGAAAACTCTCTGATATGCATCGATGTAAATATGTCTTCCTTTACTACTTTTTCCGAAATAAGAATGGCGTCTTCGTAATTATACCCATTCCAGGGTACAAAACCGACCATGACATTTCTTCCCAGAGCAAGTTCGCCGCGGTATGTAGCAGGTCCATCAGCTACAACCTCCCGCGCCTCTATATGCTGTCCTTTTTTAACAACCGTTTTTTGAAGGTAACAAGTATCCTGATTTGTCCGTTGATATTTCAATAGGTTGTAAATATCACGGTCATCTTTGGATGAAGCATTATCGGGCTTTACCACTATTACCTGAGATGTAACACTTTCCACCGTTCCCGCCCGTAAGGCTTTGACCAGCACACCTGAATCGTAAGCACATTTTTGCTCCATTCCCGTTCCTACCCTCGGCGGTTCCGGAAAAACAAGAGGCACCGCCTGACGCTGCATGTTGGAACCCATCAAGGCACGGTTCGCATCATCATGTTCCAAAAAGGGTATTAAAGAGGCGGAAACAGATATTATCTGTTTCGGAGAAACATCCATGTAGTTAATTTGCTCTGGAGGTTTGGTGCTGTAATCCCCGGACTTGCGTACGGAAACTTGATTGGAAACAAACTTTCCATTTTTATCTATTTCCGCGTTAGCCTGGGCAATAAAAAACTTTTCCTCATCCATAGCGGATAGATATTCTATATCTTTAGTAACCTTGGAATTGATGACTCTTCTGTAGGGAGTTTCTAAGAACCCGTAATCGTTTACCCGGGTATAATTTGCCAAAGAAACGATAAGACCGATATTTGGTCCTTCGGGAGTTTCTATGGGACACATCCTGCCGTAATGGGTATAGTGAACATCCCGGACTTCAAATCCGGCCCTGTCTCTGGAAAGACCTCCGGGACCTAGGGCGTTCAGCCTTCTTTTGTGAGTCAGCTCCGAGAGGGGGTTGACCTGATCCATAAACTGCGACAGCTGACTCGATCCGAAAAATTCTTTAATGGATGCAACTATCGGTTTAATGGATATGAGATCCTGAGGTTTTATTGTATCCGTCTCCTTTAGAGACATCCGCTCTTTGGCAATTCGTTCCATCCGGGTAAAAGCAGTTTTGAGCTGATTAGCTAGCAGTTCGCCCACCGACCGTATACGCCTATTACCCAAATGATCGATATCATCAACATTAGCTTCGCCGATATAAACCTGGATAAGATACTTCATCGTATTGAGGATATCGTCTCGGTTTAATGTATGAATATCATCGGGATCATCATAATCAAATTTCTTATTGAGTTTGTAACGTCCGACTCTACCGAGGTCGTATCTTCGGGAAGAGAAGAAAATTGAATTAAAATCTTTTTCCGCACCTTCCAGAGTAATTGGCTCTCCCGGCATTATTACCGCATAAACCGCTGATAACGCATCCTCTTTAGACGGCTCGTCGTATGCAGAACCTTCCTTGGTAAACTTGGATTCCTCACGTTCAAAACAATTAAGAATAATCTGAGAATGCAGAGATTCGGAATGATCGAAATCTATAACCTCTACCTCGTTTATGCCTGAATGGAGAAGCTCATCCACATCGTGGGGGTGTATTTTATCACCGGCTCGATAGAGCTTTCTCTCCCCTTCCTCTTCCTTTATGTATACTGCTTTTGCGAAAACTTTACCAACGAGTTTTTCCTGCTCTTCCCGTTCGGAAGATACATTAGCATAAGTTGTCCGGTAAAACATCTCAATTATTTTTTCCCGGGTATCAAAGCCTAAAGCTCTTAAAAAAATCGTGCCGAGGATACGTTTCTTTCTATCTATCTTTGCATATATCAGCTCTTTTTTCTGATCAATTTCAAATTCCAGCCAGGACCCCCTGTAAGGAATGATCCTCGAAGAGTAAGTTCCCTTTTCATGAGAAAAAATAACCCCTGGGGAACGGTGAATCTGGCTTACCACCACCCGCTCAGCGCCGTTTATAATGAATGTTCCCCGTTCTGTCATAAGAGGGATGTCACCCATGTAAATATTTTTCTGCCTAATTTCACCGGTATCCAGAAACACCAGATTAATCTGTGCCTTTATAGGAACCGCATAGGTGTGTCCTTTTTGCTTACTTTCAGCTTCAGAATACTTGATATTTTCTTCATCTAATGTATAATAATTGTACTCGAGCCGCATATCCCCATTTTGACTTTCTATCGGGAAGATGGCTTGAAAAACCTCCTCCAATCCTTGGATAGTTATGGGCTCCTTTGATATAAGCTTTATCCGTTGAAGGAACCGCTCGTATGATGAGAGCTGAATATCCACAAGATCCGGGAGATCCATAACCTGGTTGCTTCCTTGCCCAACGAAAACTCTCTTTATTTCGGTTGTCCGATTAAACATCCGCTATTCCCCTCCTAATGGCAGGTACACGTTTTGCTGTGCATCCCTTTAAAATAGATAAATAGAACATATATAGAAACATTCTGTTTTAACAAAACAATCCCATCTATGTTCTACTGGCAAATAATACAACTAGCCACCGGAGAAATAGACCTCCGGTGGCTTTTTTTAAGAGAACATTAGTTAAAGTTACGGATAAATCACTACTGAATTTCAACTGTAGCGCCCGCTGCCTCCAATTTCTCCTTAATCTGCTGAGCTTCGTCCTTGGAAACCGATTCTTTAACCGGTTTTCCTCCGGCTTCCACCAACTCTTTGGCTTCTTTGAGTCCCAAACCGGTAAGCGCCCGAACCTCTTTGATAACCGGTATTTTCTTCTCTCCGAAGCTTTTCAGTATTACCGTAAATTCGGTTTGTTCTTCTTCTGCCTCTGCGGCTTCAGCTCCGGAGGCCGCGCCTCCGGCCGCAACTGCTACGGGAGCTGCTGCGGTAACTCCGAATTTCTCTTCCATCGCAGAGACTAGTTCGGATACTTCCAAAACAGTCATGTTTGCGATTGCATCTAAAATGTCATCTTTACTTAGTGCTGCCATATTATCTTCTCCTTTCATACTTTATTTTTTAACAACGATAGCATGGAACACCTTCTGCCGAAGACTAACGTTGTATAATTCTATTAAGAAGCCTTTTTATCGGCTATTGCCTGCAGTACACGTGCTAACTTTTGGGTTACACCGTTCACGGCATAAACCAAATGCTGCATAGGAGCATTCATTGTTCCCATCAATTTTGCCAGCAACTCATCTCGGGTGGGAAGTTTTGAATACGCCTCAACATCTCCGGGTCCGAAGACATTGCCATTGATGATGGCGCCCTTCACCGTAACGGAAGTCTCTTTGCCAAAATCAAATAATGTTTTCGCTACCGGTCCCGATTCATCTTTAGCCAAGACAAGAGCGGTGGGTCCTGTTAGATACTCAGAAACATCCGGCATCTTGAGCTGCTCGATTGCTATTTTAGCGTATCGGTTTTTTACCACACGGTATTCAGCCTGCAGATCTCTTAGTTTGCTACGCAGTTCAGTTATCTGATCCACAGATAATCCCCGATAATCGGTAAAGATGTAATCCTTTACATCCTCGAATCGTCCTTTCAGCTCAGAAACGGCATCAACCTTATACTGCTGAACCTTTTTTTCCTTTACATCGGCCATTATTCTCCTCCTCCTTCCTGTTGCTGTCCGTCCACTGCTATTTTAACTCCCGGTCCCATGGTGGAGGAAATATGGATAGATTTTACAAAATCTCCCTTGGAATCAGAAGGTCTCTTCTTGCCTATCTCAGAGATAAGTATGTTAATATTATCGGCTAATTTATCAGGTTCCATGGAAACCTTTCCAACAGCTATATTTACTACACCTGTTTTATCGGAACGGTACTCCACTCGTCCTTTCTTAAGTTCTGCGATAGCATCAGTTAAGTCATTTGTAACCGTTCTGGTTTTTGGATTCGGCATCAAACCGCGGCGTCCTAAAATAGGGCCCAAACGGCCAACATCTTTCATCATGTCAGGCGTTGCAACGGCAACATCAAAATCGAGCCATCCATCTTTTATTTTTTCTACCAGATCATCGCTTCCAACATACGCGGCACCCGCGGCTTCTGCTTCCTTTGCCTTATCACCCTTGGCAAAAACAAGTATCTTTTTCTCAGTTGTAAACTGATGCGGAAGAACCAACGTATCTCTAACATTAGAACTCTTTTTCAGATTGAGCTTCACCGAAAGCTGTACCGTTTCATCAAACTTTGCATAAGCTAGTTTTTTCATCAAATCAACGGCCTGATCCGCTGGATAGGGAGTTCCTTTATCGTACTGCTTAACCGCATCAAGATATTTTTTACCCCGTCTCATCTACATCACCTCCGTTTCAACACCCATACTGCGCGCGGTTCCCGCGATTATCTTCATAGCGGCGTCGATATCGTTGGCATTCAAATCCTTAAACTTTGTTTCCGCAATCTCCTTAAGCTTATCTGTAGGTAACTTAGCCACTTTTAGGCGATGAGGTTCCGCGGAACCTTTATCTAAATTGATGGCTCTTTTAATCAAAACCGCTGCGGGGGGTGTCTTTGTTATAAAAGAGAAAGACCGGTCCGCATAAACGGAAATGATGACGGGTACAAGAATACCCGGCTCCATGTTCTTTGTTACGTCATTAAACTGCTGCACAAATTGCTGCGCGCTAACCCCATGAGGACCAAGGGCAGGACCGACCGGAGGAGCCGGTGTTGCCTTCCCGGCGGGGACTTGGAGTTTAATGATAGCGTTAATTTTTTTCTTAGCCATTAGTCACTCCTTTGTGGTTCAATCGTCCTTTTAAAAAAAGACTCCCACATTGCTTTTCACTTCTTAAACAAGAAATTAAAAATATATTTACCTCTTGCAAAGAATCTCAAATTATCGTCTAAACGATTATTTAGACTGCGATTTTGATTGCCTCATTTAACTTTTATTCCGGATTTTTTATTTTTCACCCGGGCTAAACCTTTTCAACCTGCAAAAAGTCTACTTCCACAGGGGTAGCTCTTCCAAATATACCGACCATTACCCGAAGCTTCCCTTTTTCAGTATTTACTTCCTCGATATTTCCGGTAAATGAATCAAAGGGTCCATCGACTATCCGCACGCTTTCCCCGGTAGAGAAGGTCTGTTTAGGCTTGATGGGTTTACCGCCCTTCATAGCGCCTGTTTTTTGCAGGATGGATTTAGCCTCTTCCGAACTGATAGGCTGAGGTTTAATACCTGGAGATGAACCGACAAAGCCGGTGACCCCTTGTATTTTTCTTATCTTGGAGCATATCATCTTCCAATTACGTTCTGGTAAATCCATCTCCAAAAGAATATATCCAGGAAGAAATTTTTTGGTTGATACCTTCTTTTTTCCTTCCTTTACTTCTACTACCTGCTCAGAGGGGACCTTGACATCAAAAATAACGTTTTCCAGGTCTTCTTCTTCCATGAGCATACGGATTGTCTTCTCTATTTTATTTTCATAACCGGAATAGGTATGAATAACATACCAGCCTTTTGCCATACTATATTCCCGTCTTCCTTCCAAGTATTTAACCGGATTGCCGATTTTAACCTACCATAATATATCAAAATAACAGTATTTAGAGTAGGGAACAACTAACTTTTTGCATAAGGTTTATTTTGATTTTATCATTACCTCCATACAAGAAAGTTACATAAGTCCCCAATATAACTGCACGCATCATTTTTTGTATGCGCAACAACAATTTATTTAAAAAATAAAATCTATTCCTGTGAGGAGGAGAAAATCTACCAGCCCCAAAACAGCTGCAAATATGGCTACAGAAACCAGAACCACCTTCGTTGAAGAAACAACCTCGTCTCGGGACGGCCACTGAACCTTTTTTAATTCCGAGTAACTGTCTTTAAAAAACTTGATGATCTTTTTCATACGATATCAACTCCCAGGTCAGGTAGGATTCGAACCTACAACATCCGGTTTTGGAGACCGGCGCTCTAGCCGTTAGAGCTACTGACCTATATACTCTCCCTCTACTCAACAAGCGGAGGGTATCATTCTATTTTATTTTCGCTTCCTTATGGAGCGTATGCTTCTTATCAAATTTGCAGTACTTTTTCAGTTCCAGCTTTCCCTGGATGTTTCTTCTGTTCTTTTTAGTGGTATAGTTTTTCCGTTTGCACTCGTTACACTGCAGAGCAATCAATTCAACAGTTCCCTTAGATTTAGCCATAGCAAAACACTCCTAACTGGATGATAATTTCCCCTGAAGTTGTAATGTACTATAAAAAGAACATTACAGTCAATAGACGGGAAAAAATAGCGAGAAATTCTCATTTTATTCCTTTAGGTGACATAAGGGAGCTTGATATTCAAAAAATACCTAAAAAAAACGAACAAAATAAGAATTCCAAGCTTAACATTAGTAAACGGGCAATTTTAAATTACCGAAAAACTCAAGCCCTCGATCGGACTTGAACCGATGACCCCCTCCTTACCATGGAGGTGCTCTACCGACTGAGCTACAAGGGCATTACAATGAACAATGGAAACCTAACAAAATCCATACCTTTTGTCAACTGTTGAGGTTTTTCCGGTTGACCGAAATCTGTACGATCCTTATGATGCTTCAATATGCTTTTATCCTTAACATGGCTTCAATGGACTATCATTGCATGCGCAGCTCTCTTAATCGGAATAACCAAAACAGGGATTCCGGGATTAGGCATCCTTATCGTTCCGGTATTAGCAGAAGTACTTCCGGCGAAGGCATCTACCGGATTTCTGCTTCCCATGCTTGTTGTTGCCGATATTTTCGCGGTTATCTATTATCGGAGAAAGGCCAAGTTTCAATACCTTATAAAACTAGCCCCGTGGGCAATAGCAGGAGTTGTAATAGGATATATTTTTTTAGGGAAAGTAAACAATCAGGAATTGAAACCGATAATAGGAATTATTGTTCTGGTTATGCTCACCGTTCATTACGTTAGGCTCTTTCTTATCCGAAAAAAAGATGTACCAATTCCTGACAACTGGTGGTTTGCCGCTATAATGGGGATCACTGCGGGTATCACCACCATGATGGCTAACGCGGCGGGACCTATTATGATGATCTACCTTACATCAATGCGGCTCCCGAAAGAAGAATACATCGGAACAGGAGCCTGGTATTTTTTTGCAATTAACAGTCTTAAGATACCTTTTAGCGCCTCATTGGGATTGATTACTGCTTCGAGTCTTCTGACAAATGCCGTGCTGGTTCCTGCCATTGTATTGGGAGCTGTCACGGGAAGACTGATCCTGAAACGGATTCCGCAAAAAGCCTTTTCCGCGGCGATTCAAGTATTAGCTACCGCAAGTGCAATAAATCTTCTAGTATAAGAGCGGCCCGATATTGAGGCTCTAAAAAAAGGTGATGATTTTATGCTACCGTGACATCCTTGCTCAGATAAACGTCCTGAATTGCATGCAGGAGCTCTACTCCTTCAGCCATAGGCCGCTGAAATGCTTTCCGTCCTGAAATCAGACCCATTCCTCCTGCCCGTTTGTTAATAACCGCTGTTCTTACGGCCTTAGAAAAATCATCCTCTCCGGAGGATGCACCGCCGGAATTAATTAATCCGATTCTTCCAAGATAGCAGTTTATTACCTGGTAACGGGTCAAGTCGATGGGATGAGGAGTGGCTAATTTCTCATAAACTTCATTAGCTGTCTTCCCGAAGTTCAGTGCTTTAAAACCGCCGTTATTCACCGGTCCTTTCTGTTTTATGATATCCGCTTCGATGGTAACTCCCAGATGATTTGCCTGACCAGTTAAATCCGCTGCAAGCTGGTAATCCGCATCATCGGTTTTGAATGCCTGGTTTCGCAAATAACACCAGAGTACCGTGACCATTCCTAACTCATGCGCCCTTCGGAAGGCTTGAGAAACTTCGACAATCTGCCGGTCCGACTCCTGCGAACCAAAATAGACAGTAGCTCCTACCCCCACCGCTCCAAGGTCAAAGGCTTGCTCCACAGAAGCAAAAGACATTTGGTCATAGGTGTTAGGATAGGATAGTAATTCATTGTGGTTTAACTTTACAATAAACGGGATCTTATGGGCCTTTCTGGAAACTGCTCCCAGGACACCCAGCGTTGATGCAACGGCATTGCATCCCCCCTCTATGGCTAACTCTACAATATTTGCAGGATCAAAATAAGCAGGATTTGGAGAAAAAGCCGAACCCGCGGAATGCTCAATTCCCTGATCTACCGGGAGAATTGAGAGGTAACCGGTACCACTCAATCTGCCGTGATTGAATATTGTCTGCATGTTCCTTAACACCGCTGGAATTCGGTCGGTCTGCATAAAGATGCGGTCCACAAAATCCGGTCCCGGTAAGTGGAGCTTCTCCTTCGAAAAAATGCAGTTATGATTTAAAAGATCATCCGCGGAATCTCCTAAAAATTTCATAATATCGGTAATCATCTCTTCCTCCTTATAGAACTAAAATATAAAGACACGGATGGATAAACAAGTGCCAAGCCGATTGCGGATATTTCCACTGGTACGATATAATGATGATGAAAAAAAAATACAGTGAGGATACATATGGCAGACTTTTCTAACATGAACATTAATGAACCAGACTTTCGTTTTGAAGGAGCTCCCCCAAAGGTTGGCATCCGCCCTACTATTGACGGCCGGTTAGGAGGAGTAAGAGAATCATTGGAAAACCAAACCATGGAGATGGCAAAATCCGCGGCCCGGTTAATTAGCGATAGCTTAAAACATCCCTGCGGTTTTCCGGTGGAATGCGTCATTGCCGATTCCACCATAGGCGGTGTCGCGGAAGCAGCCCGGTGTGCCGACAAATTTGCCCGGGAAGGGGTGGGTGTATCCCTAACGGTTACCCCGTGCTGGTGTTACGGCACCGAAACAATGGATACCGACCCGCTCCGGCCGAAGGCGATATGGGGATTCAACGGAACAGAAAGACCCGGGGCTGTCTATCTTGCGGCTGTTTTGGCAGCACATAATCAGAAAGGGCTTCCTGCGTTCGGTATATACGGACGTCACGTGCAAGATGCCGATGATACCAGTATTCCCGGAGATGTAAAGGAAAAAATACTCGCCTTTACAAAAGCAGGACTGGCCGCTGCCACCATGCGGGGAAAATCTTATCTTTCGGTAGGATCCGTATCAATGGGGATCGGCGGTTCCATAGTGAACGAAGATTTCTTTCAGAAGTATCTGGGAATGCGGAATGAATACGTAGATATGTCGGAGATAATCCGCAGGATTGAAAAGGGAATCTACGATAAAGAGGAATATCAAATTGCCCTGGACTGGACTGGAAAGAACTGTAAGGAGGGCTCCGATCCGAATGAACCTTCCGCACAGCGTTCCCGGAAACAGAAAGAAAAGGATTGGGAGTTCGTAGTCAAAATGACTTTAATCTGCCGGGATATGATGGTTGGAAATCCAAAACTGGCAGAGGGGGGCTTTGGTGAAGAAGCCTTAGGTCATAACGCAATTGCCGGAGGATTTCAGGGACAACGGCAGTGGACCGATCACTTTCCCAATGGAGATTTTACGGAAACATTCCTAAACTCTTCCTTCGACTGGAACGGAATTAGGGAAGCTTTTATATTCGCTACGGAAAACGATAGTCTAAACGGTGTCTCCATGCTTTTTGGTCACCTCCTCACAGGAACTTCCCAAATTTTTTCCGATGTACGTACCTTTTGGAGCCCGGAAGCGGTAAAAAGAGTTACCGGGAAAACCTTATCGGGCCGTGCGGAGGGAGGACTCATCCACCTCATCAACTCAGGTTCAACCACCATAGACGGAACCGGTCAGCAGAGACGAGACGGAAAGCCGGTGATGAAACCTTACTGGGACATAACACCTCAGGAAGCGGAACGCTGCTTGGACGCAACCCTGTTTAGACCTGCGGAAGCAGGTTATTTCCGGGGGGGCGGTTTTTCTACGGACTTTCTGACGGAAGGAGATATGCCTATCACCATGTCCAGGATCAACATAGTAGACGGCATCGGTCCTGTTTTACAGATTGCAGAGGGATGGACGGTAACTATTCCTGAAGATGTTCACGACTCTCTGGACCAGCGGACAAATCCAACTTGGCCGACAACTTGGTTTGCCCCCCGCCTAACCGACAGCGGAGCATTCAGGGATGTGTACCAGGTAATGGCCCACTGGGGCGCTAATCACGGAGCCATTAGTTACGGACACATCGGAGGAGACCTAATAACCCTGGCATCCATTCTGCGGATCCCTGTAAACATGCATAATATAGAAGAAAGCCGTATTTTTAGACCTGCCGCATGGAATATGTTCGGTATGGACACGGAAGGATCCGATTACCGGGCATGCAGGAATTTCGGACCGCTTTACCGCTGATTTTAAGACAGGAAGTTATTCGGGCTGTCTGAGTTTTCTCAGACAGCTTTTTTTTACCCCGCTAAGCAGCTGTTATTTATAGAAGGTATTAAAAATTGATGAAAAATGAAAAAGCCGGTTGCCATTCCTTCTATCAAAATGTAAGATATAATTATGCAATATGAAAGGCTTAGCTAAATGATTCAAAACCTTTCCGAAAGAGAAAAATCAATATTAGATCTTCTCTGCGAAAACTCAGATTCCTCCGTGAGTCGGCTGAGCGAGATACTCAAAGTATCCCACGTGACAATACGGAACGACTTAAACAGCCTTGCGGAGAAAGGACTAATCATCAGGACCCGGGGAGGAGCCTTTCCCGCCTTTCATCCCGATATAATGGAACGGCAGCGTACCAAAAACGCGGAAAAGAGCAGAATTGCCAAGGCTGCCGCTGATATGATCGAAGACGGAGATACAGTGATGATCGAAGCGGGAACCACCACCGCTCTCATCTGCCGGTATCTATACGGCAAACGTGATGTTCGTATAGTAACGAACTCCACATTAACCCTTCCCATGGGCCGGACCAATCCATCAATCCGGCTAACCTTAGTGGGCGGTGAATTCCGGGCTTCCACTGAATCCGTTGTAGGTCCCATAGCCTTAGAAGAACTTAAACGGTTCCATGTAGGCTGCGCCTTCGTTGGAACGGACGGATTTTCTTTGGCCGCGGGACTTACAACTCATCTTATAGAGGGCGCGGAAATTGTAAAAATGATGGCAAATCAGGCAGATAAAACCGTTTTGGTAGCGGATAAGACAAAATACGGACGACGCGGTTTTGTTCAGGTTCTTCCCCTGGAATCCATGCATACCATTATCACCGACAGTGATTTTCCGGAGGAAGAGAAGCAGGTGCTTCAAGAACAGGGCGTTACGATAAAAATAGCAGATTTAAAACTTAGGAGTTAGAAAATGGCAACAGAAATACTTATGCCCAGGCAGGGACAATCAGTAGAAAGCTGCATTATCCTGGAATGGAAAAAGAAATCCGGGGATTCTTTGGAAAAAGGAGAAACGGTTTGCGAAGTTGAAACAGACAAGGCTACATTCGAAGTGGAAGCTCCCGAATCCGGAACTCTTCTGGAAACATATCACGAAGAGGGGGATGAAGTCCCGGTGCTCAAACCAATCGCTTTAATGGGAAAGCCGGGAGAAAAAGGCGCGCAAAAGGAGAAAACCCAAGCTGAATTGAAGGCCCCGCCGGCGCCGGAACCCGCGGCGGCGGATAAACCTGCTCCGGTACAGGAAAACAAGCCGGTACCTGCAGCAGCTCCGGAAACACCTTCTCCTGAAACGGGACGGAGGGGCGGAATATCTCCCCGGGCTAAGGCACTGGCTGAAGCTAAAGGGGTGGACACTAATGCCCTAACCGGTTCGGGCCCGCACGGCAGGATAATCGAGCGGGATGTTTCAGCGGCCGCGGAACGGGGAGAACCTTTAACCCCCGCAGCACGGAGCAAGGCTGCATCCGGAGAAGCAGCTCCAAGTAAAGGGAGCGGTATCGGCGGAAGGGTAACCGCGGCAGACATCGACAGACCTGAAGCACAGCCCGTATCAGCTGAAGAAGAATACACAGAACGGAGTGTAACGGGTGTACGGAAACTAATTTCAGAGCGGATGCACGAATCGCTTCAGAATACGGCGCAGCTAACCTTGCACAGCTCCGCGGAAGCCTCAAACATAATGGAGTACCGAAAGACAGTAAAATCAGCTCCGGAAGAAAGCGGTCTTGGCGGAATCACCATAAACACAATGGTGTTGTACAGTGTAATAAAAACTCTCCGGAAATTTCCCTACATGAATGCCCATATGATGGAAAAATCAATACGGGAATTTTCACCTGTCCATCTCGGGTTTGCCGTAGACACCCCCCGGGGGCTCATGGTTCCGGTAATACGGAATGCTCACAAGCTGTCACTGAAGGATCTTGCTGCTGAGGCTAAACGGCTGGGAACCGCCTGCATAGAAGGTACTATCAACCCCGATGACCTTTCAGGCGGAACCTTTACGGTAACAAATTTGGGCGCTTTGGGCGTTGAGATGTTTACTCCCGTTTTAAATCCGCCGCAGACGGGTATTTTGGGAGTTTGTTCAATAACCCCGAAGCCCGTAATTCAGGACGGTGAAACAGTCTTTATTCCCCATATCGGGCTGTCACTGACCATAGATCATCGGGCTGTAGACGGCGCGCCCGCCGCAAGGTTCCTGAAAGCCTTAAAAGAATCGCTAAAAAACTTCACAATGACATTAGCTCTGTAGGAGGATAAAAATGTACGATCTTATAATACTCGGAGGCGGACCAGCAGGATATCATGCAGCAGAACGGGCAGGGGCCATGGGAAAATCGGTTCTCCTGGCGGAACAAGACACGTTGGGCGGGACCTGCCTTAATGTAGGCTGTATCCCCACCAAGACATTACTTCATTCCGCGAAACTGTATCTTCACTCTCTGGAGGGAAAACGGTTCGGAGTGGAAACTGAAAAAGTAACCTTTGATCTTTCGGCGGCGGTTGCATGGAAAAAGAAGACTGTTACCACTTTGGTCAAGGGCGTTCAATATCTGATGAAACGTCATGGTGTGGAAGTGGTAAAGGGGAAAGGTGTGTTAACCGGACCCGGTTCGATAAAGGCGGGGGATAATGAGTACCGGGGGAAAAAAGTCCTTATAGCTACCGGTTCTTCTTCAGCAATACCTCCTATTCCCGGAGTGGACAGCCCTGAGGTGATGACGAGTACTGAAATCTTAGATGTCACGGAGAAACCGAAATCCCTGACCATAATCGGCGGCGGTTATATCGGGATGGAGTTTGCCTCTCTGTTTTCAGCCATCGGGACAGAAGTAACGGTAATAGAGATGATGGACGAGATCATCCCATTTATGGAGAAAGATTTTTCTGAACTCCTTAGAAAATCCCTTAAGAAGGTAAACTTTAAACTCGGTTCACGGGTGCTGGAGATCAACAAAAACAGCGTAACCTTCGAGAAGGAAGGGGAAACCGATTCTGTATCATCCGATATTATCCTCCTTTCTGTAGGACGGAAACCTAACCTTACAGAAAACGGGTTTGACGAGGCAGGTCTGGATTATGACCGCTTTGGAATTAACGTAGATGAGAGGACGCGCACCAATCTGCCTGGGGTATACGCTGCCGGAGATGTGACGGGAAAATCACTTTTAGCCCACTCGGCATACCGGATGGCCGATGTTGCCCTTTCGGATATGTTCGGAAAAGGTGAACAGAAGATGCGGTACCACGCAATTCCGTGGGTGGTGTTTACCATACCGGAAGTTGCAGGATGCGGCTATACCGAAGAGGAAGCCCGTAAAGAGGGTTTTAACCCTGAGACAGTGCAGGTTTTTCTTAAAACTAACGGCAGATACCTTTCTGAGCATCCCGGAGAACGGGGAACCGCAAGAGTCGTTACCGATAAAGACTCCGGCCGTATCTTAGGGGTTCAGATGATGGGATCAGGAGTTTCCGAGCTGATTTTCGGGGCCGCAATGATGATAGAGTCGGAACTACGGGTAAAGGACGTAAAGGAGATAGTTTTCCCGCATCCTACCCTTTCAGAAATCCTTAAAGATATCCTTTGGGAACTTGAATAATCTAATAGTATAGAATAAGAGGAGAATAAAAATGCCAAAAAACATAGTAGTTGATCCGAAAATTGTTCGGAAAAAAGGCAAGATAAAGATAGAAGATATACCGGTAAACGCGTACAAGCCGGATATTGATAAAGAAAAAAAGCAGTTCGGCGCCGACGGCATGAAGAAGATGCTTTACGACATGCTGACCATCCGGGAATTCGAAACCATGCTGAATGATATTAAAACCCAGGGAGCTTACCGGGGTATTGAATACAATCACAAAGGACCGGCCCATCTTTCAATAGGTCAGGAGGCTACGGCGGTGGGTCTCTGCGTTCATCTGGATGTAGATGATTTTATCTTCGGGTCCCACAGAAGTCACGGGGAGATTCTGGCAAAATGCTATTCCGCAATCGACAAACTGCCGGAAAATGCTATACAGGAAATCATGGAATCCTACATGGAGGGAATAATCCTTGAGGTTTTGGACCGGGAATCAAGCACTTCCGTAAAGGATTTAGCGGAGGACTACGTCCTTTACGGAGTACTGGCTGAGATTTTCGCCCGGAAAAACGGATTTAACATGGGACTGGGAGGTTCCATGCACACCTTTTTCCCCCCTTTCGGGAGCATGCCCAATAACGCTATCGTTGGAGGATCCGGTGACATATGCGCCGGGTCGGCCATGTACAAGCGGATAAACCGGAGACCCGGAATTGTGATCGGAAACATCGGCGATGCCTCAATGGGATGCGGTCCCGTTTGGGAAGGGATGATGATTTCCGCCATGGACCAGTACCGGAATTTATGGGATGAAGAAATCGGCGGTGCCCCTCCGGTCCTCTTTAACTTTATAAACAATTTTTACGGAATGGGGGGTCAAACCTCCGGAGAAACCATGGGGTATGAAATGCTTGCCCGGGTAGGGGCGGGAGTAAATCCTCAGAACATGCACGCAGAACGGGTGGACGGCTACAATCCTCTATCCATGGCAGACGCTGTCTTGAGAAAGAAAAAGGTGCTTCTAGCAGGTAAGGGTCCGGCACTCCTGGATACCATCACCTACCGGATCTCGGGTCACTCTCCTTCAGACGCCTCCTCTTACCGGACCAAGGAGGAAATTCAGCTTTGGGAAGAGGCGGATTGTATAAAGGGCTACAGTTCCTACCTTGTGGAAAACGGAATTATCTCGGACAAAGAGCTCCAGGAACTGCAGAACCGGGTGGTGGAAAAAGTAACCCGGGCAGCTCAATTGGCTATTCCTTTGGATAAGTCTCCTAGAATGCAGGGTGAACAAATCGGTTCCTATATGTTTTCCAACCAAAAAGCCGATGCCTTAGCGGACCGAAAACCTGAAGTACTCCTTCCGATAGAAGACAATTCCCGGGTAAAACAACTCTCCAGAAAGCTTCGATACGCCTTTGATGAGAACGGAAAAGCAGTGAGTAAGATGAAGGCATTCTCTTACCGGGACGCCATCTTTGAAGCGGTGATTCACCGGTTTTATCAAGACCCCACTATGGTCGCATACGGTGAGGAAAACCGCGATTGGGGAGGAGCCTTTGCAGTCTACCGCGGTTTGACGGAAGCTCTGCCTTACCACCGGCTCTTTAATGCGCCTATTTCTGAAGGTGCTATCGTCGGCTCCGGTGTTGGATACGCCCTTTCCGGAGGAAGAGCCTTAGTGGAGCTGATGTACTGCGACTTCATGGGGCGCGCGGGGGACGAAATCTTCAACCAGGCAGCCAAATGGCAATCCATGTCAGCCGGGGTTCTCAGGATGCCCCTGGTGGTCCGGGTATCGGTGGGGAACAAATACGGAGCCCAGCATTCCCAGGACTGGACATCCATTGTTGCGCATATTCCGGGCCTTAAGGTGATGTTTCCGGCAACTCCATACGATGCTAAAGGAATGATGAATACAGCACTGCGGGGTACAGATCCGGTAATCTTTTTCGAAAGCCAGCGGCTTTACGACATTGGAGAACAGTTTGTTTCCGATGGGGTTCCGGAGGATTTCTACGAGATTCCCGAAGGCGAACCGGCAGTGAGACGTGAGGGAAAGGACATAACCATACTCACAATCGGCGCCACCCTCTACAAAGCCTTAGAAGCGGCGGATTATCTCGCGGATACTTTCGGCTTGGAAGCGGAGATAATCGATGCAAGGTTCATCAACCCCCTTAACTACGAACCAATTATCCAATCGGTAAAGAAAACCGGTAAAATCGTTCTATCCTCGGATGCCTGTGAGCGGGGATCGTATCTTCATACGATGGCATCCAACATATCCCAGGCAGCCTTTGACTACCTGGACGCTCCCCCGGCTGTTGTCGGTTCCAGAAACTGGATAACTCCAGCAGCGGAAATGGAAGAGCATTTCTTTCCCCAGAAAGAATGGATTGTGGATGCTGTCCACGAACGGATTATTCCCCTGCCGGGACACACTCCCGGGACCAATCAGACAGAAGGAGAATTGATCCGGCGTAACCGCAACGGTATTTAGCCAGACAAAGGCTCGGGATTATATTCCCGGGTCTTTATTTTTTTAATATTAACTGTAAATTATATTGATATTTTTTAACTTCTATATTAATATTTTTAATATAGGAGGCTGGAATGAAACACCGAATCAGTAAATGTCCCGCCTGTGGAAATTCACGGTTTGAAGTAGAGAGGATCCGCTGTACAAACTGCGGAACAGCCGTGGAAGGCAAGTTCTCTCAATCCAAATTAGGCAACCTAAATCTCGAAAACGAGCGGTTTGTAGAAACATTTCTCAGGTGCCGGGGCAACATAAAGGACGTGGAAAAGGAACTTGGTATATCCTACCCGACAGTACGGAGCAGATTGGACAGGGTTATCAAGGCATTAGGGTATGCCGGGGATGACACCGGCAATATCAGAAAAGAAATACTAGAAGCGTTAGAAAAAGAAGAGATAAAACCCGAGGAAGCGGTAAAAGCGCTGAAGGATCTTTAGGGGGAAAAGATGAACGAAGAACGAACCATGATTTTAAAGATGCTTAAAGAAGGCAAAATTTCCATGGAGGAAGCAGAAGCTCTTCTTGAGGTGCTCCAGGAATCAGAGAAGGAAGAAGAGGCTGAAAAGGAACAGGAATCAGGCCCAAGGGTGTACCGAGAAACTCACGACGAAAAAAAGGATTACCGGGAGGAACAAAAAGAGGAAGGTTTCGGAGGATTCGGTAAATCATTCTCTGATGGATTTAAAGATTTCGGAAGATCCATGGAGGAACTTTTACGGGGGGTGGAAAAGACCGTAAAGGAATCCATGAAGGGTATTAAAAATATCAATATAGGTGAATATTTGGATTCTTCTCTTTGGAAATCAAAGGTAACAGATGATAAGAATATCCAGCTTACTTCAGAAGGCATGCAGGAATTGTCAATAAATAATTCCTGGGGAGACTGCAAAATAGCGGGTAAAAGCGGAGGTGATATTATCATCACCGCGTCCGTAACCGCCTGGGGCCCCAACCAGGAGGAAGCTCAACAGAAAATCGATTCCATCGAAATAGAACCGGTAATACACCTTGGAAAAATTAATCTAAACATCACCAGAAATCATGGTGAAAGCGGAAGGGCCGGCATCAATGTGGGAAGACATCCCAGGGTCGACCTGTCCGTAGAAATACCTGGAAACATGACGATAACCAGTAAAAACAAGAGCGGAAATATTTCTGTTTCCGGTATTGAGGGGGGAATCGTACTGGAAAGTTACTCCGGAGATCTGCGTATTTCCGGCTGCAGCCGCGGGATAAAGGGGAAAACTAAAAGCGGCGATATCGAAGGAGATATGATTCAGGGAGACGCTGTGCTGGAAACCCTCTCCGGCGATGTAGAAATTTCTAATTTCAACGGTACCCTCTCCGCGGCTTCCAAGAGCGGGGACGTTGAAGTGGAAGAGTTTGAGGGAGAGATGCAGATCATCAGCGCCAGCGGAGACTGCAGCGCCCGAATATCGGGAAGCACAAGTATGGAAGGAAAGACGATTTCCGGTGACATATCGGTAACAATTCCCCCCGGCTGCAATCCCAGTCAGGTAAACCTGAAGGACACAAGCGGCGACATAGCGGTACGCGCGGCGGATGATTTTTCCGGCAAAGTAGAAATGAGAACCAAGTCCGGATCTGTCCGTTCCAAAGTTACTCTTGAATCTGAAGAACGGGAGGGCAAATACCTTAGGGGGGTACTAAACAGCGGTGACGGCTCGCTTAACTGCCAAACCGTAAGCGGCGACGTCACTCTTTTGCCTCTGTAGACAGCTGGATCCGGGGCGTCAGTAAACATAATTTGTAATTTAGAATTGCCTTTTTACTCATGCCATGCTTGGAATTCTCATTTTATTCGATTATTTTACGGCATTTTTTAGAAATCAAGCTTCTTTCTGTTACCTAAAGGTATAAAATGAGAATTCCTCAATGATTCTCTGATTCTCTGGACCTCCCGCTGTTATCCATTTATAATGATACTGTGAAGCGGCTGCACAGTATCATTATGCTCCTATCGTTGATAGTTCTCTCCCCTAAGGTTATTCACGCCGAATCAAAAAATATATACCTTCTGGTTGACCGCTCGTACAGCATGATTCGGGAAAACAGCGCCGGAGATGTCCCTCTAAGAACTGCCGTAGGCATAGCGGATGAGCTGAACGGTGCGCTGAAAAGGGAGACGGGCGCGGATTTTAGGCTCCATACCGGTTTTTTTGGAGGACTTGCCGAAGGGATTGTTGATTCCGCCGAAATTGACCGGGACCTCCTGTTCGACCGTTTGGAGGCAGGAAGGAGTCCTATCGGAGGGGTAATCCGGGAACAATTGTCTTCTATTTCCGGAGGCGGCGTAAATTATATTATTCTCTTTTCCGACGGGGTCGATACCGGGGGGAGTCTTCCGGAATCCGAGTATTTTATTGAGCAGCGTACAGCCCTCGTTTTTGCAGCATTTCCTCATCCTACAGGATTAGGAAAAGAAGTCACGGAAGAACTCAAGAATACAGCAGTCCAAACGGGAGGGAAAACGGTCGAGGTTACTTCAGTAAAATCGGCGGTTTCTGAAATAACCGAATTTTTATCATCACCGTATACACATCAAAAAAAAGCTGCCCGGAAAACGGCGGACGAAAAACCTAAAGTCAGTATTACCAGGAACGAGGAACAACGCAGCGAGTCTGCGCCTTCCTCCTATCCTTTCGGGATAACCGCGCTTTTCCTGTTTGTCGGGAGCGCGGGAATCACCACCCGCAGCTTCCAAAAAGAACGGGAGAGAACAAAGCGGATCTATAAAACAGAGCCGCGTCCTGTAATCTATTTAGACACGGAATCTCCCGACAAGGGAATGGAACACTTTTCCTTTAAGCATCAGCCGGTGTTAGTTTCTTCCGGGTCATACGGAGATTTACTCCTTCCCTTCGCGGATGCTGAAGGATCCTTTACCATTGGAATTGAAAACGGTAAACCCCTATACCAAAGTGAACAGACCCTAAACGTGAATGGAGTGGCCAAACGGAAAAAAGAGCTTAAGACCGGAGACAGAATTGCTCTGGGAAGATATAGGATATTCTACCGGAAAGTGGAATACGAAAAAGAAGAGTCTAAAACAGAACAACGCACGTATGCGTCCATCGGAGCAACAGCTTCGCTTCTAATCATCTCCGCTATCTTCATTCTCTTTCCCCTTCGAAACGTCAGCACCGCCGAACCGATACCATCCCAAAGGACGGTACAGAAAGAGAAGACGCTCCCCACACTTTCAGACAATCCGACGGAAAAAAAAGAAAACAATCTCAGAACAGTTTCCGCCTCTTTCTTAAGCCCCGGCGATCAGGTTGATGTCCTCTTTATTCATGCCCATCCCGATGATGAAACAATCGACTACGGCGGGACTATAGCCGCCTACGCATATGAAAACAGGAAAGTGGGGGTGCTTCTTTTTACAGACGGCGAATCCGGCGCTGACCTCTATCCTTACCGTCACCGTGACGGTATCTATTCCGATGAATTACTTACCGGTAAAGCGCTGGCGGAGGTACGGGTTCAGGAGGCACAAGAATCGCTTAAAGTGCTGGGAGCGGATCTTTATATCAGGTTCGGTCTGAGGAATAATCCCTATTATGGGTTAGAAGATGTATTAACCAGAGATGATGTTATCGAAGCCTGGGGGGGTGAAAAAAACATCCTCAGGGTTATGAAGAAGGCGGTTCGGGTTATGAAACCTGAGCTCATTATTGGGCCTTATCCGGATCCGGATGCTCACGAGCACTTTGAGCACAAGACGGTAGGGTACCTCTGCCGAAAGGCGATGAAAGAACTTAAGGAGGAGGGGGTTCCCTTTACCTACCGGCAGTTCATAGAACCCTGGCTCATGGAGGGTGAGGATGCTCAGGAAATTTATCCGGGAAGAAAAATAATACGTGTAGACATCGGCGATGAATTCAGGGATATACAGCGAAGAGCCCTTATCAAGTACGAGACCCAGCGGGACGCTTCGGTGATCGCGGCAGAAACGCTCTGGACTTACGAGGCGGAATGGTACGAGGAGATTTCCTTAGACTGATTCGACTGATCACCGGCTCTCAGCCAACCCTGTTTTTCAGTCTTTGATTCCGTTCAAATCTCTGCAGATTTTGTGGAGCCCCTGAGTCCCAAGCTTTCCGCAGCCTTGCGCCATCGCGGCAATGTAGAACTGCTTTGCCAGAGCCAGACCGGGGAGGGAAAGGTTCATCCGTTCCGCCTCTTTTAAGGCGATTCCCATATCCTTGACAAAGTGTTTTATGAAAAAGCCGGGATCGTAGTTTCCGGCAACGATTCTTCTTCCCAAATTATTTATGGACCAGGAAGACGCGGCGCCTTTCCCGATCACATCTATGACCGAATCCAGGTCCAATCCCGATTTTTCCGCGTAGAGAAGTGATTCCACTACCCCGATCATGGTTGAGGCAATGAGGGTCTGGTTACACATCTTAGTATGCTGCCCTGCCCCGTACTCTCCCATGTAGGCTATGTTTTCTCCCATAATTTGGAGGATAGGCATTATCTCGTCAAAGGCTTCGCGGTCTCCTCCGGCCATAATGGCCAAGGTTCCGTTTTTTGCTCCTATGTCACCGCCTGAAACAGGGGCATCCAGTACCATGATTCCCAGTTCCCGTCCCCGTTCTCCGATCCTCTCGGCCAGAGCCGGTTCCGAAGTAGTCATATCCACCAGGATACTCCCCTTTTTCATGGAATCGATAAGACCGCCTTCAGTAAGGATCACCTGTTCTACATCGCCGGGAAATCCGAGAATAGTAAAAACAACATCACTGTTTCTACCCGCTTCAGCGGGGTCCTCTGCCCACTTAGCGCCGTTTTTAACGAGTTTGCCGGCTTTTTCTTTGGTACGGTTATGAACTGTTACATCATATCCCCGATCCATTATTCTAGAGCACATGGAAAAACCCATCACTCCAGTGCCAATCCATCCAACTCTTTTTTTGTCTTGTGTCATAAATTCCATTCCTCCGTTATGCCGCCGGCATTTATTCTTTCAGGAAAAGTCCCGGACCTTTACCGCGCCGTCTGAATATCCGACATATGCAGCAGGCTTATTTAAGGTGAACAGGCCGTTTCCCAGCACACCGGGAATTCTGGAAAATTCTATATCCAGCTCGAGAGGATCCCGTGCCTTCTGTAAGGTTACATCGATAATCAAATTACCGTTATCGGTAATAACGGCCCCCATTTTTTTGACTGCCATCCTTACCTCGGGACAGGTACCCATCGCCTGCAAGGATTTTAAGACAGGGACTCTCGCCTGGGGCAGTACCTCCAGGGGTATCGGATATGTAAGTCCCAGGTAATCCGTTAATTTATTTTCTACGATAAGGACAACCATCTTTTTTGACGCGTAGGCAACAATCTTTTCCAAAAGGAGTGCCCCTCCCCCTCCTTTTGTCATGAATCCGGAAGGATCAATCTGATCTGCGCCGTCTATAGTCAGATCAAGACCCTCCGCAATATCCGGATCGTTCATACTTTTCAGGGGGATCCCGTACTTGCTGCATTCCAATTCGGTTTGTGAGCTGGTAGGGACTGCAGAGATATTCCGGATTTTTCCCTCCGAGTAAAGTTCACCAAGCCTTCTAACCGCCCATACAGCTGTGGATCCCGTTCCCAAACCTACTTTCATACCGTCGGTTATAAGGTCATCCACCGCTTTATAACCCAATTTTTGTTTGATATCTATCTGTTCCACACTTTCCCCGCAACTCAAGCGATTCAGAAAGAATTATCCCCAAAAGGAATTGCTGATTCGTTGATAGATGGATTATACTCAGAGAATAATCAATGTTCAATGCGACAGAAATAAGCATTGCTGCGGATTTGGAATTGCTGAATGCTTAAATTGATTGGAGGAAGTTTTTTTAATGAATAAAAGATTGTATTGTATGCTGCTCCTTCTCCTCCTTATTCCTCTCTTAGCGGATGCATACGAAGAAGAAGGCTGGGCCTCGTGGTACGGGGGGAAGTTTCACGGAAGAACTACTGCATCGGGAGAAGTATTCGATACCCACAAGATGACAGCTGCTCATAAAACCCTGCCCTTCGGCACCCAAGTGAAAGTGACCAGCAAGTATAACGGGAAAACTGTTGTAGTAAAGATAAACGACAGGGGTCCCTTCGTAGAGGGAAGGATAATAGACCTATCCATGGCTGCCGCGGAAAAGATCGGAATGATCGGACAGGGAATTGCACCGGTAAAAATTGAGACATTATCTCCATTACAGGATGTCAGGAACGAGCCGGTGATTATCCAGGCCGCGGCCTTTCGTGAGAAAAAATACGGACTTCGGGCCATGAAGATCCTGGAAGAAAACAATTATTCACCGGTTATGCAGCATGCAGATCCCGGATTATACCGGATATTTATCCCGGCCTTAAAAAAGACGGCAGAAGAGATTATTCAGGATTTAGAGCCCCTTGGATTTCCGGGAGCCTTTATCCGGCACTGATTTTTAATCATCCTAACGAGGACACTAACGGAGGACTCTAACGGTTATTACTGAGAAGAGTTACAATGTTCTGATGATTCCGTTCTTCCGCTACCTCCAGCGGAGATTGTCCCCGATAATTAACAACATTGACCGGCGCGTCCATAGCAAGTAAGGTCTGCACCGAATCTTCAGCCCCTAAAAAGGCTGCAATGTGGAGAGGAGTATTACCGTATGAATCTGTTGAATCGATGTTCTCCTGCGTGATGACGGCCTGCAAAGCTTCCCTTCCCCGGATCAGAGCGAGACGGAGAGGTGTTTCGTTGTCGGTATTAGCTGCATGAATGTCCGCCCCCTTTTCTGCCAGATAGGATACAACCTTGAGTCCCGCGGATTGGATAGCCAGATGAAGCGGGACATCCCCTGACATGTTCCGGGAATTGATGTCCGCCCCCAGCTCCATAAGATAATTCAGTATCTCAACGGCTGTTTTCTGTTCCACCGCTAAATGCAGCGGAGTATTACCGCGGTTATCCGCCAGGGTGACATTTCTTCTGTTTATTACGGACTTTAAGAACGTGATACCGTTTTCCACTGCCATAGAAAAAGGGGTGATTTCTTGAGCATTCCGGGCATAAATGTCGGCATTTCGGGATACCAGGAACGCTGCTGTTCTTTCCCAACTACCTGAAACGGCCAGATGCAGCGGGGTATTTCCATTGTTATCCCGGTCCTGGAGGGACGCACCGTATTCAAGAAGAGTCTGCAGCAGATCGACCTTACCTGATTCTGCTCCCAGATGAAGAGCCGTCTTACCCAGGGAATCCCGTGCGTTCGGGTCTGCTCCGTATCGGAGAAGGTTATTGAGAATCTCCCCGCGGCCGGAGAGCAGAGCGGCCATCATGGGAGTCTGTCCGTTGCCGTTTCTTGCATCCAGCCGCGCGCCATTGTCCGTAAGAAGGTCCAGAGACCGTTCCGCCCCCATCATAGCTGAGTGATGGAGCGGGGTATTTCCTTCGTTATCTCTAGCGTTTGGATCAGCGGAGTACGATACCAGTATCCGAACAAAATCGGGACTGTCGATGTCCACCGCTGTATGAAGCGGTGTTTCTCCGCTTTTGTTTTTAACCTCCGTATTAAGCCCTTTGATAATAAGCATCCTAAGGGCATCAGGCTGTTTTAGTTTGACCGCATAATGCAGCGGACTGTTACCGCTTCCGTCCGCGGCCCGCAAGTCGATAACGGAGAAAAACCATCCTAAGAAGGTGTTATCGTGATTGAAGGCTATTGATAAAGGACTTTCGCCGCCGTTATTTTCGGTGAATAGATCAGCTCCATACGATAACAAAGTAGTGATGACTGTTTCATTCTTTCTTCTTACAGCCTCATGAAACGGTGTCTCTCCCTTTGAGTTTTGTCCGTTAACATCCGCGCCCTTACCAATTAGTGTATGGACTATCCCGGAGGAGGCCCCGGAATAGAGCGCTAAATGGAGAGGAGTGTTCCCCAGGTTATCGTTGGTCTGCATATCACTCCTGGTAAGGAATCCCTCCACAAAACCGTTGCCCTCCAAATAGGAAAGCAGCAGGGGTGTCTCACCGTTATCATTCACGGCATAGAGTTCAGCCCCCTGACTTCGCAGGAGGGTACTCATGAGGAGATTACCCCAGGAAACGGCGACATGGAGAGGAGTATCCCCAATTGCATTCCGAACATTTATCTGGGCGCCGTAGCTGGTTAGGACATTTATGGTTTCGGTAACCGCGCTTTTAATGGAAGATTCCGCCGGATGTTTAGCGAAGAGATGTAAAGGCGTGTTTCCTGAATAATCCTTTTCGTCCACCTTTGTCCCGTTTTCTACAAGTATTGCAGCTATACGAGCCGAATGCATACCGGGTACAAGAACATGCAGAGGTGATGCACCGCTTCTATTCCGCACATTTGGGTCGGCTCCCTGGTTAAGCAGAAACTCTATAACCGCGTAGTCTCCCGCTAAAACAGCTTCATGGAGAGGCGCGTTTCCCTTTTGGTTTTGACGGTCTATGTCCGCCCCTTTCCGGATAAGCAGTTCGGTAAAACCGAAATGACCTTTCCTGCAGCTTTCGTGGATTGGATAGTTTCCCTCAGGCAGCATGATATTTGCATCCGCGGAACTAACCACCCGTTCAACATAGGAAAACCCCTGAACTGTTGCGGCACCTCCCCGGGATATCAGAAAGAACGCAATTTGTGCGCGGGAGATGCTTCGGGATTCCATATAGGCAAAATCCAAAGGAGTAAAACCCTCATCTGTCTTACTATTTATCTCCGCTCCCTGCTCCGCCAAATAGGTAACCGCATCACTATTCCCCGTATCAACCGCGTAGTGTATAGGCATTTTACCCATTTCATCTGCGGAATTGATATTATTAGGCGTAATCAATGCGGACAGAGCGTCATCACCCTGTGTTATTGCAACTCCTGCGGGTCTTTGACCGTCTTTGTTCTCTTTAAAAAGACCGGTATCCAGCGAAACCAGAGTTCTAACCATCTCGTAATCCATCCGCAAGAGAGCCGACATGAGGGGGGTATTTCCTTTATCATTTTTTTTATCTACTAAAGCGCCGGCTCCGGATAGTAGTTCAACCATTTCCGGTTTATCAGACAAAACAGCTAAGTGTAAAGGAGTGTTCCCGTCATCATCCCTGGCATCCAATTCGGCACCCCGGGAAATAAGAAAAAGGGTAAGCTCTTTAAATCCTTCTTCCACCGATATATGGAGGGGGGTCTTTCCCGTTCTGTTTTTAACGGATACATTCATCCCGGCGGAGAGAAAAATCTCAGCGAGAGGTATCGACCCCCCGGCCGCTGAAACATGTAACGGGGTATTCCCCAGGGAATCCCGCTCGCCTGTATACCCGTATTCAATCAAGTACTCGCGGATTGCCGTTAAATCATTTTCGTTAATTAAGGTAAATAAATCGGGTTTGGGCGGCTTAATCTCTTCTTCCGGCGGCGGTGCTGTCGCGCAGGAGAGAAGAATTAAAAATATTATAATACCGGCAGCGGTGTACCGGGAGAGTGCAGGACATTTCATACAGTATCTATCATAACATGTATCGTGTTTTATTGCCAAGAATTAAAGGAATCCGGCAATGAAAAAATAATACAAAAACCTTAGACAGGCAAACAGCCGGTCCGGCCTGTGTTCAGAAGCTTTCGAATATTACAACAACTGAATATCACAAAAATGTTACGGATATGAGATTTTCTCGGTTGAATTATCCTTTTTTTTATGATTTTATTTCCAGGGTTACATTAGAAAACAGCAATTCCAAATTTGCATTTTGGATTGCCTTTTTTCTAAGATAAAAAGGGGGAATTCTCATTTTATTCGATTAGTTTTATGGTTAATTCTAGTAAATTATGCTGTTTCTGTTCTGATGGAATAAAATAAGAATTCCTCATTAGAAAAGGATCTGGATATATGACGATAGCGCTTCAGGCAACATTGATCGCCTTTCTGGGATATTCACTTCAGAATATCAGCCAGGCAACCCAGAAGATGGCCTTAGATATCCAGCGGAGACACAAAAAGGCGGGGTTCTTCCTATGGTGTGTTGCAACTTTTTTTACCCTGTTTTCCAATTTCATCGTACTGTATGCCGTTTCCATTGGAAACGTATCATTAGTAGGGGCCCTTTCCGGCACAGGACTTCTTGCCCTAGTGATCTATTCCGACCTGGTGCTGAAGGAAAAGGTAAGCCGCTGGGAACTCTTAAGCATTGTCATAATCATAAGCGGCATCATCCTGATGGGGGCCTTTGAGCATACTACCCGGAATGATACCATCAGGATAAACCTTCTTATTTTCATTTTCACAATTTCTACTATTGCCGGGATTATCATTACCGTTTTCCTTGCCCGGAAAAAAAGAAGAACCGCCCTCTCCTTCACGTTCCTTTCAGGGATTTTAGGGGGATTCTTAAGACTTTTTCAGAAGGTAAGCACCACCAGAATCGGCAAAGAATACTCATTTATTAACATACGTTTGGAAAACACTACCGATTCGGTTTTCTTGGATAAACTTATTAATGCGGCCCAGAGCCTTACAAACCCATTTACCTTTTTATGGGTAATTCTTTCTATTGTCTCCATGGTTCTAATGCAGTTTGCCTACAGCAGAGACCGGGCTATAACATTAATCCCTATATTTTTAGCAATTACAATTCTAATTCCCGTATGCGGAGGTGTTCTCTTTTTTCTGGAAACCTTGATGATACCCCAAGTGGCGGGTGTTCTATGTATTCTCGGAGGCGCAATTCTCCTGATTCTAAAGGCGAGAAAGCTGCCCGCGCTGAATCGATAACCATTTTTTCATTTTGAGGGTGAATTTTCCCGGGTGTCTGTTATTGACCGCCGCGGGTTCGTTTACGACCCCATTTAATTTTCCCTCCAAAAGGAATTCCCGGACCCGGGCTACGATTTTCTTACGGATGTCCAGTTCTGATTCCACGGAAGCCCATGAGTAATGGGGGGTCATGATGACGCGGGGACACCGCAACAGGGGATTGTTTTCCTCGGGCGGTTCCGCGCCTTCGTACACATCCGTTGCGGCACCTGCTATGGCGCCTGTATGAAGAACCTCTGCTAATGCCTCCTGGTCCACAACTCCTCCCCGGCTGGTATTAATCAGAAAAGCATCTCCCTTCATGAGTCCCAGGATATTTCTGTCGATGAGGTGCCGGGTGTCCGAGTTCAGCACCGCGGTAATGCAGAGAAAGTCGGAGTTTTTCGCGGCTTCCTTTAGGCTGACAGCCGCAACTTCTTCAGGCAGTTCTTCAGATGACACGTATGGATCATTGACAAGTATACGTACTCCGAACCCCCTGCACAGTTCCGCGACTCTGCGCCCTACCTTGCCGTAGCCGACAATGCCCACAGTTTTTCCCCTAATCCGCCCGATGCGGTGAATTGATGCGTTTTTCCATCCGTTCTCTCCTATGGAGGATTCCACACTGATCATCTGCTCCGGTAGTCTCCGGGCGGAAGACAGGAGGAGCATCACCGTCTGTTCCGCAACTTCATCGATGCAGTAATCGGGGATGTTTACCACAGGGATTCCCGCGGCCGCGGCAGCCTTTATATCGACATTGTCGTACCCTATCCCGTGCCGGATTATGAGCCTGCAGTCCGGAAGGTTTCGGATCACCCGGCCGGTTATTTTTGCCATGTTCACGATGGCCACCTGCGCGCCGCGAAGGATCTCCGGGAGTGTTTCCGGTTCCGCAAACCTCTGCTGAAATATCCTCAGCTCCGCGATATCCTCAAGCTGCCGGACCTCCCATTCCAGGTTTTCTTCTACGTAATCGGTTATGGTGACAATAGGTTTTTTCATCGGTCCCCCTTTTTCTTTTCGGCAGCGCCGGATCATATCCTTAGCATGGAGGCCTTATCGTCGATGCAAATTGAGGCGCGTTACGTCAAAACATCGGATTTTGCCGGCGGATCAGCTGTATATTAAGACCGAAGGGGTCCCTTAGGATGACCATCTCGTCCCCCGCGGGGGTACGCTTATAATCATCCATAACCTTACATCCCGAGGAGAGGAGCCGGTCCGTCTCTCCGGGGACATCTGATACCAGAAAGGCAAAATGCAGAGTAAGGGGCTGTATCTGAGAAAACGGCAGGTTATCCGCCATATCGTTCCGGTAAATCTCCAGGATAACCCTGCCGGTAGGATCTGATAGAAAATAGACCTTAGGCGGGATGGACCTGGCAATCTTCATGGAAAGATTATCCACGTACCATTCCGCTGCTTCTTTTGGCGCATCCGTATTGAGTCCGGTATGCGCAAAGGTGTAATCGGGGTATCGGGGCATGCTTTTCTCCTATAAAATAAGCGCATTTATTTAGCGCAATTCTAAATTTGCAATTTTAAATTGCCTTTTTACTCATGTCTTACTTGGAATTCTCATTTTATTCGATTATTTTTCGGCATTTTTTTTAGAAATCACGCCTCTTTCTGTTACCTAAAGGTGTAAAATGAGAATTCCTTATTTATTTACGATAAAACAACAAATTCTTTTCTAAGTGTGATAAATTCAATAGTATATTGATAAGGGAAAACCATAAAGGTCTAACTAAGCAATTGGGGAGGAAAATAACCATGAAAAGAGTTTTAAGAAGTTTTTTAACCGCCGCGGTGATAGTCATCACCAGTATCGCTCTGTCCTGTGAAGCAGGCGGCGCGGGGAGCGAAATAAATTCCGAAGAGGAAGCCCAGCAGGCCTCCAAGATAGTATTTCAGAGCCTGAACGTTTCCTACGGTACCGGAGAAACGTCCAAAGTATATGAATCAACTTTTACTTATGAAAGCCCCCAGGGCGGATCGGTAACCTATACCTTCAATTCTATGAACGAGACGGATAATTCCTACAGCTACGATGTAACCTTTAACGATTTGAAATACATCTATACCGATGAAGACAACAATCAGGAGACGTATACCATAGACGGAACACTGACGTTTACTTTCAGCTGGGATATAACCGACAGCTCCTATTCATGGATCTACAACATCTCATCGTCCGCTATAACGCTGTCGGGTCCCGATTTTAACGGAACCTTTCCGGTGGATGTAACCTATACCTATAGCTACTCGACTTCCGGTTCAAGTATTGTATATACAATAACCGCGGAAGGGACTGTAGGCGGCATACCCATCGACGGATACAGCTACACCTACACCTGGTCATACTAAGATAAATTGCCGGTCCGGGCTTATCAGTCCGGGCACGGCTTTTTACTCACATAGGATATACCGGCAGAAAACTCAGTAAACTGGTTCTGATCTCCGCTTTTCTAACCGCGGCTGCCCTGCTGTTTTTTACCGCCCGCGATACCGGTGTACCAAAACCCGGCGGCAATGTACCGGAAACTGCCCAGGAATTCACCCGGCAGGTAAACGACTGCCGGAAAAGCATCGGCCTGGAACCGCTGATTTGGCACGAAGCTGTGTATAAGGTCGCTCAAAACCACAGCGAAGATATGGCGGCGAATAACTATTTCAGTCACACCAATTTAGACGGTCAGAGCCCGTTCGACCGGCTCGGGGAAGCGGGAATCGCCTACTCCACAGCGGGGAAAATATCGCCTGCGGCTATACCAGCGCGGAAGCGGTCCTGGAAGGGTGGCTTGATAGCGCCGGACACAAGGCGAATATCGAAAACGATTCGTTCACGCATCATGGTGCCGGATACGCATCCGGCGGAAGCTACTGGACCCATGCTTTTATAGGAATCCCTGATGCGGAGTCGGCCGCCTTCTTTAGCTGTCGGCATTTTGTTAAAACGGCTGAGGAATTGTAAATTTAGAATTGCTGAAAACGGCTTGACACAGGGGCAGAAATTTGGCATTTTATAAATCCTGTAAATATATGGGCCCATAGCTCAGTTGGTTAGAGCACCTGACTCATAATCAGGGTGTCCCAGGTTCAAGTCCTGGTGGGCCCATACAAGTTAAGCCGAGTTTAGGAGAGTTAATTCTAAACTCGGCAACAACTTATTAACTCGCCTTAATTGTCCTTCCTAAACGCGTGACCTAATATGTGACCAGGTCATCTTTAGGAGCCAAACCATGATCGCATATCCCTATTCACTCCCCCCTGTGTCAGGATAGTTGTCGCGTGTAGGAGGAGAGAGGCCGCGGGGGTTCCCCCCACGGCGCGACGGCTGGGGCAAAGGAGATGAATCAAAAACTGAAGTCCTTACAACATCTATTCAATTGACGAATAAGTATAAAATGGATGATGCCATTCAATTGATATCAATTCTCAGTGATGTAGAAGATGACTTAGATGATTCACTAATCAGTCTAGGTAGCTGCGATTCTGCAAATGAATTTACAAAAGATCATTTTCAGATGGTTCGGTGAAAAGGATTCTATAGACAGGCTCATCAGCTTTGCCATTC
>CAZUAE010000012.1:95786-108623 GCA_964618265.1 uncultured Spirochaetales bacterium | reverse complement strand
GCCGTTTTCCCGCGAAAAAAATATGCGGCAAATCCCGGTCAACCCGATCTAAATTCATATATTATATGTAATTATGGCCACTTCTATATCACACAAGGAGTTGACCGGGATTTGCTGAGGCGGTACTTGGGTACCCCTTGAAATCAAGGACCGTACGCTTAAATCAGTGTCCACAAAACCACGGAAATTTTAAATTCCTCCATCTGTTCGATAGGCCGTATTGTTAAACCATATATGCTTGTCCCGCAGAATTATACGGGCAGCCAGCAGCTGAACAGCCGGCTTGTCCCTTTTCCCATTCCCGTGTACCTTGTTACGGATGAACAGAATATTTGAACGCAAATCCCTGATGAGGCCGGAAAAATGGCCTTTTTTTTATGGCTGGCTGATTGTCGGAATGGGCACAGTGGGTATCTTTATGAGCGCCCCGGGACAGACCGTGGGGGTTTCGGTATTTACCGACCATCTGATCCGGGACCTGGCGCTTTCTAGAAGCAGCCTGAGTCTTGCATATCTCTTCGGCACTGTTGCCTCAGCGCTTCTTCTCCCGTTCGCCGGCCGTCTCTTCGACCGGTACGGTGCCAAGATCGTTTCGACCCTTGCGAGCGCCCTCATGGGACTTGTGCTGATTCTGCTTTCCTTTGCGGATAAAATCGCTGGTCCCGCGGGGCCTCTGGGCCGTACCGCGGGTTTTCCGCTGCTGCCTTTTCTGTTTATGATCATCTGTTTTTTTCTGCTCCGTTTTTCGGGGCAGGGTGTGCTGACCTTAAGTTCCCGGAACATGACTATGAAATGGTTTGAAAAACGGCGGGGAATGGTAAACGCGGTCATCGGGGTTTCCATAGCTTTGGGATTTTCTTTAGCTCCCCAGATCTTCAATTCCATAATCCAGGCATACTCCTGGCAGTGGACCTGGCGGATTATCGGGTTCTCCGCTCTCGGCTTTTCTGTCGCAGCATTTATTTTTTTCGTGGACAACCCGGAGGAGCACGGACTTATTCCGGACGGGAAAAAAGTTATTAAAGCGAATACCCGGCACCATACCGAAACCGGGGCAGCAGAAGATTTTACGCTCAAGGAAGCACGGAGAACCTATTCTTTTTGGGTTTTTACGCTTATCCTTACTATGAGTTCTCTGGTCCTTACAGCATATACTTTCCATATCGTGTCCATCTTCCAGAATGCCGGAATGAATAGAGCGCAGGCTGTGGCCGTTTTTTTTCCCGCCTCGATCGTTGCCGTGGCAGTGCAGTTTACCTTGAGCTGGCTGAGCGATTACGTACGCCTTAAGTGGCTCCTTATCTTCAAGGGCGCCGGAATGATCCTCATGATGACTGCCCTGTTCTTCCTCCGGGAAGGTTTCATGGTTGTTCTGCTCATCATCGGTCACGGAATAACCCAGGGAATGATGGGAATTCTCTCCGCCTTAACCTGGCCCAGGTTTTTCGGAAAGAAGCATTTGGGATCAATATCCGGGCTCTCTGTTTCTGTTGCCGTAGCGGGCAGTGCAGTCGGGCCCTACTTCTTTTCGCTCTTTAACGATTTGACCGGTACATACAGCTGGGCGGTGATTATTAGTCTGATCCTGACCGTGCTGATTACCCTGGGCGGATTTAAAGCGGAAAAGCCGGCTGCATCCGTTTCGGAAAACCGGGATGGGTCATAAATTTTATATTAAATACAGGAAATAAGTGATATAATTTTGTAAATGTTCCTGTTCCATTGCAGGTGAATATCATCTATTATCAGTGGAGAAACAGCTGAAAAAGTTACTGAATTCACTAATTCTATCACTAAGATTGAAAGGTTTCAGTCTACTCATTAGATACATCGTCTATATTGTACTACTCAATTTTATCCTGCTTATGGCTGCAATCTTTATCATCAATCTCATCATTTTTGATTTCCTGGAGGAAGATGCATTTGAAGAGGCGGATACCTGGTTGTCTTCTGTAGTTTCCCAATTTGACTCAAAGATTAATGAGCTCCATCTAATCCTATCTACTATATCGTATTCCACAGATACCAGAAAAGTAATACTGAATGATCCGGGTGTGCCGTATGAAGAGTATCTTGGATTTAAAAATATTTTTTCGCTTATGGGCAGCTTCGCAGCTCCCAATCCCAACATAGATGTTTTTTTGATTTCGTCTGCCAGAAACAGATTGTACTCAACATATCCATTAATCTCTTCGGTTCTCCTTTCGTCTTCAAGGATACCTGAGACAGATTGGTACCAAAAGTTGGAACAAAATAGTTCCTTCAATAAACTGATAACCGATTTTTCTATTCCGACTTATGTTGAAGAACCGCAAATAGCAGCAGTTACACAGTTGAATTATCTCTCGGCTAAGCCTGATGGATATATTATTGCTTCGCTTAGGAACCGGTTTTTTTATGACATTATCGAATCTTCCACACCCTCTGACCATGCATTCCTGACTGTTGTTGATAACGAAGGCAATGATTTGTTCCGGTATGGCCCTGATAAAATACTTGAATCAAATAAGACTATAAAGTTTGAAAAAGCTTCGGATGCTACTCGTTTCATATTCAATTTTTACATAGATACGAAGAAGATCGGAAATACTTTCTCAACATACAGGCTTTTTATTATTATCATCTCAATCATCATGTTTATTTTTCTCGTAGCGGTGAATTCTCTACTCATCAACAGTATTATTTTAGAGGTGAAAAAAATTGCAAGATTCACTGAATTTGCTTTAACAAATAAAAGGATTACCATGGATGAACTTTCGAAAAGGCATGATATTATTGGAAACTTATCTTCTATGGTCCGGACGATCATAGATAGAAACATCAGAAATGAACTTCTTGTAAAAGAGGCCCGAATAGAACTACTGCAAAAGCAGATTCATCCTCATTTTCTGTATAACACACTGGAGTCTCTTTCTTCTAAAGCGCTTTTGGAGGATCAGTTGGAAATTTCTGACGGAATTGCTGCCCTTGGAAGGTTTCTCCGATATTCTCAGATTCACGATGTTGATCATTCACACCTCGTGACTCTTGGAGAAGAAATTCAGAACTGCCGGGATTATCTTGCTCTTTTTCAAATTCGTTACGAAGATAGAATCACCGTTAGTTTCAATATACCACCAAGATTTGAAAATATTCAGGTTGTAAAATTCATGATTCAGCCGGTACTGGAAAACAGTATTATTCATGGAGCAGAAAACTTGAAAAGATCAATTCATATAGACATTTTGGCAGCAACGGATGAAAATATTTTAGAAATAGAGATAAAAGATAATGGAAAGGGAATGAATCCTAACGCTTTATCTATGCTGCAGGAAAGGTTTTCTTCCGGCAAACCAGAATCGACTAACATTGGACTACTGAATGTTCAGGAAAGGCTTCAGCTGTGTTTTGGTCCTGAATACGGAATCACGGTCTTCTCAACTGAAGGCAGCAGTTTTACAGTACGATTAAAAATCCCGCTTATTCAGAACCCCGCGCAGGAGGTAGAATAATGTATACGGCGGTCATTATTGATGATGAGCCACAGATCCGGACTGGGATAAGAAAAAGGATTTCTCTAACTCAGCAGATAATCAATGTTGTAGGAGAAGCTGAATCATACGAAGATGGTCTTGAGCTTATAAGAGAACAGCAGCCGGATGTAGCATTTGTGGACATCCGGCTGGAAGGGAAAGACGGCCTAGAATTGATAGAAACAAGCTTTAAGATTTCCCCGGAAACAAAGTACATCATTATCAGCGGGTATGCTGATTTTCGTTTTGCAAAGCGGGGTATACAATTGGGAGTGGTCGATTATCTTACAAAACCGGTTGATCAGAAAACATTTTCCGCAGCCGTTAAAAAATGCTTGACGGATGTCGCGGATAATCCGAAACGGAAAATTCTTGGTAAGGAAGATATCCGATTCATGAAAGCATTGCAAGCGGCGGTACTCCCAAGGGAAAGGGATACTCAAGATTTTTTCGATGAAAAAATATTGGCGGATTACATCATAGAATATAAGCCCATCCAGGGATTATTATTTTTAAAGCTGGATTCAACCGGTGTTTCTGCTGACTCTATACCGATTCCTGATTTTATTGATGTATCAGGAATCAGATTGGTAGCCGCTGCGGGCTCGAAAACAGAACATATCCTGCTCGTTCCGTCTACATTTACGGGAGGTATGCAGAATGCAGTAAAATGTCTGAAAGAACATCCGTCATTATCAAAGCGTTCTTTCTTAGTTTGTTTTGATAAAGCTGTATCGGCAATAGAAACGCTTCGAGTGTCCTTCCGGCAGTGTCGTATTATGTCTTTAGTCCGGTTTATTCCGGATATGGATGAAGTCTTATTTCCTGTGAATCTTCCTCAAAAATCACGGTACAACCGGGATGAAAAAGGACATCTCGTGACCGCACTTGGAAAAGCATTAGAACTTCGGAACAAAGACGAGTCTCAAAAGATAATTCGAATTCTTTTTTCCGGTAAAAGCTTCAATAAAGATAATTTCCCTTTGATTGAAGACAATTATTTGAAATGTGTAAATCTTTTTTGGAATTTTCTGTCCGGTATTCAAGAAAGACTGAATGGTAAATTCCCGGATACTCTATACTCCTTCCCTTCAATACAGGAATTTTGCGATCCAGATGATCTTCTGTATTTTCTTAATAATAGACTTCTGACTATCTTTAATGCTGAAGTGCAAATCCAGAGTGAAAATGGAAAGAAGGATCTTTTTACTCTGATAAATGAATATCTGCTGGCTCACTACATGGATGAAATAGATAGAACAATTATTTCTTTTGAGTTCAATATTTCTGAAAGTTATTTATCAAAGCTTATTTCCAGACATACCGGTGTGTCATTCAAGAAGTATGTAAATAAACTGCGTCTTAAAAAAGCATATGAACTCATCTGCTGCACCGATCTAACGATAGAAGAAATTTCATTCCAGACCGGGTACAACAGCCATGCGTATTTCGACAGAATGTTTAAACGTGAGTACGGAATGCGGCCTCTGGAAGCAAGAACTCTTAGAAACACATTTTGATTCTTCTTTTTAAAAGGTGCCGAATTTTCACCGGCACCTTTTAATATCTTACCTAATCAAATTACGGTTTCCCCGCCAGTTCAAGTTTCTCTGCATATACCTCATCGATGCCTAGACTAACCGAAACATCCCGCCAGGTTTTAGCTATCGAAAGTGCGTCTTCGGGTGTTTTTGAAGTAACTGCTTTAATAAAAATGTCACCTTGGGCTTCTCGGAGCATAGAATCTCTTGCCTGTTCAACTGATCCAGCGTCAACAAAGAACGCCTGGGCAGTGAATTCCCACATTAGTTGGTCTCTGTTTGTATCAGTAATCGCGACCATTTGCTGCCTGTCTGTACGTGTATGAGGGGGTACGCTTAAATCTTCTATATCATATTTATATTTATAATCTACACCGAACCAGAAGTTGACAAATCCCATTTGTTCCAGGTACCGGCTGTTTCCTTTCATTTTCTCAACGAGATCCGGAGTCCTTTTTGCTATGCCGTCCACCATATTGTAATGGACGCCTTCGATACCTGCTTTTTGAAGCCGTGTTCCTTCTTCTGTAACCGCGAAATCCTGAAGAGTCCAGAAAGCATCTATTTTTTCACGGGATGTTTTGCTGTTAATAGATAGGGTTTCGTATCCGAAATTGCTATACGCACAGCCTTTATAATAATCCACTGTTTCAGGATCGGGAAATGGAGTCATGAAACCGTAATAGGTTTTCTTAGTCGGGTCAGTTTTAAAGAGATTGTCGTTGATAGGGAAAAGGTCCCAGAACGGAAAGGTGGATACACCGACTTTTCCGACTGACATTTTTTCCTTCAGCTGATCATTTTTCTGGATAAATGTTTCTCTATCAAGAAGCCCCTCGGCATACAGTCTCTGAAAGAAAAGAGCCATTTTTTCGAAACCTTCATAATTAGACCAAACGGGACGTTCCCATCTGCCGGTATTATCGTTCCACTCCCATTCGTTATTCTGAACCCAGTTACTGAACAGCATATAAGACGTCCAGCCGGCGCCGTTCAGGATACCTTCCGGCAGAGACAAGGGGATTATTTCACTCCCATCAAGGGCCTTAATATTTTGTTTAATATCAACCAACAGTGAATAGAATTCTTCCGGAGTGCCAGGAAAATCTCTCCCGAGTTTTTCTAAAATGTCAACACGGATGTTGGGCGCTGTATAGGCTGGATTATTTGTACTAAAACCTTCAGCTTTAAGTGGAAGTTTGAAAATTTTTCCTGTGTCCGGATCAATATTAAAGTCAATACCGGCCGCAAAGAGTTCATTATATTTCCACCGCTTGGGATCTTTAAGATCATCTGTAAAATCATACAACTGACCTTCCTGTCCCGCTGTATTGATGATTGATGTTGTAAATGCTCCTTTTTTAGCATGTAAAAACTCCGGCCAGTCTCCGGCAGCCGCCAAAAGGGTAAGGCGTTTGTTGTATTCATTCATGTCAGCAAAGAGCACAACATCATTAAGAAGTTTGATGTTAAACCGTTTAAGAATCTCCTGTGCGTATTGATCGTTCTCGAATTTGACCGGATTAAGGGCACCTGATTCTACGATGATGAGTCTATTGAGTACCACAGGTTCCCCGTCCTTAGCCGCGGCTTCCTTAGTGCCGTTTGAGAATACGGGTGAAAGAAAAAGACCGAATAACGCGGTTAGCATTATTAATCTTCTAAAAATTTGTTTCATTATGAAACCTCCTTAAAGTTATTTAAATACCGATATACGGTACTATAAACACGACTATCAGCCCTTAATTGAGCCGATCATGATGCCTTGGACAAAATATTTTTGCAGGAATGGATACACCATGAGAATTGGTACAGTTGTGATGATTATCATTGCCATCTGCAGACTTCTAGCAGTTACTTCTCTCCTTCCTTCTGCGAAAGAGGATGGATCTAACATTACATCCGCAGCCCGTTCTTTTATCATATTTAAAAGCAATGTCTGAACCGGAATTATTTTCTGATCAAAAACATAAGTTGCGCCTATAAACCAGTCATTCCAGTGCCACAGTGCCTGGAAAAGTGCGATGTACGCGAGAACCGGTTTTGATGTAGGCCAAACGATCCGGAAGAAGATCATCCCGTCTCCCGCCCCATCTATTTTGGCCGCTTCTTCGAGTGAACGTGGTATGGTTACGAAAAAAGAGTGCAGTATGATAATGATATATGAGCCATAGATATGGGGGATAATATATGTCAACAGACTGTTTGTCAGGTGGAGCTGCTTTAACACGATATACGTAGGTACAATCCCGGGAGCAAAATATAAGGGGACCACAACCATCCATTTAATGAAATTCCGTCCAACTAGATATTTCTTTGAGAACGCGTAAGCGAACATCGCATTCATTACTACGGAGGTTACCACCCCGAACGTAGTGCGGAATAAAGAAACACCAAAGGCTCGAACTATTTCTATATTTTTGAGCAGCTCTGAGAAATTAAAAAGGGTTGGTACTCTCGGGAGTAAATATAGAGAGCCTTTCAGGGCATCCGTAGAATCATTCAAGGAGTAAATCACTACATTCCAATAAGGATACACGCAGAGTAAACAGAAACCTAATAAGAAGCTGACGTTTATAATCCGGCCGGCGCGAAGACGTTTCATATAATTGATTCCTCCTTAATCGTCCGGAAGAAAAGGTTGGCTATTATGAAGAGCATTACGCCGACAAGTGCTTGAAAGAATCCCAATGCGGCTCCAATGGAAAGCTGCATAATCCCGCCGGTAGTTAGAAGTTTGAATACTTCTGTATCAATTACGTTTATAACAGGTTTGATTTGAGGATTGAGGAAAGCTTGTATTTGATCAAATCCTGCTCGCATTAAATTGGATACAGCAAGGATAAATAGAACAACGATGGTCGGCTTTATTCCAGGTAGAGAAATGTGCCAAATCTGTCTGAGCTTTCCGGCGCCGTCAACTGTGGCGGATTCATAAAGTTCAGGATTAATACCGGAAAGAGCTGCAAGATATATGATGGAACCAAAACCGACTTGTTTCCAAATAGAAGTGAATATGATTATAGGATATGCCCAAGATTTATTTCCAAGAAAAAATATCGGTTTGTCCAATAAATTTAGCTTCAACAATAAAGAATTTACTATTCCTTCTCCGGCAAGGAAATTGTACCATAAACCGGCAGCTACTACCCATGATAAAAAATGAGGCATGTATGATATTGTCTGGATTGTTTTCTTTAAACGTATGCTTTTTACTTCAATAATCATTAATGCGAGAATGATCGGTACTGGTTGCCCGAACAGCAATTTCAGTAAACTGATTACAACTGTATTACGGAGAACTTCCTGGAAGTTAGGTGTAGAAAAAATAAATTTGAAATTTTTTAATCCGACAAATGGACTGCCCGAGAAACCATAGACAGGATTAAAATCCTGAAAAGCCATTATTAATCCGTACATGGGATAGTACATAAATAAAATGTAAAATATTACTCCTGGAAATATGAACAAGAGCAGTGTTTTTTGATTCTTCATTGTTTGAACAATATTATGCTTACCCATGTAAACTCCTGATATAAAGAATCCGCCTCCAAGTCAGTGAATGAATCGTAGCACAAGAATTTATAGATTACATAGTAGAAATATTTACCAGAATTTGTATAAACGGGCACTTTCCCCAGTCATGTGTTGCGGCTGCGTCTGTAGAGTGATAGGTTGATCTGTATGAAAGGAAGTAGAAAAAAATTCTTGGGGAACATCGGCGGACAACAGAAAAAAGATATTTGGAATGATTTTCTGAAATATTGGGACCAAATTACTCCTGGTAATGCGGGTAAATGGGGTGTTGTCATGCCGGAACCGGAAAAGTATCAATGGGACAGTATGGACAGTGTGTACTCCTTTGCAAAAGAACACAATCTTGTGCTTAAACAGCATACATTTGTCTGGGGAATGCAGGAACCTGTGTGGATCCACCAGCTGCTTCCCGAAATGCAGAAACCTTTTGTTGAAAAATGGATTAAGACTTTCTGTAAACGGTATCCGGAACTTGATTTTATTGATGTTGTCAATGAACCTCTTACCTTGCCCGCGCCTTACAGATGGTCTCTCGGAGGACCGGGAAAAACCGGGTGGGATTGGATTGTGACTGTATTTTCTATGGTAAGATCTGTTTCTCCCCATGCTAAGCTGCTAATTAATGAGCATAGTATTCTCCGGGATTCCGGTAAAATGGAAGAGTATCTGAAGATAGTAAATGTCTTGAAAGAGAGAGAGCTGCTGGACGGGATAGGGCTCCAGGGTCATTTTCTAGAAGACACTCCTGTCTCCGTTATCGAAAAAAATCTGTGGAAAGCCGAAAAAATTGGACTACCCGTATACATTTCTGAGTTTGATGTAGATATTCCTGACGACAAAAGACAACTTAAAATTCTCTCCTCAATATTCAAAATTTTCTGGAATCATGAGCCTGTAAAAGGGATTACCTTCTGGGGTTACCGGGAAAAGAATATGTGGAGAAAAAACGGATATCTAATACGAGAGGACGGATCTCTTCGCCCCGCCATGGAGTGGCTTATGGAGTATACCCCCGAAGGATAAATGGTATTTTCATTTGAAATACACAATGTGTGTATGATTTATCTACTCCTCAACCTAATCTGTTAGTAAATTAGTATTGATCCCGGCTTTCTCTCCCAGTTCAGCCTGCTTCACATCGAAGGTGATAAACTGATCAACCCGGAACAGCGACGCGGCGGCAACATGCATAATATCTAATGATCTGCAGCCGATTCCCGATGATATATCTGTCAGCTTTAAACATAATTCGGTATGTTCTTTCCTGTCTAATTCAGGTGAATAGTAGATTCCTGATTTTTTTCTTCCGTTAAAGAGTACTCCTAAATGCAGTGCTTCATTGTCATTTAATTCTTTTCGGAAGACTTTTAGTTTCAGCGCGTTGTGGAATTCGATTATGTGCAGATCCCATATCGGCAGCGGGGATGCATTCTCTGATATGATTTTATTTATAAGTACTGAACCGGGTTCAATAATGTACAGTTTTATCAGAGCGCTGGTATCAAGATAGATTTTCAACGATTACCCCGGTCCTCAATCACTGTTTGGGCTGCGCTTTTTCCTTTATTCGGAATACCCGTTGCTAAATGATCAGGCCAGTTCAGAATTTTCTTAGGTTCAGCCGGTAGAATTTGTGCAGTGGGTTTACCTCTGTTTAAAACTTGAAACGTTTCGCCGTGCTCAAGTTTTTTTTCTATATCAGACCAATGGGCTTTTAATTCCCGTACACTTATTGTAATCATTTTATCCCTCCAGATGATTCCTTCTTCTAATATAGAATATGGTATACAAAATGTAAACCGTCTTGTTCACAATACGTGACCCATCACATATTTCCCCCAGATCAAGACAGCATTTTGATTTTATACTTATTGATATATACTTCAGTATCCTGGTAAGCCTACCCCAAAAATAGTCCTGCCGGATTTTTAGAAAGAGGAGCGTGTTTTGAAAACAATTGGACTGATCGGAGGCATGAGCTGGGAATCCACACTGGAATACTACCGTTTGATAAACGAACGGATGCGGGATTCAATATCAATTCCCCTTATCCATATTGCCGACACCGCGGCGGCAGCGGTTAAACAAATCGCTCAAATCGCTCAAATAAGGTTGAAAGTCAACAGCAAGCGTGATACAGTTATTATTGTAGGCTCACAGTATGAGAAAAAACTTTGCAATGAGTAGATTATCCGTTGGTAACAACTGAATACTACTGTTGCTACACTGAACTTGCCGCACCAAAGGCATTACACCAGAAGAGCCAATAACCACAGTGGTTCAATCCGGAGGTGTTTATGCGATTCTGGTCAAAGATTCTTTTGGTAATGTTTTGTAGTTCTCTTCTTCTTGGGTGTCCGCAGCCCCTGGACAACGGTAATGGCGAAAATGGAGAAGAAGAGACTGAGGAGTTAACGCTCTCCAGCGACTATGATGGTGACGGGTACAGCAATGACGATGAACTTGTACACGTACGGCTTCGATGCGGAAAGTGATCCGTACAAGTTCAACCCAAAGGTCGCGGATGTCCCGCGCATACGCGTCAGCCTCGTCTCCGCCCCGCAGATCACGCTCCAGGTAAGCTCTACGGAGAGCGGCTCGACCGAGATCACCACGGGAACTCAAACCGGGTACAGCGACACGGTGACCCGAAGCGAGTCGCATTCGACGTCCACGACCATAGAGACGGTCGTCTCGGAGCACCGCGACACGGTGGACCTGGGACTGATCACACTCTCCTCTCCGCAGGGCACCAGAGATACCTCCAGAACAACGACCGAAGAGGAATCGTTCACGTGGTCGGAGAGCCAGTCGCAAACGAACAGTCAGAAGTATTCACAGGCGCAGTCTATCCGTCAGGAGCAGGGGTTCACCTACTCCGGGGGCGAGCTGATGGTCAGCGTCGAGATCGAAAACACAGGACACATCGCGTATACGCTATCCAATCTTGCCTTGAGTGCCCACGAATACCGTTTTTTCGGTATGAATACTCTCTACCCCATCGGTAACCTCGAGTTCGATTCCACTTCCGGAGACTTCCCTGAGACCACATTGGGGCCAGGGGACACCTTGGGTCCCCTCGTTTTCATAAAGAACGACCTTCCACTGGATACGGCCCTCAGTCTCTGGAATAACTCCCGCGGCTTGGTAGTCAGGCCGTCGACCTATCAGCTTACCGACGAAAACGACGTTTCCTTCAACCACCATCTCACCACGATCATGGCGCGGACCGCGACGGTGATCGTCGACTACGGCCCTTCCGTGGGCCGGTCCACCGAGCACCATTCGGTGGCTACCAATGTCGATCCTGCTAATCCGGGCGTCACCTTCGCCGAGGCCCTCAACGACCACCTCCATCTGCCGTACGAGACGAACACAGATGGGCTTACCTCCGTTAGGGGAGTGACGGGCGTGGCGGCCGAAGGTACGGAGTGGCTCGTGACACATCTCTATACGGTAGGCGGACTGGATGAATACGACATTTACAGCGCCCAGGAAAACTCCGTCGACTTCGACGCTTTGATCCTCAAGGCGGGTAACGTCCTGCACCTCACCTACATGGATGATTCCGACGGCGACGGACTCTACACCCGTGAGGAACTGTTCCACGGCAGCGACCCCGAGTATCCCGACAGCGACGGCGATGGGCTGCTCGACGGCGAAGAGGTGCACGGGTACGAGGTTCCCGGCGTGACCGTCGGCGGGGCTTTGATCCGCACGGATCCAGCTAAAGCGGATACGGACGGGGATGGCGATGGTGACGGGGATGAATGGGTCGCCGAGACCGACCCGACGTCATTGTTTCCGGTGACGCTTGAGGCCGCCGAAGGATTCGACAGTAACAAACAGAGCATTGTCAAGGACGCTGCTCTGGACGCCTATGGGAACCTGTACCTGGTGGGGCAGAGAAACCGGGCGACAGGCAAACCTACTACGAGCACCTGGGCCCTGCGAAAGTACGCCCCGGACGGGACAGCCCACGATGGCTGGGGGGCAGCGCACAACTTCGTAGGCGATACAGGTGGCGAGCACAGCGCCGAGGCGGTCGCCATCGGGCCGGACGGCTCGGTCTATGCTGTCGGATACTTCACGATGCGCTACGAATCAACTGTGCGCAAGAAGTTGGGTATCAAGAAGTTTTATCCTTCAGGTGAGGAGATAACCGATGGGTGGGACAAGGTGATCGCCAGCGGACAGGGTGACGCCAGAGCCCTCGCGGTCGCCGTAGACAACAGCGGGAACGTGTA
>CAZUAE010000012.1:65843-95686 GCA_964618265.1 uncultured Spirochaetales bacterium | reverse complement strand
ATGGATGTCGCGGTGGACGGAAGCAACAATATCTACGTTGCGGGTTATGTGGCGGACGCGGATGGAAGCAAGTGGAGGATCAAGAAGTACTCCGCAGGCGGGAACCCTTCCTGGGACATCGAATACTATCGGTCACAAGGCATCAATAAGGCACGAGCAGTCACTACCGACTCTGCCGGAAATGTCTACGTGGTAGGATCGGAGCAGGGACAGGAAGACGCGAACTGGCGGATTATCCGTTACACTCCCAGCGGGACTGTCGGCAACGATTGGAGTTTTGACTACATCGGTCAAGCAAACATCGCCGCAAACGCGGTCGCCGTGAGTCAGGATGGCCAGGTCTACGTGGCCGGTGATAAGCATACAGGCGGCGACCCGGGCGATTCCTACTGGCACATCCGCAAGTACTACGGAATCGTGGAATAGAAGGGAACCGGGCGGGAAGGGAAGATTGCATTCTCTTGTAGATTATTAAGAGTGAATTTATACTATGTCATTTAGAAGAGACAGGGGGATATGGTTACCCTCGACACTCAGAATTACCTCACGGAGAATTTGCCATGGCAGACAATGAAATAGGCAGATCAGACTACACGGTTTATATCAACGGTAAGAAAATGGAAACACTTCATTGTCTACTTTCCAATTTTGTTCTGTTATCGGCGGGTGGTGAACTTGATGTAGAAGTGGAAGTGCCCTTTGCGTGGAAATCGATGATATCACCATCGAAGGTATTACGGTCATTAATGGCTCAAACTGGCACGTAGTGCCCACGGCATGCAATAGTGTCACTATTCGCAATCTGAACATTTTCACTTTTGGCGGCACCGGTGATGGTATAGATATTGTGGGCCGCACGAACACCTCAATATCAGGCTGTTTTATCCGGAGCAACGACGACTGCATCGCGGTTAAGGCCCTATCGCGAAAGCATCCGTCCGGCTGCCGGAACGTGACCGGTGTGCACGCACACGACTGCGTGTTCTGGAATTCGAACTGGGGCAATGCGCTGGAGATCGGTTATGAAACCCGGTGCGAGGAAATTGGTGATATTCTTTTTGAAAACTGCGATATCATCCATGCCGACTTTGAGGGAAACACCTCTGGCGGCACGTTCACCATACACAACGGCGATAGAGCCCTGATTCATGATGTAACCTATCGCGATATCCGGGTGGAAGACTCACGCCAGAAACTTATCGATATAAAGGTGACAAACTCCAAGTATTCGGTCGATGATCAGCGGGGACAGGTGCGCGGCATCCGCTTCGAAAATATCGCAGTGGCGGACGGCGCGTTCCCGCCGTCAATTCTACAGGGCTGCGATGAAACTTACCAGATAGATAACATCTTGATAAAGAATCTTACGGTTCACGGCAAACACATCACCAATGTTATCGATGCGCGTCTGATTCATGAGCAAACGAGCAGAGTAATTTTCCTTTAATTTTGTTCTCATAGCACATTGATTTTTCATGGTTCACAATCATTCAAATCATTCCACTTTTTTCTTGACAACTCCCCAAACCCAGGTTATCATAGATAAAATTATGTAAACGTTTACGTAGCGGGAGCAGGGATGGTAACCATAAAAAATGTGGCGAAACGGGCGAATGTCTCTATTGCCACGGTTTCCCGGATAATTAACGGACAGGCAGGATATACAGAAAAGACCATGAAGCGTGTCCTCAAGGCCATAGAAGAACTGGGCTACACCCGGAACGCGTTGGCCCGGGGGCTGGTCAGCAGCAAATCCCATACCATCGCGGTGCTCCTCCCTTCGGTGACCAGCAGGTTTGCCTCGGAACTGCTGGGGGGTATCGAAGCGGATGCTCAGCGGATCGGACAGAGTGTTATCATCTGCAACACCGACAGCAACGGCCGGCGGACGGCGGATTACCTCCAAATGCTCGCGGAGAAGCGGGTGGACGGGATCATCTTTGTGAGTGAATGGCTTACCGAAGAGTATGAGCGTATTGTGGAACGGATGAATGTTCCCATGGTGCTTGTGGCGACCTATACCAGCACATATCCTGTACCCTATGTCCGAATCGATGACGAAATAGCCTCGCATAACGCGACGGAATACTTGCTTAAGGCGGGGCACCGTTCAATCGGCATGCTCGCCGGAACCCGGGAGGACCCGGTGGCGGGACGGCCCCGGGTGGAAGGATATAAAAGGGCTCTTGAAAAGTACGGTGTTGAACCGGATGACCGCCTTGTTGGCTTTGGTGATTTTCACTATCACAGCGGTGTAAAGGCAGCAGAAGAGCTTCTAAACCGGGCCCCGGAAATAACCGCTCTTTTTGCTGCAAGTGATGAGATGGCCCTGGGTTTCCTGACGGTTGCCCACCGAAGAGGAATCTCGGTGCCGGCGGATATTTCTGTTGTCGGGTTTGACGACACCCTGGATGCCCGTATGGCAATTCCTCCCCTTACTTCGGTTAAGCAGCCTTTAGGCGAGATGGGCAGTACGGCGGTTGAACTGCTTTTCGCGGAGAAACCCCGGAGTATCATTCTGCCTCATACCATAGTGGAACGGGAAAGTGTCAGAAAGGCGGACGGATCAGTGGTCGTCTAATTTTTTTAAAAGATTACGTAAACGTTTACGTTAAATGAGGAGTTTTGACAGATGAATTTGATACAGCGGAGCATAGAAATAATTGAAACGGAACAGAACGAAAACGGAGCGTTCCCGGCATGCTCTGCTTTTAAGAACTACCGCTACAGCTGGTTCAGGGACAGCAGTTTCATTATTTATTCCTTATGCAGATGGAAACGTTTTGATTCCGCGAAGAACGGGCTCCTCTGGAATGCGGAAACAATCATCAGACACAAAGACAAAATATCTTTACTCCGGAACAAAATGGAATCCGGAGAAATACCGGAATTATCCGATTTCCTTCCCGCGCGGTATCACCTAAACGGAAGTATTGTGGATGATGATTGGCCGGCCTTTCAAATTGACGGATACGGCGCGTGGCTCTGGGCGGCGGCTGAGTATATCCGGCTGAGCGGGGACGATGCCGTTATAAATGAAATCAAACCGGCGGTGAATCTTACGATGGAATACTTAAATCTGGTCTGGATGTTTCCAAACTACGACTGCTGGGAAGAGAACGGAAATGCCGTCCATCCTTCGAGTCTGGCCTGTATTTACGGAGGCTGCTCCGGCATAGCGGAATTCGTGAATCCTGAAGATTTCCGTCTGCTGGGGGCAAAGGTTAAGTCTTTTTTATCCCGGGCGCTGGAAAATCAATCAGTGGTTCCGAAATATATCGGAAGCTCCATCGCGGACGCAAGTTCCCTTTGGCTTTGTCTGCCCTTCGCCGTACTGGACATTCGAGATTCTCTGATACAGAGAACGGTTGAGTACATAGAAAAACGCATGTTCAAAAGCGGAGGCGTTAAACGGTATCCGGGTGACACCTACTACGGAGGAGGCTCTTGGATAATCCTTTCGGCCTGGCTGGGTTGGTATTATGCTAAGGCCGGTAAGAAAGAAAAGGCCCGGGGAATCCTCCGGTGGATCGAGGGGCAGGCCGGCGGAGAAGGGGAGCTGCCGGAACAGGTCCTCGAATATCTTTACGATGCGGGGGAAGCGGAGAACTGGCGGAATCGGTGGGGAGAACCGGCGGATCCGCTTCTCTGGTCCCATGCTATGTACTTAGTTTTAACCGGGGAATTACAGGATTTTTCTGAAATGTTTTTTGGTATCCGGAAAACCGGAACCGATAAAAAAATTATATAAGGAGGAGAGCGATGAAGAAGCTCGGTTTAGGATTAATAGTGTTCTTTCTCTTTACGGCTCTGATCTTTGCCGCGGGTGAGAAAGAGGAAATGAAAGACGGGATGGTGACCCTCACCTTTTGGCACAATTTCAGTGAAGGAACCGAAAGCGATTATATCGCGGACACGATCGTTCCGCTGTTCGAAGAACGGAACCCCGGAATCAAGGTTGATGCAGTAGCTCAAGGGAATGACCAGTACAACAACCTCATTATAACCGCTTTAGGGACAGGATCCACCCCGGATATTGCCCGGATCGATCTGACGGACCTGGCGAATTATGCTGATCTTGGCGGGGTTATCGCCCTGGATGACATGCCGGGATTTCAGGAGACAGCGGATTCTCTTTTTCCCGGGCCCCTTTCCACGGCATTATACAAAGGTAAATACTACGGGCTTCCTTTGGGAACCAATACCAAGGTGGCGGTCTGCAACATGGATGTCATGAAAAAACTTGGTTTCGATTCTCCGCCGAAAACAATGGAGGAGTTTATCGCGGCAAGTAAAAAGATGAGCCCCGGAGAACCTGTCATCAGTGTAAGTTCTGTTGGCGAATGGGACATCCTTCCCTACATTTGGCTTTTCGGCGGAGATGTCACGGATCCCGGATACAATCAAGCTTCCGGATACTTTGACAGTGATACCACGGTGGATGCGGTCAAGCAGATTAAAAAACTCTACGATGAAAAAGTTCTTGCAATACGGGATCTGGACGGGACTCCTGACGCATGGGACGGAATTCAGACCGGCAGTTACGCCATGATTTTAGAAGGGCCGTGGTTTTTCACCTTTATTTCCGATTACGCTGATAAAAACATCGTTCCCGCGGTAATACCCTCCTGGAAGGGCAGCACCAGTTCCATCGTAGGCGGTGAAGACATCGTGGTCTTCCAAAGTTCGGATCATCCCCAGGAAGCCTTTGAGTTCATAAAGTTCTTGCTTTCAGAGGAAATTCAGGTGATGATGGGAGAAAACATGGGACAGATGCCGGTGAACATGAAGGCGGCTCTGGATCCCGCGATTTCCGATGATCCCATATGGAGCGTATATCTGGAACAGTTAAAGACGGCAAAGGCGAGAATACCTTCTCCCCGGAAACAGCTCATACAGGATCATGAAAAAGACACCATGATGATGATCTTCAACGATGGAAAGCCCGTAAAAGAGTCCCTTTCGACGGGAGCAATACTCATCGATGAAGAACTGGCAAAATAATAACTGTGCAGCCCGCTGATATCGCTGTGTCGAATAGTAAAGGCGGGGCGGCTGAACCGCCGCCCTTGCCCTTCCCGCACCGGATTGTCTTGGTTGTTAAGAGGTAATGATGAAGGGTGTTTCCTTGAGCAGAAAGGAAATTAAAAACGGCATAAGGGAATGGAAAGCCGCTGCTCCTTTTGTAGCCCCGGGTCTTATCCTGGTGGCCCTTTTTATTCTTTATCCCATGATGCGCAACATCCTCTTGAGTCTGAGCGAATATCACCTGGTAAAACAGGAGATGACCTTCATCGGATTCACCAATTATAAAAACCTCTTTACCGGATATCAGGGCCGGTTTTGGTATGCGTTCCGGAACAATCTGCTCTATGCCTTGGTGACAACTCCCGCTGCTCTGTTCAGCGGAATGATTTTTGCAGTCCTTATAAATTCCTTGGGAAAAAGGGGCAATTTCTTCAGAACCGTCTTCTATCTTCCCGTGGTGACCTCCTGGATAATCGTTGGGTTAGTGTTCCGTTACCTTTTTAATCCGGGGGACAGCGGACTGGTTAATCATGTTCTGGTAAATATACTAATGATTATCCGGGAGCCGGTAAACTGGCTCAACCAGGAGTGGTCCGGAAACGCGGTAATTTGGATGCTGGGGATCTGGAAGGGTGTCGGGTATCCCATGATGATTTATCTGGCCGCTCTCCAGGGAATACCGAAAAACCTCTATGAATCCGCCTCCATTGCGGGAGCGGGACCTGCTTCGTGTTTCTTCCGGATAACCATCCCCCTGTTAAAACCGGTCACCTTTTTTCTTATAGTACAGTCGGTAATCGGCTCATTCAATGTACTTCTCCAGGTGCTGCTTTTAACGGGCGGAGGACCTTCCGGGAGGACCAGTGTGCTTCAGTACATGATGTATAACCGGATCTTCCAGCTGTCCCTGTTCGGAGAAGGGGCGGCCATCGGGATATTGACCGCCGTGAGCATCTATTTTATTACCATCGTGATGAACCGGACCCTCCGGATAAAGGGGTACACCCTATGATCAGGAGAAAATCCACTGAAGTTCTTGTATGGATTGTGCTTCTATTCGGACTGTTTATTTTTATATTTCCCTTCGTGTTTATGGTGAGTAACTCCTTCGAGAAATTTTCTTTTGTGCTTCCCGTGCCTCCCCGGGTGATTCCGGATGAGTTTGTATTGGACAACTATATCGAGGTCATCCAGAAGGAAGCCATAGCAAAATATTTCGGGAACAGTGTTATCATCACCGCGGGTACTCTTTTCATCAGCCTGTTCATATCTTCCCTTTCCGCCTACGGTTTTTCCCGGATGGACTTTCCCGGTAAGGAGTTTCTTTTCAGCATTTACTTGATCACCCTGATGATTCCCGGAGTGCTCAACATTATCCCGCAGTACCTTATAATAAACCGGTTCGGGGGGATCGGCACCCGATGGGGCCTCATGCTCCTCTATATCGGTACGGCAGTCTGCGGAAACACTTTCTTCCTCCGCGGTTTCTTCTCCACTGTTCCCCGGGAACTTCAGGAATCGGTGATGATGGACGGAGGATCTCATTTCACCTTTCTGTTCCGGTTCATGATTCCCCTCTCCCTGCCGTCTCTGGCAACATTATCCATTCTGATATTCCAGGGAACCTGGGATGACTTCTTTACCGCCCGGGTTATTCTGGGTCCCAACCGGGATGCCCACACACTCCCCGTCATGGTACAGCGTCTCTACGGCGCCCATGCCACCGAATGGGGTCTGGTATTTGCCGCTGCTATACTCATGCTTATTCCGGTACTCTTCATATATATCATCTTTCAGAAGCGGTTTGTGGTAGGAGGAAAGGTGAGCGGAGCAGTAAAGGGATGACCGAGAAGGTACCCGCGGTTCTTCCGCTAAAGGCCCAGTATAAGCCGGGAGAGGAACTCCGCTTCATCGTTCGCGGTGCGCCCGGGAAATACCGAATCGATGTATACCATCTGGATAAGCGGATTTACCGGAAAGAAATTCTTTTAAAGACAGAACAGACGGAAATAACGCTTGATGAGAGTTTCCCGGCGGAACAGGGCTGTTCCCTCCTGCTCTTCGCCGGACTCGATGAGACACCCGCCGCTTCCACGGCCTTCGATGCCGCGGAGAGCTGGAAAACTGCTCCCCGGTACGGTTTTCTGTCGGGCTTCTCCCCCTTGGAAAAGGGTGACCTTCGGGACACCGAATCTCTGGCACGGTTTCATCTGAACGTGATTCAGTATTATGACTGGATGTACCGGCATGAAACGCTCCTTCCTCCTGCACCGGAGTATACCGATCCCTTAGGACGCAGTCTATCTCTTGATGTGGTCGAAGAAAAAATCGCTTCCTGCAGGGACCGGGGTATGGCATCTTTAGCTTACGGAGCCGTGTACGGAGCATCCCGAGAATTCGCGGAAGCCCATCCGGAATGGCGACTCTACAACAGCGGCGGAGATCCCGCAACTCTGGGCGGATGGCTTTCAATTATGGATATAAGCCCCGGATCTTCCTGGCGGCGCCGTCTGCTTGGACAATTCTCCGGATCATTAAAGGCTCTCTCCTTCGACGGCATTCATCTCGATACCTACGGTACTCCCAAACGGGCCTGCTCCCGGACAAAAAACAGATCCGTCGGTACCCGTCCGGGGGGCAAGGACAATTTGTACCTCCACCGGCTGGAAGAGGAGTTTCCCCGGCTGGCGGACGATGTAAGGACGGCCCTTTCGGCTGTCCGGAAAGATCCGGGGGTGATCTTCAACTGTGTGAACAACTGGCCAATTAAAAAAATTGCCGAAAGTTCAGTAGATGCCCTGTACATCGAAGTTTGGCCTCCCCATACGGAATTTGAACACCTCTACCGCTTGATCCGTGAGGCCCGGCTTGTCTCTGACAAACCGGTAATCCTGGCGGCTTATATGTCTCCCTTCTCTGAGGCGGGAAGTTCCTCCCCGAAAAGGACAGCTGCCGCGGAAAATGCTCTGGCCCTGGCATACGCGGTGATAAATACGAGCGGCGGGTATCATCTGATTTTCGGGGAGAACGGGGGTGTGCTCCGGGACCCGTACTACGTTAACCACGGATATCTCTCCAGCGAAGGACGCGGGCGGTTTCAGCGGTACGCCGACTTCAGCGTAGCATACCGGAACATCCTGTACGGTCCTGAAGTGTCGGACATAACGTTGGAGTTCTCCGGATCCGATGGTGATGACTTCGTTTTTACCGGTCCGGCCGTTTCCAGTTTGCCCCGCGCCGGCTGCGTTTGGACCCACATAACCGAAACGGCTGATCACGTTGTTATATCCCTTGTGAATTTGACCGTTCAGAAATCCTCCGCGTGGAACGAACCGCGGGAAGAACCCGAACCGGTTCCTTGGTTAACCGTTCATGCCCTGATTCCGGAAGGTATCACCTCCATTCATACCGATTCTCCGGACCACCCAGCCGCGCCTCCCCGCGAGATAGATTGGCGGGAGGAGCATTCAGATAAAGGTCCGGTCGCGGTATTTACCGTAGAGGATATCCGTGTCTGGACACTCCTTTGGATTGCCAAGCGGGATAGATCTCATAATGAAACCAGCAAGCTGTAATTCCTTCTTCGATGCCCTTTATAAAATAATGACAGAAATCAGCAGGTTTTTACTCCCCAGGGTTTCCGGATGGTTCCCGTGGTTTATCAACGTACCTAAGAGCTTTCCGGTATCCGCTGCTTTAAAGGCCATAAGGTAAATGTCTCCGTCCGCCCCAGAGACCCATAAGATCCGGAGCTTCGTGATTGTGGGTCGAGGTGATGATGATGTGATCGAAACCAAGGTCCGCGGCCCGGGCTGCCCGGCGTATCTCCATATCATCGTGGACACCTTGGGCGGGATGGTTCTGATGGAAACCTGCCAGATACAGGGGATCAAATTTCCCGTTACCGTCGGCATCCGACCAGGTATCGGGGAGTTTTAGGGATGATAGGTACGGCGGCAAATCCCGCCTTAAACATACCGGGCGCTTTTTTGCTGTATAGATAAGTCAGGCCGGTAGTTCGGATGCCTCGGACGGGTGTTTAATAAGTAGGGTATGCAGGATGTGTGGAGGAAGGCCGCGGCTTTCCTTTCATCGAATGATAAGCACCTCGTAATCATCCAGCCGGGGGAGAATGCAGACGCTTTGGTCTCCCTTCTTTTCTAAGGGTAGGTTTTTACCTGTCTTAAGAGCGGTTACTGACTCGGCGCTGGTTATTCTTAAGGATATCCTTATGTCCCGCATGGGGATAATCCCGGTAACGGGACGCCGCATGCTTCCGGTAAAGTTTATAAGATGAAGCAGATGCCTTTTGTGATCCGGCTGATAACGGAGAACAGTTTCCACGGTCTCCGAAGGAGCATTTGTAATCACAGGCTGGGGGGAATAACTTTTAATGAGTTCCGAGAATAGAATGCGGTAATCCGGAATTCCGTATATTCCGAACGCTTCACCGATGTTACCGGAAAAATAGACAGCCCTTCCTGAACCGGTATTGCGGATTACCGCCGCCGGAACAGACCTTCCCGTAGGCGGTGCGTATCTCCCCTCCATGGGTTCCCGCCAATAAGCCAGTGTCCGGGTGCTGCCCTCAGGAACAAAATCAGGAGCGTATCCGGCCATGGGAAGCATCTTGGTTTGGGACAGCTCCGTGAGGATGCTGGTATGTGTTTCCGAGTCTACATCGAAAAAGGAGACCCCCGCGGGATAATCGGTAAATGAACCGTTCCAGGAGATTCCTAAAAGGTCCGAGAGGGCATAATCTTTTCTCCGGCTTCCGGAGGGCTCGTAAAGGGAGCTTTCCGCCGTTGCAATTATGGTTCCGCCGGCTTCAGTCCACTGACCGAGCATACCCGCAGCTTCATCGGAAAGACAAGCGCAGTTGGGAAGGATAATAGTCTGATACCGTTCCGGGATTCCTTCCCGGACCGTCTCTTCGGTGATGATGTCAAAGCAGAGGCCCGAACGGAACAGCATTTCGTAAAAACCGTGAAAGGACCGGGAATGGTTCCCCCGTACATCCTCCTTGCCCCGGGCTTCCTCTTCCGTAAAGTCGGTTTCCTCCTGGGCGCCTCCGTAATGGTCCGCGCTGTTCTGGGACCACATGAGGGCGATGGACGCGCCGGATCTGGTGTTCCGGTAGTATTCTGTGTTATCCGCTAAAAAAGTGGAAAACGCGGCGGCTTCTTTTCCTCCCGGAGTGTGGAAATAGTTCATCCCTTCAAAGATTAGGGGAGAATGGAACCCGTACCAAACGCTTGCGCCGTTGGCGTTTGCCGAGGCATACATCAGACTTGTTTCCGATTCGGTGTGCAGATAAAAGGACCACGGTTTGTGATCAGCGGCGCAGAAGATAACTCGGGGCATATCTTGGTCCACGCCTTCCAGGTATTTTGCAGCGGCACCGGTTTTCCAAAGAGGCGTTTCATCGGGAGGGCCGTAGAACATAAATCCCCCCTCAGTTCCCAGCATATCTAGATAGGGCTTGGCCCGGTAGATATCTCTGCCGTTTGCCGACGGCGTAAGACCCCGGTTATTCATGTAGACCATCCCATCGGGATATACCGCAAGGTACCTTTCCCGGAAATCCTTGAGAAACCTGACGACCGATTGTACACCGAACTCCCGGCGCTGCTGGGACCCTGAGTTTTCCATATCTATCCCGAAGGTTTCTTTAAAGTGTTTGCGGCATACCGGACAGTAGCATCCTTCATCCCAATAAACCGGGCCGTCCAGGAAAATCCCCCGGATCGGGACATCCTTGAGGGATTCAAGACCATCCATCACAGCATTCCGCCAGGGAGAGTTTATGCAGACACCGAAGTCGATTTCGTAGCGGTAAAAGGGATTCCCCAGCTTGTCTACCGCTTTCCAATCGGGATGTTGCCGGGCAATTTTCTGCGTGATGACATGAACATTATAATAGAGGATTATTTTTATATCCAGATTTTCCGCTTTTTCCGCGTATTCCTTCAGAACATCGTGGTGCTTTTCCGGATCGTAGAGCCTTCCGACAAGGTGTTTGCACTGTTCCACGTTGAAACCGTTTTTCTTCCAGTAATCGAGGGTAGTGTCGAAATCATCTAAAAGCGCTGGATTGTATACAGAACCTTCGTTCTGCAGAGCGATAATACGTAATGGTTCTTTGATCCAATGTTTTCCCGGCATAGTGAACTCCCCTGTTATTCTTATTTCTGTGTTCTGCCGCAGCATAAACCGCTGCCGCATGTTCCGTGAGAAAATCCGGAGCCGCAGGATCCGGCACATTCCGGTGTTTTCCCGCTGTTCCGGGGAACCGCGAAGGTGCTGAATTTTTTATTTACATCCGTGCTTCCGCAGTGCTGGCAGGAAGCTTCTTCCGAAGAGCGTATAAGGAGTTCCGAATCTTTTCCGCATTTTCTGCAGGTATATTCGTATATAGGCATGGAAATCAGTGTATATCGGAAATCAAATGAAGGCAAGGAGAACGCAGCTATTTTCAGCAATTCTAAATTGTAAACTTAGAATTGCTTTTTTCCTAATGTAAAGCCTGGAATTCTCATCTTATTTAATTAATTCAGTATTCACCCCTTGTTTCCCAGATCCTGATCTCGCCGTCGTAGGAGGCGGAGATTATCCGGCTCGAATCGGCAGTGAACGTGAGGGCAGAGACGGGTGTCCTGTGGCCGGAACCTGCCCCGAGGATGGTTCCGTCTCTGCGGTAAACCGGAAAGCGGTCCTTGTCGGGATGGAGAAGGGCTGTCATGGAACTGTCGCCGCTCCAGAGGATGCGGAGCTCCGGGATAAAGTCCCGGTAGGGAAGGGCAGCGTAATGGATTTCTCCACCGGTTTCGCGGATTGTCAATTTGTAGTTGTCCGAATTCCGGTCTTTGGAAACCCAAGCAGTATCTCCGCCGGACGAGACGGCCATGCTGATAATCTCTGCTTCCGGAGCGTTAATAGTGCTCATTAATTTTCCGGTATCATCAAAAATACGAGGATTCATATCCGCCCACCGGTCCCAGAGGAGTATCATGTTCCCATCGGGACTAACTGATACTTCACGGCCCTCCCAAGCGATGCCTCCTTTAACATCGCCGGAGATGTCCCATAATACAGCTTCACTAGCTGTAAGGGGAAAAAATACCGTGTCTCCCCGGTGCCTGGCTAAGAAGGTATAACGGGTTTCTCCGGGGTATTCTGTTTCCCGGATGACATTCCCGTCCGGGGTATCCAGGAGCCGGAATCCCCGGTGGTATACCTGAAGGATCTCTCCCCGGGGAGTAAAGCCCAAGCTGTAACAGGGGCCGTCGAGCTGGATTGTTTCTTTCTCGATTCCGTCCATGCTGAAAATTCTGGCGGGATAGGGTCCGGCCAGGAAGGACTGACCGTCCGGGGAGGAGTCAAGGAAGCCGATATCGGTGACTCCTGCGGTGATTACTGCAGTAAGCGTTTCCCGGGAGTTCCAAATCCGGATGGAGTCGCCGGTAACCGCGGCAATTCTTCCGTCGGGGAAAACTGTAAGATCGGTGAGGATGCCGGAGCCTTCCGCGACCATACGGGAATCGGGTCGGCCTTTTGTGTATTCCGTTATTTCAAATTGGAACATGTACCGGGTCAGTCCGTCCGTTTCCTCTTCCGACCGGACCGTGCCGCCCGTTACAATGTCTCCGTCTGCAAGAAAATGCACGGAAGCAATGCGGTTACTCAACCCGGAAAAAACTTTCCGGAGGATGACCCGCTGCCCTTCCCGGGATAAAAGTACGGTGTGACGGAACTCATCTCCTAAAACACCTTCTCCGGAAGCAACAGATTCAGCAATTACCGTTGCAATATCTCCGGAAGGAGAAATGTCATAGGCTTCAATAAATCCCCGCTCCCCGGCGAATTCGTTAAGGTCCAGGACGGGGACGGTTTTTCCGTCTACTATATCGAGCTGTGATATAACACTGCGGCCGGAAATAAAGAAGAGGAAACCGCCGTCATCAGAAAACCGGAGACCCCGGGGCGGAAGGATCCGGCCTCCCTCCGCAGCGGAGGCTTCGGGGGGAATGGAGAACTCCCTAATCCGCTCTCCGTTTCGGTTCCACAAAATTATTTTTCCGGATCTGTCGAACAAGGTCCCGAGTCCGGCTGTCATATTACCCTGTGGACTGAAGATGACCTCTGCTCCTCCGGCAAAGTCGGGGCCGACTTCCTCCCAGAGGAGTGTTCCGGAAACATCACGCATTTCTACTGCCCATTGAGCGCCTCCGATCCTGGATCCGGCTATACCGATGCGGGTTTCCGAAGGATCCAAACTGACAGTGCTGATGAAGTAATCCATCTCTGTATCAAAATGGCGGAGCAGATTCCCGTCAAAATCCCAGATTTTGATATCCCGGAGACACCCTTTGAGGGTACAGGCACCTCCGTTTACGGCAATTCCTTTTTGCCAGCCCACCGCCAGGGTTTCTCCCACAAGAGGACCTGGTTCAATAGTGTGAAGCAGATTTATACCGGTTTCTTCTTGGTTTGTTTCGTTCCCCCTCATGGGATTCACGGCTGTACCGGATTGTCCGGAAACAGCTGAGGGTAACATCAGTGCGAAAAATAGAACAGCCGGAATGCAGCGCCGCAGGTTCATCTATTCTTCCTTAAAGAAATCCACTACCTCCTGAGAGGTCTTGGCATTCAGCAGATAATTCCTTACCGCCGGTGATTTTGTAAGGCGGGCAATCTCCGAAAGAATCTCAACGTGGAGTCTCGGCTGATCGGGCGGGGCCAGGATCAGGAAGAAGATGTGGCACGGTTTGCCGTCTGCCGATCCGAACTCGACCCCGGAAGGGGAGATTCCCAAAGCTAAGGTTATCTTTCCCACGGCGTTTGTTTTTGCGTGGGGTACGGCAATGCCGTTTTCTAAACCGGTGCTTCCCTGATTTTCCCGTTCCATAAGGTCATCTTCTATCTTGTCCAGGTTTTCGATGCGACCTGCGTCATTCAAAACACCCGCAAGTTCCTTGATAACCCCTATCTTATCGGCCGCCTCCAGGGGGACCTTCACAACATCTGTGTCTATTAAATCAATTAGAACCATCTCTATGCCTCCTCGAATAATTTCCAGACCCGGTCCGGGTCCTTGACCACAATGACGGAGCACGGCACGCTCCGCAGCGCTCGTTCGGTTTCGTTGTAGAACTCATCTCTCCGGCTTTTCGCCTGGGAAATTTCACCCAGTACCAATAGATCGAATCCCTGTTCCCGCACCATCTTTTTAATTTCAGTGTGAACATTTCCGCTGAATTTGTGTACCTGAATATTGACCATTTTTTCGGAAGCGAGTTTTTTTACATGGTTTAAATACCGTTCCGCATCTGCTTCCAGGTCCTGCCGGTATTCCTCTTCTTCGGTCTGAAGAAAAATCCGGGTTCGAACCAGATCGTCCAGGGCGCGGGTATTCACAACGTAAACTGCATCAAGCTGTGCTCCCGTCTCTCTGGCCAGACACACCGCATATTGAACGGCTGTTATGGTTTCTTCGGTACCGTCAACATATACGAGAATTTTCTCTATGGTTTTCATAGAGTTTCCTCCTTTTTCGCCTCGAGCCTCTCTTTTACCATCTTCATGAGGGTAAACATTTCCCGTTCATTCTCCTCCAGACGGTTCCTTATAAAAGAAACTGATTCCTCCAAATCGGGGATGGCGATTTTTTCCAGAGCATTTACTTTCCGGATCGTTTTTTTCACCTCCCGGGCGAGTCTCATGATGGAAACTTTGAGTTCCGCCATTCTGCCCATCATCTCCAGCGCCTGCTGAAACCCCGAAATGGCTGTATCGGTCCAGCTGCTGGTACCCGTAGGACTGTAGTAGGGAGGATGTTTTTCAAAATCGGTATCTACTACCGGAAGAGGGACACCCATCACCCTTCTTCTGGAAAGACTGAGGGCAGCCTTCATGTTTACCGCGCTGGCGGTATGGATCAGGGTGATTTTTCCCCGGTCCAGGACCGCCTTCTTAAGCCCCCCGTGGGCTTCTGCCAGTGTTTCGTCCATACGGTTTTCCTGGTCAACCGCCTGGTCTACCAGGTTGAGCAGTTCAATTACAAGGATGTTCCGCTTCTGATCCAGGAGCTCGTGGCCGAGACGAGCGAATTTCAGCTCCTGTTTCAGTTTGATAAGGTTTGTTTTTGTAGGAGAAACCTTAGCCATAATCCTCCTCTAATGATAATAATCATCTATTTCATCCTCCGTAACCCGGTGGAGCTCCTCCACCGGCAGAAGCCGCAGAGCTTCCCAACCCAAACGGAGGGTTTCTTCAATTGTACGGTCTTCGTTCTTTCTCTGGGACACAAAGGAGCCTTCAAAGGCCTGACCAAATTCCAAGTACTGGTGGTCCAAGGGGGTAAGTTCCTCTTCCCCAATTACCGAGGCAAGGTTCCGCACATCTTTCACGTAGCTGTATGCGGCAAAAAGCTGACTGGCCAGGTGCGGATGATCTTCCCGGGTCATGCCGTCTCCGATTCCGTCCTTCATGAGCCGCGAGAGGGACGGGAGTCCTGCCACGGGAGGATAGATGCTCCGGGCATGCATCTCCCGGTCGAATACAATCTGCCCTTCGGTGATGTATCCGGTAAGGTCCGGTATGGGGTGGGATATATCGTCATTGGGCATGGTAAGGATGGGAAGCTGCGTGATGGAACCCTCAATGCCCTTTATCATACCGGAACGTTCATAGAGTTCCGCTAAATCGGAGTACAGATACCCCGGGTAGCCCTTCCGGGAAGGGATCTCGCCCCGGATAGTGGATATCTCCCGGAGGGACTCACAGTAGTTGGACATATCCGTCATGATTACCAGCACGTGCATGTTTTCAGTATACGCCAGGTGTTCCGCCAACGTAAGAGCAGTCCGGGGGGTGATAAGCCGTTCGATTGAGGGGTCGTCCGCGAGGCTTAAGAACAGTGCGACGTTTTCCAGGACCCCTGTCTCCTCAAAGCTTTTTATAAAGAAACTTGCAACATCGTGCTTGACCCCCATTGCAGCAAACACCACCGCAAAGTTGGTTTCGCCGCCCCGTATCTTCGCCTGCCGGGCAATCTGCGCGGCCAGTTCGTTGTGGGGCAGTCCATTCCCCGAGAAGATCGGGAGCTTCTGTCCCCTGATGAGTGTATTCATCCCGTCGATTACAGAGATGCCGGTCTGGATGAAGTCTCTGGGATACTCCCGGGCTGTAGGGTTAACGGGCTTTCCATTCACATCCATTTCTAAAGAGCCGACGGGATTCGGACCGCCGTCTATGGCTCTCCCCAATCCGTTGAAGACCCGGCCCAGCATGTCCCGGGTAACTCCCAGGGTAAGGGGCTCTCCCCGGAAACGTACCCGGGTGTCCGGCATGGTCATGCCGGAGGTGCCCTGGAATACCTGTACCACCACTTCCCGGTCCGAAGTGTCCAGCACCATTCCCATCCGCTGGTTTCCCTCCCGGTCTCTGCATTCCACCAGTTCCCGGTAACCCACCGGATGAGTTTTTCTCAGAAATATCAGGGGACCGTCTATTTGATTGATTCCCTGGTATTCTCTTCCGGCAAGCATCTCTCTGTTAATTCCCATAAACGTTAGCCCTGCATGTAAATTGATTCCAGCTGATCGATAGACCGTTCCAGCCGGGCCAGTATGGCGTCGAGTTTATTAGTCTCCCCGTTGGCAACGGAGAACTTCATCTTGATAATGTCCTGATACACCTTCATCCGCCGCAGTTTTACCAGGGTTACCCCCCGTTTAATAGCTTGGTTTCCCCGGCGCCAGTAAGTCAGGATGATGTGAAGCATCTTCAGCTGTTTCCCCACAGCGGAAAAGCGGTCGATTTCGTCAAAGGCGTTCTGCTGCAGGAACGCCGTTTTGAAGAGACCGCACACATCCAGAATAAACCGCTGCCGGTCCGGAAGGGCGTCGGGACCTACCAGTTTTACTACCTGCTGAAGCCGTACCTCCTGCTGGAGCAGGTCCATTATTTCAGAGCGGTCTTCCTTCCATTCCGACCCGGCATGGGTTTCCCACCAGACGGTAATGCTGTCCAGGTATTCGCTGTATGAATCGGTCCAGCTTACAGCGGGGTAGTGACGGGCGTTTGCAAGCTGCCGGTCCAGCCCCCAGAAGCAGCGGACAAACCGCTTGGTATGCTGGGTGACAGGCTCGGAGAAGTCGCCCCCCGGCGGAGAAACCGCGCCGATTATGCTGACGGACCCCTCCGATTCGGAGCTGGTGAGGGTGTATCCCGCCCGTTCGTAAAACTCGGCGATCCGGGTGGGAAGATACGCGGGAAAGCCTTCCTCCGCGGGCATCTCCTCCATCCGGCCCGAAAGCTCCCGGAGCGCTTCAGCCCAGCGGGAGGTGGAGTCCGCCATGACCGCCACATGATACCCCTGGTCCCGGAAGTATTCCGCCAGAGTAACGCCGGTATAGATGCTTGCCTCCCGGGCTGAGACCGGCATATTGGATGTATTGGCAATGAGGATGGTACGGTTCATCAGGCTTTTCCCCGTCCTGGGATCTATTAGGGCGGGGAACTCCGTCAGCACATCCGTCATCTCGTTACCCCGTTCTCCGCACCCTATGTAGACGATGATGTCCGCGTCGCACCATTTGGCAACAGCGTGCTGCGTCATGGTTTTACCCGTGCCGAACCCTCCGGGGATGGCTACAGTTCCTCCTTTCCCCACCGGAAAGAGGGTATCGATAACACGCTGTCCGGTTATGAGGGGGGTGGTGATGGGGAGTCTGCTCTTTACCGGGCGTGGTGTCCTGATGGGCCACCGCTGCATCATGGGGCATTCCACTTCGCGGACTCCGGTGTCGATTACCGCAACGGTTTGGTCAACGGTGTAGTATCCTGCCGGGGCTGCCCGCTTGACGGTGCCTCCTAAAGCGGGAGGGAGTAGTATCCGGTGGATGATGTTATCCGTTTCCCGGACCGTACCAATAACCATGCCTCCTGTGATGTTGTCGCCCGGGCGTATAAGGGGTTTAAACTCCCACTCCTTTTCCCTGTCCAGAGAAGTTACAGTAAGACCGCGCCGGATAAACTGACCGGATAACTCGTAAAGCTTGAGAAGGGGACGTTGGATACCGTCATAGATGGTGCCGATGAGTCCCGGACCAAGTTCTACACCTAGAGGCATACCGGAACCGTAAATGTTGTCTCCCGGGGCAATGCCGGTGGTATTCTCGTAAACTTGTATTACCGCCGAGGACTCCTGCAGTTTTATCACTTCCCCTACCAGCTTGAGCTCGCCAACCCTGACCAGCTCCATCATCATGGCATCGGTTATCCCCTTTGCCTCAATTACCGGGCCGTTTACTCTGCTTACCTGTCCGATGATCCGATCAACCATAAATCAGCCGCTGTCCTTTTCTATGAGTTCCCGGTAAATGACCTTCCGGATGACATTCTGGTGACGCTGAATTCTCGTCTCCGCTCTATTGTCGTAGAGGAGACGGCGGTCCGGTGACCTGGCGATGATTCCCGTGCCGGGATGGGTCTCCTCAGAAAAGGCAAGCTGCATATCGGGCCCGCCCCGGACGCGGGTTTTTGCCTTAATTTCCCGGAGCACCGCATCTGTGGCAAGATGCTTTTCCGACGGCGAAATCTCAAGAAGCGCGGAATCGGTTCCAAGCCCCATGCTTGCCTCGGAAGCCCAATCGATAAAGACCTGCCGGTATTCATCCGTATCCGCCTTGTTCTTTATGTTTTCCAGAACCATTTTTAAAACCAGCTGCATCAATTCCTCCTGCTGATGCAGGCGGATACGTTTTTTCTGGACTTCCAGGGTTGCCATCCGGGAAGTACGGATTGATTCGGACCTTTCCTCTGCTTTTTCCCGGGCTTCCCGTTTAATCCGTTCCGCCTGGGCTTGGGCGGAATCGGCCTTTTGCTGGGCGGTTTTCCGGGCATCCTCCAAGATGCCGTCAGCTTCTGTCCGGGCACTCTTGGCTATTTCAGTAAGAAGGGCTTCAGTGTTTTCCCCACCGGTTCCAGATGGAATATTTTCTCGCTTCATAATTTTATTCCGATTGCTTCGTTTACCATTTGCCGCAATCCCGGCCGGCCGGGTTTCCGGCCTTTCCTGTCGGGAATTTCCACGATAAGGGGAAACTGTTCAGAGAAGAGGAACCGGTCTACCTGAGGACGGATCATATCCGCCGCGCCTTCGGTGATTATGATTATCCCTATATCGTGATCCTTTAGGGCGTCCTCAAATGCAGCTTCGGTCTCTTCAGAATTTGCGGTGGTTTGTCCCTGCACCCCCACCATGCCGAAACCTAATACGGTATCCTCGTCCCCGATGACGTAATACTTCATTCTAAAACGCTAAACCTTTCCCAGAATCATCAGCGCGGCGATAAACCCGAATACCACCAGCCCTTCCGCTAACGCAATAAAAATCAAGGCTTGTCCTGCGATCTGAGGTTTTTCCGCAATGGCCCCCATTGCAGCGGATCCTACATTACCAATGGCGATTCCCGCTCCTATCGCGCCGAAACCGAATGCCGCGGCAGCTCCGATAAAGGCGAACTTCATCACATTGGCGCGGTTAGGGGTGATGTCGGGAAGATCCTCTTCCGCGGGAACTTCCACTTCCTGGGCGAAAACGGTATTTATTCCCACAACTCCTACTATAAAGAGAAGAGAAAATGTCACAAATAGACTCATAATCACCCGTTTTTTGAATGTCTGTTTAGCATCTTCCATTATGCTGCTCCTCTACTTTTAAAGGTATTATCTGACTGGTTAAGTGATATCGGCGTATAAGCAATTCCGTTTCCGGAAAAATATTTCGAGAAAAACTCATAATAATTCAGCCTGAGACTCTGAATTCCCGCGGATAGTCCTTCTAAGGCGATGACTAAGGCATTCCCCAAAATAAGGATCAGAAGGGATCCGGCATTTAAACTGGCTCCGCCGGTAATTCCGGAAATCTCAAAGAAGGCTGCCATGAGGGTCACGTGAGCTATTCCGAGCCCCGCTACCCTCAGGAAACTCAGGGTGTTTGCAAGATACCCGCTGAATATTTCCAGCATCTCAACAATCCATTCCATTATAAAGTCAATAACTGTAAACACCCCGAAAGGCTTTCCCTTTCCGTGTTTCCGTTCCAGGATAAAGCCGACTACAGGTTTGAGAAAAAAGAGGACCGCCGGGACCCCTAGGATCAAAGCCAGGGTTATGGTAGCCGGGAGGGACTTGAAATCACGGCGGGCAAAGTAGAATGCGGTATAGATTCCGGCTCCGTACATCCATCCGCCCAGGATTCCAGTCTTATCGAGAATCAGCGAAAACCAGTTTCGCTGCCGGATGCGGTTGTACCAGTTTATAATAAGTCCTATGCCGATAACGGATATTCCGAAATAAACGGTGATCATTAGGATTCCGTAAATATCGGTAATCACCCCGGCGGAATGGGTTCCGCCTCCCATCACCGCAGCATGATAATCGAACCAAAGCGGCGGAAACAGTGCCATCCCGAAATAAGAGCCGAAAAGCACACCCATAACGCAAGCGGAAACTCCGCACCAGATGATCAGCTGAAACAGCCCGCGGAAGGGTTTCCCCTTGGTTAGGACTGTTCCAATGATTCCCGCTAAAATTAAGATGAGTCCATGACCGGCGTCTCCAAACATCAGCCCGAACATGATGAGATACGCCGCCGCTACCACGGGAGTCGGATCGAAAGTCCCGTACGCGGGAACCGCGTAATTCTTTACCAGCATTTGGAAGGGAGCTAGAAAGCGGGGGTTATTGAACTTAACAGGAGCTTCCGCGGAAGCTGCCCCTTCCGCTTCTCCGGGATCATGCCATTCCAGATAGCACTTGCCTCCGGCAGCTCTCCGTATTCCCTCCTCGACATCCTTTTCCTTTTCAGCCGGAACCCAGCCGGAAAAGAGCATGGTCCGGGAGGTTTTTCCGTAGTAGTTCTGAATGGATGCGCATAATTCGTTCATCCGGAGGTTGGCCCAGTGATGAAGCAGTTCTTTACTCCGTTTCCGGACCGCGGAATCCGTCTCCGTCTTTTTATTGCGCTGCTCCTCTTTGAGTTTACCGATACGATTTTTTAGGTCCTTCCTGGCCATACCCGCAGCCTTATCCGTATATCCTGAAATTTCCCGCTCGTTCCATTCATGCCGTTTCAGGATACTCTCCGCTTTTTCCTTGTCCCGTTTCAGATGAACCAACAGAAATCCCCGCTGGGTTTCCCCCATGGGTACTAATACAGATGGTATTGTTTCTAAGCTTTTCCGGAAGGACTGCCGTTTGTCCTCAGGAACCGTTCCGGCCCGGGTAACCAGAAAAGCGGACTCACCCGGAGATATTCCTGCAGCTTCGGCATCACTCAGCTCCATCTGACGGCTTAAATCTTCCAATTTGAGTATCTCCTGCTGGATTTCCCGCTGTTTTTCCCGGACTCCTTCTATTTCACGGTCTAATGAACCTATGAGAGATTCGGTTTTATCTGTATCTACCGGTTCCATAATCTGAATATCCATGTCGGCTTTCTTTTCCGCTTCTATACCTGCTGTGTGCAAATATGATTCAATTTGGCGCCGCAGCCTGGTGTAATATTCCCGGGGTGTTTTTGGAGTAACAGATGCAAGAGAGACCCCGAAGCTTCCCGATAATTCCCGGATTTTTATGAAGTGGAGCACACCTTCTTTGAGAAGCTCCCTGGTGACCGAATCGGTGCTGTCTATATCTGCCGCTGCTATAAGCTGGCGCATCCGTGCTGTACTCATTTTGTTTTATTTATCCTTCACGTACATCATAATTCAACTTATTCAATATACCGATCAGCCGGTTTACCTCTTTTTGCTTCTTAATTATATAAGCCAGAATGATTCCAATAGTAAAGGGATACCCGTAAAGTATTTTCTGTACTTCCCGGTCAATAATATCCTCCATTAATGCATTAATAAGCTCGAGTCCTTCCCGTTTATCCCGCTGCTCTCTGAAAAGCAATTCCGATGAGACACCGTAGGTATTGAGGAGAGATGAATAGAGTTCCTGTTTACTTTCCTCTTCTTTTCCCGAGACGGTCAACTCCTCAGCCTCCCTGACTATAGTGCCTTTGCCGTAGGGAATAAGATGGGGGATGGACTGATGATACGAAAAACCGTAAAAACGGCTGAACCTTACCAGGCGGTTTAGGTTCTCTAAATCAACCATCGCGGAAAAAAGTCTTTCGGTGATTTTCCGGTCCCGGCTGGGAAGGTCCTTCATAGCTTCGAAGATCTCCTGATAGTAAAGATTATCTAACGCTGTTTCGAAAGAGAAAAGTGATCCCTCCCGTTCACTGCCTGGAAGCTTTTCAATAACTATGTTCCGGTAAGGGGTATTTGCCAGGATAGAGGCAATTTCGCCCGAATCTTCGGCATTTATCAATTTGTCTAGGGGGATATTGTGGACGATGTTTTCCCTTACCAGATATCCCACGTAGGGATGAATATCTCTGCCCCTTATCTCCCGGTCGAACCACAGCCTAATGGTGTGCTTAAGCATATCGATTTCATATTTTAGTAGAATTGCCTGGACGAAATTGAATACATCATTCTGAATATATTTGAGGAGGTTTTTTACCGTAGCGATCTCTTTCTTTTTTAACTCCAGTTCGCACATTTTTATGTCGCCGGTGGACTGATAAACTTTGATAATGCTATCGTATTCTCCTCCTCTAAGCAGGTGAAGCGCTCCGCTCAGTCCTGTAGCCGATGACATCTGCTCGAATACCTCCGGGCTGATCCTTTTGCTCATCCTGGCCCTGAGTTTCGCGTGAATAAAACCGTATTTACTTACCCGACTAACCATCTTCTACGATACCGAATCCCCCGGATGTAACACCATATGGGTGATTTGTTCCACCAAAGTTTTAAAGGCTTTGGTGTTTTGGATTTCCGATTGGTACTTTGCTTGGGTAACTTTCTGCAGTTCCCGGTTGAACTCCTCCTCCGCGAAAGTTTCCGCTTTGGATAGTTTTTCCTTGGTGATTTTCTGCGCTTCTTCCCGGGCTTCCTGGAGGATTTTTTCAGCTTTTTCGTCGGCTTCCCGTTTTATTTTGAGAGCCTCTTCTCTAGCTTCCCGGACCGTTCCTTCGGCTCTCTTTTCCGCCTCCAGGATTTCCTGCAATATTTCTTTCATGTTATTACCTGTCTTAAAGTATGCACAATTTTTCGGATGAAAGTCAAAGGTCATAACAATTTCCGGCGATTGCTTTCTTCCTGAGGCGGTATTGGGGTGTCCTGACATATCCGCCCTTTTTAGATATAATTAGTAGAATAAAACCACTCCCAGGAGCAGCATATGCATCATGGTATCCCCCGGGATTACACCCCACTCCTCAAACTTAAGCAGACTGAACAGGCAATTAAACTGATAAAAGATTTCTTTCAGGATAATCTGGCCGCGGAACTTAGACTCCGCCGGGTTACGGCTCCGCTTTTTGTGGAACGGGGAACAGGAATAAATGACGATTTGAACGGAGTTGAGCGTCCCGCTTCCTTTCCTGTTAAGAATTTGGGAGGCAGAATGGTGGAAATGGTCCAGTCCCTGGCTAAATGGAAGCGGATGGCCTTGGCGGATTACAGTCTCGAACCGGGATACGGTATTTATACCGACATGAATGCGGTGCGGCCTGATGATGAAATCGACAACATCCATTCCATCTATGTAGATCAGTGGGATTGGGAGCTCATTATGGATCCTGACCGGCGGAATCTCGATTACCTGAAGGAAATTGTGGAAAGGATCTTTTCGGTTCTCAAGAGAACCGAATTCGTTGTCTGGGAGTACTATCCCGAATTAGAACCTATTCTGCCGGAGAAAATTCATTTTATTCATGCCGAAGAGGCGCGTTCCCGTTATCCCGGCCTTACCCCAAAAGAGAGGGAACAAGAATTGGTTAAAAAGCACGGGGCAATCTTTTTAATCGGCATTGGAGGTGAACTCTCCGACGGCTCCATTCACGACGGGAGGGCCCCGGACTATGATGACTGGAGCACTCCCGCTCCAAGCGGACCTGTTGGACAAAATCTTCCCGGACTGAACGGAGACATCATCATCTGGAATCCCGTGCTGAAGGATTCCTTTGAAATCAGCTCCATGGGGATACGTGTAGATTCCGTTTCCCTCCTCAGGCAGCTGGAAATTCAGGGCCGCGAAGAGCGGAAGGAACTTTACTGGCACCGACGGCTTTTAGCCGGAGAGTTTCCCCAATCCATAGGGGGCGGAATCGGACAGTCCAGGCTCTGTATGTACTATCTCCGGAAAGGCCATATCGGAGAGGTTCAGTCCGGTTTGTGGCACGACGAAACGGTGGAGGAGTGCAGAAAGCGGGACATACCGCTGATGTGATGGCCAGGGGATGTTGACTCTGTGGGCGGAAAGAAGTATTGTTATGAAAATATCTGGTTCCGCCTGCCGGGTTCTCTTTCCCTGCCGAATAACCTCATATTAATTTTTTATTACCAAAGGATATCTATTTGACTTTTGAAGAATGCAATATAGGTCCGGAACTGATCCGGGCTGTAACCGAAATGGGATTTACCTCCCCTACGCCGATCCAGGAATCTCTGATACCCCTCCTTTTAGATGGTGACGTCGATGTGATTGGTCTGGCACAGACCGGTACCGGAAAAACCGCCGCCTTCGGACTTCCGCTCCTCAAAAAACTGGAGACGGATTCATCTTCCGGTAAAAATCCCCGGATGCTGGTGCTGTGTCCCACCCGGGAACTCTGTGTCCAGATAACGGGGGAACTAGAAAAATACGCCCGGTACCTCTCCGCGTCATGCATTACCGCTGTGTACGGAGGTGCCGACATAAAGAAACAGATCCAGGCGGTCAAAAGGGGTACCGACATTATCGCGGCAACTCCGGGAAGACTTCTGGATCTTATGAACCGGAACATTGTAAATTTATATGACCTGAAATACCTGGTGCTGGATGAAGCAGACATCATGCTGGATATGGGATTCAAAGATGAGCTGGATGCTATCCTCTCCGCTGTACCGGTGAGCAGGCAGACGGTGCTTCTTTCAGCTACTATGCCTCCCGAAGTTGCCCGGATCGCAGAGGGATATATGGATGATCCGGAAGAAGTGGTAGTCGGAAAAAGGAACGCCGGTACCGATATGGTAGAGCACAGCTACGTTATGGTCCGAAGTAAAGAAAAATACCGGACCCTAAAGCGGCTGGCCGATTATCATCCCGATGTGTACGGCATTGTTTTCTGCCGGACCCGGGCGGAAACCCAGAACATTGCGGACCGGCTTATCCGGGATGGATATGATGCCGATGCCCTGCACGGTGATCTTTCCCAGAGTCAGCGGGACTGGGTGATGAAACGGTTCCGGGAGCGGAACCTGCATCTTCTTGTGGCGACCGATATTGCGGCCCGGGGATTGGATGTAGAAGAGCTTACCCATATTATCCATTTCGACCTTCCGGATGATCCCGGCGTGTATACTCACCGAAGCGGCAGGACTGGGCGTGCGGGAAGAACTGGTGCCTCCATCTCCATAATAACGGATAAAGAATACCGGAGGATTAAACGGATCGAGAGAACGGTAAAGCGGACCATCTCGGAAAACCCCATTCCAACGGGTAAAGATATCTGTGAAAAACAGCTCTACCATCTTGCGGACAGGATTAAAGATACAGAAGTGGATGAAGAACTCATCGCTCCCTTTATGGAAAGAGTGATGGATCGGTTTTCCGGTTTAGACCGGGAGGATATCCTTAAGCATGTAGTCGCAAACGAATTCAGTAAATTCCTTACCTACTATAAGGAAGATTCCGATATTTCGTCGGCATCTCCTGCGGACTCCGGAAGCAGGAAAACCAAAGACCGTTCAGGGTCCCGGAAGAACGGGAAAAACGGTATATCCTATACTCCTATCAAAATTAATTTGGGAAGACAGAACCGCATAGTCCCGGAGCAGCTTATCGGTCTCATAAACCAGTCTACAAGGAACCGTAATATACGGATCGGGCGGATCGATATCCAGCAGAATCATTCCAGAGTCGAAGTGGAATCGGCCAATATCGCGGAGGTGCAGGACTCCTTAGAATCCTTCACCTACAAAGGCCGGACTCTGAAAATCGAGAAAGGCGGAACAACCTTCAAGGGACGCGGAAGACGCCGGAACAAAAATAAATATCGGACATAAGAAGTAAACCTGCTATTTTTTCAGCTGACTCGGATGCTTCTCGAAAAAATCCACCCGGGGTTCTAAGTGTTTAAACCCGTGCTTCTCCGGAGAGAGTGAGAGTTCAGAAATGGTTGCAAATATATTTTCCCACATAAACATCTCTTCCCCGAGTCTTAGATATTCCCGGATCATTTCGGTGCCCTTTGGTGCGATAGGATGTGCCAGTACCGCCGCGGTTTTTACCATATGAAACGTATCGATTAGGATTTGAGCTTTTTCTGCTTCATCATCATCAGAGACTTCCTTGGTGCGGTTGGTCCAGTGCTTGTTGATCTCCCGGATGTACCGGTCCAACACAGCCATAGCCTGATGGAACTCGTGAACGTACATGTACTGCTCGTATTCCAGGATTGCCTCCGCGGTTCCGTCGAGAATTTCCCGGGAAACTTCTCCATTCGGCAGTTCTCCGTTAAAGTGCTGCTGTACCGTGTAGAAACAGGACCGCACTGCCCGGTTAAAGGCGTTACTCAATAGATTCCCCTCCCGCATCACCGGGTCGGCGTCCCGCTCTCCGGCATTTGGATTCAGGAACTTAGGCTTGAAGCCTACGCTCCGGATTCCGAGCCCCAGGCTGAAGAAATGGGCACGGAGCTGTTCCGCCGTGTAGTGCTCCAGAAGGTCCCGGGCCATGGGGGGCTTTACCTTGCCGCTTGAAGAAGCTTTTTTGTCCAGAAACAGGATATGGTTGTTTACGATAAGGTGCGGAAGTTGAAGTTCACCCTCCGGAGGTTCCGGGGAAGGGTTCTCTCCCTGCATTCCGTACCACATGGCTATCTCCGCAAGCCCGTAAAAATAGAGATTGTCCTCCCCGATGAATTGATACACCTTGGCATCTTTACTGAGCCAGTATTTCTTCCATTCACCGGGATCTTTACCGATAGACTCAAGGTAGGTTTTGACAAATGATATCGGGGCGATGAGAGATTCGGGCCAGACCCAAAAGGTTAGATCCGAAAGGTCATCCAGGTCAGGCGCGGGGATTCCCCAATCCAGATTTCCCGTAAGCCGGAACGGGACCAATGTTTTCCCGGTGCGGAACCTGATACTCCGGCTGGTAAAGGTACTGCAGGCATCTTCCCGGTCTTCGAGATTCCGGAAAACAAGACGGGTGGATTTGCTCTTGCTCTCCTCCTCGGTAAACGGCGGAAGGGAATCCGCGATGGAGCGGACCTCATCCATGTGTTTATCCAAGACAAAAACGGAGGGAGGTTCTAAAAATTCCCGGAGACTTGAAACGACGAATCCTCTGGCTCCGGGTTCTTTTTCAGCATGATCGGCCCAGGAGTCAAGGAGCTCCCGGAAACCGATCATGTCCAGGTACCAATTCTCCGCCTCCTTCAAAACCGGTTTTTCTCCTGTCAGTGTGCTTCTGGGGTTAATCAGATCTTCGGGATTGATCTGGTGTCCTAAGGAACATTCATCCGCGTATGCCTTGTCGGAAGAACAGCCCTGAACGGGACACCGTCCCTCCACCTGACGGCCGTTTAAGAACACTTTTCTTACGGGATCGAAGAATTGAGGCCGGCTGATCTTTAAAAGATGACCGTTTTTATATAGTGTTTTCAGAAATTCACCGGACAGTTCTTTGTGTATTTCCGCGGACCGGGAAAAACTGGATGCTCCGTAGAGGTTAATTCCTATAAGGTACTTATTCAGGACTTCCTTCTGTTTTTCATGATTCTGTTTGACAAAATCCTGCAGTGTTCCTTTGAAGTCTCCCGCCTCTACCTGCTGACGGTACTGTTCCACAATAGGAGACCCGTAGCAGTCAGTGCCCGAGACAAAAACAACATTATCGGCACCGATACGATTCCTGAGGAACCGGGAGAAAATATCGGCGTGAGCAAAAATACCGCCGATGTGTCCGAAATGAAGGTCCTTGTTTCCATAGGGCATTCCGCCGGTTACGACAGCCCGTTTGGGAAAATCGGGCCGTTTTTTAATCTTTTTTATTATATAATCTGAGTATTTAGCCATATAGGGTATAATAAGAACCTAAGGAAAGAATATCAATGCTTTTTCGCAAGCGAAACAAACCGGGCTCCGACACTGGAGGCATACCCAATCCTGTCTTCAAAAGACTTCGCGAATTATGAAGGTCATTTGAGTCAGCGGCAGAAACATCACCTGTATAATAGGTATTGAAATTTAACCCCGATTACAGAGAACTAAAATTACCTGAACTTTCTAAAGACATTTCGAACCCCGCGGCGTACCATCCTCGAGAGGTTGTTTTTAACTTCACGTTTCATTGAGTCTGCCAACCCGTCCTTAAAACTCTTCTCCCGGGTTCCGCCCGTTCCGGTGCTCCTGTCTCCGGTACTCACTGAGGGACCGGCAGCTGCATCACCTGTCCGTGAATAGGCGACCATGGTTTTCCAGGAATCGTTCTTTTGGAAAAAAGCGCTAAACAGGTCTTTTACGGTCTGAGCTGAATGCAGTTCAGCAGCCTCATAGTGCCCTGTAGGGTCCTGATATTCAACAACCAGCCGGGGGGACGAACCGGCAGTCTGTATAAACATATCGCCGTCGCTGAGTATGCAGTGTTCCAGTCCACTGCCTAGACAATCAATCGTTTCCGTCACTTCAGTCACGTTTTTGGGTACAAACACTTTTCCGTTGGAATCTTCCAATTGCATAGAAACCTCCTTGGCGATGTGAAATGATTCGAGATCAATTTAGGATAAAACTGGGTTGTGCCGGTATATCTTGAACCACACATAGCTGTGTAGACTGTAAATTATTCCGAGGTTCGAATCAAGTGGTTACTACGCTGCGTTGCAGTACGGGAGAGCCGATCCGCCTGCCGGTTACAGGCCGGAGAAGAAATTATCATCAAAAAGGGTGATGTTCCTGTGGCAAAACTGGTACCGGTGGAAAGCGCTGCAGAGCTAGATTCGTCTCCTTGTCTCCCAGGCACTAACAGAAAATATACCTATCTTTACTCCTGATCCATACACAGGAAAATACATGATTGAAACAATCTGGTAAGTAAACATCACCTTGACCCCAGGATGATACGACCGTAATTTCAAATTAAAGACCGGAACCCGGTTTTAAGGAGAGTGTTATGGCGGATATTCTGGAAAAGGGGGACGTATACTATTTTTATAGGCCAAAAGTAGAGGCAGAGACTCCCCGGGATGTACAGCGTTTCTATATGATTATGAAAGCTGTGGATATATACCGCCTCATAAATATCGGAGGGAAAGAACTCCCGGGAACCGAAAAGGGCCCGAGGAGAAGAAGGTGGGCTATTATAACGATGGTAACGGAAACCCCCGAGACGTTGAAAGAAGTTCTCAAAGGGGGAGAATACGAAACGAAAACCCGGGGTACCAGGCATATGCCTCCTGCCGCCCCGATAGCGGAGGGCCGGTATGCCCTGGTGAGACAGACGGATCATGCCGAGTTTGTCCATAAACTTAAAAGGGAACAGCCTGAAGAAATTGAAGAGCTGTTTTCTTTGATGAGGGAAGAAAGCTTTGTATTAGCGGTAAAGAACCCGGATATTCATGTTAAAGGCTTCCCGAAATCAAAACCCGATTATCCGGCAGAATTCGAAAACCGTTTTGCCGGCCGCCGGTGGATCCCGGCGGA